>CAZFMY010000032.1:0-58281 GCA_964520345.1 uncultured Gemmatimonadaceae bacterium | reverse complement strand
TCAATGAACGAGTCGATCACCCAAGAGTCCGCAGCTCTGCATCCCTATATAGACAGCCTACAACGGCGCGCTCTTATCGTGGGAATTATCTTTATGATCCCCGCCGTTGCTGGATATTTTTTCGATCCGAGTGCCCAGGAGCAATTTTTTCGCTCCTACCTGCTAGCCTTTACTTTTTGGATCGGCCTGCCCCTGGGTAGTTTGGGCATCCTGATGATTCACCAGGTCGGTGGCGGAACATGGGGTTTTTCAATCCGGCGGCTTCTTGAAGCTGGCACCCGAACTTTGCCTCTGATGTTTCTACTCTCGCTTCCGATCCTCTTTCTGGGTCTGCACGACCTGTATGAGTGGACGCATTTAGAGGTCGTCGAACACGACGAATTCCTCTCCCATAAGGCCCCCTATCTCAATGAGCCGTTCTTTATTCTGCGAAGCTTTTTCTACTTCATCATTTGGGGTCTTTTCATTTTTCTGCTCAATCGTTGGTCGCATGAGCAGGACCAGACCTTAGCGACCCATCCCACCCATCGGATGCAAGTATTGAGCGGCCCGGGCATCGTCATATTTTTTCTTACCGCGACCATGGCATCAATAGATTGGCTGATGTCGCTTGAACCGCATTGGTTTTCGACGATTTTCGGAATCATTTATATTGTGGGTATGGGTTTGATGACCTGGGGGTTTATGTACCTTGTCTCCCTCTCGTTATCGAAACATAAACCAATGGCGGGCTTGCTTAGCGAAGGTCGGTTGCGAGATTTGGGGACCTTTATGCTGGCCTGTGTTATGCTCTGGGCGTACACTTCATTCTCCCAATTGCTGATTATTTGGTCTGCCAATCTCCCCGAAGAGATCACATATTATATGACTCGCTTAGAAGCGGGTTGGGAATATCTTGGCTATGGCCTGCTTCTATTCCATTTTGCCGTTCCCTTTCTCTTCTTAATTTCCAGCACAATGAAGAGCAAAGCCAAGCTGCTTGGCGCTATTGCCGTGGGACTGATCTTCATGCGTATAGTCGATCTTTATTGGATCATTGCCCCGAGCTTTACCAAAATCCCCGCCGAGCATGGCCCGAGTTTTCATAGCACTGGTTTCACTATCCACTGGCTCGACTTGGTCATTCCAGTGGCCATCGGCGGCCTTCTCATTTCGCTTTTCTTCTCGCAATTGAAAAAACGGCCTCTTATCGCCCAGAACGATCCCCGCTTTGCAGACCTCTACAACAGCGAAGACAACCATGGCTGAAGATCCAATTACCGCGGAGAACCCAGGCTACGAGACGACCGATGCAGATATTAAACCTCTGGTCAATTCGGCCATCTCCATCGCAGTGCTGATGGCTATATCCTTTGTCAGTATGATCGTCCTCTTCAAAGTTTTTGCCTATTATCAACCCCTTCTTGAGGATGATCCAGTGCCACCGCTCGCAGAGAATCGCATCGTCAGCAACGAACCAAGGTTGCAGGTCGATCCTCCAGCACAAAAGAAAGCCCTGGATTTGAGTGAGGCCGAAACGCTTAATTCCTATGGCTGGGTAGACACCAAAGTTAAAGTCACTCGAATTCCGATCGATCGGGCGATCGAACTGGTTAGTCAGGGCCAAGTTCCCCTCATTACATCGTCTGAGGCTGCTGAATAAATTATGCCAGGGTATAAACCCATATTGCGAGTAATTCATAACGCCTTGCTCCCGATAGCGCTAGGACTTTTGCTGGTCAATCAGATCCATGCACAGAGCTATACCCAAGGCTTACAACAACGCATTGGCATCGACCAAAAACTTGGCGAAGAGCTACCGCTAGACCTGGAATTTACCGATTCCAATGGTAAACCAGTTAAACTACGCCATTATTTTGGGCAAAAGCCTGTTGTTCTCACCCTTGCTTATTATGATTGTCCAATGCTCTGCACCCAGGTACTCACCAGCTTGCTTCGGGCGATGAACGTACTGAGTTTTGGAGTCGGCACCGAATTCGAAGTCTTAACGGTGAGTATCGATCCCGAAGAGACGACAGATCTGGCCGCAGCAAAAAAATCTGAGTATATGGCCAATTATCATGGGCGAGATGGCTCGACCGGCTGGCATTTCCTCACCGGTGCAGAAGACCAGATTCAGCAATTGGCAGAAACCGTTGGCTTTCGCTACGAATACGACGAAGATACCGACCAATATATCCACGCTAGCGGCCTTATCGTTATTACGCCCGAAGGTAAAATCGCCCGCTATTTCTACGGAATTGATTTCCCCCCCCGCGATTTGCGTTGGGGCCTGATTGAAGCAGCTGACGGGGCCATCGGAAATCCTGTAGACCAATTGCTCTTGCTCTGCTACAGTTACGACCCGATGACCGGTAAATACGGTGTCTATATTCGCAATTCCCTGCGTATCGGCGGAGTGGCCACTGTTTTGGCCCTCTCTTCCTTTATCGTGGTAATGCTCAGGCGGGAGCGCAGGGGTGAGTTCCAGCAGCCACAGAACAACTAGTTTGGAGTCTTGACGAGTATGTCCGATTTCCCGCTTTTTCCGCCACAGGCATCTACAGTAGCCTGGCAAGTAGATGCACTATACGCGTTCTTAGTCGCCTTAACAGTAGTCTTTTGCCTACTTGTTTTTGGCATGGTAATTATCTTTGCCATCAAATACCGGCGACGTTCCGATGATGAACAACCGGTTCAGAACCATGGCAACCTCGCCCTGGAACTGTCCTGGACTATTATTCCACTTTTCCTCGCTCTCTTTGTGTTTCTAGTTGGTGCCGACATCTTTTTTCGCTTACAGCGCAGTCCTGCCGACCCGTTGGAAGTTTACGCCGTCGGCAAACAATGGATGTGGAAGATCCAGCACGAGTCGGGTAAGCGGGAAATCAATACGCTCCACGTTCCCAAAGGACAACCGGTGCGAGTGACCATGACCTCGGAAGACGTGCTGCACGACTTCTTCATACCGGCCTTTCGCGTTAAAATGGATGTGTTGCCGGGTCGGTATACGACCATGTGGTTCGAAGCGACTCAAGTCGGGGAATTCCATCTTTTTTGCGCCGAGTATTGCGGCACGCAGCACTCCGGTATGATCGGCAAAGTCATCGTTATGGAACCCTCCGACTACCACGATTGGCTCATGGGAGCAGCGGGCAGCGGAGAAACCATGGTAGAAGCGGGCCTGCGGCAGTTCCAGCAATTGGGTTGTGAAACTTGCCACAAATCGACTTCAAGCGGTCGCGGTCCATCGCTGATCGGCATTTTTGACAAAAAAGAAAAGCTAAAAAACGGCCAAGAGGTCACAGTCGATGTAGACTATCTGCGCGAATCCATACTCCAGCCCAGAGCCAAAATCGTCAAAGGTTACGAACCGATTATGCCGATATTTGAGGGACAGATAAGCGAACAATCGCTGCTACAGATTGTGTCGTATATAAAATCCCTGAGTGAGTCCGCACAATAGAACCCCAATGAGGTATTTCAACGATGAGCGACGTAGCTAGAGCCAAAGACGAACCAAAGAATTATCTCAACGAGACATACGGGATCAACTCCTGGCTCTTTACCCTAGACCACAAGCGCATCGGTATCCTCTATTTGATAACGATGACCGCTTTTTTCCTCGTGGGAAGCCTTTTTGCCAGCTTGATCCGTCTCGAATTATTAACTGCTGATGGGGATCTGGTCCAAGCCGAAACCTATAACAAGCTTTTCACCATGCACGGTGTGGTGATGATCTTTTTTTTCTTGATCCCTTCCATACCGGCAGCACTCGGCAATTTTTTTATTCCCCTCCAAATCGGTGCCCGAGACGTGGCATTCCCCCGGCTTAATCTCCTGAGCTACTACCTTTATACCGCCGGCGGCGTGTTGGCGGTGCTGGCCATCATCATGGGGGGCATTGATACTGGCTGGACTTTTTACACCCCCTACAGTTCCACCTATGCAACGTCGTTTGTTTCGCTGGCGCTGGTCGGAGTTTTCGTCAATGGCTTCTCCTCAATACTCACCGGCGTCAACTTCATCGTCACGATCCACAAAATGCGCGCTCCAGGCATGACCTGGTTTCGCTTGCCACTCTTTATTTGGGGACATTACGCCACCAGTTTGCTCCAGGTCATGGGCACGCCAGTTGTGGCTATCACGCTCTTGTTGGTCGTCTTTGAGCGCATGTTCAATATTGGCATTTTCGACCCCCAATACGGTGGTGATCCAGTTCTTTTTCAACACATGTTCTGGTTCTACTCCCATCCCGCTGTATATATCATGATAATTCCCGGGTTTGCCGTTATCAGTGATGTTGTTGCCTGTTTTTCGCGCAAACGCGTCTTCGGCTATTCTTTCGTAGCCTTTTCTTCATTGGCCATCGCCATCCTCGGATTCCTAGTCTGGGGACACCACATGTTCGTATCTGGCCAATCTACATATGCAAGCCTGGTCTTCTCCTTTATCACCTTTTTCGTAGCCGTTCCTTCCGCCGTAAAAATCTTCAATTGGTCGTTTACCCTGCACAAGGGCTCAGTACAGCTGGATTCACCCATGCTCTACGTCATGGGCTTTATCGGCCTCTTTACCATCGGCGGTCTAACCGGTTTATTCCTATCGACATTGGGCACTGATGTTCACCTCCATGACACCTATTTCGTGGTAGCCCACTTTCATTATGTCATGGTCGGCGGTATGGTCATGGCCTTTCTTTGCGGACTACATTTCTGGTGGCCCAAAATGACGGGGCGGATGTATCCAGAAGGGCCGGCCAAACTAGGCGTTATGTTCGTCTTCGCAGGGTTCAATCTGACATTTTTACCGCAATTCGTTCTCGGTTATATGGGCATGCCTCGTCGCTATCATGCCTACCCCGAAGAATGGCAGGCTCTCAATATCATGTCTTCAGCTGGAGCCACAGTCCTAGGGATGGGCTTTATATTGACAATAGGCTATTTCATCTGGTCCTTATTCAAAGGCGAAAAGGCCTCTGCCAATCCCTTCCAAGCCAAGGGACTCGAATGGGATATCCCCTCACCCCCGACCGCCCATAACTTCGAAGAGATTCCCATAGTCACTTGGGAAGCATATCCCTACGGGCCCGAAGAAGAAACCGGCCAGACAGCGACACCCGAACAATCCAAGGAGGATGAAGTTGTCCGACCACACTCATAGTCTGCACCACCTTCATCAGTTCGAAACTGCGGAGCAGCAATACGAAACCGCAACCCTCGGCATGTGGGCGTTCATCGTCCAGGAAATTCTTTTTTTCGGGGGTCTCTTTGGTGCCTATACCGTATATCGCAATACCTATATCGAAGCTTTTACCGCCGGCTCCCACCACCTCGATATATTCTGGGGTTCATTCAATACAGTAGTGCTCATCGCCAGCAGCTTGACTATGGCGCTCGCGGTACGCGCGGCACAAACCAATAGCGGCCCAGGTGCGATAACCGGCTGGCTGATCGGCACGATCATACTAGGATGTGCCTTTCTTGGTGTCAAAGTCATCGAATATACCGACAAGTGGCACCACCATCTTATTCCGGGCAGCATGTTTCAGTGGAACGATCCCGCCTTTCCGGAAGTAATCCTAGGCAACGCAAAAATTTTCTTCTCGTTCTACTTTGTTATGACGGGAATGCACGCACTACACATGATTATCGGGGTCGGCATTATGCTGTGGATGATCATCAAAGTTCGTCGCAATGAGATTTCCGCGCAGTATTTTACCCCGATCGAGATCAGTGGTCTTTACTGGCACTTTGTTGATATCGTCTGGATCTTTCTCTTTCCTCTGCTCTATTTGATTGGGCGTCACCATTAAGTAATAAACTGGCCTAGCTATGTCTGAACATCATGTAGTCCCACTCAAGATTTACTTTTTGATCTTTTTCGCCCTGATGCTAGGCACCGCCCTCACAGTGGCTGTTGCCTTCATTGATATGGGCTTTCTCAACACTCCAATCGCCTTGGTCATCGCCCTGATCAAAGCCTCACTAGTCATCTTGTTTTTCATGCATGTCAAATACAGCCCTAAGTTGGTCGGTGTCTACGCCGTATCAGGTTTCTTATGGCTCTGTATCTTGCTGGCATTGACCATGCAGGACTATTACACTCGTGGCTGGGGTGGAGAACCACCAGTGGAATTTCTCAAGGAAGGCGCTTTTTTCTAAATCCGCTTTTCATTCAGAACGACTATAGCCCGGAATGTTTTGAGCATTCCGGGCTATAGTCGTTCTGAAAATTAGGGCTCAAGCGATATCGCGGACCAGCACCAATATCGCAGCCTGAGGCACGACGATAAACTTCTCATCATCGAACTTGATCTCCACTGCATCCTTGCGTAGGAAAAGGGCGTGATCGCCTTTTTTAGCTTGCAGCCCAATATAGCGCACCTGTTCTCCTCCCTCCTCACTCCAGGGTGTGTCGTCATCTGACTTGGGTGATAACGGTATACCTGGCCCCACTTCTTCAATTCGTCCGCTTTGGACGTTCTCTTTTTCCAGTGCTGTCGGTGGTAAATAGAGACCGACAGCCGTACGTTCCTCCATGTCATCGATCCTTATCAAGACCCGATCAGCAACCACGTAGAGTTCTTTGTCTCCCCTGATCATTGGCTAACAAAACCTCCTTCTGAGATTTATGAGCTCACCTGCAACTGTTTAGTCTCTGCCAATTCTATTTATCTGCCGAGCTCTCCATACGCGATTATTAATTTACCGCCAACGGAGCAATCCACCTCTAATTAATCGAGCCAGAACAGCATCCAGCAACTTAATCTATCTCTCCAACAACAGCCAGTGCCCCACCGACAATCCCAGCTTGATTGCGCAATATAGCTGGGACCACTTCGGTTTCAACTTTGAGTAAAGGGAGAAATTTATGGTGTTTCTTACTTACTCCCCCACCAACAATAATTAGCTCGGGCCAGAAATACTCCCGCATCGCTTGAAGGAAGGTATCAACTCGCGGTGCCCATTTTTTCCAACTCAACTCTTCGCGTTCCCTTACACTTTCGGCAGCCCAGTGCTCCGCCTCCATGCCATTAAGCTCAATATGCCCCAGTTCGGTATTGGGCACCAATCGACCTTCGGTGAATAAAGCCGTCCCAATCCCTGTACCCAGGGTAATGACTAACACGACGCCATCACGCCCTTTACCTGCCCCGAAACGCATCTCCGCCAGTCCAGCAATATCGGCATCATTTGCCACTTTGCATCGACATCCGGTGACCCGACTAAAGAGAGCTTGGGCATCGGTCCCGACCCATCCAGAATCGACATTGGCAGCAGTATGGGCAACCCCGGCCCGAATGACAGCAGGGAACCCGCAGCCAATTGGGCCGCACCACTTAAAATGAGCCGCTATTTGGGCCACGGTTTCTGCCACAGCATCCGGAGTCGCAGGATTTGGGGTGGGCAAACGGAAACGCTTGGCAACTAATTGACCCGTAGCCGAATCTACTGGGGCCCCTTTGATTCCCGTCCCCCCAATGTCAATACCTAGTGCTTCCATTTCAACGCTTATTTACGAAGCCAATTGTAGACATTCGTCATAGCGTTCGAAACGCTCTCCTTCAACTTCCTCGGGATCGACGTATTTCAACCAGAGAGCGCTGTCTTTCTTGTCGCCACTCAGATCGCGACGGCTACCGAGTTTACCCGGGTCATCCCCGTTCCAAACTACAGCTCCGTCCTGCATATAGATAAACTCCCCCCGATAGCGATCGATCAATTTGCGCTTCTGGTCTTGATAAATCAACCCCTGTTCGCAGGTCGTCCGCCGCCATTTGTCTACGGTTTCATCGGCATCAGTGGCGACAGAATCGAATTCGGCAAGCGGCCCCTGAACCTCGCTCTCGAAGTCGATCTCATCCAGGTCAAGCGTCCCGAAACCACGCTCGGCTGCGATCAATAGATGATTGCGGTCGCGACGGAACGGAGGTGTGGGCCAATCCGAATGAGGGTCGTGCCCCATGAGGGTCATTCCACAAACATCGGTCGCCACAGTGTGGTCCCCTGCGATCAGGGCGTTGCAAATCCGGCCTTCTCCCCCCCACTCTCGACCCCACTGCCCGGTTAGAGCATCTACGATATTGAGACAGGGCCTGGTAATCATCCCCAAATCAGGCAAGACATAGGAAAGCCTTATCATATTATGGTATTACGAACGTGTCCGCCCTTTAGGTGGTTTGTTCGGCGGTAATACTAAATGATTTTTCAGGGTCATTGTAATACCCATAAAGGCGTGGTTTTTCATCTTGGCAATAGAAACGACTTCATCCGCCTCGGCAAAAATAGCGTTGAGTACATAGTTATCAAACATGCATCCACCACCTGGAACCTCATAGATATCAAATGGCGGCAAATTCGAATCGACATAACGCACATCGTAGTCTTCTAAAATGTGTCGATAGTTGAAATCATCGGGAGTTATATGGCCATTGCCGTACGGGTATGTATCGGTGGCGATAAGTTCGGCCGATGTCCGTTCCCGCAATAGGCGCAAAACCGCACGGGCAACTGCATCATCGACCAACTCCCGCCTTCGGCCCGCGAAATACTCGATGCGCTCGCGTGACTTTATCATATTGAATTTCAATACTATCCGCCGCGCCTTGGCCAGTTTTTCCCACGAGCGATCCAGTTCGCTCGTAGTCTTGGTGAGCACTTGATATATTTCTTCTTCGCTCGCACGGTGATCGCAATACGAAGCCCTGACTTTGTATTGTTTATCGCTCATAATTGGCGCATCTGTCTTTCTATAAATTGATCAATAAGTGGCAGGGGGAAATTTCCTTTTATAGTAGGCCTTAGTCTGATTCAAGCCAAGCAAAATCAAATAGTCAAGACGTGCGTTTTAACAAACTGAATATTACTCTCACGTAATCGATAACACAGCACATCGACAAATCGACGATAGACTATAGCCGCCATGTGGTCGTCTTCCTCTAGCAAGCTGTCGAAATCATCTTTGGCAATAGCGATAAGCCGCGCGGCCTGCTCCACCTCCAGGGTAGCGGAACGCGGCATCCCCGTGATAAATCCCATTTCACCGACCACATCTACTGCTTGAATTTTACCGATTAAGGTCTCTCCCGTCCGCACCTTTAGTATACCCGACAATAAAATAAAAAATACCGATGAGGTATCTCCTTCATGGCAAAGCGTCTGACCTACATCAAGTTCAATCAGGTTGCCTACATCAATGAGAGATTGCACTTGATCGTTTGATAAATCGCTAAAAAATGGAATCTTATCCCGCACTTCATCTATACTTTTGACCCGGATCTTCATATCGCACTTTTAACCTCGATTTTGCAGGCAGATGGATAGCCACTGTGAACGCCCACTAAGAATAGCCACATATTAAATTTGCAGTCTTATCCCCCCCTTAAATATCCTGCCCTATTTTTCTGATTTCGCATCCTTCAATATCGAGCGAATGGAGTTGGCTGTTTTTGCGCTGTGCTGCCGAGCCTTCTTTTTGATTTCATCACGCGAGGTATCCCGACCAGAAATCAAAGTCCTGAATTCATCCTCGTTGAGACGCTCTTGGATCTCACCAAGAAAACGGGGATTACTTTTGATTTGATTCCATTTCCGAGCCAGCCAGACCAAGAAAGAAAAAACTACAATGCCGGTCCCCCAGGCCAGATAGGTTAATCCAGTTTCAAGCCAGACCTGTCCTCCAGCCAGCACAGCTAGACCAATGATCATCAAACCCGTTAAAAATATCATATCAACTCATCAAAGTGAAATATGGGTAATACAAACTCCAATTGCAATTCGCTGAGATCTTTTTGCGATCAGCAATCGCACCGCTTCACTTAGCCCATTTCACTTTTTCGCAACCACGCTTCGACTTCTTCTCCGCCCACATCAGCCAACATATGGCCATCGATTTCGACACAAGGGGAGGAATATTGCCGACTCTTTCGCACCATTTCTTCATAGGCATCCCGGTCTTTGCTAATGTCCAATACTTCGTATTTCAAACCAAATTTTTCGAGAACCCTGCAAACACCAGGGCTCCAGGGACAATAGGGATTTAGATAGGCTTTGATCTTAGTTTCTATTTCTTCCATTTTAACCTTTCCGATGCCCCGACTAGGTGATATATTGAAAAACATACCGCTCTGCTCACCCCTGTCAAGGAAGGTATCGTCTCAGATACCACATCCTTTAGCAAAGGGAGAAAAATGAGACCTCTGGTCCTGTTTCACGGCGGGTGTAACGATGGATTCTGTGCCGCATGGATCTACCGTCGCTATGTAAATCCGCAATCTGACTTCAAAGCCGTCCAATATAATACCGAACCTCCTACAACCCGAGATCGCGACGTCGTCATTCTAGACTTCAGTTACGAGCGCCCCTTACTGATGGAGATGTACGAACAAGCTCAATCACTACTAGTACTCGATCATCACGCAACTGCTGAACAAGAATTGGCGGGACTCGATTATTGCATCTTTGCTCAAGACAAATCCGGGGCACGAATGACCTGGGAACACTTTTTCGATCACCGATCCCAATTCAGCGCAGAAGATGTCCCCTGGCTGGTCGCTTATACGGAGGACAGGGACTTATGGAAGTGGGAATTGCCCGATTCCAAAGCAGTCAACGCCGCGCTGACTTCCTATCCCCGAGACTTTGCAATCTGGGATGAAATTGCGGATAAGGGGCCCAAGATCATGGCTGCCGAGGGAGAGGCTATTCTCCGCTTCCAGCACCGGCTCATCCGACCGCGAGTCAAGCACCACGGCTGGACCACGATCAGTGAATTCCGAGTGCCGATCACCAATGCAACCTTTCTAACCTCCGAAATCGGCAATGCTCTTGCCGATGGCCACCCTTTTTCCGCTGTGTTCTTTATTCGCCCCGATAGTAAAGTCGTCTACAATCTCCGTTCTCGGGGTGAAGATGCCGCTGATGTGGGCAGCATCGCACGTTCTTATGGAGGGGGCGGTCATAAAAATGCTGCAGCTTTTACCTTAGAAACTATGCTTCCTATCGATGCCACCCGATAAGGTACAATCGCCTTAAAAAAAACCAAAATGAAGACCCAATCGCTAAATTGGGCCAATTCTCAACCTATATAAATTATTTATCTGTTTTTTACAAGAAATCCGAAAATAGACCCTTGAAGTATTAAGGAATAGGCCTTATAATGGTATTATTAGCAAGTGAACGACCCATTTTAACTCCTACAGACAAAATAGACCATGCAAGATCCACTTCCCGATAGTGCGATGGAAGCCCTCTATGGGGCCAAACCAGATTCTGCCACGCCGAAAAAAGCACCAACCCGCCATCGGCCACGCGATTATACCTCCCACCACCGCAAAGCCAAGCCGTTTAACGACCGAGCTTCCTCTCGTGCTTATCTATTGGTAGGCCTAGCGGCACTAGCAGTGATGGCACTCATCTTCCTGGTTGCAAAATAATCGAATAATTTAGATTGGCGACCGCCCTCTGAATCGCGACTCTTTTATCCTCATAGAGTCATTTGAATACCCTGGATAAATCCGCGAACGAAGGATAAATTGCGGTCTATACTCGCCAAGCTCTGACCGCCAACACATTCTACGTAACTCGGCCCGGAAAATCCCCTTCGGTCCAGAGCTGCCAAAATGACGGGAAAGTCGACCAGGCCCTCACCCGGGGTTACCAGCACATCGGGGTTGCCGTCAAGTATGGTGCAATCCTTGATGATTAAGGTAGAAACCAATGGCGCAACCAGATCGATATCGGTTTCGGGACGATGATCCCCTTTCGTATAATAGATGATATTGCCCGGGTCGCAACAAATGGCGAAAGCTGGATGACTGACCTGCGCATGAGCTTCCAAGAGATTTGTACTGGTCAGGCTGATCCCCCCATGAGGTTTCATACTGATCCCGATCCCTGCTTCTTCAGCATAAGAAGCTACCCCACGCATGAGCCTGAAATAAAGTTCAAAAGAGGCCTGGTCACCAGTACCCAGATCCAGAAGGTACTGCACTCCGAGCATCGCCGCATGATCGATTAGTCGGCGGTAGTCATCTATAGCCTGAGCCAAAGTTCCGTCGAGTTTTGTCCGGCCCAGGAGCATTGAAGGCTTTACCCCGGCTGCGGCTGCGGCTGCACGCACAGCCGCGACATCCCGAGCACTACTATCAGACCGTACAGGAATCTCTCCCTCGTTGGCAAAGACCGCCAGGTCGGAATACCCAGCTGCTGCAATTCGTGCATAGGCCTCGGTATAGCTCAACTGGCTATAGGGACGGCTGGTACAACCAATAGTCGTTTCCATTTGTTCAGCAAACCAATCCCGACAGAGCGAAGTTAAATCTCGTTATTGTCCTCAATGGAGCAAAAGCAGTTTCTGCGAGGCCAATCGCGAACCCGAAGCCAAGCGCAATAAATATACACCGGTCCCGACCCGATTGCCGTGTTGGTCCTGCCCGTCCCAACTAATCTGATAGCTGCCACTCATTTGATAACCGGCAACTAATGACTTGACACGCTGACCGAGCAGATCATATATATCGACTCTAACTTCTCCGCCCTCGTCCAGAATATAGCTGATCTGCGTAGAGCTATTGAATGGATTCGGCCAATTCGGCACCAACTCAAAATTCGCGGGCTGAGTTGGCGAATCAACAACCGCGGTAACCTGGCCTGGTCCCAGATTGAGAACAAGGTCTCCTTCACCGCTGAGATCGATCGTTGTCTGCCCCTCGTCTAACGAAACCGAGGCCCCGCCGTAGCGCACCCCCAATAGCGCCCGACCAAGGGAAACGGAGAGTTTATATCCATTTTCATTCCCGCGGACGAAACCGTTTGCCTGCTCTCCTAGAAGAGCCAAACTAATATCTACAGGTCCAACCGACTCGAGGAGTGGTTCTCCATTCAAAGCCAGATGCTCTACTTCTTGCAGAGTCAAGGCCTGCAATTGAGAGCGCTCATAACGAAGCAACCCCATGCGCGCATCGCTCGTCAGGGTACCGATTGACGTTTCGAATTCGATTGAATTGCTATCGGAATCTAAAAGCCAGATACGGTCGCGCCAATCCTCCGCTTCAACCTCTACCGCCTGCCCTCCACGGCTTTGTAAATGGTAAAAGGCAGGAACCGGGCGGTCGAAACTTCGCGGAAATAATACGGCCAGGAATTCGGCATCCCACCCTCTTTCCTGGACCTGCAACACGGTATGAGTTAATTCTTGCGAATATGAGAAAGAGTGCACAGTATCGCGCTCGGTGAATACGCGCCCTTCACGCTCGGGCAAAAACACCACTAATTCAGCCTGGTCACGAATCCAACGAGCAATATTATCGCTGCGATCATAGGTTCCACCACTCGTTCCACCACCGTTGCCGTGTAACCGCCACTCGTAGTGGTTTTCATTCTCCGCACTCAGTTGGTCGGCGACAACGAAATATTCCTTACCCGGAAACATGACTCTGCGACGAAGGTCGGTCTCAGCATAGCGAGCTCGAATTTCAGCGTAATCCATAAATGGGGTAGTATAGAAATTTTCAAGATAGGCATCATTGCCCCCGCCAATAGCGGTATCTCCCGCTAAAAAAAGCGGCGGTCCCTCGCCATTTATAAGGACCAGATTGTGATTCCTGCCCTGGTTGACCTTGTGGTGGTTGGGAAAGTTTATATATCCGGCATCCAGCGCCAGCATTTCCCTGCCGGCGTAGAGGATAAAGCTGGTTTCATCTGGGTGTTCATGCCCCAAGCCCCGCTCCCTTGCCCTGCCATGCTCACCCCTCAGAAGCATATAGGTTGCATCGGCCGACCAATCGCTGCGAAAAACCGCGTCACCGGCCCCGGGCATAAAAACTGTTGGACCCCAATCCGGAGAATAGGCAACGACCTGATCGTCAAAAAACGAAATGGCATCCATTTCGGAGTATTTAAGCACGTAAAGGCCCAAATCGTTATTCTCCCAATCCCATCGATGCACCGACCCTCTGGGATCTACGGCGGCCAGGTAATGGCCATAGAAATCGTCTATATGGCCATCTTCAATATTGGGCCGACGACCGTTGGGCAGGCGCAGATTGAGAGACCAAGTATGCATCCTCTGGACCTTGGGATCGGCAAAAAGATCGATGGTGGTTATTTTTTTCAAGGCCAGGAGATAGGGCAAGTAAAGATCTGCGGCATACCGAGCGTAGAACGGACCTTCTGCGAAGCCGCCATCCGCGCTCTCTATTTGGAAGTCGAGCGTCCTGGTCACCATTTCGAATGCCCGACCGGCCCAATCCCGAGGCCCCATTCCCCCAATCCCCTCATGATCGGCCAGCGCCCAGGCCGCCAACCCCAGGCCGCCATATACCCGCAAGTGCCAATTATCCAAATGCGGCGTATTGTGCAAACGGTAATCAATGAATCCCAGATCGATTTTAACCCCACGATAAAGCCGGTCAGCTTCCTCAGCTAAGATCTCTCGAATATCCTCGCGAGCATCCGGGTCCCCAAGGAGGAATTCATCTAACATATCGTAGGCCATCGCATAGAGCCCAACAACATCTCCTTCTAGGTGCGGCTCACCCATATCGCCGCCGCGAGGGGGGAATTTCACCTCGCGAAGGAGTTTGACTGCTTCCCGCGCATGTTCTTGCCCACCTTCGATCAAATAGGCAAAAGCCAGACTCTTGGCCTGACGAACTTTGGCCCGATCGTTGCGATATTCAAGAGGGGGCGATTCTATGCGTTCGACTATGGTCTGCCACCATGTTGCATAGGGCTCGCGCCCTATCCGTTCCCGCAGTTGGGGAATCTCATCGGCGGTAAACAGAAGACTCGGATGTTTTTCTGGTGCAAGCAATTGCGCCGAGATTTGTCCACCAAACACCAGTGAGCTAAATGCGAGTACTCTTAGCAAGGTCGACAAATTAATAACCGAACACCTTCTTCGCACGCCCCCTGCGCACAGGTTGCGGCATTTGCTCTTTGACTTCGTCATCGAGGCATTCGTAAACAAGGTTTTGATAGGTCTGCATTTGGTGGTTTTTCTCTTCTTTCAATTCAAAGGAATTGGCTTCGAGCTCTTCTAAAACGCCGGGGTTGGTCCGCAGAATACCATCCCCCTCCAAATAGAGCATAGTTCCGAAGTGGACATAGGGACTTAACGTGTCGGTAACCAGCCGTTTGGTTGCTACATAAGGAGGCTTCAAACGCGGTACGATATCTTCTTTGTAGACCACTCGGTAAAGCGGGCTACCGTCTTCTGCCAGCGAGAGTACATCGCCGAAACTGTCGGCAAAACTTTTGTCTCCCACTCTAGGCTGCCCGAAGGTGTAGATCCCCCGCACCGGGATTCCGGACTCCCCTACGAGTCGATGAGCGGCCAATACCGCAAGCGACCCTCCCAGACCGTGCCCGGCTAAAAAAACCCGCTGTCCCTGGCGCCGTATACTTCTAAGATCCATTTCGAACTGATCCCAAATTTGATTGAGCCCCTCTGCAGATCCGTCGTGAATTCTGGCCCCATCAAGTTCCCATCCATCCCCCGTCAGACCGGCCTGTAGAAAAGCCCACAATTTGGCTCTATTTGCCTGTTCAGGGCCATAGAATATAACCAAGATCAAGCGCTTATTACCCGCTAGGACAACACGAGGTCCCCCCTGGTTGTCCGCGCCTTCAATTATATTATCAAAACCACTCATACTAAAAATCTCTTGACTATTCCCTCCCTCTTGGGCCATTTGGACTGCAGAGGCACACAAATATGCATTCTTCAGAGTGAAATCCTCAGCCCGATGCTCGAAAAAATCAAAGAAGGATTTACTTTCCTCGTTTGAAATATCCTCTTTGAGAGGGGCTTCTTTTGCGACCAGCCCCCCACAACACAATACGATACAAAAAAGCGCAATTCCAAATTTTTCCATGACTCAATCGTCCATTAATAAAAATCGCAAATCGAAGGGCAAAACCATACAAAAAACAAATGTACCTCGCCCTTTCCAATGTGGTATCTCGAATCAATCTTATCTAAATTTACGCAACCACAAGATCACCTGCAACAGTTTCTCATCGATTTGAATCCCTCTGGGAGCCACACCGATTTTTTTCGATGTAAGTTGTCTAAATTTTTACCCCTGATTTTTATTGTAATTGTCCTTAATCGATTGAGTTCCTGTGTTCATTTAATACCACCCGAATGAGCTTAAAGTTGGTTCTTACCCTCAGACTGGCTATAACAACCAGCTTTAGGCTTATCCGAAGCTATTTCTTATATTTAGTGCTTAGGACCCTCCAAGATGGAACGATTCCTCGGCGCAGGCTATCGCAGTTCGAATAGCATAAGATCTCCTAAACCCTATTCTCAGAGTTGTAAAAGGATTAAAATTGCTACCCAATGGCCAGTTCGGGTGCCCTAACCCAAGGGCCGCTTGCAAGTTCCCAGGGTTGATCTCCCTACGATTGAGCAAGGACCCAAACCTTTCTTGTTCCTCTACGAAGACTCGAAGGTAGCTTGCAACACGCCTTTCTATCTCCCATCCTGATGAAGGCCTGGGTACTAGTCCTCGGTTACGCATTGCTATCACCCGCAACGGCAGGCGCCACTGAGCAAGAGGACAACGTACCCAAGAAAGCATTCCAATGCGCAAGCTGCGGAAAAGGGGTACAACGCGGATACCTTCAAGCAATGGGCAAAGTCTGGCATCCCGAACACTTCGTCTGTGAAATCTGTGAACTGAATCTGCAGGGTGAATCCTTCGTCCAATATGGGGGACGTCCCTATCACCAGCATTGCTACCTCGACCAATACGCACCCAAATGCGCCGGCTGCGATCAACCCATAGAGGGCCGCTACCTCACCGCGTTAGAAAAAAAATGGCACCTTCATCACTTTGTCTGTGCCACATGTCAACGCCCTATCGTTGGGGCCAAATTCGTCGAAAAAGAGGGGCACCCTTACCACGAAGCCTGTTCCGCTAAAACCTTCAATCCCCAATGCAAGATATGCCTGGCTCCGGTAAGCGATCACTATCTGACCAATTTCTGGGAGGAAGAATTCTGCCAGCATCACAACGAGGAACTCCAGCAATGCTACGGTTGCGGCCGCCTTGTTTCTGAGCATCTTACCAATAACGGAGTCCGCTTCGAAGATGGCCGCACTATGTGTAACCTGTGTCGTCGCACAGGTATAGACAGTCTGCGTGCTGCAGAATCCTTGGCCCGAAAAGTGGCCACTAAAATGGCGGATTTGGGTTTTACCCTAGCTCAAGATTCATTCCCTCTACGTTTAGTCGACCAACGGGAATTAACACAAGCGGGAACACACGGGGAGCGAATAAGCGGGACCACCCAAATGGCGATCGAGACCCTTGATGGAGAGGTGGTAAAACGCGAGATCGCCGCGATCCTCATGTTACATGGATTACCCGCCGAATCCTTCGCCGCGACCTATGCCCATGAACTGGGCCATGTATGGTTATTCCAGCAACATTTTCCCAAATTACCACTTCAAGTCGAAGAAGGAATATGCGAGTTATTTGCTCATTTATGGCTGGTCAACAATCCCGGATCCTGGAGCGACTATCTAATCCACTTAAAAGAGCGCAGTACCGATCCGATATACGGTGAGGGCTATAGAATCGCACTGCGTAGCTTGAGACATATGAGTCCAGCTGAATTGTTGGAATTTGTCAAGAAAAACCAGAGATTCCCCGAGCCTCCGAATCCTACTCCAAGCACCCCACCTTGATAAAATTAATGGTCCATCTTCACACCTCATCTAGCCAACGAAATCAATAACCGAGATGCGCTATAACCAACATTCAATCGATGGAGCTTCTAATTTCCAAGTGAAGCCAGGAAAACCTTTTATGCTTGGAGGGAATCATGCTCATTGCGAGTGAACATGCGTTATACTCCTTCGCCAACAAACCCCACCTATTAGTCGAAGGTGTTTCAATCACCGCCCTAGCCGAGGGCGATATCCTAGGCGTTGCAGCACTCAACAATGGAGAAATCGTTGTTATCAATCAGACCATACGGTATCTCCAAACCGGCATAGAAGAATCGATCGACTCATTGCTGATACTTTGCGAAGACCCACTAGATCTGCTTTTGGGCAGCGGAGAAGGCCAACTATACCACTTTGAGAATAGTGGAGACCCCGCACAGCGACTTAATCAATTTGCAGAATTGCCCTGCCGCGCCAATTGGTACACGCCATGGGGTGGGCCACCTGCGGTCCGCTCTTTAGCCCTATCGGGAGACTGGATTTATGCAGACATCCACGTCGGCAGCATCATGCGTTCGCCCGACAGAGGAGCATCCTGGACTCCCGTAGAGCCCCAATTGCACGAAGATGTACATCAAGTTGCAACAAGTTCACTCGCCCCCGAAAGAGTCTATGCCAACACGGCCGATGCCGTGTATATCAGCCCCGACCGGGGTTCTACATGGGAACACCGCAGTACCGGTATGAACGCTCGCTATGGCCGGGCTCTTGCAGTCCATCAGCAGGACCCTGATTGTCTGCTGGCATCAATTAGCAACGGCCCCCACGGCGAAACGCAGTGTGCACTCTATCGTTCGGACGACGCAGGACTCAATTGGTCGCACGTTGAGAACGGCTTTCCGTCCCATACCCAGGACAATATCGATACCTTCCAGATCGGATTTGATGCTGAGGGAAAGGCTTGGTGCGCTGTTGGACCAACGCTTTATTCCAGTGCCGACCTTGGCCAAAGCTGGGAAGTCGTCTGGAAGGCAGACGATCCTATTCACGCGCTTTCCTGTGCCTGAGCAGACTCTTCCAAGCTTCCCTACCGACAAGAGCCAGGACGAGATACTGGATTCCCGGATTTCTTCATTCAGGTCTGCAGCGACCAGATAACCACACTGGTGATGCCCAGTACTGCCGAATTAAAGCTTCCTTTGAACCACGGGGCGTCGTAATGGTAGAGAAAAATGGTGAGGATACGACCATCGGCAAGCTCTACCGATACTGGGCTGTGCACCGACTGATGCATGGCCCAACGATAGAGGACAAAACGACGGTCCCAATCCCAGGTTCTACCGCAATCACGACTGAGCACTGCCTCAACGCCGTGATACATTTCCCCTTCTAATTCGCCCATCCGTACGGCATAAGTCATCAAGAGATCGCCATTTTTCAAGGTCAGCAACTCAGCATGCACCTTGCCGTAGTCGAAATGGACTTGGTGATCGGTCCAGGTCAATCCCTCATCGAGCGATCTCGCACTTGTGATGCGACGCCAGTGATCGCAATAAGTGGGCATGCCGGGAGCCTGTGCCGTACGCAGCGCTGCCACCAGAGCGCCATCTTTTGCACGGGCCAGAGAGCCTTCGGAGACCTGCCATTCTCGCGGCAGCCAGATCCCCTCCGTCCAAGTGTGACCCCCATCGCGACTGCGCCGAATCAACGATCCCGCCTCCCACCCTGAAGCATCTGGGCTCTCCGCTGCCATGAAGATTCCCGAAAGAACTTCTCCTTCAACCAGCACGGTGCCATGACGAGGCGTTACGCGTCCATCGGGCAGCGTAGGAAATGGGATCCTATCACCCCAATCATAGCCCCCATTGTCGCTGAAACACATAAACCCGGGATCGTCCGAAGGCAGAATCATCAACCGTTTTCCCCCGAGATTGATCGGCTCGGGTCGCTCCGGACCGCGATGAATTTCGTGCGGTTGAGTCCACGTGGTTCCCTCATCGTCGGAGAAGAGAATAAAACAGGTTCGTTCCGCGATTGGCGATGGATCCATACAACCTGTGGCGATAAGGACCAAACGATCATTGTCCAACTTGGTGAGTCGGGCAAACTTCATCGAGTGGATTAGAAAGGTATAGGTCTCGGCCTCCTGGTAGCACGGCCCCAGCGGGTGTTCTCTTCTGACCACCGTCTTCATGGTCGGGCTTATCACGCGCTGCGGTGAATACGCTCCACTGGCCTCTTGCGAAACCAGCTCTTCGAGGCGCTGCAACGGGATCGTAGCTCGAGGGGACGGAACCTCTGCCCCAATCGAAAGATCCAAGGCTCTATGATAGGAATTTTCACCCATGAGATTTTTGCTCATTTTTTCATGCAATAGTAAAGCCCCCTGGAGTCTGGGAGATACACTCAATCCATCCATCCAGACCCTGGACTCTCACGCTCCGAAATAGCTCAACCGGTCCCCTTCTGCCTCCCATAATTCCTCGAAGATTTTGCGAATATCTGGCAACGAAACCGTTGCAGCCGTCAAGGGATCTAAAGCACAGGCGTGGAAGGCCGCTTCCTTGTCGCGGTCCAGAGCAGCGCGCACTGCCAGCTCCTGTACCGCGATATTGGTCATATTCAATGCAGCACACTGAGGTGGTAATTCTCCAACAAAAGTCGGATGGACGCCTTCCCTATCTGCCAGACAAGGCACCTCGACGCAGGAGCGTTCGGGCAGATTGGTGATCGAACCATGATTCATCACATTTCCATTAAAGGCGAAAGGGGTCCCAGTCAACCGCGCTTCGATAATCATCGACGCATATTCGTGCGACTCGACCAGCGGTGGTATATCGGCAGAGCTTTCGCCATCCACTCCCGAATCCTTCATCCATTCGCGCTTGCGGTTATTCTCCATCGACACCGGCTCTCGATCTGGCAATCCATAGTATTCGCGCAATGCCCGATTACGCTGAAAATACGGCAAGTACTCAGCATTATGTCGGG
The DNA here is from genome assembly GCA_964520345.1 of uncultured Gemmatimonadaceae bacterium. GTDB lineage: Bacteria > Latescibacterota > UBA2968 > UBA8231 > UBA8231. Next base: position 37,626 of record CAZFMY010000032.1, on the reverse strand, counting down.
TACTTTCGGTGACGAAATACCCAAACTGCTTCATCATCTCCACCCGGACCCGATCATTGACGAAGTCTGAATCGCAATCCACAATTTCGCGCAATTTTGGATAGAGATCCTCTTTACCCTTCCTCAGTCTGAGCACCCAGGCCTGGTGATTGATTCCGGCAACGAGGTAACTTATATCCTCGTAATCCACACCGACGCCCTTTGCCAATTTCTTTGTCGTGCCCTGCACACTATGACAGAGACCGACATTCTCAATCGACGATCCCACCGAGTGCAACCAGGTCAACATGCACATTGGATTGGTATAATTCAACATCAGCGCATCGGGGCAGAGCCGCTCCATATCCTTGGCAAAACCCAAATGAACATCGGCGCTACGAAGGAAGCGGAATACCCCCCCAATACCTATGGTATCAGCCACCGTTTGATGAATTCCATATTTCAGCGGAATCTCAACTTCTGCCTTATAAGGTTGCCCCCAGTAGGCAGCTCCTCCAACTGATACAGCCGTCACTACACAATCGGCATCGGGCAACAACTCTTCCCGCTCGCAACTGGCCAAGACCTTACCCGGAAGTTTATGCCCATCGATCGCTCGCTGTACATAATCGCGGACCTGGGTCAAGCGACCCGCGTGAGTGTCGCAAAGAGCGACCGTCGAGTCTCGCAACGACGCACGCGCGAGTATATCTATCGAGAGCCGGCTTCCGAAACCGCTTCCCGCCCCGATAATTACTATTTTTGCCATAGGGCCTCCTCCCCAATAACCGAAGTGATATCACCAATCATAAAACCTTCTGTATACATACTATTTTTGAATTCATCGCATTTCGTTAGCGCCCGCCCCCCTTCGGTCAAGTTTTTTCCCTTGATTGATGGGGCATTCCGGCGCTAATATAGACCAAAATAACGCCAGGACTAGCACCTGACTCTATTTGCAGCGTTTCTACCCTAGTTGATTTCTCGATTTGAGTCCATTAATATTGCCAATTTCATCTATGAACAAGTTAAAATGATACGCTCGTATTCGATTCCTCTCGACCTCAATTACCCTTCACACCCCCTCTCACCATGGACCTGCTGCCCATGAAAATCAAATCGATTCGCGCCGTACAACTGAATCTTCCCGAAACCGGCCCACTGGCCAAACCCTCGCAAATCGAGTACCAAACCGCCCGACGCCCCTCCTGGGTTGAGAGCGGGCCCGTTGCCAACCCTATGACTCGCTATCCGCGCTATGCGGAGTACCGGCCATCCTGGACACCTCCTTGGGGAGATTTCGGTTGTGTTATTGAAGCCGAGGACGGCACCTGGGGTTTTTCCACTGCCAATCATGGCCGCCCCGTCGCCGCGTTGATCGACGACTATCTGGGACCACGGCTCATAGGCGAGAATTGCCTGGCCACCGAAAAGTGCTACGATATGATGTCGCGGATGGGGGCTCCCTTCGGGGCTACCGGACTCCATTCCTACGCGATCAGCGCCATCGATCTAGCACTCTGGGATCTCAAAGGCAAAATACTCGATCGCCCCGTGTATGAACTACTCGGCGGTCCGGCGCGCGAGGAGTTGTTCTGCTATTCCACCGGCGCCGACACCGACTGGTATATGGAACTCGGCTTCGAGGCCACTAAATTGCCCTGTCCCTATGGCCCTGCCGATGGGGTCGATGGCTTGGCGAAAAACATCGAATTAGTCGCACAAACCCGGGAGGAAATCGGCCCCAGAGTTGAATTGATGTTGGATTGCTGGATGGCCTTTGATATCGAATATGCTGTGCGCCTTGCCGAAGGCTTACGCCCCTACAAATTAAAGTGGATCGAAGAAATGCTGCGTTCAGAAGATTTCGACGCCCATGCCCAAGTCCGCCAGCGCCTACCCTGGCAAACCCTGGCTACTGGAGAACACTGGTATACCACAGTTCCCTTTCATCATGCTGCCAGCCGTCATCTAGTGGATATTTTTCAACCCGATATCCACTGGGTCGGCGGACTGAGTGCTATTGTCAAAATTTGCGCGATAGCCGAAGCAGCGGGGATTTCCGTCATTCCCCACGGCGGCGGCAATACCCCCTATGGCCAGCATGCCTGTTACGCCCTGCCGGCCATCCCCTGGACCGAATGCTTCGTGGCATCGGCACCTGGAGTACCACCAGAAGAGGCCGTGCGCCTGCCCGGTTGCCCGGTCCCGAAAAACAGCCGCATGGTCCCTGCTTCTAGCCCCGGCTTCGGCCTCGAAATCTCCGAGAGCGACCTGAGTCCTTTTGAATATTGAGATCGCTCGATGCCAGGAGTCCCCATTTAGCGAAACGACCGCTGCTGCACTGCAATTGTTTTAAACGGTTTATTCGCCCACCCGGAATCTAATAGACGGCGAGCGGCCGCATCGTAAACCCGGCCGTACTGCCCTTGATCTTGTTAGTCACCGCAATATAGACAAATTCGTAGACCTGATCCCGGGCCAGATCTTCCAAATAGTGGAACTCACCAATGTGCACTCCCTGTTCAATCAGCAAATAAGTGTGGACGGGTACAAAACTGGTGGTGCCCTCCGGCAATTCACCGGTATACTGTTCCAGGCCCGAAGTATCCGAACCGATCATGATCGCCCCTTTTTCCTCCACCAGCCATTTGGCTGCCGGCAGCTGAATCCCTGCCGAATCATGCTCGTCCAACTTCGCATGATCGGCCCCAGTCTCCCCCCAATAGCGCAAAGCCCCGGTGCGGATCAGTACCACATCGCCAAATTGCAATTCAGTGCCCTGTTTCTCCAGCGCGCCCTGAAGATCCTCCGGGGTAATGGTGTACTTCGAGGGCAAGGCGTCGAGCCCTTTGAAACCAGCCACGTCGATCAGTACGCCACGGGCTATAATCGGTGGTATCGTCTCTGCCCCGGCTTTACGGACCCCCCAGTCGCCACCCCACTCCGCTTCGGTAAAACCATTGTACCAGTGGTGATCTTCACCCGTTACTACATGAGCCAGCCCGTCGATCTGTGTGGCTACATTATCGTTGATGAAGAGCGCACAGGAATGAAAAAGGGTTCCGGATGAGTTGACTTCACCAAAGAGACCGGGCAAATCTCTTTGTCGATTAAGCCCTTCGGGGGAACGAAAGGTGATGATCTCACCCGGTGAGTGCCCTGGCCACTTATAGGACTCGCGATTGTAGAGAATACCCAGATCGCGAATCTCCCCCTGCTCCACCGATGAAAGCGCCTTTAAAACGCTGGCCGAGGTTATCTCGTTCAACGCCCCGACCTGATCGTCCTCTCCCCAAACCCAACCCCAACCTGTACCCTTTTTCCACGCCAATGGCTCTGCCCCAGCAACTCCGCTCAATCCGGCAAACAAAATAAGGGTCAAAATCATACGAGTTATCATAGATCCTCCTAGGGAGTGTGTTTTGCTCCGGCCTTGCCGGACGCACGAACTTTACCGAGACCGCAGGGGAATGGCGTTATGATCCACTGCGAGATCTGCGGGTAGGATTTTCCTCGCAATTATAGCGGTGGCGATTGTGGTCGTCAACTAACGAGTTCAAACCACATCTCAAGCGAACCCGTTTGACTGACATTCAATAGAGCTATCTCTGTAGTAGGATGCCAGAACACTGCGTCTATTGACATCGCCCCTTGATTCTCCTACCCTCTGGAACTCTTTGGGCGATCGTCTTCCACCTTCTCGCAGACCCTTGCTTAGCCGCATAATATTTTCGAGCAATGGATAGGCCCAAAGCCCCTTGGGCGTTGAGCCCCTCGGCTCAAAAAAATAATACCCTTCCAAACCCTAAAATTGAAAGGCTCCCCATGACCGGATCGACGACTCGGATCGCTGCCGTGGCGATGCACAGCGAGATGGGCGACTTCAGGACCAACCTTGCGGCCGTCTCAAAGTGGTGTCATCTCGCCCGCTCGGAGGGTGCAGATTTTGCCCTATTCCCCGAGGAATGTATCACGGGTTCGCTCAATAAGTCCGATCTCTCCTTTGCCGATGCGCGAAAAATCGTCCGTGCTGCGGAAGCAGAATCTTTGCCCTGGCTCGAGTCGCTCACCAGCGAATTGGAAATGACGGTGGTCGTAGGAACGATCGAATCAGCCGGAGACCTTTTCGCCAACAATGCCCTGATAATTGGTCCTCAGGGCCACTTGGCCACCTTTACCAAACTACATTTGCCCAACGCTGTAGAGAAAGAATGGTTTGTTTCCGGCGATCTATTACCGATCGTACGCTCGCAGGGTTGGACCTTTGGGGTGGGAATCTGCTATGATCTGCGCTTCCCCGAGATATTTCGCACTGCTGCTCAACACGGCGCCGATTTCTTTCTTCTCGCAGTCGGAGGAAGCGGAGGCCATCCAGGACCTGAAGGCGACCAACAGAGTCAGATAACTATGCACAAGAACTTAGCCATGCAGCTGATGCCTGCCCGCGCCGTCGACAATGCCCTCTATATATTTTACGCCAACCAGGCCGGTCATAGTGGAAATGCTCAATTCCCCGGCTTTTCACTTGCCGTCGATCCGCAGGGCGCACTGATCGATGAACATCTCTGCGGCGAAGGGATGACCGTGACTGAGATATCCCGCACGACCCTTGATCAAGCCCGACGCTCTGGCGCTTTTACGGCAGCAGAAACGCGCCCTGAAATCTACGCTGCTGCCGCATTAGTTGGAGAGCGGGAATAATCTCAAATCAGCTAGCGAGAATATCCCGCCAGTCGTACTCTTCTCGCCAACCCAATAGAGCGCGTATTTTATCCGTGGCAAAGGGCGTTTGATCCGTCGAGCTCAGTTTCGGCCGATCAAGATGGGCATATCCGTATGTTTCCAGGAGCTCTATACTTGCCCTTTCCTGATGCACATTTCTTGCCGCGAGGTTGAAGACCTCCGCCCCCCTATGGTCCGATTCCAGCCAGGCAAGGCAGGCTCTACCAACATCACGGGCATCGATATAGGACCAGAGACAGTCACCCCCCAGCCCTTCATCTTCGACCAACCACCGCATTTTCGCGCGACCAACCTCATTATCGTAAATGATGCGCGAAAGCCTGAATCCAGCTATAGACATATCGTGCCAACGACAATAGTCCGCCGCCAAGCGCTCTAGCAATATTTTTGCACTACCGTAAATCCCAGGCGGAGCGGTGGGGCTTTGCTCGGTTGCCGGCAGTTGTGGATGATCTTTGAAATTACCATAGGCTTCGATACTCGAGGCCCAAGCGATCCGTTTAATCCCTAGATTGCAGGACGCTTGGAAGACATTGAAACCAGCACTTGCAACCTGGTGAAATGCCTCCGTGGCCGATAGCCAGGCATCTCCGGGAGGGCTTCCGAAATGGACCACCCCATCTGCATTGGCGAAAACATCATTGACCCCAGCAGCATCGCGGAGATCTAGCTGGACGTAATCCAGACCATCCTCTTCGGTCCAGGGGTGAAGGTCGACGCCGATGACATCACAGCCATGCTCCCGCAACACCGATACAATACTCGGTCCAGTACCACCTTTAGCACCAGTAACGACGATCCTTTTCATCAAAATCCTCTTCGGTAAATCCCTAGTCCTCGCGAAAAAACAATCTGCGCCAGGTCAACGTTTCGCCTAGTTCCGATAATTGGATAAACAGCTTGAAAATAATTTAGCGCAGAGCCAATGGATGGTCTTTTTAGCCCATTCGGTTAAGTATCGCTATCGCACGCTCGAGTGCTTCGCGTTTTTTATCAACATTCTTTATGACTCCAGGATCGATAAAAAGCGAAAAACCGTCTTTGGTTTCATCTATTTCCATAATAGTAGCATTCATTTTCTGGTCGTTTCGGACTTCATAAACCTGAATGGGATGCGTCATGTTTTTGACTCGTATCGGTTCTAAATCAATGCAATCGATCTCATCCTTGATAAGCAGATAGGTATCCCCTGAAATAAGTATCTGATTGGGCTTGGCACTCGATTCGAGCCTAGAAGCCAGATTGACACCGTTGCCGATGGTCGTATAATCCAATCGATCGTTGGACCCGAAGTTGCCAACGGTGCAAATATCGGTATGGATGCCTATGCGAATATCTAGCGGCTGAGAAATGCCCCTACTCTTCCAAAGATTTTGGATCGCGTACATGCTGGCCTTCATTTCAATCGCCATGCGGATGCAGGCCAGAGCATCCTCTTTGATTCCAGCCGACTCCGGATCGCCAAAAAAGACCATTATAGCATCCCCGATGTACTTGTCGACGGTGCCCCCATACTTAAAAGCGATATCCGTCATAACGGTTAAATACTCTGTGATTAGCTCAGTCAAGGCTTCGGGTTCAAGCTGTTCAGTAACTTGACTAAATCCCTGGATATCGGAGAAAAAAACCGTCAGTCGCTTTCTTTTAGTCTGTATTTCCACTTCGAGATCACCAGAAAAAATTGATTCATAGACCTGTGGTGAAAAATATTTTGCCAATTTGGCCAGTATTTTTTCGTTATCTCTTGCAGCGGAAATATCCGTTCCGTATATGTTGATAAATTCAAAGGCAGGAACTGCCGCCATGTTAAAGATATAAGTTCGGGACCCCACTTCGATTTCCAGATCATCGACCAATTCATGCTCCGCAGACATGACCACCCCATCCGGGATTTGGTCGCTAATATCTATATCCCATTGCTGCAGGATGTATGCCGCTGCAGGATTCGCATATAGAAGCGTACCCCCCATATCGGTCCTGAGTACCGGATTGGGGTTCTGGTCTGGGAATTCGGTCAGCGTTTTGATCGCCGTCACATCGGTTCCATAGATATTGATAAAGTCCAATTCCGGTACGAGTACTACCCGGAATGAGAAAGTGAGTGGTCCACAGTCCATCTTTAATTGTGATTCCGTTGGATTTCGTGCATGTCTTATCAATTCGTCCGGTACTAAAGAACCAATTTCAATCCCCCAGGACTCCATGATACTTCGGGCCGCTGAATTAGCATAGATTACGCGACCTTCGGTATTGGCCCTTAAAATTGGATTCGGATTTTCCTCTGGAAATTTTGCGATCGACACCGTGGCCGTCACATCGGTCGCATAGACATGGATGCGTTCAAACTCCGGCATAGACACGACGCGAAAAGAATATGTCCGGGCCCCGACAGGGATCTCCAGGGCCACTACCTGGTTTGGTATCGCGTTTACCACCAATGCCGATGGCATCGCAGATCCAATTTCTATACCCCAGGATTTGGCGAGGTCCACACCGGCAGAGTTGGCGTAGACCAACCGCCCATCCAAATCCATACTCAACATCGGATTAGGATCGCTATCCGTAATAGAATTCGCTATATCGAGTTGGCATTGAAGCAATTCACTTCCATTTGGGTCTGCCAAAATGGGATTCCTATGGTTGAGAATTGAGTTAATGAGTGCTGCTATTTTGATATTGCTGTCGTGAAATTGTCTCAGCTAATGAGTTCGCGTCAGCCAGGGATACGAATCTGCCTCGATCGGGCTACGAGGGCGAACTCCGTACTCGAACCTGGTTCAGATGTGAATCTGAACCTGCCCTAGTGCTTAATGACTACTACGTCTCAAACAATACTCAAACCCTGCCCGGTTGCTCTACCTAACTCTTTGGTGGTAAAGAAACAATCGGAAATCTTATCCTGGTACTCGATCGGAATCGACCCGGCCACTTTCGAAGACTGGATACGGCGAATAAATGAAAATGTGTGAAGCTAAACCAGCTGCCATTTGTGCGGGTTGCATATTGGTGTGTGGACGCACGGCGATCTTGTTCTGCTTGCCGGGAATTAGTGCATCACCAAAATCCATATCAATTTTGGAGGGACGGATATAAGCCTCGAGATTGGGGCGATGTCCAATGAATTTTCCATTCACCCAAACCCATGCCTCGATCTCCGCCGTCATACAGTGGATCTTTGCAGGCTTGCCGGCAGCACTGATCGGTATGTCGACATCCAATAGTAGCCGTGTGCCTGGCCAACCCTGGGTTTGGGCTCGGTGCTGATATCCCAGTAGAACCGACTCATAGCCTTGGCCGGTTTCAATACATCGTCCATCCGACTTGCCAGCCTGGATGCTTCGGCCCAAGCGGTGTTAAACTCTGCTCGTTCCATCGCTTTGTAGGCCAACAGATATTCGAAGATGACGCGATTTGCACGCACCCACAACCCAGCCCGGCTTTACCCAATTCTCTCATAAGACGACGAGCTTATCGCTGACACAGAGGTTTGAAACGAGTTCGGGGACAACTTTCCAGATCAGAAGTATTTGTCTTCTATCAAACGCTTAATCTCTTCTATTTCCTTGCCTGCAATAAACCACGCGAAGGCATCACGGCCTTCCTCATTGCAAGGCTGTCACGATGGCGGACAAGCTCCTTGATAGCAGCCCGCCAGAACTTCGCTGCAGCAGGAACAGGGGATTTCTTTGACAACTTCGGGAATTTCTCGCAGCATGAAAGCGAAAAGTTCGGCGCCATTGTCCGGCACCGTCAACTTTTTCAATCGAGCGATTCGCTCATTCGGTGCATCTTCTATAAATAGGCTTGACACCCCCAGAAGCACCAGCACAAAAGCAGCTGCAGCAACTATTTTCAATTCAGATACTCCAGTTTGAAATTTTCGCCCAAGCCACATTCCACGTTCGATAATCGAGAAAGGGAATCAGCTTTGATTATATAAGATAAGCTTAAATGGCCCTAAAAGCCCAGAAGGCATTTGTAGCCCTTCAAACTCATTAGCCGCAGAATTTGTGACTAAGACTTCCACTCGGTGGAGCCCAGGTTCGATATTCTTACCCAAACTGACCCGGTAAGGCGCCCACAGACACGATCCGACTCGATGAGTATCGAGAAATACCTCGGCAATATCACCAACTCTGCCGAGATCCAAGCCGACTTCATCTGCCTGAGGGATCTCGATTTCGGCACGGTAGCAAAGCGTTCCGCTGAAAAGCTCCAACCCCGAGTGAAGTGCCCAATCGCCGGGCACCGGGATTGCCAGAGAGTTGCCACTTTCGCCGCAAACCTCCCATTGAACTTCTAATGGCACCATTTCCGCCCGGCTATCGGATGCTGGCGGGGCCTCATAAGATCGGCAGCCATCGACCACGATTATAGAGCTTTCACGACGCTCTAATTTCAGATCGATTTCAAGGGAATCATCTTTAGCTCTAGCCTCAATCGGTTGCTTCAAACCCGTGAGCGGATTCCATCGTTCAATATGACCTGAGGAGGCCAGGACAAGGGTCGTTGCGAGTTGTTCTTCGCCCTCGTTGAAAAGCAGAAAAAAATCCAACCCATCGCGAAGAAAGTGGATCGAGCGCAAGTCGGCTTCTGGTGGATCTGCGAGCAGATCACGAGTGATGCATTCATCGATCACCGCCACCAGGTCCAACTCGTCCAGGTAGTGCAGCACCAGCCCACCGTTGGCCCCAAATTCATCAATTATATCCCTGGTCCCGCCTCCGAGAATCGGGTCGCCCTCCACGATCAGAACGGCGTAGGACTGTTCCCCAACGACTAGTTTATCTCGATCGATGCAGGCCTGACCAAGCGCTTCATCATCAACGAAGAGAAAGTCGATCTGCGATTCGCTAAGTCGACGTGCCGCTTCCCAGGGTAGATCGTTACCATCGCCAAGAATCGCCACCTCACAGACCTGCTTACCCCCCGACATCAACCAGCTGAGCCGAGCGGTATAGGTGTTTATCTGGGGCATATAGCGCCAGAATGGATTGTGCAGCCCTAAATCGGGCTCACTTTCCCAGGCGCGGCGACCTCGGATCGAATAAAAGCAAGCGTGGGGATTGATCAGGTTGTTTCCTCTGCTGAGGTGCCAGTCGTACAGCCACTTAATCTCATCAAGCGAAAGCTGCCAACCATAAGCCCCACAAACCTCGGTGAGAATGCGTTCCCGTCCCGCGATCCGGGCTGCACTTGTTGCGACTTTGGCCGCCAACGAATGGGGGCCCACCCGGCCGGAATCGTTACCGGGGGTGATATAGCGCCAGACCATATCCTGACCAGGCAACTGAAAATAGCGCAATGCACTCAATTCGTTGCTTTTTGCCGGATGGCCGGTCAGGGCGATACCCCGATCGTGGCACCATTGCGACTGGGCGCGATAAAAAACTTCGTGCAGACGGGCCTGCACCGCAGCGGAGTAGCGACGGCGAAAAAAATCCGTGTCCTCGCCGTAGTCGATCCAGAGGGCAGGCAACCAGGGCCGGGGGTCTTCACCCCAACGGTCGGCAAGCCAATCGATGAAACCCGTAGTAAAGGGCTTGCCCTTTGCAGGCCTTCGCAATCCTTTGCCGAAAACGCCTGGTTCGTCGGTAAAGAGCCCGATGATCGTAGTAGCAAAATGATCCTGGAGATGTTCGTAATAACGCTCGTGGGTCAACCGCATAAAGCAGGCGACGGCCTCGGGATTGAGAATATCTCCGGCTGCGGGAGCGGTTGCGTGGTCACTCTCCTCTTCGGGATGGACCCCGCGGATCTGTCCTCCGCTATACGTCTGCCAGACGCTCATAACTTTCCACTTCCCACCCGCGACCTCAATCCGGAATATATCCCGAGGCTCCGGATCTATGATCTCAACGCTATCCGGCTCAATACAATCGCGATTATCGACCCGACCGACCAGCGTACACACGTGGCGATCGAGCAAGGCTCGTCCCGTATTCGGACGCCAAAAACCGGTGAATGGCCCTTCGATATCGCGAGTCCACAAGCCGATGGCTTTGCTGGCATAATCGGGGTTTTCGGCCACGACTCCCCCTTTGGCCGAACCCGATGGATAGGATCCCTCGTCATAAAGCAAGATCTTCATATCCAACCTGGCCGCTTCATCAACGACAAGACGCACCAGGCGGAAATATTCTTCGCTAAGATAGCCCACACGATGGGACAGTCCGATCCGGGGGTGAATGAGCACCCCACCGAAACCAGCCCGGTGGAATTCGCGCAATTGGCGCACTAGTTCGCCTTCTTCTAGGTCGTCGTTCCAGAACCAGAAAGGAATCGGGCCAAATTCCTGAGGTGGCACTTTAAATTGGGAGAAAACCTCTTCGATATTCATGGCGATAAACTATCCCCAGATTGATGGATTACCTATACCGTTCCTCAAATGCGCTTACTGCTTTTTGAACGGTCAGCATACCCAATTCTACTCGACCGGCGAAAGAACCATACATACCCATTTCTGTGCCAAAAGAAAGGGCGTAGTTCCGAGCCACGAAATCGGCAAGATTTAAGCCCTCACCTCGTATCTTCGAGTCGAGCCAGTAAACCCCACGCTCACTGCGAGTAAACCACGTCTCTTCGATTGGGACGCCGAGGACATCTATATCTTCAGCAAGGGTCGCCCCAGATTCGGCAATGGCCTGGATAACAACATGGGCGATTTTCAGCTCCCATTCTTCATCCTCTTCATCCTGCATATGTCTGGCTGAAAGCCAGTATTTGTCTCCCATCAACTGAGATTCGTGAATATCGAAAGCTATGCCGGGTTGAACTGCTGTGAGCAGATCCCTAGCGCACCTGGCTTCGACCGGCGCCCATGCCGTATCGTGGAATCGATTGATATGCAGTACCTCTCCTTCTGGACTTATTATGAGCGTATACGCTCGACCGAAATTACCCGAACCCTCGATACCAGCCTGGCCCGGAGCCATAAAGATCCGGCGCCCTCGGAAAGGAGCAAGAATTTGAGGTTGGGATTTTTCCAAGTCCTGGAGTCGCAGATAGGCAGAGTATTGAGCACAACTCTGACCCTCACCTGAACGGCTAGCGGTAAACCCGTACTCTCCAATGAGCGCCAAAATCAGCCCCTCCTCCTCGTGACAGACTTCACCCTTGCTGCGCAAGATAGCTTCTAGTTCCGCATAGGTATCAAAGGCCGGCAACTCGCCCAGCCCAAGGCTCAGTGCATAAGCGAACCCATTCAGGCCGATCGGGTCGCGAGTCGGAATGACATAAACCCGATGCTCGGTGTCCAGTGCCTCAATCAATTCGACCGCGGCACTTACTCCTGCGTGTTCAGTCGAATGACTCCCAGCACTAATGACAATTCCAGGTTGTTTATCGCCGCCGGAGCGAACACAGATAATCGGTGAACCATCAGGACAATGGCCGAGTTCCCGAAGAGGAAGATCCATCGCCGTGACATGCTCGAGGAGTTCACTATAAGTGTGGTATATTCGCATAATTGATCCTTAGCTTCTATTCATCCCAAGTAAAAATAACCTTGCCGGTCTCTCCAGTATCGAAAAGCGAAAAAGCTTCTACGGCCTCCTCGACCCTAAAGCGGTGAGTAATGATTCTGTCGAGAGGAACTGAATTGCTGCGGAGAAAATTTATCGCTTCGAAGTACGAACTCATAGAGAAAACTGAATTGCCACGGACAATGAGGTCTTTGGCTAATAAATCCTGGAACCCAACCGCCAAATCTGGGTGACCACCTCCGACGTAGACGACCGTAGCCCCGCGGCTGGCGACCTCGGCAGCTTGTCGGCGGGCGACCGGACTGCCCGAACACTCCAATACCCCTCCAACGCCCCGCCCTCCGGTCAAATCGCGGATTGCGCTTAGAGGATCTTCTTTGCCGGACTGGATGACGATTCCCCCTCCGACTCTCCGAGCCAATTCAACGCGATAAGGATGAGTATCAATACCGATCCCACGGTAGCCCATTCCCATTCCCAGCAAAAGACCGGATAAACCGACCGGGCCCAGGCCAAATACCACCAGCGTATCTCCAGAATGAGCCGGAATTTTGCGCAGTGCGGCAAAGGCTGTACCGGCCGTACAGGCCAACTGGGTAGCAACTGGAAAAGATATTTCATCGGGCAAAGGCAGACAGTATCGAGCTTCGGTCAACATGAAGTCGGCATGTGAACCGTCCTGTGTTCGCCCAAATGCCCCGCTTCCCTGATCGCAAAAAGCCGCATAGCCCGACCGGCAATCCATACAGCGGCCGCACCCCAGACGGTGGTACACACAGACCCGGTCCCCGACCGCGGGCCATTCTACATTGAGTCCGACCTCGGCGACGATACCGGTCGGTTCATGACCCGAGATCATCCCCTCCCGGCTTCGCGCCCATTCACGAGGTGAGTGGTATTTATGCAGATCGCTGCCGCAAAGGCCTGCGATGATTGACTGAATGACCACCTGTCCCGGTCCGGGTTCAGGCCGGGGAAAATCGCGAACCTCAACTTCACTCTCTCCCAGGTAGACAACACCTTTCATAGATAACCTCTCAGCTCTCTTCTGCGGTCTTTATCAATTCTCCACCCACCATTCCAGCCCACCGGCTAATACTCATTCCCTTATCCCTAGGTCTGTATTCTTTGGGGTACTTTCTGACATAGATTGCCCCCTGAAACCTCTTTAAATATAAGTAGCAAGCCGCAATACAGCACTAATCTCATGCTCTCACTCATTGCAGAAGATTTACTTTATGGCCCCTAGAGTAGCATCATATTAAATTGCCAGCTTTCAACTGTTCAGACCATCCTTAGATCGGCTACAAATATCTATTAGGATCGAAATTGCCCCGACCTTAAATTAATCTGGTAATATCGCTCTCTCCCACATCCTATTCAGAGGTGGATTAATAATGCGCTACTCTAGGTTGATTTTAGGTTTGGCTATAATCTGCTTTGTCGGCATCACTGTGGTCGAAAGTCAAACCCATTCTCGCAAAAGCTATAAGAAAAACGCCTATGAACCCGAATCAGACGAATACGGCATTCGCGACGGAGATGAGGCAGTTCAATCACACGTCGAAGCTGCGATGGAGGAAGTGGCCGCCATACTCGAAGCAACGATTAACAAAGCTATAACAGAAGCCACCGAAGACATGGTCCATTTAGACGAATTGGACGAGGATGAATCTGAAATAGTATACCGGGTAGTTAACGCCCAGGGCGAGCAATTGCATGTGATTTCCGTGGAAGACGGAGTCATCACCGTAGGTGCTCTAGAAGAAATAGCGAGCGGCAACGAGCAACAAAACTATTACGGAGAACAATCAAACAACGAAACCAATGCCGCTGAATTGTGCTTCACTTGTACTGGCGGTTGCAAAAGCGCAACCTGGGAACCCTGCCAGAGCGAAGATCCAAACTAAGCTTAGGAATATTGCTCAATTGAGTCGATGCAATGAATTGCTCAATTGCATCGACTCAATTAGGCTCTTTTTCGCGCTGCGGCCGCAGCCGCATTCAATGCTATACGACCAGCCATATGAGCTGCATGACCCATCGGGTCTTTCTCAGGTGCAAACTCCACCAGACTAAAACCAACAAGGTTTGCTCGTCCCGCAGCACCGTGGATCATCTCCACTACATCCCAATAGCTAAGTCCACCAGGAGTCGGTCCCATCACTGCTGGCATAAGGCTGCAGTCCAGAGAATCACAATCGAAAGCAATATAGACATCGGTCCCCGCCGGGATCAGATCGATGACCCCCTCGATGCCCTGGCGGAAAACCTGCTGGGCCGTAATGATATGGACCCCCCATTCCAGCGCCTCTTCGTACTCTTTGCGACGGGCGCTACCGACATGGCGCATACCAACCTGAATGATCTGCTCAACCCACTCCATCTCCGAAGCCCGACGCATATTGCTGCTCAGACCAAGGCGCTCTCCATCCACCTCATCGCGCCAGTCGATGTGCGCATCGATCTGCACTATCGTCAAAGGTTTTTGGACCTCATAGGCCTGGAGGACAGGAATGGGCACCGAATCATCTCCACCGAGCACAATAGGCACCGCTCCAGCCGCTAATATCGCCCGTACAGCTGCAACAATTGCGGCGCGGTTTCCGGCAAAATCCACCTCATTGGTCGTCAAATCACCGGCATCAACCACTGGGCCAAACACATCTTCGAGTAGAGAACCTTCTATTTCGAAATCATAGTGGTCCAAATTATCGGTCCTCATGGCTTGGCGAATCGCTGCCGGAGACTTTGCAGCAAAGGTTCCTACGCTTGGGTACGGTGTGGCAATGGGAATCCCGAGAACAATTGCTGCCGCCTCAACCTGTTCGAGTTCGGGACAAATGGGTAGGCCAGAAAAAGGATGCTCGGGAAGGCGAAATGAATATTCAAAGGAATCGGACATTAGCTTAACTCATTGATTGTTTAGGGGTAAGTGAACGCGTCTCCTTCTAGTAGGTTGCGCTTTTTGGTCCCTTACCGCAAACAGACTTCACTGGTTTTCCTCTAAAACCACATCGCTGGTCGCAGTGACAGTAAATGCCTGCAAAAAACCCTCTTCTGAGAATCGAAGCGGTGCCTTTTCATCCCATGCAGCGGGTTTCTCGAACTAAACTCTGCACCTGTTTTTGCCGATCACCACCCCGAAGGCGAAGGCCCCCCACCACATTGGAAGAATGTTGAAGATATCGCAGCTACGCTCCAAGCGGATCTTGCAGGCACCGACCATGAGCAGAAATTCAATGAACTGATGGAAGCCCTGCATATGGCGATGATGGCCGAAAATAGCCACCGTATGCACGAAGATGCACACGAGATGCGCAACCAGGCGGCCAGAATCTCCGAGGACCGTGAACACACCCAGCAACAAGTCCACCAGATCAACGAAGATATAACCCGCATCAACGAAGACATAGGCCGCATGCAAGCCGATTTAGCGCTGATGACAAACGACAAGGATCAAATGGAAGGACACATCACGCAAATGGAAAATGATGCGACTCAGTTAATCGGCGATGCGGATGCTCTCGAGGCGGAAGCGAATACCATGACCCAGGAAGGGCCATAAGCCCAATAAAACTCGTTCTTGTTATCAGGAGGCCCTGCCTCGAGACTCGGAGCAGGGCCTTTCTATATCTTAAGCTCAGACCAAAAGAGCAATCAGTTCGCATCTTCGTAGCCACCGCAAGCAACAAGGCGAATAGCTCCGGAAAAGAGCGAAGGTCCCCTTTAGCAAAACTTGCGGAAGCCTATCATCCAATACCGACTTGCACCTGATCTCCTCCCCTAAATTCCACCTCGGTTTTCCCTTCTGCATCTGCTACTGAGTTCAACAGAGCCGTAATGAAAAGTATGACGCAAATCGAACGCATGATTTCTCTCTCCGAATATTTGTCTTTTATTTTCATAATTAGGTAAATTTAAGCCTTACACGCCAAGAATACCCATGTTTTCATATATTTGCAAGGTAAATCGATAAATTGATACATTTCCATCTCACAAAGCCCTTTCCTCTTTATGCCAGGTCGCGGTATCCCCCTGCACTTATTGACCCCACCCCAATTTTAACCCAAATAACCCTTGACTCAGCACAGTCAAATGCCCTCGCCATACATAGGACACTACCACACGACCTCCTCCTATCTCAAAACCTTTAATCAACGCTTAACTACCTCTCTCTTTATTTGAGATTGCCCGTTTTTGATTTTTAACCTATTTTCTTAGTAACCTATTGTTTTAAAAAAAATTAGGGATTCCCCGAGCAAAGAGACGAACCATCCAAAACCCAGACTTCGCATAGGATTCACCGGCGTGCTATATCCTAGAAGGGCCGCTTGGTTTACCAGTGCGACCCTTTGCCCATTTTTCACCGAATAGAGCAAAATGACTCATCAGGTCCCCAGTTCCCAAAATCCTCTTCCCACTTCGCCCCGCTCGGATATCCGCAACGTGGCTATTATCGCTCATGTCGACCATGGCAAAACCACCTTGGTCGACGGTATGCTCAAACAAAGCAACGTGTTTCAGGCCCACCAGCAGGTTGTCGAGCGCGTTCTGGATTCCAACGATTTAGAGCGCGAACGCGGCATCACGATCCTGGCCAAAAACACCGGCATTCTCTACCACGACACCACCATCAATATCGTCGATACCCCGGGACACGCCGATTTCGGCGGTGAAGTTGAGCGGATCATGAATATGGTCGACGGCGTGGTGCTCCTGATTGACGCGGTCGAAGGCCCCATGCCCCAGACCCGCTTTGTCCTACGTCAGGCCCTTGAACGCGGACATAAAGCGGTGGTCGTCGTCAACAAAATAGATCGCCCCGCGGCCCGCCCCAACCAAGTCGTCGACGCGACCTTTGACTTATTCATCGATCTGGGCGCCAGCGATGATCAAGCCGATTTTCCCGTAGTCTATACCCGGGCCCTAGAAGGTCGTGCCGGCATCGAACCCGACCACTTAACTGATACCCTGGAGCCACTCTTCGATGCGATTGTCGCCCATCTTCCCCCACCGGAAGTCGTCGTCGATGGTCCACCGCAACTCCAGGTCACTACCCTGGAGTACAGCCCCTATATCGGCAAGATCGCAGTCGGGCGCTTGATGAGCGGCGCGCTCCGAGAAGGCCAGGCAATTACTCATATCAACAGCGCCGGAGATATGCAGCACGGCACTGTAGGCCAGGTATTTATTTTCCGCGATCTCAAGCGCGAAGCAGTTTCCGAGGTCCATGCCGGAAATATTGTCGCAGTTTCCGGTATCGCCGAAGTGGGCATCGGCGATACACTGACCTGTCCTGACCGACCAGTCGCGCTACCGCCGATCAAGATAGAAGAACCAACCGTCCGCATGATATTCCGCGTCAACGAAAGCCCCTTTGCCGGCCGGGAAGGACGCTTCGTGACCAGTCGCGAGATTCGCAAACGACTCTTTGAGGAACTCGAACGCAATGTAGCGCTGCGGGTAGAGGATATGGAAACCTCGGGAGCATTCGCCGTTTCAGGTCGGGGTGAATTACATCTGGCCATCTTGATCGAGACCATGCGGCGCGAGGGCTACGAACTAGCAGTCAGCAACCCCGAGGTCATTTTCCGCCGCACTGAAGAAGGCCTCCAAGAACCGCTAGAGCACGTTTTTATCGAGGTCCTCAACGAATATCTAGGTCCGGTAAGCGAAATGCTCGGCAAACGCCGCGGACTCCTTCAGGACCTGCGCCACGGCGACGACGGCATGGTCTCAGCTGAGTTCCTGGTACCGACCCGCGGCATCCTCGGCTTCCGCCAACCCTATCTCAACACCACCCGGGGCACGGGCACTTTTAATACCCTTTTTCACGGCTATGCCGCCATGGCCGGCCCGATTGAAATACAGGAGCACGGCTCCTTGATCTCGCACGAATCGGGCTCGACCAGCGGCTATGCTCTGGAACATCTGCAGCAAAGAGGTGCGTTCTTCATCAACCCCGGGGACGAGGTCTATGCCGGCCAGGTCGTAGGACAGAACATCCGCAACGAAGACCTGGTCATCAATGTTTGCCGAACCAAACACATGACCGGCCATCGCGCTACTCCCAAAGCTATCCTCGACGCTCTGCCGCCACCCCGGATCCTCTCGCTCGACGATGCCATTGAATATTTAGGCAATGATGAATTGTTGGAAGTAACCCCCGCATCGCTGCGAATCCGCAAGAAGGAACTGCACCACGGGCTTCGTCACCGAATCGAGAAAAATGCCCTAAAGGGTCGTGATTAGACCCGTTAGTAAAGACTGAAGTTCGGTGATCAGGATCTCATATCGGGTATTACGAATACTTCCACCTCTTCGATAACGATCTCCCTAAAGGTAGCATCGTATATATAATGTCGCCGACCCCGCAGCACCTGGTCAGGGTCTCGGAGTTCACAAGCAACGAAGAGGGCGAAGGGGTAAAACGGAGCATGGGCGTTTCCCCGATCGAAGCCACCATGCATACACTCGAAGTGGTGGTGGCATCGATGAGGACCTGCAAAGGCTGCACACCGGAATCGAGCAGGGGCAAGAAGAGACGGTGCTGTGGCCTGGCGTCGTATTCAAAGCCATCTCCGCGCCAGTAGACCGACCATCCCTGAGTGTAGACCTCCTGAACGAAGGTATCGATTTCTGCAGCCGCGATCGCGTCAATCCAGCGTCTCAGATCTTCCTCGCGAACCGGCCTGGAGATATCGACTGGCGACACTGGAAGGATCACTGACATACACTGCGCGGCGGTTTCCACGTGGTTTCAAACCGTCGGTTTTGAACATTCCAGGACTCCCTATAAGCGGGAATTATAGATGAATCCACTCTAGCCGTTGTTAATTCCGCGATGTGTCTCGTTACATAAGGTAAAGATGCGGATATTTTCGACTTTCTTTTTGGCACTGCGAAGCGTTTATATTGGATAGCACATTTAACTAGAGGAGAACATAATGGAGCGCAAAAACATACCCACTGACAGCCCTTTCGGTGCTGATTTCGGCTATTCGCGCGCCGTACGCCTGGGCAACCACATCCACGTCGCCGGCACCTGCGCCCAGCCGCCCCACGACCAGAGCAATGCCTATGACCAGGCCAAAAGTGCCTTGCAGATCATCGCCAATGCCCTTGATGAAGCGGGCGCAAGCCTTGGCGACGTGGTCCGCACTGTCGTCTATATCACAGATACCACCCACGCCGAGGGAGTCACCCTCGCCCATCGCGAAACTTTTGGCGCAATCTTGCCAGCCTCGACCCTGATCGTCATTGCCGCCCTGCTCAAACCGCACTTGGTCGTCGAAATCGAGGCCTACGCGATTTTACCTGAGCCTAGCAACGAAAACTAGCTATCACCCGACCGATTGTAGGCCGAGCAGCACCAGCTATTCAAGGTGAAGGAACTAGAATAATTCTTTAGCGAAGTTTCAAGACCACAAATGAAGTTTCGAAGCAAACCGTAGAAACCAACCAGAATGGGCAAGTCGTTGAAAAAGGGCTGGCCCCAGACTCAATTGCGACTCTGCTCCCTTTCTTCGGGCTGAGGGTAAGCCTTCCAAGCCCATGGCTTGAAATTTGTTGCGGTATGTACAAAAGGAGCCTTGTCCAGCAGGTCTGGCTTGATTTGTAGAACGATCCAACTAAGAAAGGTAATCAGCACGGCCTTCGAATGACCGACATACGACACCGAGCAAATTAGAACCCATCCGATTTGACCAACGAAGAGTGAAAGAAAGATCATCTTTAATTGCCGTATGAATCCACATAAGAGTTCGGGTTTAATACATAAGAGGACTGCACTAACGATAAAACCTCCAAGAGATAAAAAGCCTATCCCATCTAAGCCTATTAGGGCTATCCCGCCTACCTGAAGGGCGAGGATAGCAATAATAAAACAGACACCAATGGAAACCTTGATGGCACGGGCCATATCATTCCACCGAAAACTCATAGCCAAAGGATAGGCCTTAAAAAGGCCGATTGTCAATAATTAGGTGATGTTGGATGAATGAGCAGCCAGCGATATTCCAACGCATTGAACCCGTTAGTTAGTCGGATCGACTTATCCGTAGCAACCAAGTCAAATATTTGAAGATGGGTCGCTCGACTCGTCTCTTAGCCAAACTGGGCATAAAAAATAAATAACCACCTACGAATCATCGTAAGTGGCTATTTAATATGGCTCCGCGGGTTGGATTCGAACCAACGACCAAGTGGTTAACAGCCACCCGCTCTGCCAGCTGAGCTACCGCGGAACAAAACCCACAAAACGCTCCTTAAAGGACTCAAAAAATAGACCGCTCAGCCCTATCTGTCAAGCCATCCAGGTCAATCAGAATAGTATTCTTTGAGCGAATCGCTACGCGCGGGATGGCGCAGCTTTTGCAGGGCTTTTTCCTTGATTTGCCGCACCCTCTCACGGGTCCGGCCAACATAGGCCCCGATCTCCTCCAGAGTCATCGGCTCGTGCCCATCTAGACCATAATACATCTTCAGGACCCTCGCCTCCCCCTCGGTCAAGGCATACATAACGCTGGTTATCTCGTCTTTGAGCTCATCACCAGAGAGAATCTCATCACTTGAAGGCAGACTCTCATCGGGGATCAGATCGCCGTAACAGCGATCGGGCTCGGCGTCATCGCAGGGGGTCTCGAGCGAAACCGGCCGCTGAGCCAAACGGAGTAGCAGTTCCATATCCCCGGGTTCGACTTCGAGTTCATCAGCAACTTCGTCGACCTCGGGAGGACGCCCCAATCGTTGTTCGAGTTTGTTAAACGCTTTGTTGACTCGTGTGAGTTCACCAATCCTGTTTAAGGGCAACCGAACAATCCGAGACTGCTCGGCAAGTGCCTGCAATATCGACTGGCGAATCCACCACACAGCATAGGAGATGAACTTGAAACCTTTTGTCCCATCAAAGCGCTTAGCGGCAATGATTAACCCTAAATTGCCCTCGTTGATAAGGTCCGAAAGAGGCAAACCCAGATTTTGATATTGTTTCGCCACACTGACGACAAAGCGAAGATTGGCTTTCACCAGATCCGATAATGCGTCTTCGTCCCCCTCTTTTATTTGTTTGGCAATAGCAACTTCAGCTTCTGATGAAAGCCCGACAGAGCCCTCAATCTCGTGGAAATACTGATCGACGAGAGAATCGGTCTGCAAGGTAGTCATAACTTAGTCCCTCCGCTTGCTAATGAGCCAAAGTGGGGACAAGTGGCTACATTAAGCTATGATAGTACCTGATATATGTACGAATTGGGGTTCGGATGCGGGGAGGGAGAGAGGATGCATCCAAAGCCAAACCGGCCCCACAATGGGGATCCCGGCAATGGTCTAACTAGTTAATATATTCCAACTATTTTTTTTCGCAAGCACTTAACGCCTATCATTCTTCATTTTTTTCAATTTCTCCATTGCCAGCGGTATCAAAAAAACCCCGCATCCCACTGCCAAGAACCCAACGCTTGCCATCGTGCAGGCTCGAACGAATCTCTACCATGCCGCGAATAACCTCTACACTGGTCGCCGCATTGAGCACGACTCTGGTCTCGAATACCGCCCCCCGAACAATGCCTCTGATCTTCACCACTGGAGTGTGCAGTTCGAAATCCTCATCCAATACCATCGTACGCGCTTTGCCAACCCGCATCTCCAGTACATTATCCTCTTTATCCGGTAAGACTACCTCCGATCTACTCAACGCTTCTACCCGGGCCTGGTCTGGCACTTCGACCAAGGCCTGAATCTGCAATGTTTGTGCCCCGGGCTCATATAGCGAATCAGCTGGTCTTTGCTCTCGATCCTCCGTTGCTTCGGGTTCTGCTGCTGTACTGCCAGAACTCTTACCGGTAAAAATGCCTCCACTGCTTGAGCCCCAACCCGAACTCTTTTCGCTTTCTACTCCGCCACTCAAGATCCGACTTAGGCCCCAAACCACGGATATAGCGAGGACCGAAGCCAAGATTCCCAAAATCCAGGATCTGTACTTCGATTTCTCTTTTATGGGTTCCCCCTCTTCTTCCTCCACAATGACCTCGGTCTCTGATACCTGGTCATTTTCATCATCTTCTTCAGGATTACTAACTCCGAGCGAAGCCAAACCAGAGACCGATCCGAAATAGACTTTAATCTTACCTTGGTCGTAAAGATGACGGGCCACCGCCATGATTTCTTGCTGAGCGCTTTCTATTTCCTCAATAGTTGCTTCTGCCCAACGTTCCATCTCCTCGGCAATCATACTGCGGCGCCGCACCGAAACATTGCCGAATATCCCCTGGCGGACTCCCAGGTCAGCCCCTTTCAACGCCAGACCCAGCTTCGCATTATCGACCTGGACGAGCAATGTCTGCATATCGCGATCTGAGAGGTGTAGCAAGTCCGCAAAGTCAAAGAGATGGTTTTGCAGCATCACAACCGATTCGTGATCGACAGCATCTGCGGCGTTAATCAGCCGGCGCAATTCCCCCTTCGACTCGAAGCAGCCTAAAATCTTGGCAACCGAGTCGACTCCCCACTCTTCGCGGTCGGGCATAGCTTCCCTGAGCTCTTCGACCAAATCGCGATGCATAGGTTTAAGGCCCGACGTGGCATTGAGCGGGGAAGTTCTGAGCATCTTGGGGATCAATGCACCCTGCAGATGCAGTGGAAGACGAACCAGCAATTGAGCAACCTTCTCCTTGGGACCAGTCACACAGAGCATTGCCAACAGGGCCACCAGACCCGCCCGCCCAGAGTCCAGCCCATCGTGACCTTGGGTTTCATTCTGTTCCCGATCCCCATCTCGATCCTCTAGTTGCTCTGGACCTTTCTCCGGCAAGACGAACCCTGAGAGCAATTGTTCTTGATAGGCATCCGGTCCTTCTCTTGCAGAATCTACCCTCTGCTCCGCATCGACCAGGCGCTCTTTCATCTCGCCGGAAAACAAGGATTGAAACGCAGTCCGCGCTTCTTCATTCAGGTGGGCTTCCACCAAAGCCAGGCTTTCTGGTAAATCTACCAAAACAGTACACTCCGCAACTGGCCGACCCCGAAACTAGAAACTATATTCTCGCTACCCACCCCATGCAAACCAAGGAATTTGAACATGGACTTAAGCCCTTTCAGTTTGGCCGGCAAAAAAGTTCTGATTACGGGAGGAGGTCGAGGTATCGGTAGGGCCTGTGCTGAGGCAATGGCCCAAGCCGGTGCCGATCTGACCATAACCAGTCGGACCCAGGAGCAATTAGACCAAACGGCTGCGGCAATCACTGCACGCGGGGGCCGAATTAGCGTTTGCCGCTGCGATATCGCCGATGCCGAAGCCTCCGCAAAACTGAGCGAAGAAATCGGCCCGCTCGACGTACTGGTCAACAACGCCGGCATCAGCCCAGTCTACCAGCGGGCGGAACGGATGGACAACGAGAACTGGGAAAAGATCCTCGATCTCAACCTCAACAGTGTCTTCCGCCTAACGCGATCGATCGGCTCGCAGATGATGCAAAATGGCGGCGGAGCCATCATCAATATGACCTCGATAGGAGCCTCCCTAGCTCTACCTAAGCTTTCGGCTTATTCGGCCAGCAAGGCTGCATTGACCAGCTTGACCCAGGTACTGGCCGTTGAATGGGCTGCACTCGGGATTCGCGTCAACGCGGTAGCACCTGGCTATGTTGAAACTTCTATGACCGCAGGGATCCACCAGAGCGAACACCTTTCGAGGCAAATAGAGGAACGCACGCCACTAGGCCGCTTCGGCCGCCCCGACGAAGTAGCTTGGGCGGTCGTCTTTCTCGCTTCAGAAGCTGCCAGCTATATTACTGGTACTACTCTCCATATCGACGGAGGATGGACCGCAGTTTAATCGACACCTATCGCCTCCTTTGCCAATTGGAGACAGCGTTCCACATCGTAGTCGCGCAGAATGGTAATCTTCTGAGTTTCCAATGAACCTTCGGCATGGATCGCCAGGAGTTCGTTGTATCCCCCAAAGGTCGAAGCCGTCAGATCCCGCACCAGGTTTATCGCCTTCAACCGCGCCTCGGCCCCGACACCGTTACCACCTCCCAGGAAATGCTCTATATAATCCTTGGTTTCGGGATTTTGCAAATCCTCTTCCGATGGTCCAGTCACCACTAACCCCCCGGCGATATCCTGGACCCAGGACACCGCCTGGTGATAATTGCTGGCGAAGTGAAACTTGGCCAGGTTAGTGAGCACAATATTCGGCACAGCAGTCCCGTTATCATTGATCCGGCAATCGTGAGCCGCGGCCAAAGTCAACCCGCGTACTGTTTCGGTATAGGTGATGAGCTTGGTGAGTTTTTCGCGCACGTGGCTGGCTTTGGCAATTCCATTGTACTGCGCCAGGAGTGCGGCGGCACCGATAAAAAGATCGCAGAGCGGTGGTTTATAAGAAGCGGCCGTGAAGCGGTGAAATTCGACGAAGGTATTGGCGAGCGGACCCGCGTACTGCCATTCTCCCTTGAGAAAAACCCGCTCGTTGGGGATAAACACATCGTCGAAGATGGTCAGCGTATCAATCATCCGGTGTTCAGAACTGACGGGATGATGAAACTTACTAACCGGGGGGGAACCAAAAGGACTGGCAATAAGTTTAAGCCCGGGGGCATTGACCGGGACGGCGAAGGCAACTGCATAGGCCGCATCTTCTTCTTTTACCGCGCGAGTCGGCAGAATGATGAGTTCGTCTACATAGGGTGCACAAGTCGTATGGGCCTTTGCCCCACGCACTACGATCCCATCTTCTCTTTCCTCAACGATGCGCACGTAGTAATCGGGGTGTTCCTGCTCGGATGGATTCAGACTGCGGTCACCCTTGACATCGGTCTGAGCTACTGCCAGGCTCAAATCCCGTATCTTGCACTCCTGGTGGAATGCCTGAACTCGCGCGTTGTAAGCCCCCCCGGCATTTTTGTCCAGATGGTCGGTGACTAGATCGAGGGCAAAGAGCGCATCGGTGCCGATCTCCTTAATCAACAACACCACACTACCCCCCAATCGCGTTGAGCGCTCTATCATCTCGCGCCGATTGAGCAAATCGCTACTGTCGACCGGTGTTTTAAAATAACGACTAATCCGCTCGTTCAAACCTGGATCCATCCAAGTCATCAGGTCTTGGTGCTCCGAGTCTTCAGCTAACTCGAAATCCAGTGCAACATGCTCGACTCCGATTCCCAAATCGTGGTGCGTGGTCACATCTTCGACCCGAGTTCCCCGGTAGAAGACTACGCGGCCATCGCGTAACCCCTCTTTGAATTCGGCAGCACTGCGCAATCCCATATCGCTCCCTTTCAGTTTCTTAGCGGCTTACCTGTTTTCAGCATGAATTCAATGCGTGCTCGCGTCAATTCAGTGCCACTGAGATGCAGGAAAACCTCGCGTTCCAAATCGAGTACATAGCTTTCTTCCACCTCCCGTTCCGCTCCCCCGCCACCGGCGAGAACTCTGGCTAGACCTCGTCCGACCACTGCGTCGTGTTCGCTGATCTGTCCGGCCTCTAGGCTTTCATTCATACTCCGGCCGATCAATTCTAAGCCCAAGTCCCCAGCAACCGGAACACCGACCGACTCCCCAACGCTATAGCCTCCGGCGTTCAAGCTCTGCACTTTGGCCACCGCTCGGTTTAGGAGTTGGTTTTCGCCCCCCAGACAAATCTCGTCCTCGGCGTCGAGAAACCGCCAAGACCGGGCCTGAAAAGCATTATCGCTGAATCTACCCGCAAAGATCGTCGCAAAAGCCGATTCTATATCGCCCCCATTTCGGCGCATCATTTCCATACAACCGCCACTGCCGGGAATCAGCCCGACCTTCGTCTCCACCAACCCCATCCGCACTTCGGCAGCAGCGATCCGACAATCGGCACCTAAAGAAAATTCGCACCCGCCCCCCAATGCCAAGCCATGCACGGCTGCGACAACCGGAAAGGGTGCATAGCGCAACGCCTGCACCCCTTCTTGGAAAGCAGCGACAAATGCCTCCACTCCCTCCCAGTCCGCTTCGACAATGAGCCGAGCCATATGCTTCAAATCTGCACCGACGGAGAATTGATCGCCGGCACCGCAAAGAACCAGGCCGGCTAAGGAGGCCGTATCCACCGCATGATGCACAGCCTCGAGCGCCGCCGGGCCCAAGGCATTCATCCGCCCAGAGAACACCAGTGCACCAATCCCCACTTCCAATTCGACGAGATAAGCCCCATCGTTGGACCAAGATGCACGCCCGGGGTCGAGCCTATCTGCACTAGCGGAACGATATTCCCTGGGCTCAGACTTCATGCTGATCGACGAAAAGGTACTAGGGACCCCATCTGCCTCTGTATAAAAACTATTTGCCCCTGTATTGAGTAGGGCGACCGCGAGATCGGGCACATGCTGATGATCTTCTTCCAATTCCCTAACGACCTCATCAACACCCAAAAGATCCCATATTTCAAAAGGCCCCAAATCCCAGTTAAACCCCCAGCGCATCGCCTGATCGATCTGCTCAATATCTCCAGCCATCTCCGCGGCGTGTTCAGCGGCATAGGCCAACACCGCCCGCAGATGCTTGCGTCCAACCTCTCCCCACCGACCACGATCATTCCATAGAGCTTGTAGACGACGCTGGGGCGAGCGATCTCGCAAGGCAGCTTGCAAATCACCTAGATCGACTTCTTGGATCGCTCGGTAGACAAAATGGTCCAGATCCAAAACCTCAATATCGGACCCGCTTTTGCGGTAAAACCCGCTATTTACCTTGGCACCAAGCAAATGCTCTTCCAGCATCCGAGTATAAAAAGCAGGAGGGCGAAAGAGGGATCGCCAGGGATCGGCAAGCAACGCATCGTAACTCGTTTCAGCCACATGGGCCACCGTGTCTAAACCCACCAAGTCGCAAACCCGTAGAGTAGCGCTTTTCGGGCGACCCATCAGGAGTCCCGTCAACGCGTCGACCTCTTCGACGCCAAGCCCATCCCCCTCCATCCGCTGGAGCATATCGAACGCAGCAAAAACCCACATCCGATTGCCGATGAAATTCGGCGTATCTCGTCCATGCACCACCCCCTTACCCAAGTCATGGCTGAGAAACCTGGCCATCTGATCGATGATCTCCGGATCGGTTTCCGGGCCGGGAATCACTTCGACAAGCTTCATATAGCGCGGAGGATTAAAGAAATGGACACCCATAAAACGTTGCTGAAAAGACTTGGTGCGGCCAGCGGCCAACCCGGTGATCGATAGCCCTGAGGTATTGGTACTTATTATCAAACTATCGTGCAGATGCGGCTCCAATCGCTCCAACAACGCTCGCTTGGGTTCACTTTCCTCAAGTACGGCCTCGATGACCCAATCCGCATTCCCGATACACTCGAGATCCTCTATGCTCCCCAATTCAATGAGTTCGGCCATCTCTGGAAGATAAAAAGCCGGTGGTCTAGCTTGCTGTGCACGCTCCAATCCCTTGCGGGCCAGACCCACCTCATCACCCTCCAGAGGCAGGTCGAGGAGACGGACTTTAAGCCCTGCTCCAGCGAGAAAGGCCGCAATTTGGGCCCCCATCACTCCCGCTCCAAGTACCACTACTTCCCCGATTTTTCTATCCGCCATTTTCGCTCCCATCTTCGCCCACGGGTTCACTCTCTGGTTCGCTCCCAGGCTCGCTCTCTAGCTCGCTCCCAGACTCGCCAACCTGCACGATCGGAGCATTGAGATAGAGCAATTGCTCCAGGGGCAGCGTAGTTTCTTCGTTGCTGGATTGATCGAGTGCAGAAGCCAGATCCTGAACACGGTCGAAAACCGTCAGCTTGAAAACTTGCAGGACCCAAAGCGGTGAATAGCCCTCCTCGCCGGGGAGGCGCGTCGCCACGTTATGGGTCATCTCGGTCTCCAAATCAAATTCGAATCCATCTTTCTCATCGCGGTCGTTGGCAAAGAAACCATACATCTGCGGGGTATTGATCTGACCGGAGCCGAAGTCGATCATCGCCGAACTAGCAGGGTGCGCGAAGAGAAAGTATTTGACCACTTTACCTTGATACCAACCGTTCAAAAGATCGGACGAAGTTGCAGGATCAAAACGAAGATCGGCCTTGGAGTGGTCGGGTACCATCACCGCCTGCATCAACGTCTCGGTAGGCGTGATCTCCCATCCAGAGTCGAGCACCGCCTGAGCGTCGCTGAGAGCATTGGGTCGATATTCGGGATCTATGACTCGCACCTGGTTAATATGCCAGAAGTCGCTATAGCCTTCGTCCCCTGGAATCCGATCAAAAATCGGCAGTTGACCGACCAGCTGATCCCCACGGCGGTCGACCGGCATATAAACTATCGCAGGTTCCCTCGGACGCACGTCGAAATTGTAGAATTTGATGATCTCGCCATCGGGACCAAAGGCCTTTTTATTGAAACGGGGATCGTCAAAGTCGATGGGTTCGTTCGGGCCCGGAAGGTCTGGGTTGTCCGATCGCCTGAAAAATGTTGCGACCTGGTCGTTGAATCGATCGATTTCAACGATGGGAATATATTCGGAAAAATGGGCGACGATCTGCAAAAAACCACCGACGGCTTCGAGCGAAATACGGGCGACCAGATCATCGCGAATATCCGTATTGAGGCTCTTCTGCACTACGATCTGTCGATCCGCGTCATAGCCGAGCAAAACCACATCAACATCACCGCGGGTTGGTATCCCTCCTATCCGTTCTGTAAGTGGACCTTCGAGCGGATAATGGAGCAGGAGCGTGTCGCCATGTGCATCGATATGAATCTCTAGCTCGGTGACTTCAGGAGGCAGATTTGAAGTCAATTCAAGACTGCCGCTGAGCCGAACAAGTTCTAATTCGACCGTCAGCCCCCCACCCTCTACCACCTCGACAGTATCCACGGCAGCAAAGGTCATCACTTCGGTGAGATCATACGCTCTAACCTCGAAGACGCGATCGCCCCCAGGAGGCACGCCGACAACTCGAGCCCTGGCGGTCCGCCCCACGAGATCCATCCGTCCCTCAAGCGGCTGAGGCAAATCCTCACCACTCACATGATACCGGATCTCTGCCAGCAGGTCGGCGACCCCACCTTTTCCCGTTTGCGGCAAGAGCGCGACGAGGTCGATGCCCTCTTGGGATCCCTGGTCTCCACCGAGGGGATCAGCGGGATTTTCCCGTCCGAGCTCGCCACATCCCGCCCAGATCGAGCCGACCAGCAGCACAAAAACAATCCTCCAACTCATCTAAAACCTCAGTCCTATTCCCCGATGTTTTGCAAGAGGAAACACTGATCTGGGTAAGGAGGAATATTCATCATAACAAAACCGCTTCCCCTGGTAGCAGCGTGCAATATCCGGGATCTACACCTCGACCTGGCGCTCAGCCACGAAGAAATTATTGTCGGTTTCCTGAATGGTGACTTCAATCCGATACTCTATGCCACGACCGGGAAAAAGCCTTTCCAAAACCCCAACGGCCTCGTCGAGACAATAGTCGGCGACATTCTCGACACTCGGATTCTCCCCCGGCATAACCACCACCCCCTGGGGATCAAAAAGATCGGCATCGAGAAAAGTCCGGTCACGAGCTGCAACCAGCATCTTGTGGTCCAAGAATTTGAAAATATCTTTGAGTGCACCAAAATCAACCGACATATCCAGCTTCTCAAGACGTGGAAAACGCGCGGCGCTGACGACAAACACCCCCCTCCAGGTATGGCCGTGCACATAAGCGCATTTTCCGTCGTAATCGAGTTGTCGGTGTGCAGCGTGAAATTTTCCGTGCGCTCTGATCGTTTCCATTAAACCCCGTTTGAAAATTCAATTACCCTCTTCCCCTTCAATAGCGGACAGGGCCTTTTCCACCCTAGTTCGATAATACCAAACCCCCAGGTAAAACAAGGTATCTAAGACAATCAAGTAGTAGAGGATCTTGCCAATCAACCGTGCCCATGAGTCGGTCGAAAAAGTCGTTATGGCAATGATCAATACCAACGACGAAAGAATGATGCCGGTATTAATACGGAGGATCTTTTGGCAGAGTCCTATCATTCCCTCTGATGCCTGGTTTTCCATCATGCCCTATCTATCCTTTAACTCTAAATTAAACCTGCTGCCTCGAAACACTCAAGCCCGCACTCCGCTCTCAACCCATTCGCGAGCCAGTCGCCGGGCACAACGATCTTGATCCAATACTACATCGATAGACACCGCCGCCTCGCCCTCGCAGGATTCGAGCACCTGAGAGTTCAATGCAGCGATATCTAGAAAACCGATCTCTCCCGCGAGAAATGCCGCCACCGCCACCTCGTTTGCCGCATTGAGAGCCGCAGGTGCGGTCCCTCCGATTTGTCCGGCCTGATAACATAGATCCAAGGCGGGGAAGTTCTCCCGATCCGGAGCGTCAAAGCTCACCTGGCCCAGCGTTTCGAGGTCGAGGGATTGAATCGGCACCTCGCACCGCTCTGGATGAGTTAGCGCGTATTGAATCGGCAGGAACATATCGGTCTTACCCATATGAGCCAGAACCGATCCATCAATAAATTCAACCAATGAGTGTACCACCGATTGGCGATGGACTACTACATCCACTTGGTCGATTTCCACATCAAAAAGCCACTTGGCTTCAATGACCTCGAACCCTTTGTTCATCAGCGTCGCTGAATCTACCGTGATCTTAGAACCCATTTTCCAGGTCGGGTGGTTCAGCGCTTGTTCCGGACTAATCTCGCGCATTTGCTCACGTCGAAAACCAAAGAAAGGTCCCCCCGATGCCGTGAGAATGATTCGTCTCAGGGCCTTGGGATCCTCTCCTTTCAGACATTGCCAAACCGCATTGGGCTCGCTGTCTAGGGGTAATAAGGTGCCCCCACCGAGTTGGGCTTGTTGCAAAACCAGGCCCCCAGCCATCACCAGAGGCTCCTTATTCGCCATGCCCACCGTCTTACCCTCAGCTAACGCGGCAAGAGTCGGGGCCAGTCCAACTGCTCCGACCAGACCATTGAGTACAATATCGGCATCGGGCATCGCGGCCAGTTCGCAGAGGCCTTCCTCGCCACAAAGAACCTCGGTACCGGGTCTTGCAGACCGCACTTCGTTTCTCGCGGCTTCGTCTAGGACACAAATTTTTCGCGGTTGCCAACGACCGACCCGCTCGATCAGCTTATCCACCCTGGTCCCACCACTCAAACCCAGTACTTCATAGCCTTCTCCCAGGTTTTCGAGCACTTTGAAACACGTGTCTCCTATAGACCCCGTACAGCCGAGCAAAACTACTTTTTTATTTTTGCATCCCATACCTTGTCCCCCAATTAAACCTCACGTAAATATAGCACGATCGGCCTTCCCTCGCTTCGGTTCTCAAGCACCAACCGACCTTAAGAGAAAAAAAACAAGCGTCCGGCAAAAAATCCGAACGCTCTTATCTACAGGGAAAGTCTCTGGACCAATCTAGCTAGAGGCGCCCTCATCGATCAAGTTCGACCTGAGATTATTGCCAAACCCTGCCCTGGGCTGCAACTCAATCGCCCCTTCAGGACACGCGAGCACACAATCCCCGCAGAAAAGGCAACGACCGAGATCCAATTCCGCCCTGACCGGACCTTTATGCCCTTCACCTTCCGGCAATGGCCCCGCCTCAATCTCGAGACAATCAGTCGGACAAGCACTCTCGCAGAGATGGCAGGCTACGCACTTGAGCCGTCCTTGCTGGTCTTCAATCAGTGCGGGTTGAAAGCGTATCGATCTTTTCTGTTCAGGATAGGGTCGTGTTACCCGCCTGCGCCAAAAATTTAGCCCGGTCTTCCGCAAGGGTCGGAATCCCCTGGCCCATTCGGCCAGCAATTGCCCCATTCCACTTCCTCAATTCGGATTGATCTTACCGTTTTGATCCCCACCACCACGAGTTCTGCGTCCCCCATTGCGGGATCGACGACTATTGCCCCCATTGCGAGACCCGTTATTTCGCCTGTTGTTGCGACCTCGACCCGTATAGCGTACCGAGTGGGTTTCGCGCACGACCATGACTTTGACTTGGCCCGCGAAGGTCAATTCATTCTTGACCCGTTCTGCAATATCGAAGGCCAGCATCTCGGCATCGTCATCACCGATCTGGTCACCGCGAACCATGACCCGTATCTCGCGACCGGCATTGATGGCGAAAACATCCTTAACCCCTTCAAATGATGTCGCGATTTCCTCCAAGCGCATAATTCGACGGGCATACCCTTCAAGGTCCTCGCGGCGGCCACCAGGTCGTATAGACGAAATGGTATCGGCAGCCTTGACCAGAAAACAAATCGGCGAGAGACGCTCGTCGTCCTCGTGGTGTTCGGCGATAACTTCTTTGACTACCGGATGTTCGTCGAACTGATTGCCCAGATCAATACCTAATTCGACGTGCGATCCCTCCATCTCCCGACTTACCGTCTTACCAATATCATGTAAAAGCCCCGCACGCTTGGCCAAGCGCACATCCAGTCCCACCTCGGCAGCCATCAACCCTGATAAATGGGCAACTTCCAGGCAGTGCTGGAGCAAGTTCTGGCCGAAACTAGTGCGATATTTGAGCATCCCGACATAATGGGGCAATTCACCGTGAAAATTTTTAGCTCCGACCTCGAGTAAAGCTTCTTTGCCCACCTTGACCATATCTTCATCCAACCCCTTGCGGCATTCTTCTACGACCTCCTCGATCTTGACGGGAGTAAAACCGCCATCGGCAATCAGCTGTTGCATCGCCCGGCTGGCCACTTCGCGCCGTGCCGGATCGTAGGATGAAAGCAAGACCGTATCAGGCGTATCGTCGACAACCACTTTAACCCCTGTCGCCGTTTCAAAGGTCCGCACGTTGCGACCTTCCTTGCCGATAATCCGGCTTTTTATGCCTTCATTCGGCAGGGGAACTGTCGAGGTCGTAACTTGTACCGCCTCTTCGACCGCACAGCGCTGAATGGCCTGGGCGATGATTTTTTTCGCTTCCCGTTCCGATTCTTCCTTGGCCTTGGCTCGCTCAGCCCGTATAACCGCCGCTGCTCGGCCCCGAACTTCGCTGGCGAGATGCTCCATCATCTGTTCTCGTGCTTCATCCACCGTAAGCCCACCAACCAACTCAAGCCGTTGCTGGTACTCTGCGGCGATTTTAGCCAGTTCGGCCTCCCTCGCTTGAATCTCATTTTCCCGACCGAGGTTCCGCTTTTCCCGGTTTTTAAACCGACTCAACTCCTTGCCCAGCTCTTCCTTCTCAGCGCTGATCTTTCGATCTCGTTTAACTAATTCCTTATCGCGGCTGTTCAATTCGACCAATTGCTCTTCTAACGCCCTCTCTTGTTGGGCCTTTATTTTATACCAATCGTCCTTTTCCTCAAGCAACTCGAGCCGCGCAGTACGCTCCTCTTCAGCCAATTGCTGACGCAAGCGGTCTTCTAATTCCTTTTCTATCTGGGCCAAGGCACCTCTGCGCAAGAGATACATTACGAGAAAACCCACACCACACCCAATAATCAGGATGCCCAATCCGGCCAACACCATGGTCAGATCTGTGTCTGTCATTTTTTAATACCTTGATTTTATTTAACTTATGTATTTCCATTTCAATCTTCCACCTTTGCTACTCATCAATATAGATAGGCATACTAGTCCCCAAGGGCAAATACATTATTCAGTTGCACTTGCCTAATAAAGGCGCGTTATCGACTCGATGGCTTTAGAGCGCATAGCAGAGCGTTCCGCAGGATCGTTCCAGCGCTGCGCTGCCAACGGATCAAGTTGGTCTAATGGATCGAAGTAAAAGAAAAATTCCCCTGGCCGCACTGCAGGGCTGGTAAACACGGCGATTCCCGTCTGACGGTCGTAGTGTTCATAGGAGTGGATATTGCGCTTGCCCCCACCCCCCATCGTGTCGAGTACGAAGGTCGGGGTATTGAACCCAGCCGTACAACCCCGAACTTCCTTTTCGAGATCGAGCGCGGCGCCCAAGGTAGTACGCAACTCTTCAACCCCGCGAACCATATCGTGCACGAAGACATAGTAAGGATGCGCATTGACGTAACTGAGTCGCCGTACCAAGAGCTTCATAGTGTCGACATCGTCGTTGACCCCCCGCTGCAATACTGTCTGGTTGCGGACTCCAATGCCGCGTTCCATCAACCGATTGAGACCCTGGCGGCTAATATCGGTAATCTCACGTGGATGATTGAAGTGCGTATGCACCACGACTTCTTTGTGGATTTTGCGCCCGGCCTCGACGACGCGAGTAAGTGCATCTACCCATGCCAGGTCCCTAACGAGCTTCTGTGGCAATATCGCCGGTGCTTTGGTCGCATAGCGCATCCTCCGCACATGGTCAATATTGAGCAGGCGGGTGCCTATATATTCGATATGTTCGGGTTTCAGATTGGCAACATCTCCCCCACTAATTACGATATCTTCTAATTCCGGCCGCGACTCAATGTAGGTAAATGCCTCTTCCCAACGTTCGGCAATAGCTCCGATATGCACTTTGGCCACATCTTCGGTATCCAAGCCAACAGCGTAAGAGCGAGTACAAAAGCGGCAATAGACCGGGCAGGTATCTAGGGCGAGAAAAAGGGCTCGATCGGTATAGCGGTGGGTCAACCCAGGCACCGGGGAATCCTCTTGTTCGTGCAGCGAATCCAAGGATAGGTCTGGGTGATCGGGCAAGATCCGCGACCCCAGAGGTAGAAACTGGATCCGCAACGGGTCCGTGTCTGGTTGGGTCCAGTCTATCAAACTCATCAGATAAGGGGAGATACGCAGACTCATTGGCGAGCGAAAGAGCCCTTCTTCGACATCCCGATAAAAAGCCTCTGGAACCAAGCCACCGAGCACTTCGCGCAGTTTTTTGACACTGGTCACACTATTTCGGCTTTGAAAGCGATGATCGTGGAATTCCTCCCCGTTCAAATCGGCGTAGGCCGGAATCCCACGCCAGTATTCGTCGGCGCGCAGATCCTTATGGCCAAGGTCTGCCGGTCCGACCAAATCCTTTAGCACGGGAGTGGAAGGCCGTTCTTGCTCTTCAGTCTCTGACATAGCTATCTCCAGACTAGGAGGCTTTAGCCTCTTTTCAGCAGGTCGAAAAATTCCTCACGCACCCTCTGATCTTCGAAACAACCGCGCAACGCCGAAGTCGTAGTCATCGCTCCGGGCTTTTCCACCCCGCGCATCTCCATACATAGATGGCGAGCTTCCATGACAACGATGGATCCTTTAGGCGCGAGTCTGGCTTCTATAAATTCGACGACCTCTTCGGTGAGACGTTCCTGAAGTTGAGGTCTTCGGGCATAGAACTCAACGATCCGGGCGATCTTACTCAAGCCAACTATTTTTTCGCCGGGAATATAAGCTACGTGGGCTTTGCCGAAGAAGGGTATCATGTGATGAGAGCATACCGAGAAGAAATCGATATCCTTGACGATCACCATATTGCTGTACCCCTCGCGATTGGGGAAAGAGGTAATCGCCGGTTCTTCTTGGTCTTTCAATCCTCGGAATATCTCCAGATACATTCGCCCAACGCGTTCCGGGGTACCTATCAAGTGAGGATCGTTCAAATCGAGCCCGAGGACACGCATTATATCGGCAAAATGAGAGGCTATTTGGGCTGACTGGATTTGGGCCTCATCCTCTACAATCTCAGGCATATCTGATTCCGCTAGTGAATCGGTCGTAAAATCTACCATTTATTTGTTCTCACCAGACATTACAAATGGGCATCGCAACCCGACAAAAAGAGTGGGGCAAAGCCATACCCGCTTTGCCCCACTCTTTTTGTCGGGGATAGATAAGGTTCTTTAAGCGATTAGAACAGGGCTTGATCGCAGCGAAATAAGGAGAGCATCTGCGCTGCGGCCTCCTAGCTTAAACGATTTCGGCTAAGTGCCCATCGCCTCGGCGAAACGCCGATTGACTTCGTTCCAATTGATGACCTGCCCCCAAGCCTCGATATAATCGGGACGACGATTCTGGTAATTGAGGTAATAGGCGTGTTCCCAGACATCAAGACCGAGAATCGGCGTACCCTCTCCGGTCATCAGCGGATTGTCCTGATTGGCCGTGCTGAGGATCTCTATTTTACCGTCCTTAACAACGACCCAAGCCCAACCGCTGCCAAAGCGCGTAGTAGCGGCCTTGACAAATGCTTCGCGACCCGCTTCCTCACTACCAAAAGCGGCTACCACCGCAGCATCGAGCTCAGCAGAGGGCTCTCCACGCTCCCCTTCGGGCGCCATAAGCTGCCAGAAGAGGCTATGATTGGCATGACCGCCGCCGTGATTGCGGACTGCGGTGCGAATATCTTCGGGCACCGAATCCAAATCGGAAATCAGATCTTCGACGCTCTTGGCGGCCAATTCGTCGTGCCCCTCGAGCGCAGTGTTGAGACTGGTCACATACGTATTGTGGTGTTTGGTATGATGGATCTCCATGGTACGGGCATCGATGACAGGCTCGAGTGCATCGTAGGCATAGGAGAGATCGGGAAGAGAATGAGCCATGGTGTGATCCTTTCGGATTGGGGTTAAACGCACTAGGCGTTAGTTAGCTGTTTTAGCCTGAAAATTTTTAACCAGAATACCCGCCACATCGGCAGCCAGTTGAGCCGCGTGGCGTTTCATCGGTGGCAACCCGCCGAGAGCTTTTTCGATCTCCGCCGGGCTCAATTCATCCACTTCGTTCAGCGCTTTCTCGCTGAGCAATTCGGTGAGCACTGATCCAGCAGCCACCGCCGGCGCACAACCAAATGTTTTACAACTGGCTTGGACAATTTTCCCATCTTCTATTCGCGCAAAGAGCTGCATTGAATCGCCGCAGGCTTCGTTCTCGCCTTGCCCCAAAGCATTGGCATCCTCAATCTCTCCGGCATTGCGCGGATTCCGGTAGTGATCGAGGATTTTTTCGCTAATCGTATTCATTTGTGCAATCTACAAGAATATAGCCGGTGACAAACCCGTGCGACAGTCTGGAGAATATATCGGAGAGCAAGGCGAATGTCAACTGGCCGGCATTCCTTAATGATCCTCTGAACTACAACTAGTACAATACTTTACGCACTGCCAGCACAGGTCAATTAGTCTTTGGTGCAATGCCCTGATTATAATTTGAAAATCGGTTTATTCCCTGCGCGACAGCTCCCCGTACACATGCTATCCTCACCCTAAACCCTGAGATCGACCGAAGTGCCATGCCCGGTAGCACCGTTATCCCGCCAATAGGTCCGCACCATCTGCAATAGATCCCAAAGGATCGTGTCCTTCGCCACCTGGTCGATCTGTTCGTCCAATTCGGCCACTTTATCGGGCTCGATAACGCCCAGCCTGCTCAGCATGGTCAGATGATGAATCAGACCGGTTTGCAATAAAGTGCGATTCATATCCGAGAGCGGTATGCTGCTTTTGTTGGCGAATGTCTCTTCCAAACTAGTGTAGAGCTCGGCCAAACC
>CAZFMY010000031.1:3889-60710 GCA_964520345.1 uncultured Gemmatimonadaceae bacterium | reverse complement strand
ACCCCCGCCCCAGGACCCAAAACGTCCTCTTTAGATAATGTCGTAATGCTGTTGGTGGGGGGCGGGCCAAACGCGCCCGGCCCACCTTTCCCTTGCCAAGGAGAAAGCAACCGTGCTCTTGGTTATTGTATTCTTCACGCTCATTTTCTGGGTCCAGTCCACACGGGCTCAACCCAATCAAAGCACAGTAGACCACGCCGCCATCATCGGCTATGTCGACGAGGACCGCGACGGCCGCAACGATCGCTTTATCGACGCAAACGGCGATGGGCTCAACGACCTCGGACTCACACCCTATCCACACCACTTCCCCTTTGCCGACGCAGACCAGGACGGCCGCAACGATCATTTCATAGATGTGGACGGCGATGGAGTCAACGATCTCGATGGACGTTTTATAGACGGAGATAAAAACGGATTCATCGACAATATCATCGATTTCAACGGCGACCAGATCAACGATATCACCGGCGAACACTACGGCCCGCATGGCTTGAAAGGCTACCGTTACGGACACATCCTCGAAGAACGCCGCCATCCGATCAAACGCTTTATCGACAAGGATGGCGATGGCATGCACGATCGGTTCAAAAGATGGCATAAGCGCATGCAGGGCATGGATAGGCGGATGGACTTCTTTTTGGACGAAGATGGCGATGGCATCAACGATGCCCGATTCATCCGCCGCAAACATGGCCCCCAGGAAAAAATCGGCGGTAAATTGGCTCCAAAACGCCATCCCCGCCGCCATTTACCGCCGCGCAAGCATCGCCCCAAGTCCGAACGCGAGAGAAAACCAGGGGGCCGCAAATGAAACGCCTCTTATGTTGTCTTGTTGCGATAGTTTCAACGTCCAGCGCGCAAATGATTCCAAACATCAACCTCTACACTACCTATACGGATAATCTTTTCCTCAGTTCCAACCAACGCAGTGACCTGATCAACGCCACTTATATCGATCTCGACTATTTCGTCAACGAGGACCTCAGCTTCTACTATGCTGGAAGCACCAGCGTCTTCACTAAAAACGCAGATCTATTCGCCCATCTGCACACCTTCGGTTCGAGTTATACACGCTCTTTCGGCATCGATAATCTGATCTACGCTGGTAGCGAAATTGGTCTGCGCCTAGATCGTCCACTGTACGCCTACCGCGATTTCGCTGAAGCTCATGCCTTCGCAACAATCAAATCCTACCTTCGACCTGACTTGCTCGGTCGTCTCGGCTATTCGCTGCATTACCGGAACTTTCTCAACGCAGACGAGTACACGTACGCCGATCAGCGTCTCAAGGGACGATTGATCCACACCTTGCCCAGCCACACCACCCTGCTCTTCGGCGCAGAGCTGGGTGTTAAATCCTACCTGAATGCCGCCGCTCCTGCTCCTGCCCTATTCGCCTCCTCGGAGAGAAGTCGCCATTTGCTGCGATGGGTCGCTCGGCTCAAAGCCGCCCAAGCACTGGGCTCCAATGCCGGTCTGCAAATAGAATGGCTGCATCGTCAGCAACCTTACGGCCAGAGCCAATATGCGAATCTCTATTTATACGACCCTGACGCCGATCTATTCGATGACAGCTACAGCTACGGCGGCAACGAAATCAGCACGACCTTGAAATACCTGGCCCCCTGGCAAAGCGAATTGCAAACATCGATCAGGCGCGAAAACCGCCACCACACCAATCGCCCGGCCTATGACCTTAACGGTAAGCCCATTGCAGCAGCCGCAACAGAGCAACGACAGAGTGTGAGCCTGAGTTTGGGGCGGACCTTCTACCCACAAGGTCTCTGGTTCCAGCATGCCGACGTCGAATTGGAGTGGCTCTACCGCAACATCGACTCCAACGACCCCTTCTACGATGCCAGTGCACACTCCACTACCCTCGGCTTGCAATTAGGTTTTTAAACAAAAAGAGGGCGGAAGCCATAAGCTCCCGCCCTCTTTTTGTATCGCACCGCAATCGAACCTAGTTATTTCAATCCGTATTTCTTAAGCTTATAGCGCAGGTTCCGTTCGGTCAGCCCAAGGATTTCGGCCGCTCGGCTCTGAATCCCATCGGCCTGATCGAGCGCTGCGGCTATCGCCTTTTTCTCCAATGCCTCCACCTGCTCAGACAATGTCATACCACTCGGCAGCGGGGTATCCGCGCCGCGCTCATCTGGCACATCGACCGGTAGATCGGCCTGAGTAACAACCTCGCCACGAGCCATGACGACACCGTGCTCAACGATATTCTGCAATTCGCGCACATTGCCCGGATAACTATAGCGCATCAGCACATCCATGGCCTCTTTTGAGACTTCGCGAATCTCTTTGGCGTTTTCTTCTGCGTAATGGGCGAGAAAATGTTCGACCAGACCGGGAATATCTCCCTTGCGATTCCGCAACGGAGGCAGTTCCAGCGTTACGACGTTGAGCCGATAAAAAAGATCTTCGCGAAACTCGCCCTGCGCCACGAGTGCGGAGAGATCGCGATGGGTCGCACAACATAACCGCACATCGACTTCGACCTCGGCTCCGCTGCCGACCCGCTCGATCTTGCGCTCCTGCAAAACCCGCAGCAGCTTGACCTGTACTTCGCCGGGGATCTCTGCCAGTTCGTCGATAAAGAGCGTGCCTCCATTCGCTTGCTCGAAACGACCGATCCGGCGTTCATCGGCCCCGGTGAACGCTCCTTTCTCATGGCCGAAGAGTTCGCTTTCGATCAAGCTCCTGTTGAGCGCGGCACAGTTCACGGCGACAAAGGATTCGGCCGCCCGGGGACTGGCATCGTGCAGCGCACGCGCCACCAGTTCCTTACCCGTACCCGATTCGCCCCGCACCAGTACCGTCGCCCTGCTCGGCGCCGCCCGCGCCACTATATTAAGCGCTTCTTCCATTGCCGGATCGCGAGCAATTATGCCGCTGAACTGAGATCCGGTACCGACCTGCATGCGAAGGATCTGATTTTCCGAAACGAGGTGACGGCGCTCCAGCGCGCGATCGACGATCAGATCCAGTTCATCGAGGTCAATCGGCTTTTGCAGGTAGTGAAAGGCACCTTCCTTCATCGCATCGACGGCCCCGTCAACCGTACCGAAAGCCGTCGCTAGCACCACGCCGATATCCGGGTTGATCTGGCGCGCTTCCGCCAGCACCCCCATTCCGTCCATTTCGGGCATCCGCATATCAGTGATGATCAGATCGACAGCCTGCTCCTTTAAAAGCTCCAAACCCTGACGCCCATTGGCCCCCTCCAGGACTCTAAAACCTCTCTTGCGCAAATAGCCACCCACCGCCTCGCGCTGCGGCTCCTCGTCGTCAATTATCAATATGGTCTCGCCGGCCATCTCAGATTCCCCTAGGCAATAAAATTATAAACCGAGTGCCCTCGGCCAATTCAGAGCGCACCTCTATCCGCCCTCCGTGTTCGGAGACGATGCGGTGGACCAGACTCAACCCCAGCCCGGTGCCCTCGGCCTTGGTGGTATAATACAAGTCGAAAATTCGCTCGAGCTCGGCTGGCGGTATCCCAGGCCCGGTATCGGCCACAGTAATTTCCAGCCAATCATCCGCCAATGGCCGTGCGGTAAATCCGATCTTCCCCGACACTTCATCTTCCATCGACTCAATGGCGTTTCCGAGCAAATTGAGCAGGGCTTGCTGCAACTGGTCGGGGTCGACCTCGACCTCGCCAAGATCAGAAAAATCCTGTTCCAAGTACAATCCCGCAGCAATAATGCGTGGCTCGATCGTCTGCATCGCCCGCGCCAGAAGTTCCTCGAGATTCCTGCGTTCCTTTGCCAACTCAGGTGGACGCGCCAGTTCGAGAAACTGTTGAATGATCCGGTTTACCCTTTTGACCTCATCCGAGACCACTCCTGTCAACTCTGAGTACTCATCCGGGTCCTGCTGCGGGGTAAACTCTCGCCGCAACCGCTGTACTATGACGCTTATGGCATTGAGCGGGTTGCGCACTTCGTGTGCGACTCCGGCAGCCAGCACCCCCATCGACGCCAGACGATCCCGTCGCCTGAGGTCGGCTTCCATCGCGACTTTTTCGCTCAGATCCTGGATCACCAACACCACGGTTTCTACCACCTCATCTGTATTACGCACCTGGGCACTTGAGACCGAGAGCGTCCGTTCCACCCCACCCGAATCGGTGAAACGACAACTAACTCCGACCATTTCTTCTCCTCCCAAGGATCTGCCCACAACCTCGTGCGGCCAGATCTCGGATAGAGGCCGGCCCCTGACTTCCCGACTATCGGCTCCCAGCAACTCCCCTGCCGCCTGGTTGAAAACCTCGATAACTCCCCGGGGATCCGTAGCGATAACCGCGTCCGCCATCTGAGTCAGAATTCGACTGCTATAGGTCTGGATTCGCGCGTAGGCATCGCCCACTATGGCCAGATTCTGACGTACTATCACCGCCCGAGTCCCAACAACACCGAGCACCAACAACAGAAGAACGAGCAATCCTACCTGCAGTCTTCCGCGCCGCTCCTGGGCTCTGAGTTCGTCGAGGGAAAGACCGATTCGCAAGAGTCCGAGCGGCGTTCCCTCGGGTGCAAAGGGGATTACGGCCTCAAAAATCTCCTCGTCTTCATAGATAACGAGCCGCGAATCCGCTGTGTCGCTCGCTAATGCTGCGGTGAGAAAAGGGTCTCCTGCGATCGGTTCGATCAGGACCACATCATCCGAAGCGGCCAGCAACCCCAGCGAGTCCTGCAATACTATATAGACGACCCCCTCATTCGATCCGATCTCCCGGATTAACCGCCCTGCTCCAGACCGGATCCGCAGCTGCAAAAGTCGTTCAGCCGAAGCGCGCACGATCACTGCCCCTCCCCCGGCCATCGCCACGGCGACCGCAAAGAGCTGCTGGTCCAGCTCGAAAAGCATCGCCCTTTCCGCCCCATTCAACAACGGCTCCAGGCTCTCGCGCCAACTCTCCAATTCTTCGCTATCGACCACACTGCTCGATAGCCTTAGCCGACCCTGGGAGTCCAACACGTCGACCTGATGCAGATTG
Source organism: uncultured Gemmatimonadaceae bacterium (assembly GCA_964520345.1). Taxonomy (GTDB): domain Bacteria; phylum Latescibacterota; class UBA2968; order UBA8231; family UBA8231. The sequence continues at coordinate 55,693 of CAZFMY010000031.1, read as the reverse complement.
TTGTCCTGAGCCAGCTCTTCGACCAGATGGACGGTCAGTACCTCCTTCGCTGCCAATTCCGCCACCAAACGAGCATTATCCAGCAAACGCTCAACGACCAGATCTTCTATATCAGCTTCGGATCGCAGCACGTTCTCCTCGGCCCGAGAGACCGCTTCAGCCAACGATCGGGCCCCCTGCTCCATCGTCTCTAGCGTAGATTGCCGTGCTTGCTCCTTGCCGTACAGGGCCAAGGCGCCCAACACAACAGCCAGTAGCGCGAAGAGCGCCGCCATATATCCCCACCTCAGTACCGAGGGCCCGAGGTGAGCAGGCCGCTGCCAAGATTCAGCCATTTGATTCCCCACCGGCATCGTCGGCATATCCCCACTCGCCCCCGCAGTAGCCGATCCCAATACTAGGACCGCCAATACGTTGCGAGCTGACGAAATCGCTGTGCGCATTCAACACAATAAAGACCATGGGACATCGGGCGATCAGAGGATAGCGATTCATGCTCGAAGAATAGGCGCTAAGATCCGCGAGGGCAAGCTTCGCGAACGCGATGGATATCACACTCGATCGTAGGAGAAATACACCATTTTTCGTCATCTAAATTTCTTTGGCTAGACGAAATAGGACCTCGAAATCAATCTGGATACGAAAAAGACAGAGCTGAGGGAATGAGTGGAAATTCAGACTATCACCGCTTTTACCGCTATGCTCACCTGCGCGGTCACGCCAGAATACACTTTGGCGCAACCGGATGGCAAAGCCCCACCACCTCCTGGCCGCGACGGCCCGGGGCCCAGAATCCGATCAAAGCGGTGCAGCTCATCGGTAAACGCATTTGTGGTTGTCTGCTCTATAAATTAAAATTAACGCAATTGCTGATCATGTCAGAGCGCAAGAGTCGAATCCTAGAGTAGAGAGCGAGGACCCGATGGCCCCCAAGAAAGTCTTAATTACCGGTGTTTATGGATTGATCGCTGGAGCGTTATATCGACATTTGCAGGCCCAACCTGATCTCTATGATGTCTATGGCTTAGCACGGCGGTCGCAACTCTCGGAACGCGCACCCAAGGACGAGGAATTGGCGATTCCCGCGGATAAATTCATCCTCGCCGATTTATCCACCTACAGCGCAGTAGAAAAGGCCGTCGAAGGGATGGACGTGGTCGTACAACTGGCCGCCGACCCGCGGCCCGAAGCCAGTTGGGAAAGTCTCCTCGATAGCAATATCGTCGGACCGCGCAATGTGTTGGAAGCCGCACATCGCACCGGTGTAAAGCGCGTGGTTTTCGCCAGTTCGATCATGGTTTCATGGGGGTATCAACAGGACGATCCCTACCGGGCAATCGCCGAAGGGCGCTTCGACGAGGTGGATCTCGACGAAATTCATGCAGTGACTCACGAGTGGCCGCATCGGCCAACCGGCCTCTACCCGGCGAGCAAAGTTTGGGGCGAGGCACTGGCGCGCTACTATGCCGATGTGCACCACCTCTCAGTACCCTGTCTACGCATAGGTTGGGTCAACGCCGAAGATCATCCCCGCGACGAACGCGGCGGCGCCATATGGTGCAGCCAGCGCGACGTGGTGCAGTTGGCCGAACGCACAATCACGGCAGGTGAAGAGTTGCGCTTCGACATTTTCTACGGCGTATCCAACAGCCGCTGGCGCTGGGTCGACATCGACCACCCGCGCCAGGTTCTGGGCTATATCCCCGCCGACAGTGCCGAAGAAAAATTGGGCCTGACCTAATGCCGCGCCATTGTGAAACCGCAAGCCTGAATATCTTATGAACTTCGTTCCCTTGCGTGAAAAAGAGCGTGCATTCTTCGAAGAAAATGGCTATTTGATCGTGCCAGATCTCTTAGATGCAGAAACGATAGCTCGGCTCATCGAGGTCGGGGACCGCTTTATGGAAACGGCAGGACCGGTGCACAACTACTATGCTAATCGGTATATCGATCTGCTTTACGATGACGCACTTTTCGAGTTGGCAACTCGCTCGCCTGCGGTTCCTCTGGTTATGCAATTGCTCTCACCAGATATTCATCTGACGCGAGCCAATCTAATCTACAAGCACCCCCAACCCGCTTCTGATGAGCCGATCTACCCCGATGGCGACGGCCGTTCCTTCCGCAACTGGCACCGCGATCTCAATAATTTTGCTTCGAATCATCCTATTCGCGGTACCGTTTGCATCCGCGTGGGCTATTGCCTGAGCGATTTCAGCCAGGCTAATTCGGGAGTCACTCTCCTGGTGCCAGGCAGCCACAAACTCGAGCAGCCATTGGTATTTGAAGAAGGAGCCCTGGATCCGCCATCATTCGTGGAATTGTCGCTCAATCCCGGAGACGCGTACCTCTTTAGTACCAGCCTCTACCACACTCCGGCGATCAATTTTACCGAGCGAATCGCAAAGGGTTTGCTGGTTAGTTACGCGTATCGCTTCTGGGCCCATAAGCACCCCTTGCCAAGCGAAGAGGCGCTGGCACAGATGGACGATATGGCCACCCAGCTTTTTGGTGTTCAATTCGACGGTGGGCGCGTACCTCTGCGCGAGTGGGCAAGTACTCAGGGATTAGATGTCGCAGAGCCACCAATGCGAATCTTTGTTTAAGAGTATTTACGCCGCCAGAGCGAAAAATGGCAAGTTTGGAATCTCCTGCCCATTCGACACCTCGCACTGCTCATTAACGCCCAAGAAGATCGTCGCCGAGATCGTCGCTATCGAAGTGGCCCTGCTCCATACAAACAGTCATAACGAATAGTTCGAGATCCTCCCCGGTATGGTTGTACAATCCATGAGCCCCGCCGAGTTTGTTGGGAATCGAATCGCCCGCATACACCTCTTCGGTTTCGCCATCGACTGTCATTCGTCCAGAACCGCGAATAATGACATAGGTCTCCTCGATCGAGTGATGCCGATGGTAACCTATTGAAGTGCCCGGCGGCATCAGAGCATGGGCCACCTGGCCCCAATGGGTACAGAAGTCGGAATGCCCCCATATAGCGCGGAAGCCGATATCCCCTTTGCCCTGATGCATATTCGAATGGGTGGCGAGCAACGACCGGTCGAAACGACCCAGCGGGATCCGGTCGGCCGGCTCAAGCGGAACGCCAACGCGGTCCTCACCGAAGTCGGTAGCGTCATAGCCACCGCCCGGATCGGCTACGCAAAAGTTCATCCAGCGGGTCGGCGTGTCGGTATGGTTGTAAATCGCATGCGATTCGCCCTTGCGACAGGGAACGCAGGCACCGCCTTTCACTTCGACGGTACGGCCGTTGTGGGTAAACTGCGCAGCATTGTCGAAGGTGACGAACATCTCCTCGCAATTGACGTGGCGATGATGGCCGATTCCGCCACCCGGCGGTAGCGAGCCGTAGTGCACGAAATACCAAGGAGTTGCAAAATCATTTTCGTTCCAGTGGCCGGCATAGTTGAGGTGGCCAGCGCCACCATGGCACTCTTCGGCCTTATTCAGTTCGGCGTCTGCGACGCGGGCGATTCTCATGGTATGCTCCTTTGAACGACGAATTCGAGTTTAATTCACAGCCCCTACATCCGGGCAACAGCAAGTTCCACCCGGGCAGGCAGGCGATCCCCGTGACAGCCATCTCGATAGCGCCTGAGTCCTGGGCGAACTGAGCCCGAGACCAAGAATGGGGCATTAGAGATACGGCTCGTGCGTCATAACCGTACCAGTTCAGAGCCTGTAGGAACTAAGATCCATTCCCGGATAATTCAACGCAAGACTCTTGAGCGTAGCCTCGGTGTAATAATCGTGTCCGGGCGGCGGCCAACCGAAGATAGAGCGAACCCGAGGCGTGGTTTGCTCCCAGAAAGGCTGGAAATGCTGCCGTTCAGGGCCACTCCAGGGATTGGCCAGCTTCGTCCACCGACTCGTCGCTTCGCGCGCCAGCGAGAGCGTCCAGCAAGCCCGCTGCTGGCGCTTATCTTTGAAAGGTACCGCAGCATGAATCAGATAGGACGAATAGAGCAGCACGCTGCCCGCGCTGGCAGCAGTAGACACCGGTGTGCCGAGTTCTGAAAAGTCTCGCAGGTCGGGTATGCTCCCACCGGCAGACTGGCCCACCTCGAGAAGCACCGCGCCCGCCTGACGGTGGGACCCGGGAATAACGTGCATTGGTGCCCCCTCCTCTTCGACATCGTGCAGATAGACCATGCTGTTGAGGTAATCATAGCTACCAGGTGACTCATTTACCGGCAAATAGCAGTTTGTGCCATGATCCACGTGGTAGCCCTGCCACGGATGTTCCGCATGCCGCGTATCACTGGGCCCGGAACGCATGAAGAGGTGGGCGTTGCAATAGCTGATCGCATCGGTGTCGAGACACTCTGCGATTATGTCTAGGTAGGTCTCATTTTCGATCAGGGAATCCAGCGCGCTGGATCCGGTCGGGAACTGAGTACGCCCATGGACCGTGTCCCCATAGTGCGCTACGGGATTTTTCACCGTTGGCTCGATCGATTCGGCCGTTCCGGTCTTATCAAAGACGTTCAAGTACTCGCCGAAAGAGCGACCATAAAAAATATGTTCCATGTCGGCCAGGGCCTCGGCCATCTGTGATGGATCGAAAAGATGTTCCACTAACACGTACCCATCGCGACAGAATGCTTCGTACTCTTTGCTGGTTAATGACATCGTATCCCAACTCGGGCGAAGTGGACTGCGAGTTTTCGTCAAAGTGCTTCGTTGCAGGTGGGAAGAACCTTCGGCTGCCCGCATGCCGCTGTCAAGTCGCGCTTGCCTGTAGAGGAATAAATCCATTATCCTTTTTTATTCTCTTATCCCACCTGGAGTCACTATGGCCACAACTCTCCCACTCAGCGGCGGACCCGTCTCTATCGAAGGTGCTGTCTCTATCGAAAAAACGGAGGCTGGCATCCAGCCATGGCGCCTGCCGCTGGCACAACGCCAACTCTTCGAGCCATCGCTGATCGAACGGTGCGCTGCTCCGGCCGGCGTGCGCCTGGTTTTGCTCAGCGACACCAGCACCGTCACGCTCGAAGTCGCACCGCCTGGTATCGCCGGCGACCCGCCCTGGGTCTTCGATCTGCTGGTCGATGGCCAAGTGCACCAGCGCATCGCCCCGCCGAACGATGCCGAACTCATTCGTTTCGAGGCCATTCCCGATGGCCAGCATCTGCTCGAACTCTACCTGCCCAGTCAATACGTGCCCGTCGTACTGCGCGGGCTGCAGATCGACGACGGAGCACAGGCTCACGCCAGAGAGGACCAACAAAGACGCATCGTCTTCTACGGCAGTTCGATCACCCACTGTCGCCATGCAGCCGGTCCCAGCGAAACCTGGCCGGCCCTCGTCGCCCGCCGGGCCGGATTGCACCTGACCTGTCTGGGCTATGGCGGCCAATGTCACCTCGACCCGATGGTCGGGCGCATGATCCGCGATCTGCCGGCCGATCTGATCGGCCTCAAGCTGGGGATCAATATGATGTCGGGCAGCTACAATGATCGCACCTTCCGCGCCGCGGCCATTGGTCTGATCCAAACCATCCGCGATGGCCACGCCGATACGCCGATAGCCGTTGTTTCGCCGCTCTATAACGCCCCCAGAGAGCAGACGCCGAATCCGGTGGGAATGACGCTCGAGCTCATGCGTCAGCGACTGCGCGAAGCCTGTGAGCTGCTGCAAGAACAGGGAGACGCCAACCTGCATTATATAGACGGGTTGGAGTTGATCGGCCCAGGCGACGAGCACCTCTATGTCGACGGAACCCATCCCAGTGCCGAGGGCTACCGCTTCCTAGCCAAAGCTTACAGTAGCAAAGTCATGCCAAAATTGGGCGTGTCTACCTAGACCCCGCAGCATAATAGGTGGGAAACGATGAACACCCTGACGCATGTACAGTACCTGTACTCTTGCCGAACAATGCCAAAAAACTGTTTTGTACACCACAAAAAAATAGAGGAATATCATGGTACAAGATCCGTCATTCGATATGCGGCCCACTGAAGTATCGCAGCAGACCCTCGACGGACTCAAGACGATTCCGACCGCGACGGTCTATAATGCCGTACGCCATTTCGGCTCGCCGGTAAATGTCTGCGAAGGACTTGTGCGGTTGACGCCCGGGACCCGTTTCGCCGCCCGTGCGCGGACCTTGCGCTTTTTGCCCATTCGCGCCGACTTGCTCGCCGAAGTCGGCACAGGACCAGAGGCGCCCGAATACCTCGCGATGGGGCGCTGCGGCCGAGGCGATGCGCTGGTCGTCGATCTGATGGGCAATACCCGCGATGTGGTCGGCGGCGATGTGAAGCTCTTGGAGTTGGCGATGAACCACGCCGATGGGGTCATCATCGACGGGGCGATCCGCGACCTGGATGTGATCATCGAAGAGGACTACGGTCTCGCAGTCTACGCCAAGGCGCGCAGTTTTCACGGCAATCCCGAAACCCGGGCAGCGGAAGAAAACGTACAAATCCAATGCGGCGGAGCATTGGTCCGCCCCGGCGATGTACTGGTCGGCGACGGCGACGGGGTGCTGGTGGTCGCTTCGTGGATGGCAACGGCGGTCTTAGAATGGGCGGTCGAGCACGAAGAGGTGGAAAACTACATCAAAGAAAAGATCCGCGACCAAAAGGTCAGCCCTGGCAAATACTATCCACCGACCGCGGAGATGAAAGACGAGTGGCTGCAGGTCAAGAAAGACCGCAGCAAATAGCAGTCTGAGCGGCTATCTTGTCCAAACAGGGTCCAGTCTCTTGATCTCCTATAAGCTTACGTTAAAGAAGCAGGCTCCTGGCGTCTGCACGTCATCGATGCTGGCGACCGTTATCAGCTCGAATTATCCGATGGCACAAGGCTGCCCTGAAGATACAGTAATGAGCCGCTAATCCACCTAGCCGAAATAGCCCGCGGGATAGGGATCGGCATTCAGCAATGGCGCCTGCCAATCGCCGATATCGGTTAGCGCTACCGGCGCCCCATTGCATTCGATATGCGACTTGAAGGCGGCGAGAAACATCTGCGTCTTTTCGTAAATTTCCCCATAGGACTGCGGCATTTGGCCGGTTTCGAACATCTGCTGCATCACCAACAGGGACGGCACCCAGAAATGCAGCCCGGGCTGTATGAACTGCTCGAACGATCGCTCGCCGAAAACCCGGACCCAACCCCAGGTTCCCGATATCTCCTGAATGCTGCCGTAGAATACCTGCCCGCTCTCTCCCCGGGGTTCGTACTCGATGGTGATCAGACCATTGGGCGTATGCCAATCCGGAGTCTGATAGGACATGCTTCGTATCCCACCGCCGATGCAGGCGTGCATGCAGAACACGCCGTGGATCCCATGCGTGGCATAGTCCGACATGGAGTTGGCCGCCGCGAAGCCCCGGATCGGCTCAACCGCGGCAATTTCCTTGCGGATATGCGCGATTTCCGGGGCAAACTCAAAGGAAGAGCCCGACATGATCGGAGTGCCGTTCTCGCGAGCCAGATCGATCATCTGCTCTGCGTCGGCTAGGTTCAGCGCAAATGGGCGATTGATAAAAATCGGCACGCCGGCTTCCAGATAGGGCCGCGTCAGTTCTTTGTAGTGCAGACAGGAATCGAAGTCCGACAAAATAATGCCATCCACCTGTCCTACCATATCCCAGTAGTTGTCGACGGCCTCGACACCTGGATAGTCACGCGTGAACTGCTCCACTGCCTCTTTGTCCATATCCCACACATGCGTCATGACCATACCCGTCATCCGCGTACTGCAGGATTCAAATTTCACTTTGGAATCGGGGTTTATTATCGGCCCCCAAATACCGCTGATGTGGACATACCTGGCACAGGTCAACACACCGACTCTGACCAGAGGCGAATTGGACATGAGGTCCTCCTTTGAATGCGTGAAATCGATAATCAGCAGGTCACCACAGACTAGTACTCAGCGATAATAGCGCACACCACAATACACTCTGGCCGAGCAGGAAGACCAGCGTTTCTCAGAAGCCTTCTGCTCGTCATTAGAAATTAGGTCCCGGATTCCGTACATTGGCTCACGTTATTATAGTTCGTTTTGTCCCTTAGTGAAATAGTTGGTACTTATGAAGATAACCAAGGTTACCCCGTGGCTGATCAACGCGCCGCGGCCCTATCTGGACACAGCAGGGGAAAAACCGCGCGACGGAGAGTATATCTTCGTCGAGGTCCAAACCGACGCCGGCCTTAGCGGCTGGGGTGAAATTACGGTCTCGAGTCCCTGGGCCAACCGGGCGGCATGTGCTTTCTTGGCCCAGGTGGGCGGACTGGTCGCAGGCGAGGATCCCAGCCGGATCGAGAAGATCTGGCACAAGGTGTTTAGAGAGTTTACCTATCTGGGGACGCGGGGGGTGGTGTCCAGTGTGGTCAGTGCCCTCGATATAGCGCTATGGGATATCCGCGGCAAGACGCTTGGCCTGCCGATTTACGAGTTGCTGGGCGGCGCCGTGCGAGACTCGATAGCCCTCTATACGCATCCCAATGGAGGGAGCGAGCCCGAAAGTATTGCCGCCGCCTGCAAAGCGATCGTAGAGACCGGGCACAAGGCCTTGAAAACCGATCCCTTTCCCCATCATCCGGAGGAGGAAAACGGCTACCTGAGCGGACAGATGGATGCGGAAGGAGAGGAATTGGGGATCGAGATCATTGCGGCGATTCGCGAAGCGGTCGGACCCGGTATCGAGATCTTGATCGATTGCCACGGTCGTTTCGACGTTGCCACCGCCATTCGGTTGGCCAAGCGGCTGGAACCGCTGCGCATAGGCTGGTTTGAAGAACCGGTACCGGTGGAAAGCTACCACGCGCTGCGGCAGGTACGCGAAAATACCAACGTGCCGATTTGCGTCGGCGAGCGTTTGTATACCCGCTACGAGTTTGTCCCCGTCTTCGAGTCGGAATTGGCCGATTTTATTATGCCTGATGTGACCTGGACCGGCGGCATCTCAGAGCTCAAGAAGATCGCCACGATGGCCGAAGCCTACTATGTACCGGTTTCACCCCACGATGCCAGTGGTCCGATTAATGTTGTGGCCGGGGCTCAGGTGATGATGAGCGTGCCCAATTTTTACAAGCTGGAAACCGCTCGCGCCAAATTGAATGCCTACGATCTGCTGATCGACCAACCCTTGGATATACGCGACGGCTGCCTGCATCTCTCGAAACGTCCGGGACTGGGCTTCGAAATGAATATCGATTATTTACGCCAGCAGGCTATCGCCCCTTTTGCGGGCTAATTTCTGTCAACTGACGATGACCATTTCCTCAGTCGACAGGACCAGCAATAGACACTCATCGAGGACCAACTCCGTCGGCCACTACGCGAACGGATTTCGACAACCTGATTCGCGTCTCTATTCGACGTTTTGACCGTGGGTGAACTATAAAGAGTGCTTAGACATTGCAACGGACTTTCCGCAAGCAGCATCTAGTGACCAGCTGACGCGGAATCTCAACAAACCTAGCCGCGCGGAGACCTCTCATGAATCCGTACAAGGTTCGAATCACCGTCGTCAAGAAAACATTCAACACCGAGTTCGTCGAGGCCTATACCGACGGTTGCTCGTTCAAACCGGAAGGGTGCTGTCACGCATTCGATATTGGACATGAATTCATCAGCGCAGGGCATATGCCAGAAGGATTTCCCGATTGGGCGTGGTGCGATATGCAGAAATACGTGATGACCCTCGCTCGAGGCGGGAATTTTATGGGCTGCAAACCCGGCGTATTTGTAACCTGCTGTACGGATGGGTTCCGGCCGGTTTTTTATAAATTGGAGCGAATCGAGGACTAAGAAAACGACATAGAGCGCTAAGAAATATAGGCCAAATAAAACACCGCTCACGCAATTTGCTCTCCTCTAAAGTGCAAGTTGCCCAATTCACTTTATCCAAGATCCGTCTGGCGGAACAGAGACGTCAATAATAATAGCCATCCGCCAGAAAAAAGGAATTGCCATGATCCTGTTGCAAAACGGCACCGTCATCGACGGTTCAGGACAAGCGGCCCAGCGGAGTTCGGTCTTGATCGACGGTGAGAAAATCAAGTCCATCGGCACTATCGATGCCACTGCAGACATGGAAATCGTCGACTGTTCGGCTCTGGTAATCGCCCCTGGATTTATCGACGTCCACAGCCACGCCGATCTCGAGGTCATGGAGCATCGGCCGGAAAAGGTCATGCAGGGAGTGACTACCGAAGTGGTCGGCAACTGCGGCTTTTCCCTCTTTCCCAGAATACCCCCTAAGGATCTGGTGCCCACTTTCGAGATCTTCTCCCGGCGCGGCGAGAGAGTGTGGGCCGACGCGGCCGCTTACTTTGATGACCTTGAAGCTGCCCGGAGTTATACCAACGTCGCCGCGTTGACCGGCCACTCCACCCTCAGAGCCGGAGTCAACGGTATCAAAGCCGGTAGGATGGACATCGCCGAGCAGCGAGAAGCCGAGAAACGCCTGGCCGCCTGTCTCGAGCAGGGTTCGATCGGCCTTTCAACCGGGCTCAACGAAGTGCCCAGCAGCTACGGCGACTTCGACGAATTGATCAGTCTGTGCCAGGTAGTCAAAAAATACGGCGCCTTCTACACCAGCCACCTGAGAGATTACAAGTTCCACATTCTGGAAGCGGTGGAGGAAGCGCTCGAACTCGGCCGCCGCACCCAGGTGCCGGTGCAGATATCCCACCTCCAGGCAGCCGGCTATAAAAATTGGGGCAAGGTGGATGCGGTGCTCGAGTCGATCGATCGAGCTCACGCCGATGGCGTGGATGTGGGCATCGATGCCTATCCCTATCTGGCCGGCTCCGCCAACTTGACGCAGCTGCTACCGATCTGGGCGCTGGAGGGCGGCACCCAGCCATTGCTGCAGCGGCTTGCCGACAAAGAGAGCCGCAAGGAGATAGCGTCCCAGACCGAGGGCAACCTGGCCAATCGGTGGGAGGATATCGTGCTCGCCTCTATGAACAACCCCGACCAGCTTGATATGAACGGCATGACTCTCCAGCAGGTCGCCGATCAGCGAGGATGCACAGGGGTAGAAGCGGCTTTGGAACTGCTGCTTGAGAACGAAGGAAAAATCATGATCGTTTCCTTCAATCAGTCGGAAGAGGGCCTGCGCAAAATCCTTAGTCACCCTCTTACCTCGATCATTACGGACGGGCTGATGACCGAGGGCATACCCCATCCCAGAACCTTCGGGACCTATCCTACCTTTCTGGGCGAGTACGTCCGGGAGAAGGGTTGGATCCCACTCGAAACGGCGATCCACAAGTCGACCGGCCAGCCAGCAGCGCGTTTCCATCTGCAGCAACAGGGTCTGCTCCAACCGGGTTTCATGGCCAATATCGTCTGTTTTTCGGCAGCGGAAATTGGCACCAAAAGCAATTACGTCGAGCCGGACACAGCCCCTGACGGCATCGCTCATGTCCTCGTCAACGGCGCCTGGGCGGTCCATCATGGACATGCGCAGCAGCAATTTTCTGGTCGTCCGATGCGGGTATAGTTTCGCGCGTCACCCTCGCCGAGCTCGCATCGGTTCGGCACGCTAAGCAAAGAGATGGTCGATCCGGGAAGCATCACCGCATAGAGGCGAGGCACCCAGCAAGCAAAAAGGTGCAAAGACCCCTACAGCACATAACCAGACCACCATGATTTACTGATCATTGTACTTGCCTATGAAATTCTTTCGACTTGCCCGCTTCAGCCGCTTTCGATATGTTGCCCATCTCGAACATTCGGAGATTAGAGAAACGTATTGCTTAGAACAAACCAATCTGAGTGAAAAACCTGCCTCTGTTCAAAAATCGAACCTCTTCATGCAACAAAGCTTCGCAAATAATTAAAATCTGCAACCAGGTGACAGCCCGATTGAGATCCGAGGATCGTATCCACCACCCCAAACCGGTCAGTAAAGAAGGATTTCTCTGTTCCAGAAGAGAGATGAGCGAGTACGGATGGGTTGAGAGAAATATCGTTGCTGCCCATGTCGCGTCGCCAGAGCAAATGGACGACCAAACGACGATTGTTATCGAAATCGCTTAAACATATCACTGTGTGAAACAGGCTCAGAGCTACACGGAAACTAGTACTTTGTTCGTTCTGTCAGCCAAAGCTTATATACCTTAATGGTGTGGTGCCCTCTCCCTATACGGTAGAGCGAATTCTGGTGGCAAAGATCACGGCAAAAATAAACTTGCAGTTCTGTGTGGTAGAGAAATATACTCAGATTATAGGCACCGATATTCGGATAAGCGAGATTTCAAATGAGTAATACAAATAGCGACTTTGAAATAAGAAGGCAACTGCTGCAAATGCAGATGCTGTATGAGATTGGTCTGGCGATCAACGAGTCTCTCGATCCTATGCAAGTTGTCGAGGAGATCCTCAACCGAGCGATCGTAATGGTCGATGCTCGAGTTGGACTGCTGATCATAAAAGAGGACGAGGAAAGCAAGATCATAGGCCAGGTCGGCGTTAAAGGCGATTTGACTGCTATTCTTCGCATGCCCGAGGTAGTTCGGGCATGGAATGACAATCAACTCAGCCAGCACCTCGCAGATACGCCAGCCGGCAACCATATCTGCGTTGTCCCCCTTGAAAGCCGGGGCGAAACGGGAGGTTTGCTGATATTCGTCGACAAAGAACATCGAGGCAATACCGTTGGACCATTCGACGAGCAGGATGAGACCTTGCTGAAGTCTTTCGCCTACCAGGCGGGAGCTTCACTGCACAACGCACGCTTACACGAAAATCTCGAAGAAGCATACGAAAAGCTGAAAATTGCACAGCGCAAACTCGCTCAAATGGAACAGCTGCGAGCCCTGGGTGAACTGGGGGCGCAGGTAGCTCATGCGATGAATCATATACTCGGTATCATCACCGGACACGCCGATATGTATCTCAATTTCGGCCGCGACCCCGAGAACACGATTCGGACCATCATGGAAACAGCGGAAAGCGGCCAGGGCGTCATGGAGAAAATCCAGCAATTTGCACGCCTGAACGTCGGTAAAAAGAGAGTGCCAGTAGACATGGCCCGCTTAATCGAGGATAGTACTGCGGATGTGCAGACTCTTTGGCATGGACGACAAGGCGAAAAAGCGGCCTCCGTCGAATGGGTTCTCAGCTTAGAACCGGTACCCGAGACCTACGCCAACCCCACGGACTTGAAAGAGGTAATCAGTAATATCGTCCTTAATGCGCTCGAGGCCATGCCCAGTGGAGGCCAATTGGAGATAACCTGCTCCAAAAAGCAGGAGTCTATCTATATCGCGATCCGAGATACGGGTATCGGCATGAACGAAGAGACTCAGAAACAAATCTTTACACCCTTCTTCTCGACCAATGAAGAGTGGGGTACCGGCTTGGGGCTTGCAATTGCCTATCGTATCATCGCCGACCACGAAGGTGAAATCGGAGTCGAAAGCAGTGTCGACGAGGGCTGCTGCTTCACTATACGAGTACCAATAAATCTGGATCCTCAAAATTACCTGGAAGAGCATGATGACGCAGCGGATCTTGATAGTTGAAAATGACCCTCGCTGGTATCAGATGCTCGACGAAGTATCCGCGAACCTGGGCTATACGACATGCCAGGCAGGCCTTGCGACAGATGCTATAGACCTCCTGAGAGAAACGGATATAGCATTGATCTTACTGGATATAAAATTACCTGGGATAAAGGGTCACCAACTGCTGCACCAGTTGCGCAAGAACAAGATGTCGGTACCTGTGATCGTCGTGGCTGGCTACCTTACTCCTGAAGTAGTGGAGATCCTGATAGACTCCCGTATCCAAGGAATCATCGTCAAATCTGAGTTTCGAGTACGACGATTGGCGGATGCGATATCAGCGGCTCTTTCTTGAAGGAGTCTGAAGCTGAAATGTACGCAATACATGCGATAAGGCTGACCGACGTGAAATTTTCTCTGGAGAGAGATTGGATAGCCCGTACTTTAGCCATTGGGTACAATTATTACAAGCCATAATAAAGTCATACTTTTCGAATCTTGGCCTTTACTCGTATAGGAGGTTCTATGGCTGATAGAGACAAGCATGTGAACCTTAGTATTCCGATGCAACCCGATATGGAAGTAATTGCCACTACGACTGCTGAGTCCATTGGCACTTTTATGGGTCTTGATAAAAATAAAGTCGATGAGGTTAAGATCGCCTTGGTCGAGGCATGCATAAATGCATTCGAGCATAGCAAAAGTGAAGAACGACGTATTGACGTGTCTTTCAGTATCGATGAAGCTGGGCTCATGATATCGATTAATGATGGTGGAGCCGGGTTCGATATGGACGAAGCAATGGCCAAAATCGCCGAGAAAAGGAATGAAGGTATCGGCGATCGAGGATGGGGTCTGACGCTGATACACGGGTTAATGGATGAAGTATCTATTGCTTCTACGTCCAGTGGCACCTTAGTGAAAATGCTCAAGTATCGTTGAGACCGGAAAATTCAACAGGATTTGTCCCATAGATAAGAAACTGTCAATAGTACCCAATCCATGATAAAGGAGATTTGTATGTCTGAAATCCATGGTAATGTCGCCGTTATAAACGCACCAAGTTATGTGAATAATCAGGCCGCAGAAGCTATTGCAGAAGAAGGAACTCGACTTCTTGGAGAAGGCATCGTACACCTGATATTAAATCTTGCTGAGTCGAAAATGGTCAACAGCGTAGGAATCGCGATTATAATCGAGGTTATAGACAATGCCACGCAAAAAGGGGGTTCACTGAATTTCTGCTGCGTTTCACCAACCATCGAAAAAACCTTCCAGATAATGGGCTTGAAGCAGCTTGCAGGAATTTACGAGGATGAAAGCTCGGCATTGGCAAGCGTTGACTCGTAAATCGGTGGTATAGGTCGCAGCAAATTTTCACTTCCAATCCAGCGAAAAAGGAATCGTATGCAATCTAATGTAGGAACAGTACTTCCATATGGGTTCTGAAACTATCCAAGAGTCTTTCGCCTCACGTCGAAAGCTCATGCAAATGGAGTTGCTGTACGATGTAGGACTTGAACTGAGTTCTACGCTGGACCCGGAATTTCTCATCAACGAGATACTGTATCGTTCAGCGATGATGGTTGATGCGAGAAGCGTTGCGCTCATAAAGCGGGACGGAGATGAACGCTTTCTCCTCTCAGCTCAAGCGGCAAATCATCCAGTTCCTCGCGATCTCTTCGAATTGAATGAATTAGGCTCCGTCTGGGATAATGGAGATCCACAGGATGTAACTATCAGTGCCGATGGCTGGAAAAATCTACACATCATACGTTTGAATGGACTAGAGCAGATCAGAGGTCTGCTAGTCATCGCCGACAAAGAACATTCAGACGGCTCGACGGGCCCTTTCGATAGCGATGACAAGGCACTGCTAATGGCCTTTACAAACCAGGCGGGCATCGCATTACAGAATGCCGAATTGCATCAAAATCTCCAGCAGACTTACGTCGAACTCGAAAAAAGCGACTTTCAAAAGCGGCGCAAGCTTCTCCAAATGGAAATGCTGTACGAAATCGGGCTGGAGTTGAGCGCTTCCCTGGATCCCATTCTCATTCTTGATGAAATTTTAAATCGCAGCCTGATCATGGTTGATGCGCGTAGCGCAGCGCTGATCGTTCGCAATGAAGCCACCGAATGTTTTGAAGTATCCAACGAAGCTTCACCCGAGGTATTCCCACCAGCGATGCTTGAAGACCCGATTCTTGAAAAAGCCTGGAGCAGCAAATCGGCACAGAGCCTCGAGCGGGATACCACAGCCTGGACACACGTATTTATTCTGCCCGTATACTCCCAGGAGTATCTCGGTGGTCTTCTAGTTGTAGCAGATAAGGAAGAGCGTGATGGTTCAGTCGGAGCGTTCGAAGAAGAGGACAAATCCTTGTTGCAGTCCTTTGCGTACCAGGCGGGCAGTGCCTTAAACAACGCGGTTCTATATCGAGATTTAGGTGCCTCTTTGGAAGAATTGCGCGAAAGTCAAGCGAGTCGAGAATTCGTCCAAAGTGCATTTGGAAGTTATCTGTCGCCCGTGGTCGTGGAGCAGATCATCGAAAATCCAGACATGATCAAAGAACGCGGGGGTGAAGAGCGGATAATGACCGCGTTGTTTTCTGATATCGCCGATTTCTCAACCATTTCTGAGGCGCTGACACCCAATGAACTCGTCGATTTCATCAATATATATCTGACCGAAATGTGTGAGATCATCGAGCGACATGGAGGAACAATAGACAAGTTTGAAGGGGATGCTATCGTCGCATTTTTCGGTGCTCCAATCTATTTTGAAAATCATGCTTCTCGCGCAGTAATGGCATGTATTGAACAACAAAAAAAAATAAGCGAACTGCGCGAAAGCTGGAAGGTACTGGGGGCACTACCCGCCAAATTGCAGGGTATAGCTGAGAGTTGGTCGGCTGCCGGAAAAACCTTCATGCAAGTGCGAATGGGGTTAGCAGCAGGACCGATGGTCGTCGGCAATATGGGTTCGAAAACGCGAGCGGATTATACGATGATGGGAGACACTGTCAACCTAGCTTCGCGATTGGAAGGCCTGCAGAAATATTACGGAACTTCTATTGCCATCAACGGCAGTATTTACGATCAGGTCAAAGGTGAAATCGAGGCCAGAAAACTCGATGATGTGCGAGTGCTGGGAAAAACGGAGAGCGTACCCGTATATGAAGTCCTCGGCATGCGCGGGACGCTCAAAGATAACGACCGTGCGGCACTGGCGCTTTACCAAGAGGGCCTGAATGCATATGCGGAATATCGTTTCTCTACCGCGCGCCATATGTTTGAAGAATCCCTGCGCCTAAAACCGCAGGACGGTCCATCCTCTCTATACTCTCAACGATGCAGAGAATACGAGATCGATCCCCCACAAGACCTGGTATTCAACATGTTGCAAAAGTGAGTACGGTCTGCTGTCGTTTGAGTCCCGCCGCTTTAAATCCGACCTACCGGCTTAAGATCCTGTATGTAATCCCCGGAAAACTTGTAATAAGGTCCATATGGTAGGGAGTGCGGACAACCTGATCCGAGATGATGCCGCTGCAGTGGAGGCGAGAATTTGATCGAACGGCTCTTGTGCGCGAACCCTGTCTGCGCTCCGGTGCTTGAAGAGGCGGATCGATATGAGGTGCAGATCCTCTATACGCAGATCGATCGCGATACGGCGAATCAGCCCAGCTTTACCAAACACGCCTTTCGCGTAAATCCGCAGGTTTATTTTTATCCTGCGAGTACGATAAAGCTGGCAGGGGCGCTCCTGGCACTGGAGAAGTTGAAACAGTTGGCGATCGAGGGACTCAACAAAGACACGCCGCTGCGAATCGATAGCGCCTATTCTGGACAAACGGCATTGGCAACAGACCAGACCGCGCCGGAAGGGGTACCGACGATCGGACATTTTATCCGCAAACTCTTCGTCGTCAGCGACAACGATGCCTATAATCGGCTCTACGAATTCTTGGGACAGGAGTGGATGAATCGAGGATTATGGGAGAAGGGCTATCGCGATCTGCGTCTATTGCACAGGCTGCAGAGAGAGTTATCACCGGAGCAGAACAGGCGCACCAATCCGGTCGAATATTACCGAGGAGAAGAGGTGCTGTATAGACAGGAGATGCTGGTCAATCCCGCTTGCTGGCAAGCGGAAGCGCCTATTTTGCAAGGACGGGGATTTGTGTGCGATGGAGTTCTAGTGGAGCAACCGCGGGATTTCGCTGGGTCGAATTATATGTCGATCGAAGTGTTACAAGATTTGCTCATTGCGGTATTTTTTCCACAAACCCTGGCTCCGGAAAAACGGTTCGACCTAGATACGAACGAGTGGCGTTTTTTAGAACAGACCATGGCGATGCTACCGAGTGAATCCGACTATCCGCAGTACGATCCAGAGCAATATTACGACAGCTACGTCAAGTTCTTCATGTTCGGAGACTCGAAGGCGCCGATCCCTGAAGAGATCAGGATATTCAATAAGGCAGGCCTGGCCTACGGATATTTGACCGACAATGCCTATATCGTGGACTTCGAGCACAATATAGAGTTTTTGTTGACAGCCACCATACTGGTCAACAGGAATGAAATCTTCAACGACGGCAACTACGAATACAACGAGGTAGGCCTGCCTTTTTTAGCGGAATTGGGTCGAGTGCTATACGATTACGAGTTGACCAGGAACCGAACGTTCACGCCCGATTTGAGTGCGTTAGTCGCAGGGCATCGACAATAACGTCGGCGATACGATTGCATCTATTTCCAGAGACAGGAGTGTGACCAGAGTCTCGAGAAGCGATCAGTAGGTCGGTGCCATCTGGCACGTTCCTTGCTGAATTTCTACTATCGGATGATCCGATATCGATGATAATGCAGTCAAGGGAACGACGATGCACTATAGAGCAGATACCGGCAGCGCAACTATCAGCGTCCTGGGCAGCGAAAAAGAAGTGGCCAGATCCCATAGACAGAAACGCACAAAACTCAAGACTAAGAGTCAGTCACGTGCGCGAAATCGAGGGCGCAGCCACCCTTTCAAAAGCCGCTCTAGCCGCAGCCTTTACGGGATTATTTTTGTATTGTGCTCGATAGTGTCTTGCTTGCTCCATGTGGTTTCCTGAGAATTTTCTCCCTTAGTACGGACAAAAATTCCCCCTTATCAGCTATTCTCGTGCCTCGCCTCGGGTAATCCATGCGGCGAACTGCGAAAAAAACGGTGTTTTTCACTCTCCGAAACTCCTCTGGCGCGATTCCCTTCTCACTTCCCCGGCTACCGACCGATCTTCCAAGTTGAGATAGGACTCTATTTCCTTACAGACAAAAGAGGCGACGGCAAAAGAGCCCAGGCCCCTGGCCAAACGGATCTCCTCGCTCGAGACCAACTCCGCACGCACCGTATAAGCCCGTAACGGGGTCCCGGACGTACTGCCCGTTCCATGCCGGGCAGACCCCTCCCGCCCCTTTATCTGTTCCGTGCAGAACAACTGTGCGATCGATGCGGTTTCGACACTGATATTGTCAGAGGTCGGTATAGGCGTTGAGACGACCGATGTCTCCCCATCCGGGTAGACCGTGAATGTGATGGTATTGCAAAGTCGAACCGCCGAGCGATGGGTTGCCCAGAGCGTGAAAACAGAAACAACCAGGAAAACCATTGCCGCCTGATAATCTATGCGCTGCAGCAAGCTCGACTGGTCGGGGGCATCCGCGACCGTGAAACTTAGATTGCCAAAGACCATGCCCCAGACAAGCAACGCGAAGACGAGAGTGAGAAACAGGGCGCCAGGCAAACCGCTGTAGCGGCTGAAATTGGCATTTCTACATTTGATGATCAACGATTTTGAACTCTGCTCGATATGTACTCCAGCCGGTCGTCCATCGTCGTTGGATTCGAGCCTTCTGCGTATGAGTTGAGCGAACATGAGCGAGCCTCTCTTTAAAAATCGAATCTTCGCTGCAGTGGATCACCGTTCGGAGCCTCTCGCTATTCGCTGGCTGCACCGGGTTGATCACTCAGGCCGAAGTGGGATTTGATGCGGTACTGCAAATATGAGAGATCGTTGATCGTCGGACCCCAATCCGAACTTATCAGACTGATGCTCGCCAGCTTGATAAATTCCGATTCAGTGCCGGTGGCTTGCTCGCGCTTGCCGAGACCGCTGAGAAATTGACCGTAGAGCATCACAAGATACCATGGCGCATCCAGCAGCGCCTTGCGGACCGAGCTATCCACCCCGATAACCAGGTCAACCGTATTCTCATGGCGATCAAGCCTGATCCCTTCTATATCGTGCTTCGCTATATTCATCGAGAGTCGAGTCTGACGCGGGAAAATCATCACCGATTCAGGCAGAAACGTCACACCAAGCGACATTTCCAGTGCTATCTCATCGCTCCTCAAAGAGATCTTTTGGCGGATCTCGCGGCAGATCAAAAACCAAAACAGGGCAATCCCTGAGAGAAGTATCAGTATGGGAATGGCAAATAGGAAAGCAAAGCTCTTGGTGTCGAGCATTTCGCCCACCAACCAATAGACCGGAACCAAGAGCAGCATTAGCACGCAGATTGCCGGCAATTGATGCAGAAGGCGTTTCGATTGCCGGATTCCGAGCATAGATTCGTCGCTGGTGATCTGTTCATGGACGAAGCGGCCGGGCGCTGGCGGCTCGGGTTCGCGATAGTCGCCGAATTCGGCAGTGCCCGCGATATCCAGACCGTTATCGCTCAAGTCCTCGACCGCTAAACCAGAGAAAGAGCTCAGCAACTCCGCAGTCGGACCGGTCTCGTCCGGGGCAGGATGTGCCCGAGTACTGATGATCTGGTCGATCAAAAAGCGGCTGCCATCGGCCTGTGCTAGATAAAATTCGAAATACCAAGTGACGCGGGTGCTTGAGCTATCTCCGGTACTGCGGCTTCTAAGAAACGACTTCTCGAGCACTATATTTCGGCAGGCCGCAAAAGGCACGCAATAGATCTCGCCGGTTGAGTCCCAGGTAAATCGCATCTGCTGCTTTTCTTTGTCGAGGATCACGCGCCAGCGAGTTTCCCTGGCACGCGACGAAATCGCGATCACCAACAGGGTGAATCCGAAGAACCCGCATATAATGCGAGTGGGGAGCTCCAGGGGCAGGAAAAAACCCACGGCCATAAAGAGCAACCCGACGATCAAAAAAACCACCAGCGCACAGCCATGCCCCTGGCCTTTTTCGACCCGGAAGATCTCGGTATCGCTGCCTTTCCAGTTACCGCAGTTCACATCGGCCATCGGCTACAGATCCTGTTATTTGCCCGTGGTGAAACCAGTCGCAACAATCGGACCAGGGCGCCAAATCCGGAACGCGATTTGACCGGGAATCTGTCCTAATCAGGTTTGTGCGTCAAGTAATTAATGCACGTACTGCACCGCCAAATATCCAGACCGCGGGTTGCGGTCCTAAAACAGAGCCAGTGATCGTTGGCGCTCGCGATAAATTTCACTGAATTGTCGTGCATCGCCCAAGGCGAATATCGGATATTCGCAAAGAAAAAACCCGTACCACTTGACCTGCCCCCGTAAAAACCCATTTATAATTCCCATACGTTGCTGCCACTCAGTCCTCGAACCACTTTCCCTCTGGAGCCCTAGATGACCCAACCCACTTATAGCGCCGTCCTGGTCGGACTGACCGGCATTGGAGCCGGTCGTTCCGAAGAAAAAACCCGCATACCGGTTTTTGGAAAAATGCCGCGTTCCCATGCCGAAATCTACCACCACCATCCCCGTATCGAGTTGAGGGGGATCTGCGACCTGCGCCAGGAGATCCTCGATCAATTCCGGGAGACCTGGGCAGATGTCTGGCCGGATATCCGAACCTACACCGACTACCGGGAAATGCTGGAAGCCGAAGAGCCCGATATCGTCAGCGTAGCCACATCAGACCACGCCCACGCAGATATCACCGTTGCGGCGGCCATGGGCAGCGCCCGCGCGATTTTCTGCGAAAAGCCCATTGCCACTTCCCTGGCCGATGCCGACCGCATGATCGCCGCCACCACCGCCAACGATGTGCTCCTCTCCATCGACCACACTCGGCGCTGGGATCCAATGCACCTCAAAGTCCGTGAAATAGTACTCAGCGGCGAGCTAGGCCCCTTGCGCACCATCCACTCCGAGCTCTACAGCCCGCGGGCGATGCTCTTCCGCAATGGCACCCATTCCATCGACCTGATCAATTTCTTTGCCGGCACGCAGCCCCAATGGGTAAGCGCCGAATTAGAAGAGGGCTTTGAACATTTCAGCGAGTACCAAGGAGACGGGGGCCGCGACCCGGCCACCGATCCCTATGCGTCGGCCTATATCCGGTTTGCAGGAGGTATACGCGCGTTTTACAACTCCTACAAAACCGAATTTCCCGGTTCACAGGTGACGCTAACCTGCGAACAGGGCCGGATCGTAGTTTCGGACCGAGAGGCCGTACTCATCAGGGGGTCTTCGCACTACGAGTGGTCGAGCACTCCGATTCAGTGCGAAAGCTACACCTGCGAGGGCCAGATGGCGGCCATCGTCGAATTGGTCAATGTGCTGGAAAACGGCGGTGAGCTGATTTCAACGGCACAGGAAGGCCGCAAAACGCTGGAGATCATCCTCGGCATACTCCAATCGCATCAGGCTGGCAATACCCGGGTGGATTTTCCGCTGAGCCAATCCCATGAGTCTTGAATGCAGCGCTATCACTTTCCGCGATCGCCGAGCGATCCGCCTGAAAAGCGATTCCTTCGAGGTCGTGACCACCACCGGATGCGGCCACCTGGCCAGCCTGCGCATCCCCGATGTGGATGTGAATCCGCTCTGGGAGCCGCCGTGGCCCGGAATCGAGCCGGGAGACTTCGATCCGGACAAACACCTGGATATCTACGGGCCGGGAGAGGGTCGGCTGCTGGCATCGCTCACCGGCCACTCGCTCTGTCTCAACCACTTTGGCGATCTCACCGAGGCCGAAGAGCAGGCGCAAGGCTATTACCATGGCGAGGCATCGAACCTGCCCTGGACCGTGTTCGCACAACGAGCCGATGCGGACGAAGCCCGGCTCGAGTACGGTCTGGATCTGCCCGAGGCACAGATGCGATTTCGCCGCCTGCTGCGCATCCATCCGGGAGAATCCACCCTCTATATTAACGAGCGCACTACCAACCTGATCCGCTCGGATGCGCCGTTCTGCTGCCAGCAGCATGTAACACTGGGGCCACCTTTCGTAGAAGGGGGTATTTCCCGCCTCGACCTGCCGGCGCAAAAGGGTCATACCTACCCAACTGCAATGGGCAGTCTCGATCCCCTGATGCCGAACCAGCCTTTCGCCTGGCCCAACGCCCCGCGCAAGGCCGGAGGCACTCTCGACCTGCGACACTATCCCGAAGAGCGCATTTGCTACGGAGCCACAACTCTTTTGCAGCCTGAAGAGGATTACGGATTTACGGCCGTGTCGAATCCGAAGCTCGGACTAGTGCTGATCTACGTCTTCCCAGCCGAGGTCTTTCCGTGGACCTCGTTGTGGTTCGAACACCAAGCATCCGAGTTTCTACCCTACAACGGCAAGACCACAACCTGGGGCGTGGAGTTCGGGTCCTGTGCCATGGCTTTGAAGCTCATGGAGACATTGAATGCTGGCCCGCTTTTCGGAGTGCCCCGCACCGGGACGCTGCCGGCTAGACACACCATCGAGATCGACTATCAGGCCCAGTTGTTGAAAATTCCGTCCGATTGGCAGGGCGTGGAACGCATCGAGCATCGCGATGGCGAGACCATCGTCTGGGAGATCGGGGCCAGGCGATGCGCGAAAACGCCTTCCGCCTGGCGGATCTCGACCCAGACCTCGCCGGCCGCTTCAAATGTTTGTTGACTGCTTCTCGTCACAAGTCCTCTAACAGAACAAAACGCCGCAACGAACGCACTCTGAGCAATACCCAATCCAAAGGAGCGCACAATGGCAAGACGCACAGTTCAGGAGCTCTCGAGTCTAAGTGGTAAAGTTGCCTTGGTCACCGGGGGGACGGGCTATCTGGGGACGGCATTCTGCAACGCCCTGGCCGAAGCTGGCGCCAGCGTTGTGATCAGCAGCCGCGATGCGGCTCGAGCGGAGCAAGCAGCTGCGATGCTGCCCTCGCCCGGTGGAGCCGCGCACTACGGGGTCGAGCTCGACCAGATGGAAGGCGAAAGCGTGCGACGCGGATTTGCGGCGGCGGTTGAGGTCACAGGTCAGGTCGATGTGCTGATCAACAACGGCCTCGATGCTGAGGGCAAGGATCTGACCGAGATCGCCTTTGAGGAATTTGCCCGTCACCAGGCAAACAACGCCGGCTATTTCGAATTGGCCCGGCTGCTGCACGCCCATGCAGTGCAACGCGGCGCTCCGGCGAGCATCGTCAACCTGGGATCGATGTACGGTCAGGTCGGCTCCTATCCAGATACTTACGAAGGCGTGTGCAACGCCAGTTCGGTCGCTTACCACGCTCTGAAGGGGGGGACCATCCACATGACGCGACACCTTGCCGTCTACTGGGCCAAGGACCGGGTCCGGGTAAATTGCCTGAGTCCGGGGGCTTTTCCGAACCCGGCCGGCGCGCCGGAGGCGCTGGTAGCCCGGCTGAAAAACAAATGCCCGATGGAGCGGATGGGCAACCCGGAAGAACTCAAAGGCGCAATCGTCTTTCTGGCCAGCGAGGCATCCAGCTATATGACCGGACAGAACATGACCATAGACGGCGGCTGGACGGCCTGGTAGCGCAGCGGACCAACGAGAGCCGACTCGAGAACGATGACCTGCCGCGCAGATAGATAATACTCTTTCACCGGGCCGCCCTCGTCATGGTCGGTCAGGGCCCAGCGCGCAATGATAGGACAACCGGTCTTATTCTTTGCGTGGGGGCTGGAGTTTGGGCCACTCCACCTTATTCCATCTGAGCGTCGCACGCTCGCTGGTGATATCCATAAAGCGCACCAGCATCTGGTCATCGCGAATGTGAATCAGGTTGTAACCGCCTCCGATTCTCTCGTGGATCATATTCTGAGGATCCGACCAGGTAATCGTGCTGCAGATCCCATTGGTGACGGCATTGGGAACACCGGCGAGATAGCTCAGGTAGGAGAGGTGGCAGTGTCCGGAGAGTATCCCGATCACCTGGTAATTCTGGATGACTTCTGCCAGCTGCTCCGCATTGATCAACTCTTGCTGGTCTGCTCCGAGAACAATCTTTCCCGGCGGGTGATGGAACGCCAGCAAGTGGGGCATCTCCGGAGTGGCCGCGAGTTCGCCCTGCAGCCAATCCAGCTGCTCCGCATCGATCTCGCCGTAATGCTGGTTTTCGACATGTGAATCGAGAACGATCACCTTGAGCCCTTTGACGATATGAGTGTAGTAGTGTCTTTTGTTGAGATCGGCTCCGGTCTCGCCGAGGACGATGCGTCGGAACGGCTCGATGGAATCTCCGTTGCCCAGAGCCAAGAGCACCGGCACCTCAAATTCGGCTTTGAACTGCTCCAATAATTCGAGCAGACGGGGATAACCCACTTCCGCATTCCGCTTACCGAGAACCAGATCGCCGGTGACTATGAAGAGATCGGGCTCTGAGACGTAGTTGCGCAGGTGATCGAGGGTCTTCAGCGCATCCCCATAGCCGTCCAGCAGATCGTCATAGGGAATTCCTGTCGGCTCTTTGTCGGCGGCCTGCAGGTGAAATTCGGATAGATGGACAATGGTCATATCGCTCGCTGGCATGGGCTTCGCCTCTTGTAGTTGAATGGCCGTTCGGGCCTACGGGGATTCTTTTGTGTCTGGGACTTGTGAGCACTCATCACCCGCGGCAGGCCGCTCCGGCAACGGGATCGCGCGATATGCAAGGTACCGATCGAAGCTCGCCATTATAAGGTGTCCCGGCCCTGAACGAAGGCCATCAGCCGACGGGCATAGGTATCGTTGCCATAGCGCTGCAGCACCCGGCGTTGCGCTGCCCGACCTGCCGCCTCGCGTTTCTCATCGTGGCGGAGCCACCAAATCGCCTTCTCTCGCAATTCGTCGATCGTCTCCCAGGTATCGATTTCGCTACCGATCTCGAATTCCTCCTCGATCCCCTCCACATAGTCGGTCAGCATGAATCCGCCCGACCCGGTGATCGCCGTGTCGCGCTGGTTCAGGTAGCCGTGGGAGCGGGGAGAATTGTGCTGATTGATGTTGATCTTAGCAGCCTGGTAGATCCCGGGCAATTCCCAATAGGTGCGAAAGCCGCGATAAGAAGATCGAGGAATACCGGGAAAGGTACCAAAACCCAACCCGCCGTAGATATGAGTGCGGCCAAGATCGGCAACGGTGGCCACCACCTCGTGGCGAAGCGCACGTTGGTCGGGAAAACCGATGGGGTGGGTGATCCGTTCGACCGGATCGGCGGAAGAGAGATAGTCCGCCCCATCGCTGTCGCCGCGGGCGTAGATCGAGAGGATGGTGACGGAAAAATCGCACTCCTCGTGCCTGGCCGGTTCGGCGATGCCATGCAGTTGGCGAGCGGGCGGAGGATAGAGCACGATCGCCTTCAACCCGCGCTCCCGATAGAGCTCGACGCTCTCTTTGCAGCAGGTCGCCACAAATTCGAACTCCCGTGAAAACTCGGGATGGCGCAGTGCATCCCAGGGGTCATCTTGAGTATGAGTGACCGTTTTAAGCCAGGGGAATCTCTGGCGCAAGGAGGTGATCAGTCCGGCCGGGCAGTCGTCTTTGCTGAACCACCACAGCATCAGCTCCGGACGGTGCTCCTGAATGAGCTGCGCCAGGCCCTCCTCATAAGTGCCGGCATCCGCATATCTAGGGTCCCAATCTTCGACTGGCGAGATCCGGTCGGCCTCTTCTGAGGCCAACTCGATATCGCTCTCTCTGCTGGCCGCAATGATACCTCGGCTGGGTACGTAGACGACTTTGTAGCCCACGGCCTCAAATCCCTGCTCGATGCTCCACAGGGACTGACCCGGCGCAAATCCGCCCACCAGCAGTACGGTTTTAGATTTAACCATCTCGATCCTCAATACGCTCGAAGCAGCGCGGGAACTTTCGCACCATCGGACTAATTGCCGCCCATCTGCCACGCCCTCAAATATTTGACGAACGCAGGACCACCGCGGCTGAAGAGCTTTAGATCCAGTGCCTCGGGATGGGTGGGAAAGATCCGCTGGGCCATATAACGTTGGTCACCGGCAAATACTTCCAGCACCGAATGGTCGAGGAAAACTCTCAGCTTGACGCGTTCCCCCTGCTTGAAATCAAATGGGGCGGACTGAACCCCGAGATCCTGTGCATAGGCCAGATCATCTCTCAGGCTCGCCTTGTGAAAATCAATCTGGATAGCCGCCGGCTCAAGCGAGAGGGAAACAACGGTTTCTTCGCAGCCATCCGGAGCGCAACGCACTTTCAGACCAAATTCAGCCGCACCACGGGATTCGAGCTCGAGCTCGAGTTCAAGACACTCCCCGCGAATTTCGGGTATGGGCAACTCGGTATCGGCCTCGATCTCGATCTCCAGGCGCTCCTGCGGATCGCGGCGCAGTGCTTCTAACTCACCCGCCGGCTCATAACAGATAGAGTTCCCATCGGCGGCGAGCGAAATAACGACCGGCAGACTCATAACCCCATACCAGCCGGAGGCCTGACAGACATCCATACGGCGGCCTTCATTCAGATTGGCGAAGAGGATCCGGCGGCCTTTTTCATCGAGCATCGTCCGCGGTGCGTGAATATTTCCACCTGGCCAGTTGATCCGATCGAAGGTTTCCGGATAAAAACGCTGATCCTCATAGCGGCCCAGGTAGTACCTGCTTCCGCTCGGAAAGTAATGGCAGAAATGCAAGAGCATCCACCTGGACCCCAGGCGGAAAAAATCTGGACAGGAGCAATCATCTTTATCACCACTCCACTTTCGCTCCGACTCATAGAAGCGGTCCACGTACTCCCACTCGGCGAGGTCGCGAGAGCGGAAGAGGTGCTGCGTATCCCCCGACCCCGGATCGTCGCGGCTACCGGTCAGTGCATAAGACCACGGACCTTCCTGCCATGCGGTGACATCGTTGTTGTCCGGATAGAGCCCCGGACCCTGAACTGGATGCCGCAGGACCGGATCTCTGGGATCAAAGTGCCAGCTCATAAGATCGCCTTCAGGATTGCTCGCAAAACAGCTTGCCCCCCCGCCGTCCGGATGCGGGAAGACGATCGTCGGTGTCCCATTGAAGAGAAATATATTACCCGTCTGTCCGCGATCGATCGCATTCGGATGTGAATCCCAATGCACCAGATCCGGGGAGGAGATATGGGCCCAGGCTTTATACATATAACCGTCCGGGCGGCGCGGAGGCCCGGGCTCCACCCACGAACTGTGCAGAAAGAACAGATGATAGCGCCCCTGCCAAAACATCGCAGCACATGGATCCCAGAGCAGACCCTCTGGCGGCAAGTGATGATAGGTCGGACGATCGTTGTCCTGAATCATGCTCGAAGTCCCATGCAGAAAAGCACGTGAAGAGATATATTCCATTGCCCTGCTGCAAAAGATACGAAATATCTGCCTTGCACAAAGCCGGAAGATTTGCGTTGCCTTACCAGGTGGTTCGCACCTGGACAGTCCATTGCGAGTTGCGAACAAATCCGCACTCGCCCGAACTATAAATATCATTTCTTCAGGTATGAGAAACAGAAACCCGAGATCGCCCGTGAGTCGTCCGGGCAGGAAAGGCGGACTTCGATGAACGAACGAAGCCGGATCGCCACTAACTTCGCCCATAGCCGCGACACCCAACGATTGGGGCTCCCCTTAGGACACCGCATCGGTCAGTTGGATTCGACAAGCGAGTACGTAACCGATGATCGCTTCGATCGCAATCCACACGACGCGCTGCACCGACAACTGACCGTGGTCGACAGCTATTCGGCCATCGTCGACCTGGAGCAAAACCTGCGCGGTCGTATCAACGTGATCATCGAGGCCTTCGGAGTCGAAGAGCAGTACATCGCCGAAACGCCGGAGTTGGATCCGCTAGCCGAGCCAGCTCGCGGCGTCAAATCCTGGAAACCGTACTTCGAGGGCCAGGATATGGTCGAGCGAATCAGAATGAACCTCGATGAGCACAAGAGATTCGCCGCTGCCTACGACGACCATATCGAAATCGCCTACACAGGTGTAGAGGTGTCCAGAATCGTCGCCGAAGGGAAAATCGCGATGATTCTGATGCTGGTGAGCGGTTTCATCGCCGAGAGCCTCGACGTGCTAGCCGAGTTTCACCGCCAGGGCATACGGGTGATCTGCCCCAGCCATCTCAGCGCCACCGGCTGGGCCGATTCCAGCGCCGAGTTGAACGACCCTCCGGGTCTTTCCGAGTTTGGACGCGATGTGGTTCGCACCTGCAACGAGCTCGGAGTTCTCATCGACCTCGCCCACTGCTCCGACTATACCTGCAGCGATATCCTGGACCTGGCGACTAAACCGACGATCGTCACCCATACCAAGGTGCGATCGCTCAGCAAGAGTCGCAGGGACATGCCGGACGAACTAGTGCGTCGAGTTGCCGAAGGCGGAGGGGTGGTATCAGTCCTGGCACCAACACCGAGGACCTCGCTCGAACGGCACCAGGCCCGACGCCAAAGAGATGATGCGCTGCAGGCAGACTACACCGACCCCTTCGAACGCGCCCGCGCCAAGCTGGCCGACGCCGAGACCTGGAGCACCAAGCTCGACCTGGCGACGATAGACCACGCGGTAGCAATAGCCGGAATCGACCACGTCGGCCTCTCCTCTCACGCGCAAAGCGTTCCGCAGTGGAAGGAATACACCGCCGCGCTGATCGAACACGGCTATTCCGCAGCCGATACCGCCAAGATCATGGGCGCGAACGTCGTCCGGGTTCTGAATTCCACGGACTGACCTGCGCGAATAGGCCTCACTGGTTCGAGGGCGCTACATAGGCCGATCCGGATTGCCCGGAGACCTTGCCATCGACGGGAAACGGGATCGGAATCTCACCCCCGTGCCAGGGAAAGGCATAACTCGGCTGGTTGCTGAATCGAGACAGGCCGGCTTCGAGT
Source organism: uncultured Gemmatimonadaceae bacterium (assembly GCA_964520345.1). Taxonomy (GTDB): domain Bacteria; phylum Latescibacterota; class UBA2968; order UBA8231; family UBA8231. The sequence continues at coordinate 26,098 of CAZFMY010000031.1, read as the reverse complement.
CGGATCCGCGTCGCCGGAGGCAAATCGACCGCCAGATACTTGCCATTGGCAGCGGTAATGGTCGGGGGTTCCCCTGCGCCATTGGCCGCCTTGACCTCGGTGAAGGTGTGTTCACCAAAGGCACCCGCCTGAATGATCAGGCGCCGCGACTCGTCGCGACTGCAATTCACCAGCTGAACACCCACAGCATCCGCAGCCAGGTGGTCGACTAAGGCCGCAACATCACGGGGCAGCCCGGGACGCTGCTCCTGCCGATCGTAGTAGCGAACCGTCGCCCGCAGCAATCCGCCGTTGTAGATCGACTGCGGAGCACCCATCGTCACCTGAGTCAAACCCTTGGTGAGCACCGGATTTCCGGCGATGGCGTTTTCCTGCAATCGCTCGATCGGGGTGCGGGTGTCCTTGCGCATCTCATCGTAAACCTGCATCGACCACTCCGCTTCAGCCGAGAGAATTTTTTCCGGCCAACTCGGGTTTTTCCCATCGTAATACTGGAAGCGGGCAAATTCCGTCTGGCCGCCGTTCTTCTCGCTCGATATTTCACCGACAAAATCCCAATCGCGCTCGACCTCGCCCTCGCGCACCCGCTCGATCAGCTCGTAATCTTCCCGCGACATCGATGCGTGGTAGAGATGGGCCAGTTCCTGCATCCGCCAGGGCTGCGGGCCGGTATAAACATGCCGCATCGGCACGATCGTATCCTCCCGCCGCGGCAGGGGCGGATCGTACTGCCAGCCGTCGGGACCGTAGCGCGTCGGCATGATCAGCTGGCCGTCATCCCGGGTGATAGAGGCATCCAGCAGGATCTTGATCTGATCTCGCAGCAAATCGAGATAAGCGAAGTCTCCGGAGAGCAAAAGGGCGCATTCGGCAGCGATATTGAGGCTGTGAAACATGATATTGAAGCCCTGATAATGATTCCAGCCGTACTGACCGCCCCAGAAGTTGCCATTGCGCCGTTCACCGATGATGCCGTTCGGACCCACATTGTCCGGCATAATGCCGCCGTTCTTCTTGGCCCGGTCCATCCATGCTTCGGTGTAGTCCAACACCCAGGATTTATATTTTTCATCACCCGTATAGAGGTACGCGTGAGTGACCAGCGCCGTGGCACCCAGATTATTGGGGGTATCCGACTGGAGTATGAGCTTGTTGAAGAGGTCGACGATTTCCTCCTGTCGCGCCGGGTCTGCCCACCAATCCAGCTCGAGATCCTTAACGATCGGATAAAGACTGGCACGCACGCCATAGTAGTTGACGTCACCACCCAGCCAGCGTCCGGCCAGGAGCATGGCGTGGGCGTACTCGGCGTCGGCTTCCAGACGCGGTCCCTGACTCGATTGGAATGGCGAGCGCAGGATTTTGTGCTCCGGATCGTAATTCGACGCTTCCGAATCCTCTCCATTGTAGAAACCGGCGAAGAGCTGGGCCCGGCGGGCCATTTCTGAAATCGTCGGGTCGGACACGCCAAAGTCGTAAAAGGCCATCATCCCCTCGCCCAGGTGATGCCACTCCATCGCCTGGTTGATATTCCAGAACTCCCGTCTGGCCGATGGCCGGAACACCTTCTTATGGTCGTTGAAGCGAGTGCGATGGACGATGCTTTCATCGCTGATCCGCGCCGTCGCGTTCCACGCCGTCGCCGCCATCTCCAGCATGCTGTCATCTGCACCCATGGAATAGAAGAGTCCCCAATTGTAGAACTGTTCGAAGAGATCATCGAAATCTTCGGCGAAGAGAATCGCACCGCCGCGTTCGGTACACTGGCGAAACCGGAACCGAGCCGCTTCCTCCATCTGCGCGATCAGATTGCGCTCCTGCAATGCCCACGGCGGCGGTGCCCCCACTTCGCTGGCAGTGATTTGCGGATAAGACTGCTGTTCACTCATAATGACCCTCCCTCTGCTGGTCCGTTGCTCCGTTTCTGTCCAGCCATCTGCTCCATATAGGCCTCGCGGCCGAAGATCGGCTTTTTATAGTGCCATCGCATGCGTTCGGGATACATCACCAGCGAGCGGTCTGCCAGCGGCAACGGCAACGACGCATGGTCGCGACGATGCGATTCCCGCACGGCGAGGCTCATCTCAAGAGCATGGCGCAGATCGTCCCCGGTAGTGATCTCGAGCTCGCCGCCCTGCTCGAGGACGCGAATAAAATCGTCGACAATGGCCCGCATTACCTGGCCCGGGTCGCGCCAACCGGCCGCGTCGAAACCGCGCTCTGCACCGCTGCCGGCCGGTAGAAAATCACTTTCCACCGGCTCCATATCGATCAGATTCACCCGGGTGCTGTGCTCAGGGGCCACGCGCAGCTGCAGACCGAGACCCGTATTGTCGGTATTCAGTATCACTCCGCGCGTCCCAACCACTTCGATGCCACGCAAACCGTGGTCCCCCAACCCGAGAAAAGCCTCAATACCGTTGGCGAAGCGCACATAGCCGCCGAGATCGCCGAAACCGGTCGCCGCTTCGTCATAGGGCTCTTCGTGATCACTGAAGGGGTCGCCGGAGACTCGGCCGATGACCTCCTCGATCGCCGCCTTCTGCGCAAACTTACGAACCAGATTCATTCCGTGACAACCGCCCTGATTGTTTCCACCGTACAGATTAATGCGATATACCTGGCCGATTGTCCCATCGGCCGCCATCTGGAAAGCCCGCCGGTAATCGGGGTGCGACGAAACCATCACCCCCGCGCCAAAAGCAATACCGCGAGTGGCACAGGCCTCTACCATGCGGTCGGCATCAGCCAGTGTGGCCGTCAGCGGCTTCTCGCAGAAGATGGCTTTTGCCCCCGCCTCCGCCGCCGCCACCACAGCGTCGGCATTCGGACGCACGGGAAGAATCGGCAACACGATATCGAGCGGCTCTTCGCGAGCAAACATCTCGTCGAAGGTCGAATAGCCCGTGACGCCGAAACGCCCGGCCGTCAGTTCGAGATTTTCCGGATCGGTATCGGCAACGGCAACGAGCGCGCAAAGTGGATGGGCATCAAAGGCGCGAGCTCGAGACGGACCGGCACGGCCACCGCCGATCAGGGCGACGCGATATTTCGGGTCTTTCGGCATACAGAAACTCCCGTTTAATCTCCGCACTACGTATAGAGTCCAGCAAATCTAAGCAGCTCAGTATCGCCACACCACCCGGCTGCAGAGGTTGAATGCGGAAGGCCAAACCGGAAATTCACCAACAAATTCGGCATCGAACTACTCCGAATCCACCCTCAGTGGAGTCCATAGCCCCAAAACACAACGAATCTCTCATCCGATCCTCGCGGATTTATCCGCAGGCGGACCTGGAATCAGGACGATCTAAAATTCCGAATCAGCAGGTCAATGGCTTTGATGCCTCGAACAAGCCGTTCCGAAAAATCACTCACGGCCGTACCCTCAAACATCATCGTGGACACCACCTTTAAGATCTGCTCCCGCAGGTTGTCCGGCCATCCTTCAGGCAACCGAATAAAGGTGAGATCGTCGGCAACGGATACTAACAATAGAATGCCGGCAACCCTGCCAGGTTTATCCAATTCATAGTCTGCATATAACTTTTCCAGATAGGCCATTGGAGGGACTATTTTCCCCCTAATGGTAGGCCTCCCGGGTACGGTCGTTACCACAATCGCCGTTTCGCCAGCAGTCTCGTGGTACAGTTTGCGACCCCGATTGCGTATTTTTCTAATATCGGCAGACTCTATCAAATGGGCTCTGTCTATCGCAAATCGACCCGAATTCGGCGCCGACTCCCATTTACCTATCGCCTCTCCCTCAGTAGCCAGCACAGCACTCCACAGGCTTGCGTACTCATCGGTCCACAGGATTGGCAGAGGTTCGGTATCGACCCACTCCGTTGCGGCCAAACGTATCGTCTCAGATTCAAGAAACGCCGGATTCTTCGTCACAAAGACCCAATCGGCGGAAAGGACCACGGGGCCCGAACCGACTGTGCTAAGCCTTAGCGCTTCTTGGTCCGCATCAACAGCCAGACCCCGTACTACAGCACCCAGGTTGAGGTGACGATTAGTGACGTGAAATGCCACCAGGCCACGGGGGTTAAGGTGTGCAGCATATAGTCTCATCGCCTCGCGGGTGAGCAGATGCATCGGTACCGCATCGCTATTAAATGCATCGACCACAAGTACATCAAAATTCTGGAACTCTCCTTTTTGCGCCTCGTGCTCCAGCATTATACGCGCATCGCCTAGCACAACATCCACTGCAGCTGCACTATCATCGAGATAGGTGAAGTACTCGCGTGCAAGGCGCTCTACATTCGGATCGATTTCGTAAAAGCGCAGGTTATCACCGATTTGGGCCAGGGCAGCAATGGTTCCGACCCCCAGACCAATAGCCCCGATTCTAAGTGATTTTTCAATTGGACCATCAGTCCCGAGAGAATCATTATCCTTATTTCCACTCTCAGTCTGCAAACGACGATACTCGGCAAGGGCAATACCCAACCCGCTATCCCTCTCATAATATGTCGTCGGAATCTTACGCCCGGTACGATTCGGGGACTGCGCTCCATGGATCGTTCGGCCATGCTCCATTATGCGAATATTATCAACCGTGTGTAGAATATGAGTAACTCCGAAAAAACTGCGCGAAGATGCGAAACTCTTCATCTGTCTCAGGTTAATATTCCACGCTAATACAACAGCGATCGTCAGCAACAAGACCACGGCACCACCCCAGATCCACGAGCTATGCGGGTGAGTCAGAGCGCTCTTTCGCTCAAGTGTTTTTTTATTTTTGCGCCTTCGATTTTTGCGTCCAGCCAACTTTCGCGCTTCTTCAACCTTCGGAATTTGAGCACTGCTAGCAACTACTGCGCACTTTGGTGGATTATAGCGGAGCACAAATATTGCAGCTAAGAAACAGCTAGCCAGCAACCCCAGATGATATTCCCATAAATCGTTAAAGAAATAGGTTGCTACTACGGCCACCAAGATGCCACCGAGTGCCCCTCCAGCACCTACGACGAGATAAAAACGAGTGAGATGATGAGCACCGGGTTTGAGTCGGACCAGTTCACCGTGGCAAACCATACAGGCCGCAAAGAGCGTTAATGAATATGTACTAATCTGAATCCAGATGTTCAGAATTAATTCTTCGGACATTATGTACGCGACCGCCAGAGTACCCACCACCAATAACGGCATGAAAGTCCATCGTCTGTACCACCTGTCGTGACCGAAGCAGAGAATGAACGAGAGTAGATAAATCGCCAGTGGCAAAACCCACAGCAACGGAATCACCGCCAGGTCCTGCGAGATCTGACGGGTGGTCGCCAGCAGCATAACCGAAGCGACAGCAGCCAGAACCAACCATAACAACATAGCTGAGTTGCGCGGCGACGGCTCCGAACCAGGCTCTAAGATCGAATCATCGGATGGTAACTGAGATTCTGTAGCGACGAAGGATTCGGCCTCAATCGGCTTGCCAGCGCGGCTGAACCTCCACGCACACCCTGCGCAGGCCAATACAAATACACCGTACCCCAGAGACCAGAGTCCAACCTGCATGGGCAGAGCCAGAAAGGGCTCGACGATGAACGGATAAGTGATCAGCGCCAATAACGAACCGGCGTTGGACAATGCATACAAACGCCAGGGCGATCGTCCTGCAAAGGAATGGCTGAACCAGCGTGATAGCAGGGGCCCGGTCGCCGCAAGAAGCGCGAAAGGTACACCGACATGAACGGCGAGCAAAAATAGTATATTTCGCGTCGGATCCTCGCTGCCCATAGGTTTCCAACTCGAATCGGGCGCGATCGGCAGCAAGAGCACTGAAATGGCAAGCGCGGCGATATGCAGCAGCACTTGCTTCTTCACGCTGAGTCTGCTGCTGACCAGGTGGGCATAGCAGTAACCGACGAGCAGAACACACTGAAAAAAGAGTAGACAGACTGTCCATATCCCTGCCCCACCACCAAACCAGGGCAGAATGTACTTGCCCATCAACGGCTGTACGGCAAAGAGCAGGAAAGCGCTCAAGAATATCGTGCAGGTGTACCAAATCATCGTGCAGCCATCTTACGTGCAGCCATCTTATAGGAGAAAGATGATGAAATATCCCATTGAGCCTTTTCAAAGATACGAATTATCAGCTTTGTATGAAGCCAGTCATCCGAGCATAGCCGCATCAGGGCTACCCGCTGCGGCCGAATTGGTGGCAACCTGAAAAAAATCAGCACCAGGGGCAGAGAAACGAAATGACACTAACACCGATTGACCTCACCGTATGGTGAGTCTTTTATTAGTAGGGTTAGGCAGTGTCGATCCTGGCCAGGGAAGGCCCAATAGAAATCGCCAAAATACCGTCTTAACTAGCGATAGTGAATTCTTTCCAGATACCTGCGAAAAATCGCACACAACGGCAGGGGTTCGCAGGAAAAACGATAAAACCATTCCATTCATGAATAAGGACGATGAATAAAAATACGGCTCTCCTCACTCTCATATTACTGGCAACTGGAGCACATGCAAGCAAATTCACGACCCTGGGCAATGATCAGGGAATCGATCCGTATCTTGATTACAGCACCGAAATAATGAGCAATGTTTCGGGCGGAAATCACACCGGCACCGGTTATAACGGTCTGGCTTCTTTGGGCCTAGACGCCGACCTCGGCCAGATGCTTGGTTGGGAAGGTACATCGATACGCGTCAGTGGCTTGAAACTCCACGGTTCAGGAATAGCCAGCCGGGTCGGCGACCTGATGGGGGTAAGCAGTACAGAAGGATACGGCAGTGCCCGCCTGTACGAATCGTGGATAGAAAAATCTTTTGCAAATCCATCGCTGGACGTGCGCGCCGGGTTGCTTTTAGCCGATGAAGAGTTCTGCACCATCGACGTCGCCGGGCCGTTTTTTAATGGCACTTTTGGTTGGCCGGAGTTCATCTCTATGAATGTCAAAAACTCGGGGCCAACGTTTTACATCCCGGCATTAGGTATCCGTTTTTTGTGGGAACCCAACGAATCGTTGTACAGCCAAGTCGCCATATTCGACGGAGACACATTCGATTCACCGGAGGGTGATGACACCGTCAACCCCCATGGACTACACTGGGAATTAGGCAACGGCCAGGGGGCGATGATGATCGGCGAAATCGGCTACTCCGTGAACGAAAACCTGCCCGGGACCTACAAATTGGGCGCCTGGTACCACAGCGCGAAATTCGCCGCCCTCTCCGGAGGCCCGGATCACAGCGGAAATCAGGGGTTGTACATTTCGGGCGAGCAAATGGTTTATAGCGACCGTCGCGACCAGGGCTTGAGCCTCTTTGCACGTACCGGTTTTGCTCGGCAAGACCGGAGTGAAATCTCACACAGCTTTCAGATCGGCTTGAATTATGCGGGGTTGATCCCGAATCGCAACAGTGATGCATTTGCGCTCGGACTCTCGCATGCAGAGGTCAGTGATGACCTGCCAGAGCGCACGGCCGAAACCGTGATCGAAGTAGCTTATGAGTTTCTTTGGAACGACGAATTTATCCTACAGCCAAGTGTGCAGAGAATTTCCGATCCCGGTGCGACAGGCGAATTAGAAGACGCGCTGGTTCTCGGGTTTCGTGCGAATTTCAGCTTCTGAAATACTCCCTTACTTGACCCTGTAATCCGCTAACTCAAGCGCCAGCGAAGAAAAATCATCAGGGTCGAACGGATTCTATGGTCATCGGCTTCCAAAAGGAGACCCCTTAGAGAGCCTTGAACGCTCTTGCAAAGTTCCGGACCAATGCAACTCGCCCGATTTGCCATACCACATCTTCTCGTACTCTCCTGCGGCCTCGCCCTGCTGGCCGGCACGTGGTGGCCATGGATATTCTTCCTCGTCCTATCCATTGCGGTCACGGTAGGAGATGCCTTCTTAGGCGACGACCTGGTCGTCTTAGCGTCTGCCGATGAGCGCTATGGTCATGCGCTTCTCTTCGCCGCGCTCCCACTGCTGGTATTGCTCATTTCCACAGTACTAATCGTCACCTCGCCGGATCTGCAAGAACGCCTCATAGCCCCCGACACGATCCTGAACAGCTATGTCGAACGGTGGAATTTCTCGTGGATCCAGAGCATTGGCATTGCCCTCAGTCTGGGCTTGCTGATCGGCGGCATCGGCACAAGCGTAGCCCACGAATGCACCCACCGCAGGCACGACCATTGGTTGGCGGCAGTCGGCAACTGGCTCCTGGCGCTGAGCATGGACAGCGTATTCTGCATCGAACACAATCATGGACACCACAAGAATGTGGGCACGGTGCTGGATCCGGCCACGGCACGACGGGGAGAAAACGTGTTCCGTTTCATCGCGCGCTCCATAGTCGGCGAATACCGCAACGCGCTGGGCATCGAAACGGCGCGCCTGCGCAGAGTGGGCGCGCCGTTTTTTTCCCGCCACAACCGCTACCTGATCGCCCTGGCTCGCTCGCTGGTAATTTTGCTGGCGAGTGCCATCATCGGTAGTACGAAGGCCGCATGCGTAATACTCGCGGCCATGATCTGGGCCAAAATTCTGCTGGAAACGGTCAACTATATCCAGCACTACGGACTCGTGCGCCTGCCCGGCGGCCCGATCGAACCGCGACATTCGTGGAATTCCAACGCCTGGATGAGCGGGACCATCACCTTCTTTCTCACGCGGCACAGCCATCACCATCAGAAGGGTTCACTCAGCTTCTGGCACTTGGAGCCCATTCCGCAGGCTCCGACGTTGCCCTGGGGGTATTTAAGTGCGATCTATATCGCGCTACTCTCTCCAGGACGCTACCGTCGTTTAATGGAACCCGCGCTCGAAGACTGGTACGCGCGCTACGCCTCACCCGAAGAGCAACGCGTGGGTAGATCGGACTCGCCTTCCGATCAATATACCACCGTCTGATTCGTGATCAACACTCATACAAGTTGCCACAATTGTTCATAGCCCTCATATTGTTTTTCCGGGGAGATCACATATATAGAAAGGGAGAATGAAAATGCGCCTTGAAACAATCTGTTTACACGGTGGGCACGAACCCGACGCAGAAACCAATGCGCGTGCCGTACCGATCTACCGCACCAGTTCCTATGTATTCCGCGATACCGAACACGCAGCCAACCTCTTTGCCCTCAAAGAGCTGGGCAATATCTACACCCGGATCATGAACCCCACGCAAGACGTCCTGGAAAAACGCGTGGCGGAATTGGAAGGCGGCGCGGCGGCACTGGCTCTGGCATCGGGCACCAGTGCAGTCTTTTATGCCGTAATCAACCTCTGCCAAGCAGGAGACGAGATCGTCGCCGCCAATGATCTCTACGGCGGCACCTTCACCCAGTTCAACGATATCCTGCCCCAATTCGGCATCAAAGTCCACTGGGTGGACCCACGCGACCCGAATAACTTCGCCACCGCCATCACGGATAAGACCAAACTCCTCTTCTGTGAAACCGTCAGCAATCCTTCCTTGCACGTTTGCGATATTGAAGCCGTTGCTAACATCGCGCATGAGAACGGACTGCCCCTGATGGTCGATGCTACTTTTTCGACTCCTTACCTGGATCGCCCGATAGACCATGGCGTCGATATTGTGATTCACTCATTGACCAAATGGCTGGGCGGCCACGGCGTCGGTATAGGCGGCATTGTCGTCGATAGCGGTGGCTTTGACTGGCAGTCGGATAAGTTCCCGCTGATGACCGAGCCCGAGTCCAGCTACCACGGCGTACGCTGGGCTTATGATTTAGGCCCGCTGTCTCCGCTGGCCTATATCCTGCGCATGCGCGTGGTGCCGCTGCGCAATCTGGGCGGATGTATTTCACCCGACAATGCGTGGAATTTTTTACAGGGCATTGAAACATTGCCGCTGCGCATGGACAAGCACTGCGAAAATTCGCTGGCCGTCGCGCAACACCTGACCCAACACGAGCGAGTCGAATGGGTGCGCTATCCAGGTCTGGAAACGGACGATAACTACGAGCGCAACCAGAAATACCTGGGAGGCAAAGGCGGCCCGATGGTCGTCTTCGGCATCAAAGGCGGCAAAGAAGCAGGGAGTCGTTTTATCGATTCCCTGGGACTCATCTCGCACCTGGCCAATGTCGGCGATGCCAAAAGCCTGGCGATCCATCCCGCAACGACCACCCATTCGCAGTTGAGCGCCGAAGCTCAGGCGAGCGGCGGTATAACACCCGATTTGGTGCGTCTGTCCATCGGCATCGAACATGCCGACGATATTATTGCCGATATTGATCAGGCTTTGCAGGCTTCTGCGTGAACAAGGACGCGATCTATATCTGCAATAGTCGCTGCAAGCATTTATGAATATTCGTTCACAGCGTTTCACCGTTGACCAACCACTGGTGTTGGCCAACGGTGAAACACTGCCCCATGTCGACCTCGTATACGAAACCTACGGAGAACTCAACGCTGCTAAAGACAATGCGATCCTCCTCTTCCACGCCCTGACCGGCAGCCAGCACGCCGCCGGTTTCAACGACGATCTTCCAGAAGCCCAGTCGCGGTGGACCGAGGAATGTCACGTGGGTTGGTGGGACGATTTCGTCGGTCCAGGCAAAGCATTGGATACTTCGACTTCGTACGTGATCTGTGTGAATTATCTGGGGGGTTGCTACGGTTCGACAGGTCCTGCCAGCATCATGCCCGGCCACGAGCGGCCAATGGGCAGCCAATTTCCGAGTTTAACCGTTGCAGATATCGTCGACTCTCAGATGCACCTGGTCGATCATCTGGGCATCGAATGCCTGCACGCCGTAGTCGGTGCTTCTCTGGGAGGTTTGATGTGCCTGAGTTTGGCTACGCGTTACCCTAATCGCGTTGCCAAAGTCATTCCCATCTCTGCAGGCCTGAACGTAACTCCTTTACAACGACTGATCAATTTCGAACAGATCATCGCCATTGAAAGCGATCCGAATTTTCGCGCCGGCGACTACTACGGCGGCCCTCCTCCCAACCATGGACTGGCGCTGGCAAGAATAATCGGCCACAAAACCTTTGTCTCGGTGGTCGACTTGGAGTCGCGAGCTCGGGCAGGCATTATTGATAGCGGGAACGCTTTCACCTCGTACACAATTAACCACAAACTCGAATCCTATATGCTCCATCAGGGCCGTCGGTTCTGCAACCGTTTCGATGCCAATTCGTACTTGCGGATCCTGGAGGCCTGGCAGCGTTTCGACCTGGTGCGCGAAGCCAAGGGCGAGAACCTGAACGGAGTACTGGGCCGTTGCCGAGATCGGGAATTTCTCACCTTCACCATCGATTCGGATGTGTGTTTCTATCCCGAGCAGCAAGAGAAAATGATCACCGCCTTAAAAGCGGCCGGTTTGACCTCCACTCGTTTGACCGTCCACTCCGAAAAAGGCCACGACGCCTTCTTATTGCAAGCAGAATTATTTACCCCGCAGATGCATTATTTCCTCTACGATTGAAATCCGGTAAAATCATCTAAGCTGTCGAGAACCAGCGCATGAGTTCCTGAACGACCAGATCTCAATCGATGCGATTGGGATGGTTGCTCCACGATAGCATGTGCGAACGCGCAACGACTTTATGCGCAGGGAATGGTCTTGGGCGGCGAGTCGTCTCCTCTCGCCTCTGTGGCCAATTCGATAACGCGAACGCGCAAAGCGTTCAGTATATCGGCGCATCCGCTCTGGTCTACGCGATTGACCGTTTCACCGGGATCGTCTCGCAGCGAGAAAAGCTCCTCATAAACCGGCTCTTCGCCGTTCAATGTCGAACTCAGACATTGATTATAATCATCGAGCGTTCCCCTGAACTTCTGACCTGCCTGCCGGGGATCCTCCCTCCTCGCGAAGTAACGGATGTACTTCCATTCCCTGCTGCGGACACTTTCGCTGCGCGGATAATTCTGGATGTCCATGAGCTGTTCGGTGAAAATTTCGTGGCGCCATTCGGGCGTCTCGCCATCGAGCAAGGAACGCAGGCTCCGCCCCTGCATAGCATCGGGAATATCCAACCCGCACAGATCCATGATCGTCGGGGCCAGATCCGGAACCACCACCAGCTCGTCCCGAGTCCGGGAAATCTCTTTGTACCTCCCGCGAGGATCATAGATAATCAGCGGTATGCGGATGTCTTCTTCGTAGAGAAAGCACTTACCGCCAAGACCGTGCTCGCCGTGGTGGATTCCGTGATCGGTTGAGAATACGATGATCGTGTCGTCGGCCAATCCCAGCGTTTCGAGCGTTTCGCGGAGATGACCGAGCATGCGGTCTATTCCGCTGATCGTCTGATACTCGCGAATCCGCCGTTCGCGAAGCGCCGCAGGCGAGCGAACATAATCGTAGGACGGCAGATAGACCCCGTCATACACATCCAGCGGTAAACGAGGTTCGACGATATTGGGAAAAGGGATATAGGTGGACGGCAGTGGAACCTCGTCGAATCGGTCGCGATAGCGCGTGATATAAAGCTCGTCGTCGCTGGGCCGGAGCTGCATATTCCCGGCACCGTAGGCATGCGGCAGATTAAAAGTCAGACAGAGACAGAACGGCTGCCCTTCAGGTCGCCTCGGCAGAGGCCGCGCGCAACTTTCGATGAATGCTTGCTGTGGATCCAGAAAATTGAGCACTCCCTCCTCGAAAACTTCGACCTGCGTATCACAGCGCGCATTATGGTAGATCTCGCCGCCTCGCTCGGCCAACTCCTTAGGATAAAACCCGCTGTGGCCGTGGTTGCCGTACCAGTAGTCGAAGACGCTTTCGAAATACCCGCTATCGTACCCTCGCTGACCACCGCCGACCGGAACGTGGTTCTTGCCGACCCAACCGAGAAAATAGCCTTCGTTCTTGAGCTGCATGGGAAAGCTCTGCTCCCACGCCACGGGATCGAGGCTGGAGCCACTGTTGAAATTGACCCCATGCCTGCGCTCCCACTGTCCGGTGTAGTGGCTGGTCCGACTCGGCGTACAGGCCGGACTGGTACAGAAAGCATGAGTGAATTGGACTCCATCCCTGGCCAGGGCATCGAGATTCGGCGTTTGAAGTATCGGATGTCCCTTGCCTCCCTGTTGTTCTACTCGATGATCATCGCCGAGGATATAAATGATATTGGGACCTTCCACGCTCATTTGCGATCCTCGGCTATTGCGGATATCTTTGCGCTCATTGCTTACCTGGTTCGACTTTGTACATTAATGGTTTGATCGATAGATCGACTGGTTTACCTTTATGCTGAATCCGGCGTACAGGGTAGCTCACCCTCGCAGAGAAATCAAGTCTGTCCACCAAAATCCTGGCTCGAACTAGCGGGGCTGACCTCTGCATACCAAGGAGCACTGAGATGAACGGCATTCACGACATGGGAGGCATGCACGGCTTCGGCCCGATCGAATACGAAGAAGACGAACCCGTCTTCCATCAGCGGTGGGAAGGGCGGGTCTATGCGATGATCACAAATACGGCGGTACCCGTCCCCGGGGGTCTCCGCTATGCCATCGAGCGCATGGGCCAGGCACTCTATCTGGCATCGAGCTACTACGCTCGATGGATGCACGCCAGAATCCAAACTCTGATCGCGGCAGATATTTTCACCCAGGCCGAGTTCGACGAGCGCCTCTCGTATTATCGCCAAAATCCCCAGGCCGCGCCGCCAAGCCGCGAGGATCTAGAGACCGTGCAACGAGCTATAACCGCTATCAGCGCGCCGCCACCCAAACGAGAAGTGCCGGATATCCAACCAGCCTTTAAGATCGGCGATGCAGTAAAGTCGAGAAATATGCATCCGGCCGGCCATACGCGTCTTCCGCGTTATGCTCGCGGCAAAAATGCCGTCGTGGTCAAGTACTACGGCGTTCAGGGTTTTGACGATGCAATCTCGGCCGGCACCGAACCGAATTCCCAACCCCTTTATTGCGTCCGCTTCGAGGGCCGGGATTTATGGGGCGAATCCGCCGAGCCGAATAGCGCGGTCTATCTGGATATGTGGGAAAGCTACCTCGAAGCTCTATGATCGAGAGAGAGATACAAAGGAGTGATAAGAATATGACCCAGACCGAAGATCGAGACGACCATATCGACGCAGAGGTCGATGCCGCCCTACGCGCTAAAGCCCTCGAATCCCTGTTGATCGAAAAGGGTCTGATATCCACCGATCTCATCGACGAAGTCGTGCGCCAATACGAAGAGGATATCGGCCCACTGAATGGGGCCAGAGTGGTGGCTCGCGCCTGGCAGGATTCGAGCTATCGAGAATGGCTGCTCAAAGATGGTACTGCCGCGATTGCCGATATGGGTTATATCGGACGTCAGGGGGCAGATATGGTGGTCCTCGAAAACACCCCGACCGTACACAATCTCGTGGTCTGTACCTTGTGTTCCTGTTATCCCTGGCCAGTGCTGGGCTTACCGCCTAATTGGTACAAATCCTTTGCGTACCGCTCCCGGGCTGTGCGCGAACCGAGAACCGTTCTGCGAGAATTCGGCCTCGAGTTAGCGGATTCTGTCGAGGTTCGAGTATGGGACAGCAACTCCGAGGTGCGCTATATGGTACTGCCCGAACAACCCGCCGGCTGCGAAGCATTGAGTGAGGAGGCGCTGGTTTCGCTCATTAGTCGCGATGCGATGATTGGCGTGGCCAAAGTCGAGTCCCCAAACCCGGACGGAGTTGAGCAATGAACGAGTCCACCGACCGACGCATATCCGCAATGAACGACGACCTGGCCCTGCCGCGCAAAAATGGAGAATTGGTTTTTGAGGCTCCCTGGCAAGCACGAGCTTTTGGTCTGGCCGTCGCGCTTAACGAGCAGGGCACCTACCCCTGGAGCGATTTCAGCGTGGAACTGACCCGCGAGATCGCAACAGCCGAAGAGGCGAACGAACCGTCGACCTACTATCAGCGCTGGCTGGCCACGCTCGAAAACCTGGTCATCGCTCGGGGACTGATAACTCGGGCAGAATTTGAGGCCATGATCCGGCAAGAGGCGCTTCACGACGACCACGATCACCACGACCACGACCACGACCACGATCACGATCACCACGATCACCACGACCACGATCACCACGATCAGCATAGCTCCGATCAAAGCCCTGGCATCTAAAACGCATAATGCACCCTGGGACGACACGCGTCTCAGGCGTAAAATCCGAACTCCATCGGCACCTGCACGATCGTGCGTTACTAAAGACTGCGCGACCCGCTAACCCCTGGCAAGACCCTCTATTCCCAAGTGGAGATCGATGCGATGATCCGATCCGTTCACTACCAGGCGAAAGATCCCGGAATCCAGTGGGTCAAAGACCCGCATCCGGCTATTGATTCCAACGGCCCGCTCGATAGCCACCGCACCCTGACCCCGAACGTGATTCGCATGGGAAACGGTTATCGGATGTACTACCACGGTTTTGGCCCGGACCATTCCAATCCCGAGTCAAAAGGCTATATCCTGAGTGCTTTTTCCGCTGATGCCGAATGCTGGGAAAAAGAACCGGGCGTGCGAATCGATGCCGGCGGCGAGGGGGCCGTAGACTATATCTGGAGCCCGGATGTGATCCCGCTTGCAGACGGGCGCTATCGAATGTACTACGAGGGAAGAACCGAGATGCCTGGCGGTCTGGTCAGAAGCGCGGTGGTCAGCGCTCTTTCGGACGACGGACTCAACTGGGAACGGGAACCGGGAATCCGCCTGGGCCGTGCAGACACCGCGTACGGAGCACCGAGATGCCTCCATCTCGACTCGGATTCGGGCAGTCCCCGCTACCGGATCTATGCCAGCGCCTCGCCTTATCCCCGTTCGGAACCGACTCCAGGCGGCTTCAACGACAACCACATAATCAGTGCTCTATCCACGGATGGGCTTAATTTCACCGAGGAACCCGGAGTGCGCGTCCCACAGGACCGGCCATTGGAATCGTTCTGCCTCTACGCACCCGAAGTGCTGCGACTGAACGAGGGCGGATACCGGATGTACTACGCCGGCTGGGTCTCGGCCCCCGAAATCCCCGCCGGCTCGAAGTTCCACGGCAGGATCTTCAGCGCTTTTTCGCTGGATGGACTCGATTGGCGCAAAGACCCGGGCATCTGCATCGATAACGGCGGGCGTTGGGATAGTGCCAAGGCCTCCGAGCCCTGCGTAATCGATCTCGACGACGGGCGGTTTCGCATGTTCTACGAAGCCTGCGATCTCGACGGTCGCTGGCGCATAGCCAGTGCTACGAGCGCGACCTGACCAATCCAAAGATGACGAATACAAGATCGCGGAAGGAGCCTGGACCGGCGAGATGGATAAATCCGCCTGCCGAGAGCAGGACCGGTTAGACCAGCAGGATTAGTCGCACCCGGTGCCCAGCAACCAATGCTCGGGAATGAGCCGATCCACCACAGCCGTTTCTCAGGAGGCGATTATGCACCCGAAGCTCGACCAACTCACCAGGGAAGGCTACTGCGTCTTTGAGGAGATTTTATCGGCGGATTTGCTGGGCCGACTGCGCTCCGCTTCAGACAAAGTACTCGATGCGAACGAGTACGAGAAAAAACGGTCGAACCAGGGCAATATCGTCGGCATGCACTACCAGAATTCGGCCTTCCTCGATTTAATCACCTGGCCGGCGGCACTCGATGCTCTTTATCTGCTCGGGTTCGAACGCCCGCGGTTTTGGAGCGGTTTTGTCATTGCCAAGGAATTCGACGAGCCGCCGCTGTACTGGCATCAGGACTGGGTGTTTTGGGACGAGCCCGAGGCGGCGGAGAGTCTGCCGCATCAACTCTTCCTGATGTATTATCTCACCGATACGCGCATCGAGAACGGATGTCTGCGGCTGATCCCCCGGTCGCACCGACAGCGCTTCGAAATCCACGATCAGCTGGGCAAAGGGCACGACTCCGATATCCGCTCAACGGCCGATTATGCCCACCCGGCATTCTCGCGCCATCCCGATGAGATCGACGTAGCTGTCAAAAGCGGAGATCTGGTCATCGGCGATGCCCGGCTCCTGCACAGCGCCAACAGAAATAAGACAGCGCAACGGCGCACAGTACTGACCTTGTGGTATTTGCCCCGCTTCGACCAGGCGTCCGCAAGAGTGCGAGCCGGCTATACGCAGCGCGTCAACACCGATGCGCTGAAGACGCTCACACCGCAAGAATTGGATCGGCTGACCCCCCTGCTGCCCGAGTACGAGGGCGAGGGTGAAGCGGCGGAGTGGAACCGGGTGCCGGGAGACATGCTGCACTAGCCGGGACCAGCTCCACACTGCAGAACACTCTTTCCGTATTCCGAGCGAGTAATCGCGCTCAGACCACGATCCCGCACTGAGCACCCGCAGCCAGGTACTGCATCCGCGGCAGAGCGATGACCACACCCTCGCGCGCAGTGCGAATTTCGGCCAGCGTATCGCCATGGAGATCGCGCAAGGTCCCCAGCAAATCGCCTGCGTCGACACGGTCCCAGATCGCGACGTCCGGACGCCATAAACCCGCTACCGGCGTCTGATTGTGCGAAGCCATATTCCCGGCTCCGTGACCGATCGACTCGATATGCTCGCGCGGCGCCACAGAGCGCAGCGTTCTTTCGAGCATCCCGAAGTGCACCAGCAACCGCTCCAGACCGAGCTTGTACTCCTCCTCGCCGCCCGACCCCCAGGTCGTTTCCCAGTAGAGCGCAGGTATCCCGGCGAGGAACGCCGCGTAAAGCGCCGTGCGGCCGCTGGCATCGTCACCCAGTGGCGCACCAGCCGCATGAGCGGGGTCGAATTCGTGCCCCCAGACCAGAGGCAGCCCGGTCACCATACTCGCACGGCGCTGCGCATCAGTGAGTTCCAGCTCTCCTCTATAGACATTATAGCCGCTGAGCGTTGCGCCCATCATCCCGGGGCCATAGGTATGCAGCGGCACCAGACAGATCGGCTTGTGGGGCTCGGGCTGTCCGAGAAATTCGTTTTGCAGGGTGTAGGCGACGCGTTCGGTAAGCGTACCTTCCCTAGAGCCGGGATAGCAGCGGGCGAGATTCTGCCCGTCGGTGGCAGCGACGCGGGTGCGGTTGAGGTAGCTGTCGACCGAGGCGCAATGTACGGCGACGACGCGGCCTCTGAGCTCGGCCGGATCGAGCGCGGCCAGCGTCTCCTGCAGCGCGACGATATTTTCGTATTCGTTGCCGTGCTCGCCGGCGATGATTAGAAAGGTCGGTCCGTCCTGCGCCCCGGCGACGACCGTTACCGGCAGCGCACAGGCACGGCTGAGGTCGTCGTCGCCCGCGATCGGGTGTGCGTAGCGCGTCACCTGGCCGCGCGGAGCCTCGGTCCAGTACGCAACGCGGATTTCCTCGACGGGTAAGCGATAGAATGAATCCAGGCATCGGGTCTTGGCGATATCCATAGCGATATATCCTCCGGATCTCTTCTGGGGTACAGGAGCAAAACCTACCCACCCCGTCACCTTGTCGCAACGGCAGTGAACCTATTGATTATAGAAACTTTGAATTTCGCTGCGGAAGAAAAAACTCATCTGAAAAAACCCAATGGATATTCACGCTTCGGCCCAAACCTACGCCCTGCTCCACATGATGCTCAAAGCCGAGTGGTTCTACACCGAGCCGCGGCTTCAAGCCAATCCAGACCTGCTGCGCGAAGCGGCATCAGCGAGCGAGCAGCTCGCCGGCCTCGCACCCGCGGACATCGCCGAGCTCGATGAAAGCCGTGCCTTCTGGATCAACATCTACAACGGCGCCGTTATCGAGCAGGCCGTCGATATGGGCGTCAAAACCAGCGTCAGAGAAGTGCGCGGTTTCTTCCGCCGTCGTTTTCTCGAAATCGCAGGTACTTCGCTAAGTCTCGACGAAATCGAACACGGCCTGCTCCGCGACAACCGGCGGCACCCCGCCCGACTCCTGCCCGCCCTCGTGTTCAGACCCAAACTCAAAAAGTGGATCGCCCGGCCCTTCGACCCGCGAATCCACTTCGCCCTGAACTGCGGCGCCCGTTCCTGTCCGCCGATCGCCGTCTACACGCCCGACGCCATCGAGGCGCAACTCGACCTCGCGGCGAGCACCTTTCTCGATGGCGAGGTCGAGGTCGATAGCGAAACCCGAACCATCGATGCCAACCCGATCCTGCGCTGGTACCGCTCGGACTTCGGAAATCTGGAAAAGCTGATAAACCGCCATCGCAGCGGCGGCCTCACAGGACGCGGCTGGACTTTCCGCTGGCAATCCTACGACTGGTCGGTCTGATCAAGAGACCGACTACTTCAGCAGCACCAACCTGCGGGCCAACGTCTGGCCATCCGCACTCAAGCGGTAGAAGTAGACACCGCTGGCCACCGCACGCCCCTGATCATCACGCCCATCCCAGCCGACGCGATAATGTGCCGGAAGCTGGTGCGCTGCGACCAGGGTACTCACCCGCCGGCCCGCCATATCGTATACGGCCAGGTCCACTGGACCATCGCGAAATACCGAATAAGCGATGGTCGTTTTGCCGTTGAATGGATTGGGATAATTCTGCTGCAAGGCCATCTTTGCCGGCTGGGATCCTGCCGGATCCAGAGCGGCCACGGCGGTCACCGCGCCACCGAGCATCTCAGCGACCAGGCGGCCGCTGATGATATGAGCCTCCCCGGCGTTGTCGCGGCGATTATCCGGTCCATCGCCGGCCATGCCGTTGGGAATCACATCGGTATAACCATCGCCATCTATATCGCCGCTGGCCGCCCAGTACGCAGAAAAATCAAAGGCATCGGGCGCCTGAATCCACACCACCGGCACGATGGGGTCGCGCAAATCGATGGCCTGCGGCAGGTCGGGACCACCGGCAATGACGACGATCCCACCCGAGAAGATCCGATCGGCCGGCCCATCGGCACCCGGCACACCGACGAAGATATCGTCGTAGCCATCGCCGTGTACATCTCCCGCTGCCAGTGCATCGCCGATGATGGCCTGCTCTGCGGACCCGTAGATCATCATCGTACCCGGCGGCTGCTCAATCAAATCGAGCGTTTTTCCCCGCAGACCGGCCCCGCCGTAGACCACGCACACCTCGCCGGCATCGGGCCGGCTATTGTCGGGACCATCCGCCCTGTAGGCGCCCAGCAAGAGATCGGCAATTCCATCGCCGTTAATATCGGCGGTGTCGATTTCCTCACCCAATCGATCCGGCGAACGAGTGCCGCCATCGGCGCCGTAGACCACCATCAGATCGGCGGGCGGATCGTCTTTCAGATCGATCTCGTCCGGCCAGCCGGGATTGCCGAAAAGTACATAGGCCTCACCCGCATTCTGCCGTTCGTTGTTTGGGCCATCGCCTGCACCACCGGCTTTTTCATAGGCATTGCGCAATGTGCCGAGGGCCGCGGCGCCAACGATCAGATCGTCCATGCCATCGCCGTCCAGATCTCCGGCCGCCACCGTCGAGCCGGCGTGGTCCATCGCGTCGATCCCGTAGACGATGCTCCGCCTGCGACTGGTCTCGCTCAGGTCGATCTCTTCGCCGGGCACGATCGGCCCGTAGAGGACGTAGACCCGGCCCGCTTCCGCCGCCGTTTCCGGACCGGCAAAGCCATCGGCCTGGTCGGCGCCGACAACCACATCGGTGATCTCGTCGCCGTCTATATCTCCCGCCGCCATCCACACGCCGAGACGGCTTCGCGCAGCGGGACCGATCGCCACTGCGACACCGGGCGGCCAGGGCTCGGCCAGATCGAGAGAGCGGTCGGTCGCCAGAAGCTCGGCCAAGAGTTCGTCAAATATGATATAGAGCTTGCCCGCATCCGGACGGATGAGTTTCCCACTTGCTTCCCGGCCCGGACCATCGGCATAGAATGCACCGACCACTAAATCGTTGGTGCCATTGCCGTCCACATCGGCTACTTCTGTTTTGATACCGAAGATATCGTATTGGCTTTCGCCGTAAATCGTAACCACCCGGGGAGAGCCTTCCTGCAGATCCACATCGTCGCCGATGGTGCCGGTGCTGAAGTACACCGCCACCTCGCCGGCATTGGAGCGCTTCTCGCCATCGGGCGGACCATCGCCCGCCATCGCCGAAATCACCAAATCGTCGAACCCATCGCCGTTGAGATCGCCGGCGCGTACCGGAGTGCCGAATTGCGCATCGTCCCTATCGGGATTGTAGACCGTCATCTGGCCCGGCTGATCGCGAATGGCCAGATCCCATAACTGGATCAGCTCGCCCTGCAGAGCCGGTGCAGCTTCAACCATGGCGAGAGTAAACAGGACACCCAGCAAGAATGACTTAGCCTGCAAATATTGAGTCCTCAACACCTATTTTTATCACTCCTCAAAAAGAGTACACGCCCATATCGCCATGCTGATAGCTCGAATTGCGAACCGTCTTTTTCTTCGATGGGGAAAATCGGATCGAATGATCGAAGGAGAGATCGTTGCGCCCAATTCTGTACTAGTCACTCCGCCGAACACTCAGCACCTTATCGTTGCGAGTGCATACAATAGAGTATAGATTAGCCGCACGCAATACGAGCTATCGCACCCTGGCGTTTGGTAGCGGCAATACCGCAAAGCTGGCTGTACCCTGCACGAGGCGATGACGCGAACAATGAATCTATCGTCAAGAACGATATGCTGCAGTTTGTTGGTTCTTCTCCTTAACGCCGCCATCCAACCAGCATCAGCCCACAACGGCTGGATAGCTCTGGCCTACCCGATGCCGGCAATCGAGGTCGACGGCGATCTGTCCGACTGGCCCGCCGATGCAACCGTCTATCCGATCCGCCAGAACACCGACGCCTACGGTGAAACCGATCTCAGCGGCACCGACCTCGACACCAGCGCTGATTTAAGTCCGGAGTTCATGGTCGGCTACAATCTCCAGGAACAGTTGATCTACGTGGCCGTGCGCGCGCGCGACGATCAGGTCGTGGCGGGAATCGGCACTCAAGAAACCGACGCCTGCGAGATCTATGCAACCCAGGATATTGGCGATTCCAAGAAATATCAGTATGTCCTCTGTCCCGAGGGGGGCGAATATAGGGCGACCACCTATAGTTTTTCTTTGACAGGTTCCGTCGAAACAATCGAAACAGAGTGGCCCAATCCGAGTATGAACGGAATGGACATGAAGGGCATGCGCTCGCGAGGCGCAATGGGGCGAGAAGCCGATACGACGATATACGAGTGGCAGATCCAGCTCTTGGGCTCGAGTCCACAGGATACACTCGCACTGCGCGCCGACATGATCATCGGCTTCGATGTGGTCGTGGTCGACAAAGACGCTGAGGGTAC
>CAZFMY010000031.1:0-3789 GCA_964520345.1 uncultured Gemmatimonadaceae bacterium | reverse complement strand
AACACCAGCAAAAACCTCGGAGTCCAGCTCGGCAAAGTCGAAGAGCTCTCCGCGCAAAACCTGGCTCAGGAGCGCGAACTGCGCCGCGAAATGGAGCGCGAGTTGAACAAAGCGCACGAGCTGCAGATGGGGCTGATGCCGACCGCCCAGCCCCAGGTGGCTGGATACGATATCACCGGCCGATGCCTGACCGCCACTCACGTCGGCGGCGATTTTTTCCAGTACTTCCCGCAGGAAAAACGGCTCTCGCTCTGTATGGCCGACGTCACCGGCCATGCCATGGAGGCCGCGGTGCCGGTGATGATCTTCAGCGGCATCCTCGATAATCAAATGGAGACCGGCCAGCCCCTCGAAGAGCTCTTCGCCCGTCTCAACCGCTCGCTGTACCGCACTCTCGACCGACGCACCTTCGTCTGTTTCACCATGGCCGATCTCGAACCACAGCAGCGGAAATTGCGCCTCTTGAATTGCGGCTGTCCCTACCCCTATCATTTTCGCGCCGCCAGCGGCCGGGTCGAAGAGCTCGAGATGGACGGCTATCCGCTGGGCGTGCGACCCGATACGAGCTATGCGGCCATAGAACGGGTGCTGGAGCCCGGCGATCGCATCGTCCTCGCTTCGGACGGCATCATCGAAGCCGGCAACGAAAGCGGAGAGATCTTCGGTTTCGAGCGCACTGCGGCAGCCATCGAGCAAGGCTGCGCCCAAGACCTGGCCGCCGGCGCGCTCGTCGACCACCTCATCGCCGAAGTGCAGACCTTTGCCGGCAGAGCGCCGCAGGACGACGATATGACCATCGTCGCGCTGCAGACTATGCACTAACGATCTGAGCATCTACCGGAGACTCCACCAACCCGATCGGAACCATACACCATGACGCTGAAGAAAAGCACCATCCAATGGGAGCTGATGCTGCCGGAGGAATTCCGCACCGCCTTCGAGGCCCTACCGGTATGCTTCTTGCCCCTGGGCACCGTCGAATGGCACGGCGAGCACGACGCTCTGGGACTCGACTCGCTCAAAGCCCACGCGCTCTGCATCCGCGCCGCCGAAAAAGCCGGCGGCATCGTACATCCGCCGCTCTACGGCGGCATGGGCGGCCTCGACAAGCCGGCGACGATCAAAGTCGAGGGCGAACTCGACTGGGACAATCACCTGCTGCGGCCGTGGCTCGAAAAACTCTGCAGCGAGATCCACCGGCTCGGATTCAAGGCCATCGTCATGCTGACCGGCCACTACGGTCACAACCAGCAGATCGTGGTCCGCGAGACCGCGGCGCGGATGGCCGAGCGATTGCAGATCCCGGTGCTGGGCACACCCGAATACTGGTTGGCCCACGACATCGGCTATCTCGGCGACCACGCCGGAGTCGGCGAGACCTCCCTGCTCTGGCATCTCCACCCGGACCTGGTCGCCATCGACCGCATCGCCGGCGACCCGACCTATGTGCAGGACGATCGGATCGCCACTCAATCCTCGCCGGAATTGGGCCGTCAGTACGCCGAGTTGATCAGCGATCGGCTGGCGCAGTTGGCCCGGGCCATGCCCGCCTGGGACGCGGAGAAACTCGCGGCCTTCATCGCCGCCGAGCGCGCGCTGGTCAGCGCCCAGGTCAGAGGCTGGCGCACCGACACCGCCTGGTCGGCCTGGCAGGCGCTCAAAGATCACACCGGCTACGGTCGCTTATTGGTCGAGGAAGACTTCGACGGCATCGCGGCGCTGGCCGAGCGCCTGGGCGACGCCGCGCAACCCTGATCACCGGCCTGCGAATCAACGAGAGCGGCACTCGATAAGCTGAGGGTGATATCTCTGCAATCCGGCTGGCGCAAATCCATTGTTGCGGATCGTCCTCTTATTGCGTAGCCATTATATAGATCGATTAGTCGAACACGAACCACGCCAAAAAGAGGAACTCATGTCAGCAGAAAAAAATCACCGTCGCGATCAATTCGCCCGCGACGGCTACTACGTCTGCGAAAACGTCCTGGAGCCGGACCTCGTCGATCGCCTCAACGAGCTGAGCGATCAGATCCTCGATCAGCAGCCCCCCGAACACTTCGCGGAAAACCGCAGCACCGGCAGTATGGTCCTGATCGACTGGGCGATGGCCTATGCCCACCTGGCGATGGCCGAGCTCATCGCCCATCCGGGCATATTGGCCGCGCTGGCGCAACTCGGTTTCGCGGAGCCGAAATTCGGCCATGGACGCATCATCAGCAAGCCGCCGCAGAGCCCGCCGCTCTTCTGGCACGAAGACGGCCGCTTCTGGAACGACCCGGTCAGCTATACCACCCAGCCGATCCAGGTTTTCCTGATGTATTATCTGAGCGACACGAACTCGCAGAACGGCTGCCTGCGCGTAGTACCGAGCTCACACCTCAAGCGGCACCGGCTCCACGACGAGATTTCGCCGCGCCACACCGACGAGCTCCGCGCCTACGCCAACCCCGATGATCCGGGTTTCTCGCAGGTCGCCGACGAGATCGATGTCCCGGTCCGGGCCGGCGACCTGGTCATCGGCTACGGCAGTCTGCTCCACGCCTCGCACGCCAACCAGAGCGATGAGCGCCGCACGGTGCTGACCATGTGGTACTACCCCGATTATCCCGCCCTGCCCGAACGCACTCAGGCGACCGTCGCCTCCCTGGAAGCCAATAATGTGCACAGCGACCCAACCGGATCCGCATCCGATCTGGCCGCTCGCCTCGAATCGCTGAAAATCGCCTATCGCGGCGACGCCGCGCCGATCGAGACCGAGTGGATCCCGGGCGAGACGCTCAAATAGGATCTGGCCCCTGGCGACACACCGCGCTCAGCCACGCGAAGGCTCCGCCATTTCGGCTCGGGCCTTACGGGCCAACTCGGCCAGATGACCATCGTTGGCCAGGACCTGCTCGAGATGGACCTGACGCTCGGGACCCGCCGTATCGATCATCGCCGGACCATATCCGCGTTCGACCCAGAACCGGGCACCACCACATAGATAATCGCGCAGCTCCTGCAGGCGTTCCTGCGGATAGCGCTGGCATAGATTCATCGTGAACATCCGCCGCCGCGAACCACCCCCGAACGCCGCGTGCTTGGTATTGTGGTTGAAGCAGACGATATCACCGGGCCGCGTCTCCAAAGCCAGAGCGGGCACGGCCTCCGGCTCGACCCCCCAGATTTCGGCGCTTTCGCGCACCTGCTCCTGCAGACCATCGGCAAAGCCATCCCCCACACGATGGCTGCCGGGAATCACGCGCAGGCAGCCCGAATCACGAGTGAGATCATCGAGGTAGAATCCGATCTTGATGTGCAGCTGATCGCGGTGCCAGCCGTCGGAATGCCAGCCGGTATCACCGGCATAATAGTTGCCGTCGCTGCCCATGTAGTTGAAGTCTTCGCCTAATAGCGAGGCGGCAATACCGACGATGCGGGGATCGTCCAAGAGCGACGAGAGACGGGCATCCAGATCGATGAACTGAGCCAGACAGGAGCGCTGAGTGTCGTCATGCGGCTGGCCGTTGTGGCCGCCGCCGCGACGAGCCCACAAAGACTCGAAATCGTCGATGATCTCGTCGATCCGGTCGTCTAGCAAACCGGGGAAGGCCAGGAAACCGAAGGTATCGAAGTGAGCTAGCTGGTGCGCGCTGAGAGCCGTATAATCCATGTGGAGTCCTTATCTGAAATCGTGTTTCGGTACCCGTCCAGCGCCGGAATTGCTAAGAACAAGGGTTCGGGCATACGAGGAACAACCAGATCTGTTTTGCCCTCCCTACACCGACCAGTGGTACCACAGATCTTCGG
>CAZFMY010000030.1:0-61268 GCA_964520345.1 uncultured Gemmatimonadaceae bacterium | reverse complement strand
TGGGATGTGCACCCACTACGGAGCGGTCTTCGCCGCCTGCGCATCAGCGCTGGGATGGGTGGCCCGCTCGGTCATCGTCGACCACCACTGTCTGGCCGAGGTCTGGTCGGAAGAATTGCAGAAGTGGATCCTCGAAGACGCCGGACCCTGCCGCGAATTCGACGCCACCTACGAGATCGACGGCGTGCCGATCAACGCGCTGGAGCTGAACAAGGCCGCTGCGGGCAAGCAGCGCAAGAAGATCATGGCCAATAAATTGCCACAAAAGGTCATCGAGCCAATGACCAAGTACATCGATGTATTCGGCCGCTTCGGCATCCCGCTGCGCAATACCCACCAGATCTTCTCCGAACCAGCTGAGCTCCGCCACGGCGCCGGACAGTACCACTGGGACGGTTATTTATGGTGGTCCGACGATATCAATCCCAAATACGCCGAATACTCGCTGCAGACCTCGCGCCCTGCGGATTTCTACTGGTCGGTCAACCAGACGCGGATCTATCTGCAGGCAACCGACAAAATCGATAACCTGCAGATCGACCTGGAGCATACCGCACCTAATTTCTCGCATTTTCTAGTCCGCGAAAACGACGGCGCGTGGCGCGAGGAGAACGAAGCCCGGTTCGAATGGCAACTCGCCGCGGGCGAAAACCAGCTAACCGTGCGGACAGTCAACACCTTCGGCAGAGAAGGCCGTATCGCCAAAGTGCGTGTGGCCGCAGCGTTCCAATGAAACTCGCGATCTTCAGCGACGAAATAAGCCCAGACCCCGCTCGCGCCATCGAACTGGCGGCCCGCTGGCAGGTGCCCCATATAGAGGTCCGCGGACTGGCCGGAGGCCGTTTTCCGCGGGTGTCGGACGACGAACTGGCCACCTTCCAAGCCCTGATCCAGGATGCCGGTCTCCAGGTCTCCGGCGTCTCGCCGGGTCTCTGCAAGTGCCCGGTAGACGACCCCAGCGTCGAGCCGGACCTGGCCGAACTCCTGCCCCGCGCCTGCGAATGGGCCCTGCGCCTGGGTACCGATCTGGTCTCAGCCTTCGCCTTCCGCCGCGACGAATCGGCAACCCCTCCGGCCGAGGTCGCCGAAAAAATCGCCGAGATGGCCGAAAAAACCGCTGCCTACGGCTGCCGTCTGAGCCTCGAAAACGAGGCCGGATGCTGGGGGGCCACCGGCACCGAAGCCGCCGACCTGATCCGCCAGATCGCCACTCCGCATCTCTCGCTGCTCTGGGACCCGGGCAACGCGGCCCGCGCCGGCGCTCTTAGTCCCTATCCTGGTGAATATGTCGATCTCGCAGACCTCGTCACCCACGTACACCTGAAAAATTGCAAAGACGGACAATGGTCGTTGATCGACGATGGGATCGTCGACTGGCCGGGGCAACTCGCCGCCCTTGCAAACGACAGCTACGACGGCTATCTCGTCATCGAAACCCACCTCAAAGAGCTTCCTGACGGCCTGCAAGCGATCGAAGGCCTCACCGGTCAGGAGACCAATAGTCGCCATAACCTCGATTTCGTCCGCACCCTGCGCGGATAGTCCGTGAGCACAGCGCTCCCTCTGGCCACCCGGGCCCTGCGCGGCTTCCTCTGGAACGGCGGCGCCTCGGTCATTCAGCTCGGCACTATCCTGATCCTCTACGCATTTGTGCCCAAAGCCGGGATGGGCCATTTCGAATGGGCCCTGGCCCTGATCATGCTCCTGGCACTCATCGGCGACCTGGGCCTCTCCGCCGCTCTCGTTCAGTCTCCCGAAGCCACCGAGGTACACTTCGACAGCGCCTTCTGGATCAACCTGGCCTGGGGAATAATCCTTACCGCCTCGGTCTTTGCCACTGCACCCATTTTGGCCCCTTACCTCGGCGGCGAAGCACCCGCGACCTTCGTCCGCGTCATGCGCACTCTTTGTCTGCTCATTCCCTGTGCCTCTGTTTCGGGCATTTTCCGCGCCCGCCTGCAGCGCGACCTCAATTTTCCCGCCATCGCCCTATCCGAGCTGGTTTCGGTATTCACCTTTGGTGCCGTGGTGCTCACACTGCTTTTTTTATCTTCCGATCCCGATCCGCTGATCCCGGTCATCGGCTCGGTCTTTCGCGAAGTGGGCCTGCTCTGCAGTCTCGCCTTTTCGGCCCGCTGGCGCCCGCGCCTGTACTGCCAACTCCAGGCATTGCGACAGATCTTCTCTTTCGCCCTCCACATCACCGGCGCACGGGTGGTCGCCTATCTCAATACCAAACTCGCCTATGTCTTTGTCTTCGGTCCGCTCGGAGCCACCGCCCAGGCGTACTACAGCCTGGCCGAACGCCTGACCCTGCAGCCCTTGACCCGTTTGGCCACCACCATTCAGCGCGTCTCCTTCCCAACCTTCTCGGCGATCCAGGACGACGACCCGCTCTTGCGCAGCGGCTATTTGCATTCAATCCAGGGTCTGTTGATGACGATGGGACCGATCCTGGTAGGCATATTCGTATTCGCGCCGGAAATCTCGGCCCTGCTCCATGCCGAGCCGATGTGGCCAGTACTGCGCTTCCTGGCTGTGGCAACGATCTTAAAAGTAGTCGGTACTACGATCGGTTCGATCTTTATGGCCAAAGGCAAGGCCAACTGGTCCTTTTACTGGTCGCTCTTCAGTATGGCCGTACTGATTCCCGCGATGTATTTCTACGGTCTACCGCGCGGCGTCGAAGGCGTAGCTCTGGTCATCGCCGCTTCATCGCTGCTCTTTCTACTCGTCTCGCAATACCTGGCCAACCGCCTGATCGATCTGACCTTCGCCACGTACCTCACCGCGCTCCTACGACCGGGCCTGGTCGTCGGCAGCGGCTGCATCGTCCTGCTGCTGGCCCGGCCCCTGCTGCCGGAATCGCCACTAGCCGCACTCGCACTCGGCGCTCTGCTCAGCGGCACCACAACCCTAATCGCTCTGGCTCTTTTCGCGCGCAAACTCTGTCGCACCTACTGGTTGAACCTGCGTGGCGCATAAACACTGAAGCGCAAAAAAGCCGCTTTGTCCTTTGCGCCAGCGCCCTTTTTAGGATATGTTCTTGAACAACTGGAGCAAAGGAGATTTAGCTATGACCGATACCCATACCAACGGAACAAATGGCCAGACTGGCACCCTACGCCTCAAAACCGGACTGGCCGAGATGCTCAAAGGCGGCGTCATCATGGATGTCGTCACCGCCGATCAGGCCAAGATCGCCGAAGACGCCGGCGCGACCTCGGTCATGGCACTGGAGAGAGTGCCCGCCGATATCCGTGCCGAGGGAGGCGTATCGCGGATGTCCAGCATCGAAAAGCTGCGCGAGATCATGGAGGTCACTTCGATCCCGGTGATGGCCAAGTGCCGGATCGGCCACTTCGCCGAAGCGCAGATGCTCCAGGCCCTGGGCATCGACTATGTCGACGAGAGCGAGGTCCTCACACCAGCCGATGAGTACTACCACATCGACAAACTCGCTTTTGAAGTGCCCTTCGTCTGCGGCTGCCGCAACCTCGGCGAGGCCCTGCGTCGGATCGGCGAGGGCGCGGCAATGATCCGCACCAAAGGCGAAGCCGGCTCGGGCAATATCGTCGAGGCCGTGCGTCATATGCGCTCTGTCACCGATGAGATGCGCCGCCTGACCACCCTGCGCCCCGAGCAATTGATGACCGCAGCCAAGGATTTGGGTGCCCCCTATGAACTGGTCTGCTACGTCGCCGAACACGGCAAGTTGCCGGTGCCTAATTTCGCCGCTGGCGGAGTCGCCACCCCGGCCGACGCCTCATTAATGATGCAGTTGGGAGCCGAAGCCGTCTTCGTCGGCTCAGGTATTTTCAAATCGGGCGATCCGGCCATTCGCGCCAAGGCCATCGTCGAAGCGACAACGCACTACGAAGACCCCGATGTCCTGATTCGCGTCTCGGAAAATCTGGGCGAGGCCATGGTCGGAATCAACATCGACACCCTCGACGAAAAGGACAAACTGCAAACTCGAGGCTGGTAGGCGGAGCGCGATAGCCAACAATACAGTATTGCCCCGTCTCTCTTTATCCAGAGACGGGGCAATACCTTTATGGAGCGACACGAACGATGACGGTCGGAATTTTGGGGCTACAAGGCGACTACGCAGCTCACGGCAAGATCCTGGACGCGCTGGGGATTTGCTCCTGCGTCGTCAAAAAACCCGAGCAACTAGCTGGTGTCGATGGCCTGATCTTCCCCGGCGGCGAAAGCACTACACTGATCAAGCTGATGGATTCCTGGGCCTTCTGGGAACCACTGCGCAAATTCGCCGCAGCCAAGCCGATCTTCGGCACCTGCGCCGGGATGATCCTCCTGGCCAAGAACGTCGCCAACCCGCCACAACGATCACTCGACCTGATCGATATCGATGTCGAGCGCAATAGCTATGGGCGTCAGGTCGATAGTTTCGAGGGTACGGGGATCTTCGGGGTCGATGAACACTCACTCGAAATACCCATGATCTTTATCCGCGCGCCACGAATCGCGCGGCTGGGTGAAGGCGTCGAAGCACTAGCGACCTGTCGCGGCGACGTGGTCATGGCCAGACAGGGCAATACCATTGTCGCCTCGTTCCACCCGGAGTTGACCAACGACCTTAGCGTGCACCAGTACTTTGTCGACGCAATCTGAGCCTGCGCGATGCACAGTCCCTTTTACCCTGCGCCAACCGATAGCACGCTAAGGTCACTGGGAGCTTTGTGGTCAGGTCTCCTTTAGAAATCGAGCTGCACTTTTGCCGTAAAACGATTGATGCCGATTGTCTCGTCGGCAAATATGAAATCGTGCTGGAAACGCAGCCCTACCCGCAAATGCCGATGCAAGATCACTTCGACTCCCGCGCCCGGCACGATTCCGAAACGACTCTCGCCCCGATCGGGCGAGTAGAGTTCGGCATCAAGCGATAGGAAGTAATTGAAGGGTTCTGTAGTATAAGCCGAGCGGACTCCGCCCGAGTAAAGACGGATCTTCTGGTCCGAGATCTGGGCAAAACCCAGCTGAAAAGCCAGCCAGTCCTCCATCGCATAACCAACGTTGAGGCCGGAAACCAGATCGGTCTGCGAAGATCCAACACCGTCGAGGCCCACTCCTCCAATATCCACCTGCGCCGCCCCCCAGAAGCCCTCGGTATAGAAACGGCCATACTGGGCATTATGCCAATAGCCGCCTTTGCCGTACTCGCTACCTTCGGGCCCATCGGTACGTCCCGGAGCTACCGAATCCCTGGCATAAAAGGTCTGGGGACCGGGTTCGGCACCGACTCCTGCGACCAACGCCAGGATTGCAATCAGGATCATCCGTCTCATGCTTCGCGCCCCTTTCTCAGAATCCGATACTCTTCATTTTGAAATGCTTGGTGATTTCCTTTTGATCGGTCCAGACAATCTCGGTCGTCGCGATATCGGTCAATTCGAAGGTCGCTTTGTAGTAAACGACCTTCTTATTGCCTACTTGCTGGACCGTCGAAGTGATCACCCCGCCGAGCAAGAAACGGGCGCCGCGCTGATTGCCCGGACCCTGAGCTTCATCCGGACGCACGTAGCCAGATCCCTGGTATTCGTACTCCTTGGCGATCTCACGGCGCGCCGCCTTGTCGAGAAAGGTAAAGTCCCCGCTCTGTATCAGAGCGGTTTTGATATGATCGTAGAGCGCCTGCAGATCGATATGCTCGGCGGTCTTATTGCGCGGCATCTCGAGAATAACCACCGGCTTCTCGGCAAGCGCCTGAGCGCCGACCCAGGTTTCCATCGAGCTAATCGCCTTCTTGGCGACCAGTTGCATATCGTTCTGATTCCACTTATCGTCAAGCATCGAGATCTCTTCTGGATCCCCGTACACACCTCTGGTGAAGGCTTTAGGGCCACCGCAGGCCCCAAGACCAAGTCCCAGCACCAGAGCGACTATGGCGAAAATACAAGGTCTCATCGCTTAAACTCCTTTCCTCTCAATCCCATTCACACTGAAAATGCGTGCGTTCTAAGTGCCAGCGATTGGCCAAGATCGCGTCCTGTCTATAGAGCACCTGCAGATTGCAGATGCGCTCCAGCGAGGAGGTTGGATACTCGAAGTGGAACTCCTGTACCCCCGCCCGGTCCGCCTCGGGAATATCGGCCGCGGTATAAATATCCGGTTTGGTCGAAGTGAAAACCAACGCTTTCTTGGGGCCGTAGGTCTTGAGCGGAACCTCGGCGGCAAAAATCACTCGCCGCACCTTCTTGGGCAGCAGCAGGTCGGTATTGTCGATGAGCGCATCGCGCTGCCAATTGCCGGCGAGAATAGCCTGCAGATTGCCGACAAAGATCCGTTCCCTGCCACCGTCGGGCACAATCAGATAGAGATACCCCTGGCGCGCTTCAGTCGACACTGCTGCTTCGCCGCCCAACCCCTCGAAGTCGATCGCAATCGTCAGCCCCAAAGAGCGATTGGGCGGCAGCGAGTGCAGCGACACCGCCTGGATCACCTTCTCCGAAACGCCCGCTTCCTTCAGCGTCACCAGGGCGTCCACTGAGGCATCACAGACACAACGACGCTCTTCGAGCATTTTGATAATCGCGGAGTCGCTAAATTTGCTCGCGCTCAGCTTGCCCACATCCTCCAGACTCATCGGTAGCTGGGCCGAGCGCTCGTAACGCCTTGGCAATGAGCCGCCGTCCCAGTCGACGATGTTGAAAATCTCGCCTCTGGCCAACGGATCGATGGCCTGGCCCGAGGCTGGCGAACTCTGCTGTGCCGTCGTCGGCAAGGCGAGCGCCAGCGAGAGGATCCATAGTTTGGCATACATGGCTTGGTACTCCTCAGCGAAAGGTGCGAAAGTTCAGAAAAACCTTCTCTCCAGCCGCCACGGCCACAGCGGGCAGCGACTCTACAGCTAAAATCTGTCCCCGATCGTCAACGAACTCCAGGGTCGGAGCGATCATACCTGGCTCCACCGCCAGCCGCGCGATGCGAATCGCACGGGGCAGCGAAAGCCAGCTGCGGGTGTCGGCCGCCTCGGTCGCCATTCCGAAGAGATTGACCAACCCTCCTAAAACTTCACCCAATCCTTCTTTGACCCAGCCGTGTCCGTCTTTTTTGTCGTTATCATCGGCGGTAAAAGCCTGCTCCACGCTCTTAGAAGCCACATACTTGGCCAGGTTGCGCGCTACGGCCCGCAAGAGAATCGTGTCGAACTTCTGCGCGAAGGTCCGCTGGGCGATCGCGTCCAGATCTTCGGCTCGAACCCCCATCGCGCTCTGCCCGCTCGCGCGCAATCGCACCCCGGCAACTCGCGAAGACACTTCCCGGTACTCGGGCAGCGCCACTTTGAGCCAGTAGTCCACCCGTCCCCGGCGATAGACCCGCGGATGGTGATAGCGGTAGACGGCTCGCTCCGACACCGTCCACACTGCCGTCTTCTGCTCGTCATCCATGATCGGCACCCGGTATTCGACCTCATGCTTGCGGGGCACAAAGCCATTCTCGACGAAAACCACCAGCTCGCCACCGGGTACGGGTTGAAGCTCCTCGGGGCGCAGCCGGTAGCGCTCGACATACTCCTGTACCTCGTCCTCGTAGCCCAGGCTTCCAGCCAGCCGTGCCAGATCGCAGAGCAACATCCGCGGAACCGGAAGATCAAAGGCCTCGCCGTAGGCGCGATAGCCCTTCAAGGCATCGCGGTAGGAGATATAGGCGTCGTTCCACTCGCCCTCGGCCTCGAAGAACAGACCGGTCATATACTGCAAAAAAGCATCGTTCTCATAGCTGAGCTGGTACTCGGCCCGCTGCGCGTAATTCTCGAGTTTCAAATTGGCTTTGCGGCATTCGACTAAAGCCGCTTGCCTATCGCCCAACCGCTCGTAGTTCATCGCCCGGTAATAGTGGACCAACGCCAGTTCGAACTCCTCACCCCGGTAGGCGATGACCGCGTCGTTGGAGAGCAGAGCCGCGACTTCGCGCGAGACCGATCGGGTATAGAGCAGGTCGCTCAGCCGCTCAGCCCGTTCGAATTCCAGGTTGGATGCCGCATACTGGCCCTGGTAGTGCAAAATCAACCCCTTTTCCAGAAGGTAGAGCAACTTGTTCGTCCGGCCATCGGGCTTTTCGAGCTTGCCCAAAGCACCCGGGTAATCACCTTCTTGCAACCGATTTAGCGAACGGACCATAGCGCCCGAATAGGCCGCTCCGCAACCGCTCAGCAGAAAGAGCAGGACGAGATTCAGCCCCATGACCCATCTCGTGTAATTGCGCTGACGCGATCCCTTCATGCTCAATCCCGTTCATCCGAGAAAAGGCTCCGATGCTCTCGCCCCGAATCCGCCAGATCGACCGGGTGTTCTAATACAACACCACAACCGGGGCAAAATGTCACCGGCAGCAAAAAAACACCTAGTCGATTCGTTCGACACGAATCGGTGCACCCGCCTGCACCGCGGACAAAACCCGCGAATCGCCCTCGATCCGCCCGAGGACGTTGACCGGAGCGATCAGCCGGCACTCATCACCCTGCGAGATCGGCGTCGGACCATAGGGCAACGCCAACGAACTCCCTTCCACCCAGAAGCAAAGTGTGCCTTCTTCGACGACCTGACGAGCATCGGGTTCCACTTCTACGCACACCGGCAACTCGAAGTAGACCTCCTCACCCCAGGTGCTGGCCACAGTAGTACAGGGTAGTACCTCCCATATTTTCTGCGCGCTAGGCGTCGGTTCCAGAACCGCTTCGACAGCCCCTGAATCCCAAGTGATCCGAATCCGCATCAATCTCTCCTTGGAAATCCTGCAAACTTGCCCAAACCTTTGACAGGACTTAATATAAGAACCCGCCCAAGAGCCATCAAAACGCCCATTGCGCAGGTATTTGCCATGCAAAAACCCAATGTTGTCGTCGTCGGCTACGGCTTTGCCGGTCGTTGCTTCCACGCCTATCTGGTCGGCCTGACCGCTGGACTCAATCTCTACGGCATAGTCAGCAGCCGCTCCGAGACCCGCGCGGAAATCGAACGCGACCTGGGCATAAAAACCTTCGCCGATTTCGACGACGCACTCGCCGACTCGTCCGTGGACCTGATGGTCCTGGCCACCCCCAACGATCTCCACGCCTCTCACGCGATCCAGGCCATGGAGGCCGGCAAACACGTGGTCACCGACAAACCGATGTGCCTCAGTCTTTCCGAGGCCGACCAGATGATCGCCGCCAGTCAGCAACACGACCGCCTGCTCAGCGTCTTCCAGAACCGGCGCTGGGACGGGGATTTTCTGGCCGTAAAAGAGATCATCGCCGCCGGATTGCTCGGCGATCCGTTTCTGATCGAGATGTTCTGGGGTCAACACGGCAAACCGCGCGGCTGGCGCAGCGAAGCAGAGCACGGCGGCGGCAAATTCCTCGATCTGGGAGCCCACATGGTCGACCAGGCTCTACAGTTGGTCGACGCGCCACTCGAGCAGGTCTACGCCACCTTCCACTCCGGCGACTCACTAGGCCTCGACGTCGAGGCCCATGCTCTGGCCATACTCCGCTTCCAAAACGGTATCGAGGCCCGGGTCGAAACCTCGTCACTAGCCCGCAAGCCCAAACCGCGCTGGTACGTGCTGGGAACCGAAGCTGCGCTGGTCAAAGAAGGACTCGATCCACAAGAAAAGGCGATGATCGCCGGCGCGATCGACGATGCCGAAGAAATTCCCGAGCATTTCGCACGACTCTATAGACCAGCGGCTGGACGAACGGCGGAGACCGTCATCGAGACCGCACCAGGACGCTGGCGCTCCTACTACGAAAACATCGCCGATGCACTCTCGGGCCATGCCGAGCTGGCAGTTAGCGCGGTAAATGTGCGAGAAACCATGGTCGCAATAGCCGCTGCGCAACGGTCCGCCGCCGAGCAGAGACCCGTTGCTCCAGGGGAGATTGGGTGAAACTCAAACCGGGCAACTACGGCAAGGAAACCAGCTTCGAGGTCCGCAACTTCGACGCCGCAATCCCTCTAGACGAGTACGCCCAGCTGCCCAAACACCCGCTCTATCTGGTGCTCGACAATTTGCGCAGCGCCTTCAATGTCGGCTCGATCTTTCGCACCGCCGACGCGGCTCGCCTCCAGGCGATCTACACCTGTGGCTATACCGCCCACCCTCCCCATCCCAAACTCGATAAAACCGCTCTTGGCACCGTAGAGTACATCGAGACCCGTCACTTCTCTACGACCCTGGAAGCCATCGAAGATCTGCGCGCTCGCAACGTGCCGGTGTGGGCGCTGGAAACGACCTCGCAAAGCCACTGCTACACCGAACCAGAGTACCCGCATCCCCTGGCCCTGATCGTCGGCAACGAAGCCCTAGGCGTCGAGCGCGAGACTCTCGAGCACTGTGAAGAACTGGTCGAAATTCCCATGTACGGCTATAAGAACAGCCTCAATGTCGCTGCCGCCAGCGCGGTCCTCTGCTTCGAGGTCCTGCGCCAATGGCAACGAGCGGGCTCTCGCTGTCAACCCACCGCCAATGCCTGATACCGACCCAGGGCACAAAGAATCCATCTCCCGCCTTTTCCGCACCTGGCTCGGTTTTGAATGGGTCTCCCGCATCTACCTCTACAGCGTACTCGTCGGCCTGGTCTCCGGTGCGGTCGCCGTAGCTTTCACCTATGGTCTCGAACTAGCCAAATTCCTATTGATCGAGAACCTCGCCGGATACCGGCAGCACCATCCCGGGGGCGAAATCCTCTTGGATTTTTCCTTTCTCGGTACACCCACCTACGGCGAGCATCTGTGGATCCTGCTCCTGCTGCCGGCGCTGGGCGGATTGGTCGGTGGCTACCTGACTCACCGCCTCGCTCCCGAAACCCAGGGGGCCGGGACCGAAGCAATGATCGACGCCTTCCACAACCAGCGCGGCCAAATTCGTCCCGCAGTCGCCCCGATCAAAGCACTGACGACCATCATCACCCTGGCTTCCGGCGGCGCGGCCGGGAGCCAGGGACCGCTGGTGCAAATCGGAGCGAGTCTGGGATCCTGGATCGGCGAAAAGCTGAAACTCTCGGTCATCCAGCGGCGAATCCTGCTGCTGGCCGGCACGGCCGGGGGCCTGGGCGCTA
Organism: uncultured Gemmatimonadaceae bacterium; assembly: GCA_964520345.1. Taxonomy (GTDB): domain Bacteria; phylum Latescibacterota; class UBA2968; order UBA8231; family UBA8231. Next base: position 50,200 of record CAZFMY010000030.1, on the reverse strand, counting down.
TTTTTCACGCTCCCTTGGGCGCAGCCATTACCAGCGTTGAAGTCCTCTACCGCGACGACTTCGAAAGCGATGCGCTCATCCCCTGTGTCATCAGCTCTTTCGTCGCCTACTCGCTCTACATGGCGATCTTCGGCTTCGCACACCTCTTCACCCTGCCCGACCTGCTCTTTACCGATCTGCGCGAATTGATTTTTTATCTGATCCTGGGTTTTGCATGCGCACTGGTCGGCATCCTCTATGTCAAAACGCTGCATCTCGCGCGCAATTTTTTCGACCGCCTACCCCTGCCCCGCTACGGGATCGTCTGCTGCGGAGGTTTAGTGGTCGGCCTGCTGGCCTTTATCGATCCGCGCGTCCTGGGCTCGGGCTTCGGCATCCTCCAGCAAGGCCTCGATGGCGAACTCGGTATCCGGACATTCCTGGTGCTGGTCATACTCAAAATACTGGCCTCCAGTTGCACCATCTCCAGCGGTGGTTCGGGCGGAGTCTTCGGACCTTCGCTTTTTATCGGCGGCATGCTCGGAGGTGCGGTGGGTCTTTTCGCCCAGCAGTACTTCCCCCATATCCCCCTTCAGCCGGCGGCCTATATCGTCGTCGGCATGGCCTCCTTCTTCGGCGCTGTGGCCAATACCCCGCTGGCAGCCCTGATCATCGTCAGCGAAATGAGTGGTTCCTATCATCTGCTGCCGCCGCTGATGGTAGTCAGCGCTCTGGCCCTGATCTCCACCCGCAATTATTCGATCTACAGGAACCAGGTTCAAAATAAATTCCATTCCCCCGCCCACCTGAAAAACCTGACCGTCAATGTCTTGCAGAATCTTCAGGTGGGCAAAGTTCTACCCCGTCTGGCCAGCGCTTCCGAAGCCATAGTCAGCAACCAGCTCGTCTACTTCTCCCTGAACGCTCTGAGCAAAAAACTCGGACATCTGCACTTCGTCGTCATCGCCGCCAACGGCACCCTGCGCGGTATGATCAGCCTCGATGATATCGATCTCCCCGAAGACGAATTGCTGCGCAATCTGATCCTCATTGAGGACATGGTCATCGACAATGTCCATCCAATCCATGAAGAGGATAATTTGCACCAGGCACTGCAGAAGCTACTCGACTCGAGCTACGACAAGCTCCCAGTGGTGCGCACTCTGGACGGGGAGGAAAACGAACTTCTGGGCTATATCACCTACCCGGATTTAATGCGGGTCTATCACGAGGAGATGACCAGGCTGGAAGAACCGGATTGAAAAGACTCCAGGGGCCGTTCTGGAACGAACGCGTCACCTCGTCATTGCCCGTCAGTCCGCGCGGGCGTCCGCAACAAGCGCGCCGCTCGCTCGTGACTCTCGGCGTAATCGGGCAGTTGCCGCACCTGCTCGTAGCACAACACCGCCTCAGAACGCCGCCCCTGCAAGTCGTAGGCCTGGCCCAAAAACAAATTGGCCAGTGCTCTGTAAGCCTGGTCGTGCTGGCGCCCAGAAAGAGCACTGAGACTATCCGTCGCCGCGAAATGAGCAGCGGCTTCGCCATAGCGACGCTTTAAAAATTCGTATTTGCCAAGATAAAAATGGGCTTCGAGGCGTCCGTAGCGATGATAACCGGTCTGGCCGACCTGAGTGCGACGCAGATACTCTTCGTACAGTGGCACCCCCAGGTGCCAACGTCCCAATTCTACCTGTAACCGCGCCGTGTAGCGATGGAAAAGTGCGTTGGCCGGATAGCGAGCATAGAGCTCCTCGAAATAGGGGAGAGCCCTGGGCTTGTCTTGCTCAAATACGCGGTAGATCTGGGCCAGAAAATAGGTCGCTTCGGTGCGGGCATAGACCCCTTCGCGGGCAACCTGCTCCAACTGCCTGAGACCTAATTCGCGATCGCCATCGGGCAAGAAAAACATGATCGGGCGAATGGCCGGGTAGCGCTCGGGCATGGCCTCGGCGAAGTAGTGGTAAATGCCCTGGCCGAAAAGGATATCCTTGTTGGTCGGCTCGAGCTGGCGACTTTTTTGCAAAAGCGGCAGAGAACGCAAGCCATCGCGGGCAGCCCTTAGATACTGGCTCCTATCACCGCGCAGGCGCCCGCGAAAACCGATTGCTCCACCTTTGAAAAGGATCGCTTCGAAATTCATGGGATCTTTTTCGAGCCGCCGATCACAGACCTCGATGCACTCCTGCAATCGCGCGTAGAAAACCTCATCGTGCGCCTCGTCATCGAGGTCTATGAGCACGCGCCACCAGTCGACCATCGCCAAAAAAAAATAACCGAGAGGATTGTCCGGCTCGGCCTCAATCACGGCTTTGAATTGGCGCTCGGCCTCGGCGAAGCGCAGATTGTAGATCAAATCCACGTTGCGCTGGATACGCGGATCGAATCCGCGCATAGTATATGCGGTATCCTCGCCCCAAACGGGAAAAGCGAGTACAAAGCAGATCCAAGCGACGCGTATTGAGTGCGCTATAACCAAATTGAAACCTCAAGTCTCAAGAACAGGATAAGAATCAGCTATGACAACCATCAAACACGATATCGCAATCATCGGCGGCGGCTCGGCCGGATACGCTGCAGCGCGCACCGCGCACGAAGCCGGGGCCGATATCGCCGTCATCGACCACGGTCCCTGGGGAGGTCTGTGCATCCTGCGCGGCTGCATGCCCAGCAAAGCCATCTTGCGCTCGGCCGAAATAGCCGCCCATCTCAACCGCGCGACTGAATTCGGCCTGGCAGCGGTCGAAGTCCAAGCAGATCTCGCGGCGATTCTCGAGCGAAAAACAAAACTGATTAGCGATTTTGCCGAGTATCGGCGCGAGCAATTGCACGATGGACGCTTCACGCTCTACGAAGAACGCGCCCGCTTCCTCTCGCCACAGACGCTCCAGGTCGGCGACAAGGTCCTCGAGGCCGGGCACTTTATCATCGCCACCGGCTCGACAGTCCAGCACTTCGCAATCCCAGGTCTGGATCAGGTCGGCTATATCACCAGCGACGACGCATTCGAATTGCGCGAACGACCCGAAAGCATGATCGTCCTCGGCGGCGGTGCCGTCGCCGTCGAACTGGCCCAATTCTTCCAGCGCATCGGCACCCAGGTGAAACTCATCCAGCGCAGCCCGCATATCCTCTCCTCCGGTGACGAAGATCTGGCCCGGCCCGTGGAAACGCGCTTCCGCGAGGAGGGCATGGAGGTCTACACCGGAACCAAGCTGCACAAATTTACGCAGCAAGACCAGAGTCGAACCGCACATTTCTCCCAAGACGGAGCAGAAAAGACGCTAAGCGGCGAGTTGATCCTTCAAACGCTGGGCCGCCGTCCGAATATCGATGGGCTGGGCCTGGACAACGCCGGAGTCGAAACCGACCACGGACGCATCGCTGTCGATAGCGCGATGCGCACCAGCCAACCCCATATATACGCCGTCGGAGACGTCAACGGCGAACACGAAATAGTACACATCGCCATCGAGCAGGGCGAGATCGCCGCCCATAACGCCGCCCATAACGACCGCCCCGAGCACCGCTTTGACAAACGCCTCAACGCTCAAGCGATCTTCACCGAACCGCAGGTCGCCAGCGTCGGCCTGTCCGAGAAGGATTGCCAGCGGGAAAACATCCCCTACCTCGTCGCCAGCTACCCCTTCGACGACCACGGCAAATCACTGACCATGGGAGAAACCCATGGCCATGTGAAGATCCTCTGCGATCCGCGAAGCGGCGAAATTATCGGAGCACATATTGTCGGCCCCGAAGCCAGCGAATTGATCCACGAGCTGATTGCAGTGATGTACTTCCGCGGCTCGGTTGGGGATCTGGCCAGGATCCCCCACTACCATCCGACTCTCGCCGAGATCCTCACCTATCCGGCGGAGGAGTTAGCCGAGCAGCTCTGAGACCTGGCCCTCATAAACACATCGCGAAAGAGCTCCGGCTACTCGCTGGCAACCGGAGCTCTTTACTAGGGCACTAAGCGCTAAGAAAACGCAGTGCAACTCTTTCGCACCTCGAATTCTCCTTTAGTCGTAATACTCCTGTCCCAGATGGGTAATCAACTCTTCACCCTGCAGGTAGCGCAGCGTATTCTTGAGCTTCATCAACTGGATGAAGAGGTCGTGTTCGGGATAGAGTTCGGGCGGAGTCATCGGACTCTTGAAATAAAATGAGAGCCATTCCTGAATACCCGACATTCCCGCGCGCTGTGCCAAGTCGGTAAAGAGCACCAAATCCAATACCAGCGGCGCGGCCAGGATGGAGTCGCGGCAGAGGAAGTCGACTTTGATCTGCATCGGCATCCCCAGCCAGCCGAAAATGTCGATATTGTCCCAGCCCTCCTTTTCGTCGCCACGCGGCGGGTAGTAGTTGATCCGCACCTTGTGGTAAATATCGCCATAGAGCTCGGGGTAGAGCTCCGGCTGGAGGATGAACTCCAGGACATCGAGCTTGCTGACCTCCTTGGTCTTGAACGAATCGGGGTCGTCGAGTACCTCGCCGTCGCGATTGCCGAGGATATTGGTCGAAAACCAACCCCGTACACCGATCATCCGCGCCTTGAGACCTGGTGCCAAAAGGGTCTTCATCAGCGTCTGACCGGTCTTGAAATCTTTGCCGCCAATCGGCACGCCCTTTTGCTTGGCCAACTCCACCATTGCCGGAACATCCACCGTCAGGTTCGGCGCACCATTGAGAAAAGGTACTTCCTCCTGCAGTGCGGCATAAGCATAAATCATGCTCGGAGGAATCGCCTCGTGGTTTTCCCTTATAGCTTTTTCCAACCCCTCGATAGTATTGTGCACTTCGTGATGCTCCATAAAAATCTCGGTGCTGCCACACCAGATCATCACTAAGCGCTCAACACCGTTCTCGGCCTTGAAACGCTGGATATCGTCGCGCACTTCCAGCACTGCATCCCATTTGCTCTTGGCACTTTTGACATTGGAGCCTTCGAGTCGCCGCACGTAGTTGCGATCGAATACCGCCGGCATCGGCTTGACCGTCTTGAGCTGGTCGCGGATCTGGTCGAGCAAATCCTTGTGCAAAACCCCAGCATGGGCAGCCGAATCGTAGGCGTCGTCGGGAAAGACATCCCAACCGCCGAAAACCAGGCTGTCGAGGTCGGCCAGGGGTACGAAATCAGCGATCAACGGCGAGCGCCCCTCAGTGCGCTTGCCCAGGCGAATTGTGCCCATTTGCGTCAGTGAGCCGATGGGCTGGCCGATACCGGCCTTGATGGCTTCGACGCCGGCAATCACCGTAGTGGCCACGGCACCCATACCGGGCATCAGAATACCGAGCTTGCCAGAGGGCGGTGCAATAGATTCAGGTTTGTTCACAAATAGATCTCCTTTTTAGGTCGCAATCCTGCTCTCCAATTTAAATTAGAGAGGATTACCCATTGGTCAAATCGATTATTATTATTCTTTCTATAGATAATATCAATAGATTTGAGCAGGCGCAGTGCCCGAATCGCAAACGAAGACTAAAGCATCCGGGGACATCCTACCTCGGCCTGCGCTACGCTATATCGGAACGAGCAAAGCAAAGAAAATCGGCTCTCTCCGCGGTGTGTCTATCCACTTGAGCAGGGAAAAAGAGGTCGCAATCCGGATTCCCACGCTTGGAATCACATCATATATACAGCCGGATCAACACCGCACACGAGCGGTCGGTGCCGACCAGATTGGGTTCGACACAACCCACCAACTCGGCAATATCCAATCCCATATAGACGGGCGCTTCCCCACCTACTCGCACCAGCTTTTCCCACGCCTGCCGCCACAATTTGGCCACCCCGCGCTGATTTCCCTCGCGCCACTTGACCAGCGCCGCTGCGGTCTGGATCAGGCCTTGCAAATAGATCCGACTCAGCGCTTGGTTCTCCGCCAAATTCCACAGACTCTCCCACGCCTCATGAGCCTCCCACCAGTAGGCACAGTTGAACAGATCGACACCGAACAAATACGCCTCGTTGGCGCGCCAGTTCTCCTCCGTCAGCGGCGGGCTATCGCGCTCTGCGGACCCATAACTATGCCCACTTGGATGCGTACGAGGATGGAAAGTCGCACCGGGAATATGACGATAAGGCGGGAAAGGAATTTGGGGACAGTAGCGCTGCAACGATCGAGGGCGGAGCGGCTGCATCAAGCGGCCAGGCGCTCCGGGTCGGTATCGCGGAGTTCTGCCAGACGGGCCAACAAGGGCTCAACTTCCTTATAGCCCGATAGCTCAGCCCGCAATCGCGCCGCGCCGCGCAGAGTGCGGAAATATCCGGCGTAGTGGCGCCGCATGCCAACCAACGCGTATCGCTCACCGTCGTGTTCAACCGCCAGACCCACGTGCTTGATACAAAGTTCGCAGCGCTCCTTCAACGTCGGCTCGAGCAAGAGTTCGCCCGTTTCCAGGTAGTGCCGCACCTCGCGAAAGATCCACGGATGAGTAATCGCACCGCGACCGATCATCACCCCATCGCAGCCCGTGCTATCAAAGGCATCCTTGACGATCTGCGGCGAAACCACATCGCCGTTGAGGATGATCGGGATCGATACTGCCGCCTTGACCCTGGGAATCCACTCGTAATCCACTGCTCCCTTATGACCCTGTGAGCGGGTGCGGCAATGAATGGCCAGCGCCTGGACACCAAGATCCTCCAGCATCTTGGCCACCTCGACGATGCGGATGCTATCCTGATCCCAACCCAACCTCGTTTTTACCGTCACCGGCAAGTGCGTCGCACCGACGACGCGAGAGACGATCTCTTTCATCTGCGGCAAATCGCGCAGGAGCCCGGCCCCGGCCCCGCGCAACGCCACATTACTCACCCAGCAACCGCAGTTTATATCGATGAGATCGGGATTCTGCGCACTGGCAATCTCAGTGGCCTTTTCCATCGACAGCGAAGCAGCCCCGTAGAGCTGAATCCCCATCGGACGCTCTTTTTCCAGAAAGTTCAGTTTGCGAAAAGATCGACGGGGACCCTGGGGATCTTCGCGCAAGAGCCCCTCGGCGTTGACGAACTCGGTGTAGACGATATCAGCGCCCAATTCCTTGCAAATCAGGCGAAAGGGCAATTCCGATACATCCTCCATCGGGGCCAGGAGAATACCGGGATCTACGCTTATGGGACCGATTTTCAACATCGTTTATAGCTAGAGGATTCCTACCTGAACGGACTGGACGACGACGAAAATTCCACCCGACCGAAATCACCCGGCCGATGGAAATTCGGATGGGCGGTCCGACTCGCACGCCACTGGCTGAACTGCTCGTTGGTACGCCCCCCGCAACGATTGAGGTTGAGGTGCCAAATATCACCGGGTTGCGGCGGGATCCGCACCTCCGCCACGGCGAAATTAGCCAATGGGATCGCCGCTTCCAAAACCCAGTACTGATCCGTATCCTCCTCGTCGTTGAGCGTGCCATTGATTGAGGTGGCAATGCGGAACCCCTCGCCGTTCCACTCGCCTGGCACCGGTTTTCCCGGTCCCTCTGGATGCCACTGGTCGAGAGCGATGCCCAGGACATTCATCTCAATATTGAAATAGGCATCTGGCCGTTCGGGATTGGGAGCGGTAAAAATTTCGACGCAGTCGTCGCGAAAGACAGCGCTGTCGCGCTGTGTGTGTTCGGCCCATATATGGGCATCCTCGCAGAGGAAAGCGGCATAGAAATACTCATCGTCCCAGAGCAATTTAGCCACGGTCTGCTCCCGCTTGCCCGCCTCCCACCAGGGAAAGACGAATCCCCCCAGGTCCGGTGCCGCCAACCACGCCGTCTCATCGAGACGGCCATCGATCGCCATCGGCACACCAGCCCGATAGACAGTATAGGATTCATCCGCAACAGCAGCCCCAATTCCAAACATCAGGCCCCCACAAACGACCAGCCAATGCAGAGCCCGTACGCGTTGCATCACTGCATTCACTTCAGCGTCGAATAAGGCAGCGACTTCATCACCCGCACTTCCCGCCGCCGAATCAACGGCCGAATATCATCGACGATCTTCCCCCATTCCGGACTTCCGTAATAGGCGTCGATCGCCTTGTCTCGGGCCTTGGTGTTGGGAAAGGAACGGATCCAGATGAATTCGTCGTCGCGATCGGGGTTTTCCCAGGCTGCGACAAAGGTCACCCCGTACTTCTTCATAAAGCGGCGCGCTTTGGCAAAGCCGTCGAGGAACTTCTTCTTGTTATTTCTGCCTTTGTGGAAACGATAGATGCGCAATTCGTAAATCACGATCTGACTCCTTGATAAGTCGCGGTTTCGGTCACCACGATATCCATCGGGACATCGTGGTCCTCATTGGGAATATCATCCATAATCAACGCGTCGTAGCAAAGCCCCACTTTGACACTTTGCACTTCCGTCAAAAAACGGTCGTAGAAGCCGCCGCCAAAACCGATTCGATGACCGCAAGGATCAAAAGCGATACCCGGAACCAGCACCAGATCTATTACCGCTTCTGCAGGCAACCAGTCCACTCTGGTAGGATCGGGCTGCGCCAATCCCAAGGGCCCGTCGACCAATTCGTCCAAACTCTCGATCTCCGCATGAGCCATGGTCTTTTTGCCCTGCTCCACGACGGGCACCGCCACCCGTTTACCCTGCTCCAGGCTGATGTGGATCAACTCACGGGTATCAACCTCGTTTTCCTTGCTGGATATGTACGTGTGAATCAGTTCGGCTCGGCGGTACTGCTCCAACCCCAGCACGCGCTCCATGATCGCCTGCCCGTCGATCTCCACCCGATCCAGGCCCAGCCCTTCGCGAACCGCTAGGACCTGCTTTCTCAGTCGTTCTTTTTGTGTGCGTACCAAATCATTAGTCATACAACCGCATAATACAGGCCGAGACGATTAGTGTCAAGGGCTTCTGCCACAAGGTGAAAGGGTCTTCACTTTGCTTGACGGATTTGTACACAGCCCCTAGATTGCTTAGCGACCATGACCAATTGCGAAGGGCGCCGAAGCAGGTTTTGATAACGCCCAACCGCTCTTTCACCCGCTAACGCGAATTCAACAACCAGCACTTTTTCCTACGCGACCTACTATGAGTTCGCAAACACTACCGCTAGAAATTTCGCCTGAAGAGTACCAACCGGTAAAACCCCTCGATCCGGAGGAAGATGCCCGGATTCAGCAACGCCTCAAGGACGCGGGGAATCTACCCCGGCACATTGCCGTGATTATGGACGGCGACCGCCGCTGGGCCGACGAACACAACAGGCCCCGCACCGACGGGCACCGCTTCGGCCGCGAATCGGTACGCGACATCGTCCGCGCTTGCGGTCACTTAGAGATCGAAGTACTAACGCTTTACACTTTCTCAACCGAAAACTGGTCCCGGCCGGCAATAGAAGTCAAGGCACTGATGCAATGGCTACACGAGTCGCTACGCGACGAAGTACCGGAACTGGATGATAACAATGTGCGTCTCAACGCTATCGGCCGCACCGACGAACTGCCCAAAACCGTTCAGCTAGCACTTAGACACGCCCTCGATAAGACCAAAGATAACACCGGCCTCAAACTCAACCTGGCACTCAATTACGGAGGTCGCAGCGAACTGGTCGATGCCTTCCGCAAACTCGCCGCTGATGTGGCAGCCGGGACACTGGACCCAGAAGATATCGACGAAGAGCAAATCGGCAGCGCGCTCTATACCGCCAACCTACCCGATCCAGACCTGCTGATTCGCACCAGCGGTGAGATGCGTCTGAGCAATTTTCTGCCCTGGCAGATGGTCTACACCGAGATCCGCTTCGTCGGCGGCGTACACTGGCCCGATTTCCGCCGCCAACACCTGTACGAAGCCATTGCCGCCTATCAGCAACGGCAGAGGCGTTTTGGCGGCTGATTCAGCGGGAGACACTTCGAATCTGAAGCAGCGCGTGGTCTCGGCCGTAGTATTCGTACCGGGGGTGCTGCTCCTGGTCGAGGCGACCGAATGGACACTGCTGATACTGGTCTTGGCCGTCTCGCTGCGCTGCGCCTGGGAATTTTACAAAGTGCTCGAAGAGGCCGGCTACAAGCCCTTAATCCTCCCCGGCATCCTGCTGATCCTGGGCGTGTGCAACCACGTCCGAGGGCTGGGGACTGGCGATCCATCGGACGGCGAAGTGGTCCCGCTCCTGCTGGCAGCCACCATGCTGCTCTTGGTGTGGGCGTTGCGCCAAGGCACCGAGCGCTACGCTACCAACGCCTTTTTAACGCTGGGCAGCGTGGTTTTCTTCGGGCTATTGGGTTGCGCGCCGCTCTTGCTCTTTCAGACCGCAGGCCGCGGCGCAGAGGCCCATCACCTGGTGGCAGTGATCTTTCTCTGCATTTGGATCACCGACTCAGCCGCCTATTTCTGTGGCCGCCAGTGGGGAGTGACCAAACTCGCCCCTGCGATCAGCCCCAAAAAAACCAGGGTCGGCTTCGTCGGCGGCATAGTCGGCAGCCTGGTCCCCATGGGGCTGGGCTTCCTGCTGCCGTCTTTCTCGCCCTGGGCGTTAGTGGGGCTTTTACTGCTCGCCGGCATCGGCGGCCAGGTCGGCGACCTGGTCGAGTCGGCGCTCAAGCGCGATGTCGGCATCAAGGACGCGCCGGCACTGATACCGGGTCACGGAGGCCTGCTCGACCGTTTCGACTCGTATTTTTTTGCCTTTCCGCTAGCCTATCTCTACGTGGATATGCTGGCTATCTTTGAGTAATAGACGGATAGAATATGCTCGATACACTTAGCTATATCGGCCCATTCCTCATCGCCCTCGGCGTACTGGTCTTCGTCCACGAACTAGGTCATTTCCTGGTTGCCAAATGGTCCGGTATCAAGGTTGAACGGTTTTCGTTGGGCTACCCGCCAAAGATGATCGGCTTCACTTATGGCGAAACTGAATACTGCATTTCCTGGGTCCCCTTCGGCGGCTATGTGAAAGTCGCTGGGATGGCCGATGTCGGCAGCGAGGAAACGGTCGGCGAACCCTGGGAATTTCCCTCCAAGTCGATCGGGATCCGCATGGCGGTCATTGCCGCTGGCCCGATCATGAACTTCCTCTTCGCCCTTGTGGCACTGATCTTTCTCTTCAACGCCTACGGGGTCGACACCTTTGACAGTACCCGCGTCAAACCCCTCGAGGGCTCGCTCGCCGGCCAGGTCGGCATCGAGTATGGCGACCGCATCCTCGCCGTCGACGGCCGATCTGTCGACAATGCCCACGAACTCTTCGATGCGCTCGATGAAATCTCGGACCGGGGCGCCGACCTCGAAATCGAACGCAGCGGCGCAATGCAGACTCTGTATCTGCCGACCGCCACAGGCGACGGATACGGCCTGCAGCCGATGCGCCCGACCACTGTGGGCGAGGTCGTACCAGGCATGCCAGCCGACAGCCTGGGTCTACAAGAAGGCGATACCATCCTCGCCGTCGGAGAAAAGCAGGTTCTCAGCTGGACCGAGATGAGCGAGGAGATCCGCCGTTACCCGGGCCAAACGGTCATGCTGGTCTGGGAGCGCAATGGGCAGCGCATGGAGCAGCAACTAACTCCGGCGACCCGCGTCGAGAGCGGTACCAGCCTGGGCCAAATCGGAATCAAAACTCAGAACTCGCGCTATACCGTCGACCTGGGCCGGGCTGTGGTTCTGGGTTTTTTAGGCGTCTACAACTCTTCCTGGATGATCCTCGACTTCTTGGGGCAACTCTTCCAGGGAGATCGCTCGACCGACGAGTTGGGCGGCCCATTGCGCATTGCTCAACTCGCCGGACAGACAGCTGATCAGGGCCTGGACGCCTTTATCAGCTTCCTGGCCGCACTCAGTGTCAATCTCGCGATCATCAACCTCCTGCCCATACCGGTCCTCGATGGCGGACATCTAACGTTCCTTACTATGGAGGCCATCATGCGACGACCGCTCTCACTGCGTCAGCGCGAAGTATGCCAACAAATAGGCCTGGGCATCATGCTCTTCATCATGATCTTCGTCACCTTCAACGATCTCAACCAGATGGTTTTCCACCACATCGCCAAATTCTTCGAATAACCCCATCGACTGGGGCGCGATCCATCTGCCCCAATCTTTAGAATGTCGCTGAGCGAGCAGATCCGCCTCCAGGCCCGCGAGTTGGGTTTCGCATCCGTCGGCTTCACCCCGGCCGATCCGCTCAAAGGTGCTCAATTCTATGCCCGCTGGCTGGCCTTGGGCTATGCCGGTGAAATGCATTATCTGCAAAAATATTTCGAGAAACGTCGCGATCCGCGTCAGATGGTACCCGGGGCCCGTACCGTCATCTGCCTGGGAATGGACTATTACCAACCCACGGCCGACTCAGATCGCCTCCGCGGCCAGATCGCCTCGTACGCCCGCGGTGACGACTATCACGAAATCATCAAAAAACGCCTCGCTGCCCTTTGGGAGTTCATATTGCAGAGAGCCGGAGCACAAACCAGAGGCCGCTACTACGTCGATACCGCTCCGGTCCTAGAGCGCGAATTGGCCCAGCGTGCTGGGCTGGGCTGGTGGGGCAAGAACACCTGTCTGATCGACAAAAACCGCGGATCCTATTTCTTTCTGGCCGAAATCATCACCGACCTCGAACTCGAGTACGACGAACCCGCTGCCGATCACTGCGGCACCTGCACCCGCTGCCTGGATGCCTGTCCCACCGACGCCTTCCCAGAACCCTACGTACTCGACGCCACCCGCTGCATAGCCTACCTCAATATCGAACTCAAAGGCCCCATTCCCAGCGACCTGCGGCAAAAGATGGGCAACTGGATCTTCGGCTGTGATATCTGCCAGGACGTTTGCCCCTGGAATCGCAAGGCCAATCCCGCCCCAGAACCCGCGTACAAAAGCCATCCGGATCGCGAGAATGCTTCACTCCTCGATCTGATCCAACTCGACCGTGAAGCATTCAACGAACTATTTCGCCGCAACCCCATTAAGCGTCCAAAACGCCGGGGGTTCCTGCGCAATGTCGCTGTGGCCCTGGGAAATTCGGGATCGCAAAAAGCTATTCCGGTTTTGATCGATGCCTTGGACGACGAAGAACCCCTGGTACGCAGCCATGTGGCCTGGGCTCTGGGGCAACTCGGGGGAGATGAGGCGAAAAATCAGCTGGTGCGAAGATTGGAGATAGAAGAGGACCCAGCCGTCAAAGAGGAACTCGAAGAAGCGCTAGCTCTACTGTAATTCAAGGCGATCGGGGCAACCAGACAAACGGACACAGGAAACGCTATGCCCGTCGCCTTACCAGTGTCTTATTCTGCTGTGCAAACTCAGGGTTGGCGATCGACCTTTGTGAAGCGCCAAAGCATCACTCGGCAAAAAGTGCTTTGGCAAATGACTCCCCGTCAAACGGCTGTAAATCGTCCACACCCTCGCCGACGCCGATCAATTTCACCGGCAGATCCATTTCCCGCCGCAACGCCACTACGATTCCTCCCTTTGCCGTCCCATCCAACTTCGTCAACACCAACCCCGTCAGCTCGGTCGCCTGATTGAATTCCCGAGCCTGCGATAGCGCATTCTGCCCGCTGGTCCCATCGAGGACCAGCAAGGTCTCGTGGGGAGCAGCGGGATCCTGTTTGGCGAGCGAGCGGCGGATCTTGCTGAGTTCCTCCATCAGATTGACCTTGGTATGCAGGCGACCGGCAGTATCCACCAGCAAGACGTCGACACCGCGCGACTTAGCCGCAGAGAATGCGTCAAAAGCCACCGCCGCCGGATCGGCACCGGATTGAGCCCGAATCAGTTCAGCGCCGGCGCGCTCAGCCCAGACCTCGAGCTGCGGGATCGCCGCAGCCCGGAAAGTATCGCAAGCCGCCATTATGACCTTCTTGCCCTCATCGGCGTAGCGCTTGGCCAACTTGCCAGCAGTCGTCGTCTTGCCAGCACCGTTAACACCGACGATCAGCACGACAAAGGGCTTGCCCGGCAACTCGTCGGCGAGAGGCAAAGCCCCGTCTTCACCCAAGGTCACCACAGCGCGCACCTGCTCTTCGATCACGCGCATCACACCCGCCGATCCGTCTTCGAGCTGATCTTTCCTGTACCGCTCACGCACCTCATCGACGATTTCGGTAGCCGTCTCCAGTCCCATATCGGCACTGATCAACGCAGCCTCGATATCGTCGATCGCATCGTCATCCAATCGAGTGCCCATCGGTATCACGGCGGCGATCTTTTCGGCCATCGCCGCTCGAGTACGAGCCAACCCCTTATGCACTTTGTCAAAAAACTTGCCGAGCATGAATCTGCCTTATCTCCTCTGACGCTATTTATTGAGCACACCCTCTTTGATCGCGGGATTAACGATGTAGAGCATCGGCTCTTCTTCCAGCGAAATCTGCCGAGGCGACGATTGGAGTCGCCCCCGAGAATCGAGCAAAATCTCCACTTTTGGACGCGTCGGATGTAAACGACTGGTACCGATCACCCGACCGATTTCGTTGTTGTTCAACTTGACCAGGCTGCCCAGGGGGAAAATCGAGACGATATTGATCAGCGCCTTGACCGCTCTATTGTCAAAACGAGTACGGCGCATATCGATAACTTCCTTCAGCGCGTTGTAGACGACCAGTGCCGGCCGGTCGATGCGCGGGCGGGCCAGCGCCAGATAGGTATCGGCCAGGCCGACGAGCTGGGCAATCTCGTGGATCTCATCAGCACTCAAGCCCCGCGGGTAGCCGCTGCCATCGCGCCGCTCGTGGACCTGAACCACAATCGGGCCAAGCCAGGAAAATGCCGATCCGAAATCCGCCAGCATCCGTTGCGATTCAATCGGATGCCGACGCAGGACCTCCCGTTCTTCAGCACTGAGCTTTTCCCCCTCGAGAATATCCCTGGGCACCCTCAGCATTCCGATATCGTGTATCAATCCGCAGAGTCCAACCGCCAGGCAACGCTTATCATCAGCTCCCAGCTCCAATGCTAAACGCAGTGAGAGGATCGCCGAATCGGTTCCGCACTGAGCCATATTAGACAACTGGCCACGCTGGCGGATCGTTTCGGTCAGAAGCCCTTCGCCTTTGCGCAGTCTGTCCATACAAGCGCGCAAAACCTGTACGATAGCGCGTTCCTCGGGTATCTTTCCCACCTGGGCTCCAGCAAAAATCCGATCTGCCAACTCCACCAGCTGCTGGTAGACCTCCGCGTCGGAACAAACGATCACGTTCTCCGCATCGGGCAATTCCTCCGGGATCGATTCTTCTTCCCGAACTCGCACCTCTTCACTGGCCGGCGGACCGACTTCTTCCGGGACTCTGGGCTTGTCGCTGCGCACTGAACTGGCGGTGCGCAACATCTGACTCATCCTAAGGGCCATTACCACCTTCGGCCTGAATGAGACGCTTGATCCAATCGGCATCGATGCATTCGAGCTTACGACTGAATCCAACCACTAAGGCAATATCGCAAATATTATTGATTTTGCGGGGAATCCCTTTCGAGTACTGATCGATTAATTCGATGGCCCCCTCGGTAAAAACAGGCTCCGAGCGACCCGCAATACTCATGCGATGCTGAATGTACTCGCTCCCTTCATTAGCTGAGAGCGTTTTGAGATGACCGCGGGTGACGATGCGCTGGTCCAGTGGAGGAAAATCGCGGACCTGCTCCCCTAAGAAAGGCTGGCCGACCAGGAGCAGGGTGACCAGAAAAGCATCATTGAGCTGGTAGTTGAGTAAGAGGCGCAGCTCTTCGAAAACGGCCTGGTCCTGTATCAACTGGCCCTCGTCGATGATTACTAAGGTGTTCTTACCAGCTTCGAAGTTCCCGTAGAGTACCTCGTGCAACCTATGGACGATATGGGCCCGTTCGACCCATTGATCTTCGTGGCCGAGCTGGTAGAGAATCTCGCCGAGAAACTCCTCGGGCTTCCAGCGCGGATTGGTCAAGAGAGCGATCTCGGTCCTCTCCGGGTCCAGTTCCTGAATCAATGCGCGCGTGAGCAGCGTCTTACCGCAACCAGATTCCCCGGTGAGCAAAGCGGCACCCCGATTGTTCTCTAAGGCGTAGTGCAAAAGCTTGTAGACTACAGCACTGCCCCCGGACTGGTAGAGAAAGCGGGGATCGGGCGTATTTTCAAATGGTTTTTCTCGCAATCCCCAATACGCTTCGTACAAACCAAACTCCCGCGAGTGAAAAGAACGTGTCCGTGATGGATTAAAGTTAATAAAGATTATTGGATAAGGTTAAATACTATCTGTTCACCGAGGTTTGTCAAGGGCTGTCCCCCAGGGCCAAAAAGAATACAAGTATCTGATAAACAAAATCTTATAAGCTATTCAGACCCGCGATTTATCTTGACTTTTGCCCGCCTGCTGCCTAATTTTTTTTTTTCCTCGAAAGGTACTGCAGAAAGCCGTGCTGACCCCACTCCGCATATTGGGATGTGCTGGAGCATTACTCATGCTAGTGCCACTCCTAGTGGCTAGTTCCCCGGCGAGAACCGACTCGGTAACCGCCGTGGCAACCCGCAACCCGATCTCAGGCGCGCAGAAAACCGACTGCACCATCGCCGCAAACAAGCAAAAGCAGTTCATCGCACCGCTCGACAATATCGATATGCGACCATCCCTCGTCTTTAGCCAATGACCGAACCCCTGCAATATATGCGCAGAGCCCTGCGTCTCGCGCAACGAGGACGGGGCAAGGTCAGCCCTAACCCCATGGTCGGCGCAGTGCTGGTGCGCGGCCAGCGCATCATCGGCGAAGGAGCCCATCTGCAGGTCGGAGGTCCCCATGCCGAGATCAACGCCTTCAACCAGGCCGGCGAACAAGCGCGGGGCGCCGACCTCTATGTGACCTTGGAACCCTGCTCGATCCACGGCCGCACTCCTCCCTGCACCGAAGCCGTCCTCGAAGCCGGGGTCGCAAAAGTATACTGCGCTATGATAGACCCGGATCAGCGCGTTGCGGGTCGGGGAATCGACACGCTGAGAAAGGGGGGGCTCAATGTAGAAGTCGGACTTTGTGCAGAAGAAGCGCACCGTCTCAACGCCGCCTACATCAAACATCGAACCCAAAACCTACCCTTGGTCCTGCTCAAGCTGGCGCAGACCCTCGACGGTCGCATCGCCGCAGCGAGTGGCGACTCGCGGTGGATCAGCGGCGAAGAGGCCCGCCGCCATGTCCACCGCTGGCGTTCCTGGGTCGATGCGGTTGTCGTTGGTGCAAAGACGGTACAGGCCGACAATCCCCTGCTGACGGTGCGCCATGTAAAGGGGCGCAATCCGCGACCGATCGTCGTCGATGGACGCTTGCGCACCTCGCCCACAGCACGCATCTACCAGCGTTCAGGCACTATCCTAGTCACTGCGGACGATACCCCCCCTGACAAGCGCAAGGCCTACGAGGCCCAGGGCACCGAAATCTGGACCTTTCCCGCCCGTGCAGGCCGCATCGATCTACACCTACCCATTTCCCGCGCCGCACAAGAGGGTATAACCAGTATCCTGATCGAAGGCGGGGGCAACCTGGCCGCCTCCGCCCTTGTCGCTCAAATCGTCGATCAGGTCCAGATCTATCTGGCTCCGCGCCTGATGGGCAAAGGCGTCGAAGCCATTGGCGATCTGGGCATCACCCGCGCCTCCCAGGCCATCCACCTGAAATCGGTGCGCACCCAGCGTCTGGGATCGGACCTACTCTACACCGCTGAGGTCGAATACAGATGTTCACCGGACTAGTAGAAGAGCTGGGTCGCGTGAGCCGCTGCGAACGCCAGGGCGCTTTCCAGCGACTGGAGATCGAAGCCGAACGCGTACTCGAAGACCTGGAGATCGGCGCTAGTATCAATATCGATGGCGCCTGCCAAACCGCAGTCGCAGTGAACGGGAACCGCTTTGCCGTCGAGTCGGTGGCCGAAACGCTCGCACGCACGACGTTGGGCGCTCTCCGCATCGGGCAGGGGGTCAACCTCGAGCGCGCCCTCCGCGCCGACCAGCGGCTTGGAGGTCATATGGTATTGGGCCATATCGACGGAATCGGCCGGATTCGCCACATCGGTAAACGGGACAACGAGCACCGGATCGAAATTGAGCCACCCCTCGAACTCGGTCGTTATATCGCCGCCAAAGGCTCAATCGCCATCGATGGAATCAGTCTGACCGTAGCCGAGGTTTCCAGTGAGGTCTTTACGGTTGCGGTAATTCCTCATACATTTGATAATACTACTCTTAGCCATCGTCGTATCGGTGATTTCACCAATCTTGAGGTCGATGTGATCGCTCGCTATGTCGAACGGTTGTTCGGCGGAGACCCGACCTCTTCGACCGAACTCAGTATCGAAAAATTGCGTGAGATGGGATATTGAGTATGCCCGATTTCAACACTATAGAACAAGTCATCGAGGACTTGCAGGCGGGCCACATGGTGGTTCTCGTCGACGAACGGGAAACCGACGTCGATGGCCGCGAGGCGGTAGGCGAGGGCGAGTTGATGATGTTGGCCGGACTGGCGACTGCCGACTCGATCAATTTCATGGTTCGACACGCCGGAAGCCCACCCGTACTTACCGCGGGCAAAGACCACCTCGAAGCGATTGAACTGCACCAGATGGTTCCCGGCACCCAGGGTCCAAGAGGTGCCTCTATCATGGTCTCGGTAAACGCCCGGCAAATCGAGGGCTCCGGCGTCTCGGCTCAGGACCGCGCTCTGACCATCCGCAAGCTCTCCGACCCCCAAAGTACGCCCGAGGATTTTGTCCAACCCGGTCATATTACCCCGTTCCAAGCTCAACCGGGCGGGGTGCTGCGACGCGCCGGTCATACCGAAGCATCGGTCGACCTAGCCCAACTAGCCGAGTCCCAACCTGCGGCGCTGATTGCCGCTATTCTCGACGAATCGGGCGAAGTAGCCGATACCCCCTACCTCCTTGAATTTGCCCACGAACACAACTTTAAAATCGCCACCATCCACGACCTTATCGCCCACCGCCGCCGCACCGAGAAACTAATCAAGCTCGAGGCCCAATCGCCAATGCCGACTCGCTTCGGCGAATTCGCCGCCTACGCCTACCGCAGCCTCGTCGACGACAACCCCTATATCGCCTTGGTCTACGGCGAAATCCGTGCAAAACGCGACACGCTGGTACGCATGCACTCGGGTTGTCTGACCGGGGATGCGCTCGGCTCGCTGCTATGCGATTGCGGTGAGCAGCTGGCGCATTCCATGGAGTACATCGCTGCAGAGGGCAGCGGCGTCATCGTCTATATACAGCATCACGAAGGCCGCGGCATCGGTATCCTGCACAAACTCAAGGCCTACGAACTGCAACAGCAACAGGGACTCGACACCATTGAGGCCAACCACGCCCTGGGCCACCCCGTGGACTCGCGCGACTACGGTATCGGCGCCCAGGTACTCTATGACCTGGGGCTGCGCCGAGTGCGCTTTCTGACCAACAATCCCAAGAAGCGGGTCGGCCTTGAGGCCTATGGTCTGACCGTCGTCGAGCAAGTGCCGATTGAGGCCGATCCCAACCCGCACAATATTCGCTACCTGGAAACCAAGCGCGACAAGATGGGTCACTCCATCCTGCTCGAACGCACATCCGCAGAGGACGAAAATCATGCCGAAAGTGCATGAAGGACAGCTCGACGCCCAGGGTCGCAAATTCGGCATTGCAATTAGCCGCTTCAACGACCTAGTGACGACCCGACTTCTCGATGGAGCCCTAGACTGCATAAAACGCCATGGCGGCGACGACGATGCGATCGAGATCGCCTGGGTCCCCGGTGCCTTTGAATTGCCGATAGCCGCCAAGAAACTCGCGGCGACCGGTCGCTTCGATGTCGTGATCTGCCTGGGGGCCATTATTCGCAGCGACACCCCCCACTTCGATTACGTCGCCGGGGAATCGGCCAAAGGGATCGCCCGCATCGGCCTCGATAGCGGCATACCGGTAATCTTCGGCGTCATCACCGCCGACACCGTGGATCAGGCCGTGCAGCGCGCCGGTGTCAAAGCCGGCAATCGCGGCTGGGACGCCGCTCTTAACGCCGTAGAAATGGCCAGCCTGATGGCCGAGCTGGGATGAAGAACGAGGACGACTTTTTTGGAGATGGCTCCTCCGCCGATGAGGCGCCGCCCGACAACCGTCATGGCGCGCGCCAACTGGTCCTGCAGGCCCTCTACTCGGAGCAAAGTGCCGCAACCGACGCCCAGACTGCACTCGCCGAGCTTGGCCAGCGCTTCGCCCTTTCGCAGGAAGTACAGTCTTTCGCCGCCGATCTCCTGCTCTGTACTTCCGCCCATGCCGGCGAACTGGACGAGTTGGCCGCAGCTGCGGCCGAGCATTGGAGTTGGGAACGCATCGCCCGTATCGACCGTCTGATTTTACGTCTGGCGCTGGCAGAAATGCTCTTTATCGGAGAGATTCCGATCCGGGTCTCCATCGACGAGGCCGTCGAATTGGCCAAGTCCTACAGCACCGACAAGTCGCACGCCTTCGTCAACGGAATCCTCGATGGTATCGTCCGTCAAAAGGGACTCGTCGTCTGAACCCGGCTCATGCGCCTCGCCGTAATAGCGGCCATTCGCACTGTCCCTTGCTCTGCGCCGAGTACAACGGCGCTCTGAAAATACTTCCGGCACGAGCAACCCCGACCCGGCAGCGTCGGCCAGCCCCGGAATGGAGGCCCCCGAGCGTGTGTTTCGCACTCTGGGACTAGACCGCAGAATCCTGGAAATGGTGCGCTGCCCGTACGACATAAAAAAAGCGCAACACAAGATTATCGCAGCCGATTTGCCCCCATACTAGCCCAGAGCTTGGGCACAGGGGTATTCGTCATAATGAGGACCTAGCATGCTCAACTCGCTGATAAAAAAAGTCTTCGGTTCACAGGCTCAACGCCAGTTCAAACGCACTCTCCCGCAAGTGGATGAGATCACCCGCTTGGCCACTTCGTACCAGGCATTAGACGATACCGAGCTCCAGGCCAAAACCGCCGCATTCCGCCAAGATCTGCAGGCGCGCAACGCCGAAAACAGGCAGCACCTCGACAAAATCGGAGCGGAGTTGCGCGGCGATCTGGACTTTGCCGAACGCGAGCGTCTCAACGATCAGTACGACGAGTTCGACAAGACTATCCGCGAAGTCGAAGCCGCCTTCCTCGACGAAATCTTGCCTCAAGCTTTCGCCATGGTTGTCGAAACCTGCAGAAGACTGCTGGGTCATAAGTGGGACCGCGCCGGCGAAGCGGTCGAGTGGGACATGGTGCCCTACGATGTACAGATTTTCGGCGGCATCTCACTGCACCAGGGTAAGATCTCCGAAATGACCACCGGTGAGGGCAAGACACTGGTTGCCACCATGCCCCTCTTCCTCAACGCCATTCCCCAGCGAGGTGCCCACCTCATTACCCACAACGAGTACCTGGCCCGGCGCGACGCGATGTGGATGGGACCAATCTTCAATTTCCTGGGACTCTCAGTCGGCATCATTCAGGATATCCACCAAACCGGCACCGACGCCTTTCTGCTTAAAGTACCCGAAGGCGGAACCACAGGATTCAAGTGGGAAAAGACCGGCCACAAAGAAGCATATGACGCCGATATTGCCTATGCCACCTGCAGCCAGGTCGGATTCGATTACCTCCGCGATAATATGAGCGTGCGGCTCGAAGACCTTATGCAGCGCGAATTCAATTATGCCATCATCGACGAAGCCGATTCGATTCTCATCGACGAGGCGCGGACTCCGCTGATCCTCTCCGGCGCGGTCCCCGACTCCACCAATCAGTATCAAGAGATGAAGCCGCTGGTGGGCAAACTGATAAAGGCCCAGACCAATCTGGTCAACAAAGTCGTCGACGAGGCCGAGAAGGCGAGTAAAGACCTTGGCGAATACGATTACGACACCGGGATCGGGTTGCTCCGAGCCACACGCGGCGCCCCCACCAACCGTCGTTTGGCCAAGGTCCTCCAGGAAGAAGGCGTCAAACGGCTGATCAATCGAGTTGAAGCCGATTATATGCGCGATAAGCGCCTGAACGAGATCGACGAGGGCCTCTACTTCATCGTCGATGAGAAGGGCAATACGATCGATCTGATGGAGAAGGGGCGCGACCTGCTTTCTCCCAACGAACAAGCGCTCTTCATCTTGCCCGATATCAGTGTCGAAATCGATGCGATCCGCAACGACCAAAACCTGAGCGCCGACGAAAAGGTCCAAAAAGAAGAGGAAATGCACCGCACCTACGCCGAAAAAAGTCAGGCGGTGCACAATATCAACCAACTGATGAAAGCCTACACCCTCTTCGAGAAGGACGTGCAATACTTAGTCTCCGAAGACGGTCGAGTGGTCATCGTCGACGAGTCCACCGGTCGGCCCCAGCCGGGCCGGCGCTTCGCCGACGGCCTGCACCAGGCACTCGAGGCCAAGGAGGGCGTCAAGCTGCAGCACGAAACCCAAACGGTAGCCACCATCACCCTGCAGAACCTCTTCCGCATGTACCACAAGCTGGCCGGAATGACCGGCACCGCCGAAACCGAGGCCGGAGAATTGTGGGAAATCTACAAACTGGACGTGGCCGTTATCCCTACCAACCGGCCCATACGCCGCTTTGATCAGCAAGATCAGATTTTTCGCACCAAGCGCGAAAAATACAACGCCATAATTGACGAGATCGACCGTCTGCACAAACTGGAATTGCCGGTGCTCGTCGGCACGATATCCGTCGAAGTTTCCGAGCTCTTGAGCCGAATGCTAACCCGCCGCGGCATCGCGCACCAACTACTCAATGCCCGACACCACGACCGGGAGGCCCAGATCGTCTCCGAAGCCGGTCGAGCCGGTGCGGTAACGATTGCCACCAATATGGCCGGCCGTGGCACCGATATCAAATTGGTACCTGAAGTCGTCCACCTCGATCGCGAGATCATCGAATCCAGCCTTACGCTGGACGACAAGGTGCCCCAGGGCCAAATCATGCGTGATCACCTGCAGGAAAAACCCAGCGGCCTACAGGTGATCGGCACCGAACGCCACGAGTCCCGGCGCATAGACCGCCAGCTCCGCGGCCGCTCGGGCCGCCAGGGAGACCCCGGGTCCTCTCGTTTCTACCTCTCGCTCGAAGACGACCTGATGCGGCTCTTCGGCTCGGAGCGCATCGCCTCAGTGATGGACAAACTCGGCGCTGAAGAAGGAGAGGTCATCGAAGCCGGCATGGTCACCAAGTCGATCGAGCGAGCACAGAAAAAGGTCGAGGCACGCAACTTCGAAATGCGCAAGCACGTCCTCGAATATGACGACGTAATGAACCAGCAGCGCCAGGTCATCTACAACCGCCGCCGCGACTTGCTCGAACGCGAAAGCGCCCGCGAACAGGTCGCGGACATGATCGAAGAGAGTCTCGACGACGTACTGGCTCCATTTGTCGATCCGGATGGTTTTGCAGAAGAATGGGATTGGGAGGGCCTGCAGAATGAGTTCAGCAGTACTTTCTTCTTAGGCCTGGCCATCTCCGAAACCGAGCGCGCCCAGACCACCACCGACACCCTGCGCCAAACGTTGCTGACCACGATCCAAGAGGCCTATCAGCGACGTATCGACATCGTGGGCGATGAAGTTTTTCGCGATATTGAAAAAGCCATCGCCCTGCACACAATCGACACCTGCTGGCAGGAGCACCTCCACGAGATCGACGAACTCAAGGACGGGATCGGCTTCGTCGGAGTCGGCGGCAAAAACCCCCTCATCGAGTACAAAAAGGGGGCCTTCGACATGTTCGAAAGTCTGATTGCCCGCATCGCTCAGGAGACGCTGCGCAACCTCTTCCAGCTGCGGATCGACACCGAGGCCGAAACATTGAATGCGGCGCGTCAGCAACCCAGCCGGATCGACGCGGTCCACCGCGACGCTACCAATATGGGCTTTCGCGGTGTCGAGCAAGCCTCCGCACCGACGGCTGGCGTTCCGGGACGTCCGCTGCAGGATCCGTCCCAGTTGCGCGGCTCAGGCGGTGGTAGCGACGAGGGGCAAAAAGCGCGCCAACCGATCGTCCGCGACCAGCCTAAAGTCGGTCGCAACGACCCCTGCCCCTGCGGCAGCGGTAAGAAATACAAACGGTGTCACGGCATCAATGCCTGAAGCATGACACTCCCTTTCCCAGAACGAGATCATATCCCACTGGGGAACTAAACGTATGACAGGCCCGATGGAATTCTGGCAAATCCTTTGCCTGGTTGCCTATTGCTTTATCATCACTTTCCTCAGTATATACGGCATCCACCGCTACCAACTCTTGCGCCTCTTCTATCGCCACCGCCAAACTCCAGCCCCCAAACCCAAATCCTTTGAGCAACTGCCTGCGATCACCGTCCAGCTGCCTCTTTACAACGAATACCACGTGGTCGAGCGCCTGCTCGAAGCCGTAGGCCAGATGGACTATCCCCGCGATCGCTTCCAAATCCAGGTCCTCGACGATTCCCTAGATGAGACCTGCGACAAAGCCCGCCAGGTCGTAGAGCGCTTAGCCGCCCAGGGGCTGGACATCGAATATTTCGGTCGCCGAGAACGCCATGGCTTCAAGGCCGGGGCCTTAGCCGCCGGACTCAAACAGAGCCGGGGCGAGTTCATACTGATCCTCGACGCCGATTTCGTACCACCCTCCGATATTCTACAACGGGCGATCCACCACTTCACCAACGAGAAGATCGGCATGGTACAGATGCGTTGGGGTCATATCAACCGTCTATACTCGCACTTAACCCGGATCCAGTCGATCTTCCTCGACGGCCACTTCATCATCGAGCACACCGCCCGCAACCGCTCGGGCCGTTTCTTCAACTTTAACGGCACCGCCGGTATCTGGCGCAAGAAGGCCATCTACGAGGCCGGTGGCTGGCAGCACGATACCCTGACCGAAGATCTCGACCTGAGCTATAGAGCCCAATTGGCAGGTTGGCAGTTTCTCTACCTGCCGGAAATCGAAGTGCCCGGTGAAATCCCGGTCGAAATCAATGCCTTCAAATCACAACAACATCGCTGGACTAAAGGCGCCGCACAGACGGCCAAGAAGATCCTACCCCAAATCTGGCGCGCCTCGCTGCCTACCAATATCAAGGTCGAGGCGACTCTGCATCTAACGGCAAACCTCTGCTATATCTCAATGCTCTTGATGGGCCTACTTACCCTGCCGGTGCTCTCGATCCGCTCGCAGCTGGGCTGGGAGCGGTTTTTTATCATCGACTTGCCGCTCTTCTCCTTCGCCACCATGGCCATCTCCGGATTCTACCTCACTTCGCAACGGGTCCTCTACTCCGACTGGAAGCAACAGATCAAATACCTTCCGTTGCTGATGGCGATCGGCATGAGCCTTTGCATCAACAATACCCGGGCTGTTCTCGAAGGTCTGATCGGGCATCAGAGCGAGTTCCTCCGCACCCCCAAATACGGCCTCACCGGGCGCAAAAACCATAGTCCCGATCGCAAGTACACCAGTCGCTGGACCTTCCTCTCGCTGGGCGAATTGGGCATGGCTCTCTATTTCGCCATCGCGTTCTACCGCGCCTGGTCTACCGGCCTCTATCTGGGTCTGCCCTTCTTGCTGCTCTTCCTCATCGGCTTCCTCTATACCGGTGTGCTCTCCAGTACTCAGCACTTGCGGCATCGATTCGACACAGACCCATCTCTTTCGGCCCTAAGCACATAAAAAAACCCCCGGCCGCTTGGGGGACCGGGGGCAGCACTAGCGCGATTAGCTTTTAATCATCACTAGGGAACTTTAAGGGAAAATCGGGCAATTTATGGCGATCCCACAATACGCTCATACCGTTGTGATGTCGCTTGGTAAACCTAGCAATGTGTTTAACGCCGATAGCCACGTTGCTCTTTTCACGCCGCATTTCACGTCCCTTGTCGCCAGATAACTCGATAGCCTGTTCTACCTTGTCAGCATAGAGATTGTGAGTTACTCGCAGTTCGCGGTAGGATATATCCCGGGGCATTGCTTTAAGTTCCGCTACATAGTCCATGATGAGTTGACGAGCCTCGACCAAATCCTCTTCGGAGATCTCCGAAAGAGGCTTTCTCAAATGCTTAATATGAGTGACAATCTTCTCGTCTTTCCCAGCCATCTTCTCTAACTGGCTCACATAGTTGATGAGCACTTGCTTGTCTTCTTCCTCGGTTCCACACCCGCCCAGACCAACCGCCAGAGCCAGTATAGCCAATTTTCTCAACATATGGACCTCCCAGTAGGGTGAACTGTATCATTTCACTAGATCTGGTGGGGTTCCAGCACCCCATATAGTGCCCCAAAATACGCCGCGACGCAACGAAAATCAAGCAATCTCTACACCAAATCGGATTGACGAGACCTATTTACTCCGATAATTTTAGTGTTTTTAGGGTTGAGAAGACCTGAGGCGAACTCATCGATACCTTAATCCGCCCTCACCCTAACCCCACTGCTCAGAGGAGTTTGCACCCCCTATGAGCACCCGCAAAGAAATCCAATCCCAACTCGACAATTGCCTCCTGGAGGCCAAGTTCCCCCAGTAGGAATCGCAGTACAAGCGCGGCAAAGTCCGCGATATGTATCTGCTCGAAAACCAGCGAGTCACGGGGACCGCCTTTGAGGCCGAGTTGGACGATACGCCCATATTAGAGCGGATCGAGACGCGGATCGCGAAGTACTTCGACTAAGCGCGCAATCCTTGCGGCGATGTGGCTCTAAGTGCGAATTTTGCCCTTCGCCATTTGGCGGTTAGTCTTGAAAAAATGAGCCCTTCTTCACCCCGCTGACCTTTGGTCGGCGGGGTTTTTATCTGCAAGCAGTTCCGAAACAACACCAATCATTCCCGATCTGCTCTATCCCCTTGCGCACAATCGGAGAAACGCCCTCATTAGATAGGCAGTCAACAGTTAAGGAGCCATGCTAAAAAACCTCTTCCGTGCCTTTCTCGTCTTCCGCCTGGAATTTCGCCAGCCTTCATTAAATATTGAGGCGATTTTGAGCTATTGGCACCGCGCGCCAATCATTCAATATGTGATTGAGGAGTCAAAAGAGCGCCCGACCTCGGCGCTCGTACGCAAACTCGACGAGGTCTACCCCTTCTAATGCTACACCGCCAACTCCGAAATGCCCTGGAGGAGATCTTTGGGGTCTCCTTTGTCGAAGAAGCGCTAGACAACACACCCATCGCGCAGGTAGTCCTCTACGAGCGCCCCGAAGAATTCAAAGAGACCATCCTCGGTTTCCAGCGACTCAATTTCCGCGACGAACACACTTCGTATGCCACCGCGATAGAACGCGAGTTGGGGATCGCCCTGATCTGCGCTCTACTAGACAACGACACCCGCGAACTCGTCTCCGACCTAGGTCTGAACTACCTATGAGCAAACTCCTCGCATTCGATCTGGGGGCCGAAAGCGGACGCGCCATCATCGGTCGCTTCGATGGCGAACGCCTGACGCTAAAAGAGTTGCACCGTTTCGCCAACGGACCGGTACAACTCTTTGACCGCCTTTACTGGAACCCCTTGGCCCTCTTCGCCGAGATGAAAGAGGGCCTGAGCCTCTTCGCCCGCGAACACGGCAAAGACCTCGACGCGATCGGAATCGACACCTGGGGTGTCGATTTCGCCCTCCTGGGTCCCGATGACGCGCTGCTCGACAACCCGCGCAACTACCGCGACCCGCGCACCGACGGCATGCTCGAAGAGGCCTTCTCCCGTCTCTCACGCGAAGAGATTTTTGCGCATACCGGCGTGCAGTTTATGAAGTTCAACACCCTTTATCAGCTGCTCTCGTTACGCGATTCAAAGCTCCTGGAATCGACTCAGACCATCCTGTTGATGGCCGACCTTTTCAACTTCTATTTCACCGGCACCAAGGTCTGCGAGTTTTCCAACGCCACCACCACCCAGTTTTACGATCCGCGCCAGAGTGCCTGGTCTACCAAGCTATTAGAGAGCCTGGACCTTCCGACCCACTTCCTACCCGAGATCGTCCAACCCGGAACCCGAGTGGGCACACTCCTGCCTTCTATCGCCACCGCAACCGGGCTCGACGCCGTACCGGTCATTGCCCCAGCCACCCACGACACGGGCTCGGCGGTCGCCGCCGTGCCCGCCACAACTCGCGACTATGCCTATATCAGCTCGGGAACCTGGTCGCTGATGGGCGTCGAGCTAGACGCCCCCCTGATCAACGACCAGGCGCTCCGCTATAACTTCACCAACGAAGGCGGTGTCGGACCAACCTACCGCTTTCTCAAGAACATCATGGGACTGTGGTTGGTACAAGAGTGCCGCCGGACCTGGGAGCACGAAGGCCGAGTCCTTTCCTACGATACGCTCACGGCTATGGCCCGGGAAGCTGCACCCTTCACTGCCCTTCTCGATCCCGATGACGAATGCTTCTTGGCCCCGGGCGGGATGCCGGCGCGCATCCGCACCTACTGTCAGGAGACGGATCAGACGATTCCGGTGGACGAGGGACAAATCATTCGGATCGTACTCGAAAGTCTAGCGCTAAAATACCGCTATGTACTGGAAAGTCTAGAGACCATCCTCGGACGTCGTCTCGAATCGATCCACATAGTCGGCGGCGGTATCCAAAATCGGCTGCTCTGCCAGTTTACCGCCTCGGCGACCGGACGACCGGTCGTCGCCGGGCCGCTTGAAGCCACGGCGATCGGCAACCTGATGCTCCAGCTCATCGGACTGGGGCAACTCACCTCGCTCGCCGAAGCCCGAGAGGTCGTGCGCCGCTCTTTCGAGTCTGAAATCTACGAGCCAGCAAGCGAAACAGATTGGGATACAGCCTATGACCGTTTTCGCCAACTCTTGCCCTCCGCCTGAATCCCAGCTGGAACCAAAAGCTCTGTTCTGTCGTTATATCTGATAGTTCCAGTTTCTCAGGCTGTTTTACCTCTGTCCAAGCTAAATAAGACCAGCGTCTTATGGATAAAAACGATGCCGATGGATCGAGCAATGTGGATTCCTACTGGCGCGATATCCAACACTTTCGCCCCCTGAGCCGCCAACGAGAAGCCGAGTTGATGGCCAAAGCACGGGCTGGAGACGAAAGTGCCATGCACCAGATGGTCGAGTCCAATCTGCGCTTCGTCGTCCGTATCGCCAAGGAATACAAGGGTCGTGGTCTTCCTTTTATCGAGCTGATTTCCGAGGGCAACCTCGGTCTGATAGAGGCGGTCAAGCGTTTCGACGAGACCCGCGGTTTTAAGTTCATCACCTATGCCGTATGGTGGATACGACAGGGTATTCTCAAAGCCCTGGCCTCAGAAGGCAAAATTGCTCGGCCACCGGCGAGTCGGACCAACGACTTGCAGAAAATCGAGCGAATCAGGGGAGTCCTCACCCAGCAACTGGGGCGCTATCCAACCTGTGAAGAAATCGCCCACAGCACCGAAATGTCGCTCAAGCGAACACTCAACGCCCTGGAAACCACCCAACCAGATATATCGATGGACGCACCGTCCTTCCCCTGGGAGGAAGAACCACTGATCGACACCTTTGCCGATCCAGGCCCCAATCCCGCAGACCGCTATGAACGCATTTCGCTCTCCAATAGGCTAAGCGCCTGCCTCGATCGGCTAGACCAGCGCGAAGCCCTGATAATTCGCGCTTATTTCGGCCTCGACGACCAGGCCGACCTGACTTTGGCACAAATCGGCTCGCAAATGGGCCTGACCCGGGAGCGAGTGCGTCAACTCAAAGATCAAGCGCTGAGAAAAATTCGCGTCAATTGCGGCAACGATCTCCTTGCGCTCTCCAGAAACTAAGCATTTGAAGAACCTTTCGAATTCTGAGCTAAACTCCCAGCATATGGCGTATGGCAAAAGGCTTGATCGCAAGCACCAAAAGGCTTTTTTTATATCTTTGCCGTGTTCTTGGTAGAAACTCGGGAACCTTGAAAAGCAAAGAGACCCTCGTGCGCTATAATTTGGCCGATCTTCACATGCATTCCCTTTGCTCCGACGGCTTGCGAACGCCTACTCAGGCAGTTGAAGAAGCCTGTGAAGCGGGCTTGCAGGCAATGAGCTTGACCGACCACGATACAGTCGAGGGTATCCCCGAAGCCACCACCGCCGGAGAGCGCCTGGGAATGGAGGTCGTGCCCGGCACCGAGTTGAGTGCCCACGTCCAAAATCGCGAAGTTCATATCCTTGCCTACTGTATCGACTGCAATGACGACCAACTCGACACTACCCTTAAGGCATCCTTTCGGGCCCGCTACCAGCGGGGTGTCGCCATCGTCGAAAAGCTCAACGATATGGGACTGAACGTCGATTTCGAGCAAGTCCTCGATCAGGCCAATGGCAGCCCTTTGGGACGTCCCCATATCGCCGCAGCCATGGTGGCAAACGGATTGGTCTCGAGCAAAGACGAAGCCTTCAACCGCTATATTGGCGATCGGGGTCCCGCCTTTAAACCCAAACCCTATACCTCTGCCCAAGAGGTCATCGCCCTCATTCACCACGTCGGGGGCGTGGCCGTGCTCGCCCATCCCGGTGCCAGTCTCCCAGAGGCCATTGCCCAGCAACTAGTTTCCTATGGACTCGACGGCATAGAGGTCTTCCACCCCGCCCACCAACCTCCTCAAATCGATTTTTACAGCCACTTCGCCGAGCGCCACAACCTGCTCAGATCGGGAGGATCCGACAGCCACGGCAACAGTGATGGAACCCGCATCGGTGACTATGGCGTAGGCTATGAGGCGGTCGAGGCGATGCGCGAGCGGGCCGCCACCTATGTCTGACTCGAACGCGAATAGATTCGAGGTGGAAACACCTACCCGATGATATTATCTTTTCGCCATCGGCATATCTTCACCATCGCCATACTAATCGTCCTGTCGCCACACCTCTCGCCCGCCCATACCGCACACCCGCAGCGATTTCACCAGGACTCCGAACCTATACGCAGTCTCTTCGGTTCCGAAATCGGCAAAGTCGTCTGGAGTGGGCATTATCTCTGGGTCGGCACCGAAAGCGGGGTAGCCCGCCTCGACCCGGCCCAGAGCAGCGGCCTCAACGCTTCCGATTGGGTCACCTTTACCGAACTCAATGGGCTTGGCCGCGGCGCCATCTCTGCCCTCGATGCTCAAGGCGATACCGTATGGGTGGCGACTCTGGTCGATACTACGGTCGCAGGCCAGGGCACTTTCCAGGTCGGTACCGGGCTGAGTTTTTCGCACGATGGAGGCCAATCCTGGCACCACATCCCCAACGAGGCCATTTTCGATACCACCAGGGCGGGTTTTCACCGCGGTCCCACCACCCCCATTCTCAATGCCTGTTTCGACATCGCCCTGGACGACGGCGTCGTCTGGGCGGCCTTCCTGGCTGGCTCCGCGGTGCGTACTAGCGATGATGGACGCACCTGGGAGCGAGTACTGCCCGGTGGCGCCGACGAAATCGTCTTCTTCGCCGCCGACACTGCCGCCGACAGCCTATCGTTGCTGGCCGACAGCCTCTCCACGGCAAACGGCGATCCAGGCGATATCGCCGAATTGCGCGCCGCCGTCGACAGTCTGGCCAGTCAAGAGTACCTACACCGCACCTTCGCAGTCCTGGCCTCTGGCGACACGGTGTGGATCGGCACCTCCAGTGGTATCGCTTTCACCTTCGACGCCGGCCAGACCTGGCAAAATGCCAAAGTTCGCCTGGACCAGGACCAAAACCCCCTCCCCGGCCACCCTGCCGGCAACTGGGTTGTCGCGCTGGAGCGCCAAACGCTGCCCGACGGCTCTAGTGCCATCTGGGCCGGCACCAATACGACGGGGCAGGGCCAGTCCCAGGCCATCAGCGTCAGTCGCGATCTCGGCCAGACCTGGACCCATACCGGACCGACCTTCGCCTGGGATTTCGCCTTCACTCCCAACTTCGCTTGGGCCGGCACCAATCTGGGGCTCCTGGCCAGTCGCGACCCGGCTCTGACGCTTGACGCCAACCGCACCTGGGATAAGGTCTCCGTCATCGACGGCGAGCCCCTGACCGGTACGTTTGTCGGACTCGCAACCATTGGCGAAGTGCTCTGGGCTGGAGCTGAAAAAGGCCTGGGCCGCACGGACGACGAAGGCGCTAGTTGGCGTGTAATCCGCGACCTGATCCGCACTCGCTCGCTCGATACCGGAGCCTTTATCAGCTATGGAGGTGTAGCCGACAGCACCGCACTCACCTACGCAGCACCCAACCCATTTGCTCCCTCGCACGAGACGGCAACCATCGTCTTCAGCCTGGCACAAGAGGCCGAGGTCTCGATCTCGATCTACGATTTTGCCAGCCGCCGGGTCCGCGACCTGATGAGTACCGCGCCCTACACCGGTAACACCGACCATCGGGTCACCTGGGATGGCCGCGATCAAGATGGCCAAAGTGTAGCCAACGGCACCTACTTCTACCGCATCGAACTCAGCACCGGTCAACGGGCATTTGGCAAGGTGGTGGTGCTGGATTGAAAGCGCTGGCCGCATTAGTACTCATCGCTTCCGCCGCGCAGGCAGCGGATTTCGCCGGCGCCTTCCTCGCATCGGGCCTGGGTACCCGCGGTTTGGGCATGGGCGCTTTTGTCGCCATGGCCGATGACGCCTCTTCTCCCTATTGGAATCCCGCCGGCCTCGCGCGCCTGCGCGGCAAGGCCGTACAGACCTCAATCCAGTCTCTCTCGCACGATCGCCGGCAAAATAGTGCATCCTTCGCACTCAACGCCCGCGGCGATATGGGGTTCGGATTCGCCTGGTCACACGCCTCGGTCGGTGAAATCGATGGCCGCACCGCCAGCGGCCAGTACACCGGTCCGATCGCGGATCGCGCCAACGCCTTCATCGTTGCCGTGGGCCGCACCCTAGGGCCGCGCCTGGCACTCGGCTTCACCGTGAAGATCTTCGACCAGAGCATCGATGTCCCCTTTTCGCCCCAGGCCAAAGCCAGCGGCAGCGGCCTGGACCTGGGGGCTCAGTTCCGCATCGCCGAGCACACCTGGCTTGGTGCCGGAATACGCAACCTCGGCGCCAAACTCGACTGGAAAGTGAGTCTGGCCAACCAGCAATCGAGCAGCACCGAAGACCCTCTGCCTCGCGTGCTGATTCTCGGGGCGGCGCACCAGCTCTTTAGCTCGCTGACTCTGGGCGTCGAGTTTCGCTCCGGTAACGCACAGAGTTCCCATCTCAGCGCCGAGTGGATCCTGAGCCCCCTGCTCACGCTACGCGGCGGTCTGTACCACCTCAAAACCGAAGACCAAATGCCCTTTACCGCTGGGCTGACCCTGAGTCCAATGCGCGTCGAGACCCTGCAGTTCCACTACGCCTATCTCACTGATCCCCTCGGGCCCGGGGGCCGCAAGACCGTAGGTCTGGCGTTGGCATTCTAGCGATATGCATCTCCTACTGGCCGCGCTCATCGCCTTGCCCACTGCGCTCTCCGCCACCAACCTACCCTCGCTACGCCTGAGCGGAGGAGCACGCGCCGCTGGGCTCTCCGAAGCGGTTGCGGCTCTATCCGACGCCCAGGCCTTGAATCCGGCAACCCTGCAAACGAGCGGACACAGTATCTCCTTCAGCCATGGAGCCTGGATCCAGAGCATCAGCCAGGATTATCTGCACCTCTCTTGGAACCGTGGTCAGAGCGTCTGGGGAATCTCGGGCCAACTTTGGCAAACCGATAATATCGAGCGTCGAACCGGCCCCTCGACCGAACCGCTGGGACACTTCGGAGTCTACGAGAGCACCGCCGGACTTAGCTACGCGCGCGCGGTCAACGGAATTCGCCTGGGTATGCGCCTGAAGTTCATCCACCAATCCATCTCCGACGCAAGTGCCAGTGGTGGCGCAGCAGACTTCGGGCTGGCCTACGACCTGGCAAACCGCCTGCGCCTAGGAGCAACCCTGCGCAACTTAGGCACGATGAATCGCCTCAATCGCCAGAAAACCGATCTGCCGCTAGATCTCCGTTTCGGCGCCGCCGCTGTCCTTAGGGAAACCCTGCTCGTCTCAGTCGAAGTGCAAAAGGTCCGTGGCACGGACCTCACCCTGCACCTGGGCGGCGAGTACCGAGTCGGGAAACGAGTGCGAGTGCGCGGAGGCTACCAGAGCGCCGAAAACCGCAATCTCTCAGCCGGACTGGGCCTGAAAACCGGACGATGGATCATCGATTATGCCTATGTACCCTTTGGCTCAGGACTGGGGCACACACACCGCCTGAGCCTCCAATTGGAAAGCCCAACCCATTGAATTTCTGGCGCAAAAGCGTACCGGAGCTACCCCGGGCCGAACCAGTTCCACTGCCGCAGCCACTCTGGAACTCGCCCCCCATCCCCAAACCCGCTCCCGCGCGACCATGGCTGCACGCGCTGCTCTTTGCGCTAACCATGGTTTCAATGACCGCCGCCGGAGCCATGCAACAAGGGGTAGACCCCCTGAGCAGCATCTCTGCCCTGGTCCACCTCGTAGAGGGCATTCCCTTCGCCGCAACTCTACTACTCATTCTCACCGTTCACGAGTTCGGCCATTACTTCGCCGCGCGGCGCTGGGGCGTGAAAGCCTCTTTACCCTATTTTTTGCCCCTGCCCTATATCTCCTTCCTCGGCACCCTGGGCGCAGTAATCAAAATCCGGTCCCCCATCCCCCACAAGCGCGCACTACTCGATATCGGTGCCGCCGGGCCTCTAGCCGGCTTTGTCGTCGCCCTCGTCGCCTGTTTTACCGGACTTGCGCACTCAAGCGTATTGCAGGCCGACCACTTCCACACCACCCCGATCGAATTGGGAGCCCCCTTGCTCTTTGACGGAATCGCCACCCTGGTCTTGCCCGAAATCGGCCCCGACCAGCTGGTGCTTTTGCACCCGGTGGCCTTTGCCGGCTGGGTCGGACTCTTTATCACGGCCTTCAACCTCTTCCCCATCGGCCAACTCGACGGCGGTCATATCGTCTATGCACTCTTTGGCCCCAGGCATCGGCTGATCGCCCGCACCGCCTATGCGATCTTGCTGGCCATGGGAATCTACGGTATTCTATCGCTGGTATGGGAGTGGCCTCAAGGGTGGCCGGGTTGGCTGGGTTTGGCCTTTTTTCTCGCGCTCTTCGGCAAAGACCACCCACCCCCCTATGACTCCTTTACCGCCCTGGACCGTCGTCGCCGCCTGATCGGCTACCTTTGCCTGGTGATCTTCGCCGTCTCTTTCGCCCCCGTACCCTTCGCCACTTCTTGAGCTACGCGATGCCTTATCGGCTATTATACCTCCTCGCAGCCCTGCTTGCAGGCTGTGGCCTGAGCGATAGTGCAAAGGTCGAGTGCCACTGCGCACCCGACACCAGCACGCTGCTCTTTCCCCACTGTGGTAACGTTGAGGACCAGGATCCGCGCCCAGATCCCCAAACTCCTCTATCCACTCAGATCCCCGATTGCCCCAGTGGTCAGCAACTCTTCTTGCTCGAACGCATTCGCCCCGAATCCGTACTCGCCAATATCCGCTCGATCTTCCAGGGCAAACCAGAGACTCGCAGCCCTGAACAATACATGGATCACTTCGCCGCCAACTTCGTCTTCACCCCCGACCCCGAGGATGTGCAGTTGCATCCGGAAATCTACAGCACCGAGAGCGACACTCTCTGGGGTCCGGAGCAAGAACGCAGCTTCGCCCGGGCCATCCTCGACCCCGAGCGGATCCAGAGTGCACGCTTCCTGCGCTGGTTCGAATCGTCCAAAGACGAACGAATTCCCTCCGAAGATCAATTGCAAGAGACCTTCATCTTCCCCTACGAGGTGGAATTTATCGAGATCGTACCTACGACGGACGAAAATGAAACCGCTACGACACTCAATGTGATAGGTATCAAGGGATTTATGGAAATGGATCTAGTAACGCCGACGGTGGAGAATCCGGTATGGTCTGTCGCAGCCTGGCGCGACCTGCGAGACCGAGCTTCGGCGAAGTTTTCCTGGGGGGAATTACGAGCTGTTTTCGTGCGCTGAGCAAAACCTCGGTCAAAGAATCGATTGAGGCTGGACCGGCGGGATCCGCCTCAAAAGCCCGTAGTACGAGTATTCCTTAAGCGACAACCCTCCCGGCGACATAGCCGCTAGCCAGCAGAAAGCCTCTATGACCCATAACCGGGCCTTTGAAATAAAACCCGCCACTTAGTATTTTATATAACTGAGCCTATCTGGACACCCCAGACCAATGTACGGAGATCCAATGAAGTTATTCGCCCACCTCGGCACCTATGCCCTTGTCCTCGCCTTATGCGCTTGCAGTGGCAACCCCTTCGCTCCCAAAAAACACACCCCCGAAGACGATACCGACCTGCCCCCGGCCCCCGATGCCATATCGCCGGTCCAGGCGATGGACAACCTCGCCCGGGCGATGCGCGACCGCGATAAGGACCTTTACGAAACGCTGCTCGACCAAAACTTCTGGTTCACCGAAACCGACTGCTTGGGCGACCTCGTTCTGGCCAACGGCTTTGAGGAAGAGCTGGAGATCATGGGCGGCAGTCGCGACGGCTCACAACCGGGTATTTTCGACATCTTCCGCACATTCGAATTCGATTTTGAGCTGATCCGCCGCTCGCAGGAACTGGGCCCCGAATACCCAAGTAACCCGGACAACCCCAACGATCCCGACGCCCATCCCGATGAGGACTGGGAAGTTTTTCGCGGCAGAGTCGAGATGCTGCTCCTCGACGAAAACGGGGACGGTTTCCGCGTCGACCAAATTATGACCTACAAACTCCGCCTCGACGAAAACGGTCTGTGGAAAATCATCCGCTGGGACAACGATCCCCTGAGTGGTAACTGCGGGGAATCGGCCGGCAAGCGACCCGCCGGCGTCTTTAGCTGGGCAACACTAAAGCAACAAACCGCGCCCTGATCCAATGGGTAAACGCCTGGCCAAACGCCAGCGCCATCCCCTCTGGCATCTGACCTTATCAGTCATACTACTGGCCGGAGCCATTGTCTCTATACTCTACACTTCCTGGCGAGAACGGGACGACCACTCACCTCTCACCCCACCCGTTGCTGTACACCCTCCCTATCAGGTGACCGGAGCCAAAGAGCTAGCCGATACCCTCTACACCGGCATCGATAGTGCCTTGGTCGAATTGGGCATCAGACCGGGGCTCATTTCCAAGCGCCGCCAGGCCGATTTCGACCGGATAGGAGTCGGCGTACCCACCGATCTCCCACTGGCCGAAACAAACCTCGCGATCTCGCGCCTGGTCCAGCAACTCGGAGGCCAGGTCCTCAGCGCCAGCCAGCGCCGAGACCAGGTCGAAATCCGCTGCGGCTTTGATCAGGTACTGACGACCGCGTTCACCCTGCGGCCAACTGCCGAACGGCGGCGCACAGGCAATATTGCCATTGTCCTCGACG
Organism: uncultured Gemmatimonadaceae bacterium; assembly: GCA_964520345.1. Lineage (GTDB taxonomy): Bacteria > Latescibacterota > UBA2968 > UBA8231 > UBA8231. The sequence continues at coordinate 12,899 of CAZFMY010000030.1, read as the reverse complement.
ATTTCGGCGGCGCTAGCACCCTTGCCGAAAAGTTCTGCGCTCTGGCACAACCCCTGACCTTATCGATTTTGCCCAACCAGGGCCGGGTGGACAGTCTTGTAGACCGGGCGCGCACAAACGGACACGAAGTACTGGTGCACCTGCCGATGGAGCCCGAAGGGTCAGAGGATCCCGGCGACGGCGCCATATTGATGGCCCACGAAGACGCGGAGATTCGCCGCCGGGTCCGCCACGCCCTGGAGCGCGTTCCCCACGCTCGTGGGATCAGCAACCACATGGGTTCCAAAGCTACCGCCGACGAAAGAATCATGCGCCAGATCCTCAGCGAATTGAAAGCTCGTAATTTGCTCTTCCTCGACAGCCGCACCACCACCAACTCGGTCGCTTACCAGCTGGCCGTCGACATGGACCTGATGACCTTTACCCGCGATCTCTTTATCGACGAGGTCGATGAGGTCGAAGCCATCCAATCCCGGCTCTGGGATCTAGCCGGGATTGCATCCCGGACCGGTCAAGCCATCGGTATCGGCCACAATCGCGAAGAAACGCTTGCCGCCCTCACCACGGTGTTGCCCCGCCTCGAGACGCGAGGGTTCCGCTTCGTCCCCGTCTCCCAGCTCCTGCCATGAGCGAATTCCGCTTCGAACTCATCGCCGAAGACCCCGCAACAAGCGCTCGTGCAGGTGTACTCCACACCCCGCACGGTGCCATCGAAACACCGGTCTTCATGCCGGTCGGCACCCAGGCCACCGTCAAAACTCTCGACCAGCAAGACCTGTCAGCGGTCGGAGCCCAGATCATCCTCGGCAATGCCTATCACCTCTACCTGCGGCCCGGCCACCAACTCATCGACCGGATGGGGGGACTCCACTCCTTTATGAACTGGCCACTCCCAATCCTCACCGATAGCGGCGGCTTCCAGGTTTTCAGCCTGAATGACCTCAATAAAATCAGCGAAGACGGAGTGCGCTTCCAGTCTCATTTGGACGGCTCCTATCACCTCTTTACTCCCGAAAAGGTCATGGAGATCGAGCACGGACTCGGCGCTGATATCATAATGGCCTTCGACGAATGCACACCCTATCCCTGCGACCGCAATTACGCACAACAATCCATGCAAAGAACACTGCGCTGGGCCGAGCGCTGTCTGGACCGCCACCGACACTTAGCGGCCGAACGCACCCATCGCCCACCCCAGGCGCTCTTCGGCATCGTCCAGGGCAGCACCTACCCGGAGTTGCGTCAGTACTGCGCCCAGGAGTTGGTACAATTCGACTTGCCCGGCTACGCGATTGGTGGTCTGGCCGTAGGCGAACCGCGCGAGGCAATGTTCAGCGTAGTCCGCGAGACATCGCCCCTACTGCCCGCGGGCAAACCTCGCTACCTGATGGGTGTGGGGCTGCCCCACGACCTAGTCGAGGCGGTCGAAGCAGGCATCGATATGTTCGACTGCGTGGTACCCACCCGCAATGCGCGCAACGGCACTGCCTTTACCCACCACGGGCGCCTGCGACTCAAAAACGCCCACCACGCCGAAGATCCTCAACCACTGGAGCAGGGTTGCGCCTGTGCGACGTGCAGCCACTACAGCCGTGCTTATCTGCGCCATTTATTTCAAACCAATGAAGTCCTCGGCTTGCGCTTGGCCACACTACACAATCTATTTTTCTTCCAGCAATTGATGAGTGAAATCCGGGAAGCGATCATCGGTGGTTATTTCCCCACGTGGCAGGCGGAATTTTCCGCTCTTTATCAGGATAGGTAAAAAGGTTGCTATAAGTCCGAAAGATCGTTATTCATATCTATAGAAATATTTCGGATTTCATTAGCCGGATAAAATCGTTTGATCGGAATTTGCTCTCGTCTAGGACAGATTAACTTCTGTTTCCGTAGCCCGGGCCAACCTCTTCACGGCAATGGAGCATAGATCTATGAAGTGCCATATCGGCATCTACCGCGACGCCTATCAGTCTCCAGACCAGTGGGACGGTCTGATCTATCTGCACGATCGGCGCTCCGCCCGTGAGTTACTCGATACGCTGACCCCCTTCTTGCACCAGTTCCACACCAGCGAGGACATGGAAGACACCGAAACCTTGTCCGCCTGGCTCGCCTGGCATCTGATCGACTCAGCAGCAACCCGTAGCGAATCGTTTTTCGAAATCGCTATGTGCAAGGAAATCCGCAGCGACATCGACTTCTTCTTCAAGATTTCTTCCGGCCTAGTCGAGGGCTATCGCATCGACGAGGTGCTCGAGTGGCATCCGGTCGTCCGCACCGAAATTCCCAGCACCTCGTTGGAGATCAATACCCTGCAGAACACCGATATTCCCGACACCGAATAAAAAACACCCTCTACCGATAACCCGCCCGCCTCGCCAATCGAACGAGATTTCTCACACTGGCGCGCCCAGTTGTTTACCCAGCCTGATCACAGATCTTACAAATCATAGCGAAGCGCCTGGCCCCGCCGACGTCGAGTTCGGTTGCAAAATCTCGTTTGACCGCCATGCCCTGCCCACCACAAAAATCGCACTTGCCGCATTCGACATACTCGGAAATCGCTTCAGCCTCAAACTCGACCAGGCGGCGCTTTTCGCGTCCCTGAGAGAAAAGTCGCGCAAAATAGAGCACCTGCTTATCGTTCTCTCGCTCCAGGGTCCGATCAATGATCGCGTCGAGCGCCGGATCATCGGGTTTTCCCCCGTCTTCGAGCGTGTGCCAGGCGGCGCGGCGCACCCTCTGGTCCTCATCTTCGAGCATTCGATAAAGTGCGGTCCAAACCTCGTCAACGCGCTTACGCACATGACAGGGACATAATAAGGACGCCGCCTCTAGGCGATCTTCTGGATCGGAACTCCGCGAGCGCTGCAAGAGTTCCTCGACCTGCTCTCGGCCGATCCGCACCTCACCGGGGCGAAAGGCGGCGCGCTGGTGCTTGTTCAATCCTTTTTGTCGCAACCGGCTGCTGCGCTCTTTTTTTTTGCCCATGTCCACTGCTTTCTGGATATTTGACGATCAGATACCCCGAATCCAAGACACCAGAATTTACACGCGTTTGACAAAAGCGATCCCAACCTCTATTCTGGGCTCTTTTCTTCCGAGGAGAGATCAATTTGCATTGGCTTCCCCTGGCCTTCGCCATGGAGTTCGGCTTCGGCCAGGCTTTCAAGTGGTCGGAGCAACGCAGCCACTACGCCCCCGTCGTCGTCAGCACCAACTATCTGGTACTGGCCAGCTTGCTCGCCGTCTACTACATGGTAAAAGGCGAACTCTCGATCGACAGCCGCACCGCCCTGCTCGGCCTGGTGACCGGCACGATCTTTGTCTCGGCAATGCTGACCATGACCTATACGCTGACCCTTGTCAAGGCCTCGGCAGTACTCACCGCCTTCCGCATGTCCCTGGTCGTACCCACCGCGGTCTCTGCCCTGGTCTGGGGTGAACCCTTTAGTGGAGGGCAGGTCTTCGGCGTTTTATTGGCCATTTGTGCGCTGGTCCTGATGACGCGCGATGCCGGTGCCCTGATCCACCTGGGCAATAAGCAGAGCCTGGTTCTGGTGATGCTGGTTTTTTGCCTGCAGGGCTCGAGTCTGACCTGTCTGCGCTGGGTGCAATACGCCGGTCTGGGCAGCGATCAGCCCAAATTCCTGATGGTCACCGGCCTGGTAGCCGGTCTGTGGGGTTTGCTCTTCCTGGTCTTGAACCGCCATCGACCCCTCAGTGGTGAATTGGCCACCGGAGTCGGTATCGGCATCTATAACCTGGCGGCCCTGATGGTCATTCTGACCGCACTCGAGCAGGTACCCGGCACCATATTCTTCCCGCTGATGGGCTGTACCGTCGTGGTCCTGGACAATCTCGCCGCGCGCTTCCTGTGGCAAGAGCAATTGCCACGCACCACCCTGGCCGGCATCGCCCTGGCTCTTCTGGCCATCGTCATCGTCCTGCAATAAACAGGCTATTCTGTCACGACAAAACCCGATTTTTCGCCCGAATCCAACGCGGAACCAATGCCCGGCGCAACGCTTAGATATCGACTTTGCCGATTTTATCCTTATATTTTTCACACTGCTCATCCGGTATAGAAAGGAATTTACCCGTGTTCGAGATCGTTTCCGCTGCCCACGCTCTGGGCACTGCACCAACCGAGGGCGGAGGAGAACCCAATGTCATCGCCGGGCTCCTGCCCTTCGCACTGATGTTCGTGGTTCTCTACTTCTTGATACTGCGCCCGCAGATGAAGAAAACCAAAGACCAGCAACGCATGATCGACGAGCTGGAGAAGAACGATGAAATCGTCACCAGCGGTGGTATCCACGGCACCATTCTCAATATCAAAGACGATATCCTGGTGGTCAAGATCGCCGAGAATGTCAAGATCGAGATCTCGCGCGCGGCCGTCTCGCGGGTGAAGAACAAGGAAGAAACCAAGGCCTAGTGCAGCTCGTCTTTATGGGGACTCCCCACTTCGCAGTCCCCACGCTGGCGGCTCTGGCCCAGAGCCGCCACCAGATCACCGCCGTCGTCACCAACCCCGACCGACCCAGGGGACGGGGCCGCCAACTGGCCAGTCCGCCCGTCAAAGAACGGGCACAGGAGCTGGGGCTTCAGATCCTGCAGCCCGATTCGCCCGGGGACCCTGCACTGATGACCGCGCTCGAGGCGCTCGCGCCCGACCTGCTGGTCGTCGTCGCTTTTTCCATCCTGCCACAGCAGATTCTGGATCTTCCTCGCCTCGGTTCCATCAATCTTCATCCCTCTCTGCTGCCGGCCTATCGCGGCGCCGCACCGATTATCTGGGCGGTGGTCAACGGCGAAGAGCAGACCGGCATCACCACCTTCCGGCTCAACGCGCGGATCGACGCCGGGGAGATCCTGCTACAGCGCCAAGTCGACATTGGTGCCGACGAGACCGCTGGTGAATTGGAGACGCGCCTCTCCCAGCAGGGAGCAGCAATGATCGTGGAAACGATAGACGGGCTGGAAGACGGCAGCATCAGCGGTCGCCCGCAGGATCCCGCAGGCATCACGCGCGCGCCCAAACTCGCCAAAGAGGATGGCTCGATCGATTGGAATCTACCGGCGACCCAGGTGCGCAACCTGATCCGCGGCATGAATCCGGTCCCCGGTGCCCATACCCAGTGGCAGGGCAAACCGCTCAAAGTACACCGGGCGGAGCAGACCGAAGGCCGCGGCGCGCCCGGCACTGTCCTCGGCATCGACGATCGCCAGGGCCTGATCGTCGCCTGCAGCACAGGCGCTCTACTGCTGACCGAAGTGCAACCGGCGGGCAAAGCCGCTATGGAGGGAACGGCCTTTGTACGGGGCTACCCAATCGAGACCGGCGCACGTCTGGGCGCTTAGCCTAGTCCTGCTCCTCGCGCTGGGACGACCGCTCCTCGCTGCCGAGGCCGATTCGTCCTATAGCGATACCCTGGCCGCGCCGCGCAGTGCCCTCGTGCGCTCGGCGTTAGTACCTGGCTGGGGCCAGTACTACAACGGCCGCCCCTTCAAGGCGCTCCTTTTCAGCGCGCTCAGCAGCGCGTCGCTGGCCGCCGTCGTCATCGAAGAGCGCCAGCTCGGCCGGCTCTCCGATCAACTGGACAGATTGCAGGCCAGCGGGGGATCACCAAACCTCATCGCCGACCAGGAAAGACGCTTCCAGAACCAAGCTGGCAAGCGCAATACCCGCCTGCTCTACTTCGCACTCTCCGTCGCCAGCGCCGCCATCGACGCCTATGTCGATGCCCATCTCGCCGACTTCGGCACCACGGTGGATTTAGCCTTGCGCCCGGGTGGCGTTCTGCTCAGGTTCGATGCATCCTTAGCCAGGAGATAATCCATGCTGCAGAACGAAGAAATCGTCCACTTCGAGGAAGAAGGCTTCCTCGTCTTCGAGCGCCTGCTAAGCCAGGAGAAACTCGAACACTATCTCGCAATCTTCGATGAGCTGGTCGCAAAAGGCAATGCGCTCTCCGAACCCATTCCGCATTTCTCACTCGAGCTCGACGTCCAGGGACAACCGCTAGTCGGAATGCTGCACAAGGTCCAGGGAGTCTGCGTCGTCGAACCAAGACTTCTCGAATTGGCCCGCGAGCCGGCGATCGTCGATCGAGTCGCAGCCCTCGCCGGCCCCGATCTCGATGTCTTTGGCACCAAGTTTTTCCCCAAGCTCGCCGGCGGCACCTCGACCCACTGGCACCAGGACAACTACTACTTCGGTACTACCTCCGACCAGGTGCTCTCTTGCGGCATCTACCTGCAGGATGCCGACCTCGATAACGGCTGCCTCCAGGTCGTGCCCGGCAGCCACCACACGGGGACCATAGCCGAGCATCAGCACACGCCCTCGATGCACGGCAGCTGGACCCAGATCGAAACTAGCCAGGCCATCGCACTACCGATGCCCGCCGGTAGCGTGGCACTCTTCTCGGCCAACCTGCTGCACGGCACCGCCGACAACGAAGGCCAGCGCACTCGCTACAGCACGGCCTGGCACTATGTGCCGGCCGATCTGGATCTGGAACGCTTCCCGCGCGGCGGCTATGCAGACCGGCATATCGCGCGCGAAGAATCGGAGTGAGGGTCTCAGCTTCCGCGTTTCAACCGCTCGCGATGCACCCGCCAGCAGCCCACTCCCGACAAAACCGCAACGGGAATACCAGCCTTTGATCGCGCAGAGAACGCTGAAAAATATCAGCCGTATTGCTCGAGCCGCTCAACGCGATGCGTCAGCAGCTTGAGCCGGGCAGTGGGAAAAAACACCGGGCGCCGCCGATAGTAGGGCGTGTGAATTCGGTACTCGTGCTCCAGGCGGTCGAGCTCTCGTTCGAGCTCGACCGAGAGCCGATCGCAGAAAAAAAGCCATAGCGGGTGGGCATTGAGCAATACACTGAGGTGAGAGGCCCGACTCCGGGCCAACATCCGCACCCTGAAGCCAAGCTCTCGCATCCTCTTCTGCACCGCGATCCGTGTCAGCAGCACATAGCCGGCATAGGCCAGGCAGAGGAGAAAGAAGAGTACGGTGGCGGAGAAATAGTAGAGCATCAGCAGGCCTTAGCGCTATCACCTAGATATTCCATAGCCGATCGATCCTCCCAAACTGGACTCATTTAATCAAGGTCATCTTGCGCGTCTGAACAAATTCGGGCGTAACCAATCGGTAGAGGTACACCCCGCTGGCCACCGCACGGCCCATGCTGTCGCGCCCGTCCCAGCGGAGGCGATAATACCCCGCACCCTGCTGCTGTGCAGCGACCAAAGTCCGCACCTTTTGCCCCAGCAGGTCGTAGACCACCAGCTCGACCTGCGCTGCCTCGGGCAAAGCGTATTCGATGCTCGTCGCAGGATTGAACGGGTTGGGAAAATTGGCAAAGAGCGCATAGTGGCGCGGCACCAGCCGCGCCGCGCCCAATTGCGCCACCGACCGCACCTCTGCACCCGACGATGCCAGATAGCCTTCGACCAGATCGAAGCTCGCTTCCGTACCCGCCGCCAAGAACCGGAAGTCCAACTCGGCCAGCAGACCCTGACCCGAAACCGGTTCGCCGCTTACCAGGCCATTACCCACGACCAGCTGGCCGGGACGCTGGTAGAGCACCTGAAAAAGCGGGGCGTGACCGCCCTGGCTCTCGAGCAAAGCACCGGGGCCGGGGCGGGCGCCTTCGAAGGTGACCTGATTCGGGTCGTACTCGAGTACCGCACCGTAGGCTTTGAGGGCCTGAACCTGATCGGCCCAGAGGCGCACGGTGATGCGGCGCTCTTCCACCTGAGTCCCGCCGAAGGCTTCGAGGGCAAAACGAGCCCGAGTATCGATCTGAGTCGGTACTGCCCAGCGCTTGCCGGCAGCGCTCTGACCAAAATGGTCGGCGAAAAGGAAAAAATCGCCAATGCCGATCGTGCCATCGCCGTCCAGATCGAAAGGCTCGGCCTCGCCATCGGCCGTGCTGCCAAAATAATCGACGAAGAGAAAGAAGTCGTCGAAAAGCACACTGCCATCGCCGTTGAAATCACCGACCAGGGCACCCGCACCGACGGCAGTGAACTCCCGTGCCTCGGAGAACCTTCCGATGAGCCTGCCCTCTATCGCACGGACTCGCCAGTAATAGGTCGACCCCTCGCGCAAACGGCGATTGATAGTCCAGCCGGTCTGACCGGTACCCACATCGCCCGAGCCTTCTGCAAGGCCGGAGACCGAGGCAGTGACATCGGAAAAATCGGGCCGGGTCGAAACCTGGATCGTATAGGTCAAGGTCCTGCCGGCGTTGAAAGGACTGGCGTTGGCAAAGAGCAAGGTCGGCGTCAAGAAATCGCCCGTGTGGTTTAGATCGGTCGGTGTCGTAGGCGCGGCCGAGGACACCGGGATAGCCTCAACAAGGGCAGAGGGCGCACTCTCATTGGGTGGATTTTGCCGATCGATCGCCGTGACCTGATACTCGTATAGCTCGCCGTTTCTGGCGTTGAGATCTGCGAAACTATTGTCGCGCAATCCCGAGCTGATCAGCACAAAATCGTCGCGACCGGAGCGTCGATAGACATTGAATCCGTTCAGATCGAGTTCGAGCTCCGCATCCCAGGAGAGCAAGACCTGGCGGTTGCCGATCACCGCATTCAGACCAAACGGTACCGAGGGTGCGACAGTATCGGCCGCAGCCAACGTAGTGAAACTAAGCGCCTCGCTCTCGGTCGGAGCATTATTGGCTCGATCCACCGAACCGACGCGGTAGGAGTAGGTCGTCCCGGGCGTCAGATTGGTCAGCGTCATCTCGTGCGCCGTTACGTCCTTGGTATCGCCGACCTTGAAATCGAGGAGCACCTCGTCGCGACCGAATTCGACATAGCTATCGGCCAATTCATCGGTAGCCCAACGGACAATCGCCGAAGAATCGGCGGCGAGAGCGCGGATATTGGTAATGACCGGTGGAGTGAAATCGGCCTCCGCATCGGTCTCAAACTCCACGACCTGGCTCGCAACGGGTCCATTATTGCTCAGATCCGACGACTCGACCTTGACGAAATAAGAACTCGCCGGGCTCAGGTTGGTCAAGGTGACCTCGTGCACCTGGCCTGTGGTCGAGAGCCCGCGAATAAAACCCAGCCTCGGAGTCGGCCCAAACTCAACAACTCCGGTCGCGTCCTCGTCGGTGCGCCACTGAATGGTGGCAGTCCTGTCATTCTTATAGACCACCTCCGGCTGAACGATGATACGCGGCGCCGTCAGATCCAATTCGGGATTAGTGCTAAAGACCGCCTCAGCACTTTCGGTGGCACCGTTGCCGACCGCATCGATCGAGCCAACGATATAGTTGTAAACGGTTCCCGGCGTCAGGTTGCTCAAGATCACCTTGTGGTTGAAGGTGTTGGTGCCCGAACCCACTTCCTCGTCGCGCGTGCCGGTGCCGAATTCGACCAGGCTGGTGGCCGGCTCGTCGGTGGCCCACTCGATGATCGCCGTATCGTGGGTCTTGGAAGAAACCGTCGGGCCAGAGAGGATGACCGGGAACTGAGTATCGGGAGTATTCGTGGTGGTAAAAGACCCCGCTCCGCCCGGCGGCTGCAGCGCCCGGGTGCGCTTGGCGGCCTGGAGGCTGGGCTCGAAACTCGTCGTTTTGCCATTGGCCCCGGTCACCTCGACGCCATACTCGTAGGCCGTCCCCAACTCCAGACCCGAAATCGTAACGCTGTGTTCGCGGGTAAAGCGCAAACCGCCATCGGCAGTGCGATCTTCAACCTCGAATTCGTCGGGCGTACCGTAGGTCCCGCCGCTGGTGCCGAAAAATACCCGGGCCCTGGTCTCGACATCGGTCGTAAAACGCACGACTGCCAGCACATCGCGAACTACCACTACCGGACCTTCGACGATCACCGGTTGCAGTGTATCGCCGAGGGCCGAGGTCCTGAGCTTGAGATCCCGGCTCCACTGGTCGTTGCCGCTCGGGTCGGTGCTCAAGGTGTCGCCCGCAGGCGAGATCAGCTTGATGCGATAGCGGTAGGTGCTCGACGAGTTCAGACCCACCAGAGTCAGGCTGTGAGCATTCAATACGTCCCCGGATGAGGCACTCCAATCGTAGATGACCTCCTCCCCGTCCGGTCCATCGCGCACCAGCCCGTAATCGACGATGGTCCCCGCAACCTGGTTGAGACGAAAATTGATGATCGCTCCATCCGGGCTGATGACCCGCGATGGCAAGCCCAGAAAGCGCAAGGGCAGATTCTCTTTCTTGGTGCGGAAAGTGCCGATCTTGACGACCAGAGCCTGCTCTTCGGTCATCAAACCCTGCGCGATCAGGTCATCGACATCGACCAAGCGCGAGGTGACGCGATATTTGTATTCGGTCGCCGGCTCCAGGTCTCCGACCAGGGCCAGATGCACCAGCGCCCCCTCGCCGTCGAGCACCGCCAGATCCGACCCGAATTCCTCATCGGGCAGGGCTACGGCGAAGCGGGTATCGGCCGGCCGATTGGTAAACCAGGTTGCCGTGGCCGAATTGAGCGTCGTCTGGATATCGAGCTCGGTGCCGACCGCGGTGCGCAGATCAGGAGCCAGTCGCGTGCGGAAGAGCCCGCTCTCCACCGGACTGAACCGCCCGGCCAAACTCTGCGAACGCACCTCGTACTCATACTGGGTATCGACCGTCAATCCCGTCAAGGCCAGGGAGCGCCGCCGATTGCGCAACACTGCGTCCAGAGCCGCCAGAAGCGCCGCCCGCTCTGCACTCAGCGTTGTACCGAGGACTGATTCCATTGCCGCAGTCGTGGCTGACTCGGCCTCGACACCCGCGGCCTTTAAGGTTTTTACCGCGGCAATATCGGCGGCGGTGACGTTGGCCTGCAATGGATTGACAAACGTGGTCCAGGCGCTCTCGCCGACGGCCCGATAACGCAGGGTATCGGCGATGCCGGGCCAGCGGCTCTGCCACGAGACCACAGCCCCGTCGTGGCTGCGCTTGACCTCGAAATTGAAGAGGCGATTGGCAAAAACGCGGTTCAGCGCAACACCGTACTCACCCTCCGCATAGAAGAGCGTATCGGCATCGCTGGCCGAGGCTTTGATCTGGATCTGAGTCAGGGAAATATAGCTCCCTGCAACGGGGAGCTGGCTGCGCAGTTCAAAACTCAAAGTGCCCAGCAACCCCGAGTCCGTGCCCGGCGTGCCGCTCAACTGGGTGCCCCCGCTCTGGATCTCGGTCAGGCCGCTATCCACCGCCTCGGGAATGCCGGAAGGAGCCACCAGACCTTCGATCAGATCGCCGGGGATAAATTCGACAAACGTGAGCAGGGAGGAATCATAGCGGGCCACTACCAGCCCGTGCTTGGCCTCGACCACCCCTTCTATATTGATGGTGATATCGATCCGTTCACCAACGGCTGGACCGCGTACTTCCGTCGGATCGATCGCAGCAGTGAAACCAGCATTGGTGCCAGCCAGGAGCAAATCAGGCAGAAGACCGTAGACAAGCACCAAGACCCACGTAGCTTTCCAAACGGCAAGACCCATGCAAACTCCTTTAACCAAGACGTGGTCTATAGTCTCTAAATCGGTGGATCACTCCTGAAAACAATATAATCATTTATGTGCTGCACTGTTGACGAATATCACCGACCTTAGTGGTTTTCAAGACTCACTTGAACATATCCGCGATACAAGCTATGTTCTGATCATCACTGTCCCCCACTTGAGGTTTCGCTATGAAATCGCGTCTCAGCATCCTGATGATCCTCGCCGCAACCCTTTCCTTCTGCGGCACCGAATCGGCCAAAAACAGTCTCGAGCAAACAGCTAGCGGTCAGTCCCTGCCCGTACCGTCCAACGCCACTTCGCTCGGACTCGAAGCCCGGCTCGACGGCCGCTACGCACAAAGCATCCGCATCGAGGAAAGTGCATTTACTGCAACCCAACCTGGCGATAAAATCGATCTCACCTTCGTGGCAAGTGGTATGACCAACGTCAAGCAATTCGAAGTACGGGTCGAAATCGATCCGGCCGGCGCCCTCACCTTCGAAGAGTCTTCATTTGCTCCGGCCAAACCCTTCGTCGCGCTACCCGGCCACAGCATCGAATTGATGGATGGAGGCCAGTGGCGCACCGGCGGGGCCAGTTTTGGTGAGACCAAGGAGGGCGACGACGCACTCGGCACTCTCAGCCTGGTCGCCAGCGATCAATTTATCGCAGGCACTCGGGTGAAAGTCCGAATCGCCTTTTTCTCGTTGGGGCCCAGCTTTTCCGATCGCGACGATTACGGAGCCACCGACCTCAACATGGGCCTGGTAATCAACGGAGACTGAGCAGGCATCCTTGACGCACGGAGAAGATTTCTTATTTTCCTTCGACCCGTGGGGCTGTAGCTCAGTTGGGAGAGCGCCTGAATGGCATTCAGGAGGTCAGGGGTTCGATTCCCCTCAGCTCCACCATTGAAAACAACGACTTATCGATTTGGAAAGAGGCCGCCTGAAGCAATTTCAGGCGGCCTCTTTTTTATGAATTTTGCTACACACTTCTTGTAGCATCTGCGTAAGAGTCCAGCATCCGTTGCCTACCCGGCCCAAAGAATCTTCCTATCGGCTATTCGCCCCTTCTAACCGGCTACAACGATTCGCATCTGATGCCCTTTTAAGACAATGCGCTACGTCGCTTCTGGTCAGCGCATAGAGGATTGCAGCATCCCTGGGGTCAACGACCGCTTTGGATGGAATGCATGTTGCTATCCCATCGGCACCATGACCACCTCTTTTCACCACCCAGCCCATACCTACCAGCGGCGAGCACCCGAGCACCATCTCCTCTATCGGGTCCTGATCGATCACCTGGAAACCTTTCTCCAGCGCATGCGCACCAGCGAGCATGCGCTCCCATTTCACGTTGAGCGAGAATTGCGGTCTTATCTGGAATGCGGTAT
>CAZFMY010000029.1:23226-64086 GCA_964520345.1 uncultured Gemmatimonadaceae bacterium | reverse complement strand
CGCCGCAGTCCCAGAAGGAGACGGTGGGCGCCATGGTCTTGGTGTAGACGCCCAGACTCAGCAGGAATATACCCACGCCGATCCAGCGATGTGTCTTGATGGGGTCAGTAGTCATTTGAGCGAGATTTTAGGATTCGCAGAGCAAATCGGTATAAGGGCAGGCGATGCGTCGAGTCTGGTATAACTTAGAAGGGGGATTTGACGCGTTCGTCCTGGCCGAGCATATAGTAAAGATAGGTCAGATCGGCTTATTGCGCTGTATAGGCTGCTGCGAGTATCCACGTTTTCGCCGGGACCGTGAATTGGGCTATTTGATGATGGGTCGCTGCGGCCTTTATTTTTACGCGTTCTGGATGAGTGGGTTTGCGCCAGGGCATTGTTCTGTCCATTTTTTTGCCCAACCCTGTAGCGCTTTGAATCTGCACAGGTAATACGATGGGAACACTTTCTATGAAAAAACCGCATATCGTTTATATCCACTCCCACGACACGGGTCGTTATGTAGAGCCCTACGGTCATGCGATACCGACTCCGCATATTCAGCAACTGGCCGAAGAGGGGGTGCTCTTTCGCCAGGCTTTCTGCGCCAATCCGACCTGTTCGCCGAGTCGGGCCAGTTTGCTGACTGGTCAATGGGCTCATAGCTGCGGCATGGGGGGGCTGGTCAATCGCGGTTGGAGTCTGCCTCAGCCCGAGCGCCTCTTGTCAAGGGTCCTTGCCCAGGCTGGTTATCAGACGGTGCGGGCCGGGTTCCAACACGTGCTCAGCAATCCCGCGGCAGGTGGGTACGAGCGGATTTTGGATGACGAGCGCAGCGCCGAGGAGCGCGCTGAGGCCTTTCTTGCAGAACGACATCGGCGGCCCTTTTTTCTCGATGTGGGTTTTAGTGCTACTCACCGCAAAGGGCGCGGTTTCGATTCGCCGCCGGCCGGGTCAGCGCCTACCGATCCGCGTCATGTACGACCTCCCGCACCCCTGCCCGATACAGCGGAGATCCGCGAGGATATGGCGCTTTATATTGATGCGGCGAGGACTTTGGACCAGCAGATGGGTCGGGTCTTTGCCGCGTTGGATCAGCACGGTCTGCGCGAGGATACGCTGGTGATCTGCACGACTGATCACGGTATTGCCTTTCCGTTGATGAAATGCAATTTGACCGATCACGGAATGGGGGTGATGCTCATTATGCGTGGGCCGGGTGGTTTCACAGGAGGGCAGGTGAGCGATGGACTGGTCACTCAGATCGATCTCTTTCCAACGATCTGCGAAGTGGCGGGAATTGAAAAACCCGAATGGGTTCAGGGGGTTTCGCTCTTGCCGCTCCTAGGCTCGGACCCGAAGGAAGTACGCGATGAAGTCTTTGGCGAGATCAACTACCACGTGTGCTACGAACCCCAGCGCGCCGTGCGCACCAAGCGCTGGAAATACATTCGCCGCCTGCATCCGCGTGCCAGACCCGTCCTGCCTGATTGCGACGATAGCCTCAGCAAAGACTTCCTCTTGGCTAAGGGGTGGCGCGAGCGCGAAGAAGCGGAGGAGCGGCTCTACGACCTGGTCGCCGATCCGCACGAAATGCACAATTTAGCGGGGAAAGCCGCTGGTGTGCTTGGTGAGATGCGCGATCGATTAGAGCGGTGGCGGCGGGATACTGACGATCCGTTGCTCGGTGCGCCGTTTTTTATGCCGCCGGAGACCGCGGTCGTTTCCGACCCGGACGCACTTTCGCCCCGAGAGGCTGAGGCCTTTCCGGCCCGCGCCTTTTTGGGGATCGAATGAGCAGAGACGGAAAGGTGCGCAGGACGCTTGCGTGGCCAGGTGGAAGTGCCTCGTGCAGTCGCGGCGATGGATCGGCAGTGCCATAAGGATTGAGCGGGTATTAGGCTTGATCCTTATGGTCCAGCACTTCGTCGAGGGTCCAAAGGCGCTCGGCGTCGATGATCAGCGCTTCGACGATGAGGGGATGGGCCTTGATGGTATACGCGTCGATAAATTCGAATCTGGGCTTTAGGTTTCCGGTCTTTTCGTCCTGGACAAACATTTCCCGATCCTCGATTACGGTAATCTCGTCTGGGGCGCCTGTGGCTTCTGGATGACGATATAACGGCATTTTGTCGCTCCTGCTTTGAATACTGTCCTTTTGACAGTATTTCGATGACGTAATTCCCTGTACGGCAGATTACGCAATATCTGTGCCAGGCACAGCTCGATTTTCCGTCGCCATATTGATTAAGATGCCTGGACCAGGCAATGGTTGCAGGTAGCTTTATGAGATTTCGCTTAGGGGTATCGAGGCGGTGAGATAGAGAGAGTGCGGCTAGGTGATTTGAGAACCGGAGCGGGTGAAGGGCCTGCTTTTAGTAGGTCCAATGCCGGGGCAGGGGACGTTCCGCTCGGAGTTGATGCATGAGCAGTCGATGCCGCATTGTTCCCAACACCGGGGAATGGTCCGCGTCTGCGCTAAGGTTTTGGTAGGCTCCTGGATCCCTGGCGAGATCGTAGAGTTCTTCGCTGCCATTATCGTTTATCAAGTAGCGATATTGTGCGGTGCGCAGGGTCTTCCATCCGTGCATTTCAGTCAGCGCGCTTTCTTTGCCCGCTCTGGATGATCCGATCAGTGCTGGTTGCAATGAGTGGCCCTGCAGGTGATAGGGGATCGGTATGCCCGCAGCCTCGAGCAAGGTGGGTACGATGTCGACTCCTTCGACCAGTCCCGATTCGGTGCGTCCAGCTCGGTGGAACCTGCCGGCCCAGCGCATGATGAGCGGCACGCGGGTAACGCAGTCGTGGCCGGGATAGCCCTTGCCGTATTTGAGATGTTCGCCGAGCCATTCGCCGTGGTCAGAGGTGAAGACGACAATGGTATCGGAAGCCAGATCGAGTTCGGTGAGGCGGGCGAGGATACGCCCGACGTGGTGATCTAGTTCGCTGACCATGGCGTAGTAGCCCTGATGAGCCTGTCGCAACTCGGCGTCGGAGTAATGGTCCGGGCCGCGCTGGTCATCGATTTCGGCAGGGAAGGTCGGCAGGGTCAGTGCTTCGGGGTCGTAGCGATCAATGAATTCACCTGGTGCTACCCAGGGCGAGTGCGGCGAATAGAAACCGGCGATGCAGAGAAAGGGCTCGTCGCGGTGGTGTTCGATGTACTCTAGAGTTTGTTCGGCCACGAAGGCGGTATGGGTTAGGTCGGCGCGACTGGCAAAGGGGAGGGCGTGCTTGGGAAAGCGCTCCTCAGGGTGTTGGATGTTGTCGTCGATACCCATAGTATCTTGCCACACTTTGGTCGTGGGGGGAAGACCTAGACTGATTCGATCCAGTTCCTCCGGAGCTCGGGCGGCGACCCAGGCGCGGTAGGCATCGGGATACGGACCGGGTTCGTCGGAGATTTCGAGGTGATCGAATCCGTAATCGGGGTGGGGTTGGCGATGGTCGCGGTTGGCGTGGGGAAGGAAGTGCAACTTGCCGATATTGGCGCTGTGGTAGCCGTAGTTGCGCAGCAGGTGGGGTAGGGTTGGGATATCTTCTGGTACGGGTACGCCCATATGGGTGATGCCCAAGGTCGAGGGATATTGACCGGTGAGAAAGCTCAGTCGTGAGGGCATGCAGACTGGATTCTGAACGAAATAGTGATCGAAGTTGACGCCCTCGCGGGCCAACTGGTCCAGATGAGGGGTCTGGATATCCGGATTGCCGTTGATGCCGAGGGCATCCCAGCGTTGCTGGTCGGTGTAGAGGATCAGGATATTGGGGCGACGCATAAAGAGAAGTTAAGGTGCGAACCTGGGGAACTCAAATATTGGATAGATAGGGCGAGTGGCCGGGAATGTGGGGTTCGAGGTCGGATCCGAGGCACGAGTGGGTTTAAAAGATCAAGCCAATGGTCAGGCAGATGCCAAGTGCGAGCGCAAGGACGCCAGATCGTACGCGCTTTCGTCTTTGATTCGGACCGATATTCGCATGCTTGGGTATAGAGGGGAGGGTAGACATGGCGGTGATCAGAGATTGGTGACTTCTAGGTCGAAGCCTTGAAGGTCCACACCGCCCCGGTCATTCAGTACGCGGAAGGTGATGGTGTGAAAGCCCAGGTGTTCTGGGCCGGGTGCAGCTCTGAGCTGGCCGTCATCGGGGTCGAGTGTGATAAAGGGAGGGCCTTCGTCGAGCAGGTAGTGCAAGGTCTCGCTATCGCGGAAAGCCGAAAAATAACGCTGAGGGCCGTTGCTCTCGGAACGCAGGTCGCCGATAGAACGCAGGGATTGGATCTGATAGATCGTTTCGTGGTTAGCTCGGGCCTGGGCCGGGGGAGTGGAATAGATAAAGGGATGAGGGGCCGTTGCGTAGTCGGAGGGGCCGCTGCGGTTGCCTTTTGCGTCGACGGCAATGACCCGATAGAAGGCGTAGTTGCCGTCGTTAATCTTTGAACCGACTACCCGGAGCGAAGTGTTTTCCGTCGTGGCGATGAGATTTGAGGGTACGGTTTCTTCTTCGTCGTTGCCGCGATAGACCGTATGGGGCCAGCGGCGGGCGGTAAAGCCGCGCTCATTGCTGGCGTGGACTTCGTAGCGGACCGGGAGTTGACCATCGGGGTTGGGGTGCCAGTGGAGATCGATGGTCCGATTTTCCCAATCGACGCTTAGTGCGAGGTCGAGTGGGTTGCCCGGAGCCTGGGGCGTGAAACGCCATATCTGACTCCAGGGTCCCCAGAGGCCTGCCGCGCCGCGCGCTCGTACCCGCCAGTAATAGGTGGTGCCGGGGTTGAGCAGACCCTCTTCGGGGATCGTCCACTCGGCTTGGTTGGCACTGGGGGTTTTGGATATGAGCTTTTCGAAGACGGGAGAGAGCGCATAGCGCATATCTGCTCGAGGGGAAAGTTCGAAGTGGTAGTCGGAAGCGTCGGCTAGCGCGGACCATTTGAAGGTCAATTGAGTCCCCTCGGGCTCGGCGCCGTCGGCGGGGAAAAGCGCTGTGCTCACCGCGGCGGGTGCCTGGATATCATCGCGTTCCTGCCAGGCATGGGTGAGGTTTACCTGGCGGTTCGAACTCTGGTCGGTATAGAGAATTTGGTTGGTGCCAGTCCTGAGCGCTGGTAGTGAGAGGGGCGCCATCTGTAGGTCGTTTTTTATCTCTATACTGCGGATCGATGCGCCGCGTCCTCTGAGGCGAAGAGCATAGCTGTAGCAGGCTGGGCCAGCTGGGGGGAAGTGGGGGTCGAGGTCGCCATCGACCGAGCGCCAGGTTCCGCTATGGGTTTGGATTTCGATGGAGACTTCGCCGTCTACATCGATGTGTCCACCGACAATGACGTAGGGGCTCTCGATGCGGTAGACAAGATGGGTTTCAGCGTTCTCGTCTATCGCGACCAGACTTTCAGAGCCGACCTCTAGATTTTCCGCCTCCTCAGCCCATTGCGCGAAATCGGCGTCTAAACGGGGGACGAACGAGAGATACCCATTGCAGAGTCGTGGTGGTTTGCCGTTGTATCCGTGATATTTATCACGGTCTTGCCATGCCCAGATCAGTGTCTCGCCCGGTCGCAGCGTGAGGTTCATGCAGTGGTCGCCGACTATGGGGCGGCCTCCTGAACGAGGACCTTCATAGGTGAAGAGCGAAGCGGCCTGCTCGGAGGCACGGCGATTTTCCGCGCTCAGGATCCCATAGGCATGACCGCGCTTGATCAGATCGTGGTCGTGGGCGAGATCCTCTTCCGAGGCGATGGTCTGGTTGTCACGGAGGAGGTAGAGCAGGTGCTCGTCGCTGTCGAGCAGGTGATATGCGCCATCGAAGTAGACCTCGGTCGTGCAATGGCCGTGCGGCATCCCGCGGCGGATCTTCAAACCTGCAGCCTGCCAGAGGTTGGAAACGGTGTACGCTTCGTCCCAACAGAGGGTGTAGCCATAGGAGTTGAGCATTTTGACCGTATCTTTGACCTCGTCGTCGGCAGTGGTGCGATGGTAGCGATGGTGCCGGGCGAATTCCCAGATCGCGCGCGCTTTTTCTGCCTCTTCCATGTCCGGGCTGAGAATCCCTGCGAGGATCTCCGCGGTTGAGCGCCAACTCGGCTGATCATTGACTTGAATCCATGGATTGATCACGGGGTCGCTGCCCACGTTTTCCATCCGGACCCATTGGTTGTTCTCCCAGCCTTGACCATAGGCGCTGTAGCCAATAGGGTCCCGAGTGTTGACGCCGTCGACGGTACCGCCAACGGTGATTTGATAGGTCTGGCGGTTTTTAATAAGAGATTCTGTCTGTTCCCTCACCGATTTTTTTTCAGCCATTGTCCGATCCTTTGGGCAGTTTCAGCAGGGTATTCGAGATGGGGTGCGTGCCCGCAATTTTCGAAAATATAGAGTTCGGAATTGAGAATTTCGGTATAGAAGCGGTAAGCAGTTTGAGGGGGTAGGACGCGGTCTTGTCCTCCCCATAAGATAAGGGTTGGACAGGTGATTTCACCAAAGCGCAGATGAAAACTCTCGATATCGGGGGGGACGATGTTTTGCGCTGAGCGATGGTAGGCATAGAAGATATTGGGGGTTTTGAAGCTGGTAAGTGCGGTACTCACGAGCTCGGAGGGGACTTTGCGCCGATCGTAGAAAGAGCGGCGGAAGGTGTACCAGGTCAAGAGGTGTAGCAGGCCGGACCAGCGAACCAGGGTGTGGATCGGGGCATGGGTCATCAATTGGCCCTGCCAGCGGCCGATCTCACGCAGGCGTCCGGGGAGTCGCTGAGGATAGCCAGCTGCATCGATGAGCACCAATCCGCGTATCTTTTTCGCTAATTCGGGATAGTTGAGGTAGAGGCGTAGAGCCAGACCGCCCCCGAGGGAGTTGCCGACCAGAACCATAGTGTCCAGATTCAGTGCGTTGATAAAATGTTTGAGGAACTCGGTCTGCATATCCGGAGAGTAGCGCTGGTGTTCGGGATATCCGTCGAAGGTTGGTTTGCTGCTGAAGCCATGACCTACAAGGTCGGGGGCGATAAGGCGGTATTCCGCGAGTCGGGAGGCCAGGCGGAACCAGGTGGATTTGTTATCGAAGATACCGTGCAAGAGTACTAAGGGCGGCTGAGCACTTTCGCGGTGGTTGTCGATATAGGATAATTGGACCTCTTCGGTTAGGGCGAGAGGGATTTTCGTGAAATCGGGGAAAAGGACCGGTTCAGATGCCACTTTATTAAATTCTCCTATGTCCTTAAGTTTTAGTGGTCATGACCATTGTTGGTGAGGGTAAAGACGAGGATCGCACTATCAATACAGATTCTGATAATAGTATCTCTGGGAAGAGCGCGAAGATAAGCCAATGGCTTCATGAGACTTCATTGCGGATGGAGGATGCCAAGGAATTCCGCACTCTCTTTTTCGAGGCCATCGCCTGCATTAGATCACTGGGCATAGATTTTCATGGACTGTCGTTCTACCTCTTTGAGCCGGAATCGGGACCCGTAGCCATCCACTATACCTTTCATAAAGGCGAACTCAGTTGGACTCCGGATGAGGTGAGTGAGGATATGATTGAATATCAGGTCTGTAGTACTAAAGAAGCAAAATCCTGGCTTGATAAACAATCGGTCGTGACTCTGTGTTACCTGTGCCTGCCGACTAAAACCGGGACAGTGACGATTGTAGCGGAGCGGTCAACGCTTTTTGAACCTGAGGAACAGGATCATTTGGGGGTGGGATTCTCCGCGCTCGAAATGCTGGTGGTGCGGCACCGTGGATTGATAACTAACAATCCGGACCTAATGGCTTTGCACGATGGACGTTTCGATCTCTTGGGCGATACAGCTGACGAGATTGCCGGCCAGGTTTTGCAGTTCATAACCGAAAATCTGGATCTTGACCGGGGAGGGATTTTTTTGCAAGAGGGGGATGTTTTGCGCGGCTTCTGGGGTATGGATGAGCAAGGAGTTCCCGAACCCATTACTGCTACGGTTTTTTCGCTCTATCCAGCAGAAGATGAGTATTTGACCCATGCCGCATTGATTGCTCGCGGTGAGGAACAGTTTTATTTGACCGAGGATCTCGGGGCGGAGACCGGGCCTGAAATCAATTCAGATTACGGGGCGAATGTCGCGGTGCCGATGAGGGCCGATGGTCGGATCATCGGGGTCTTGGTTGCAGACAATTTCATTACCAAGCGACCCATTGACTACGATCAGGTACAGCCGCTGATGGTCCTGGCTAATCTAGCGGCTGCGACCTTGGAACGGAACCGACTCTATCAGAATCTACGTTTGCTCAATCAGGAGTTGGAGCAGCGAGTAAGCGATCGCACAGCCAGCTTGAAGCAGAGCAATGTACAGCTAGAGGAAGAGATCGTCGAGCGCAGGCGAGTCCAGGGGGAATTACAGGTTTTGCTGGAGGAGAAGGAGATGCTCTATCGCGAGATACATCATCGCGTCAAGAACAATCTCCAGACCATTTCCAGTTTGCTATCCCTTCAGGCGGACTATCTCGACGATCCCCGAGCGGTGAATGCGATGGATGCCAGTCGATCCCGAATCGAGGCCATGGGTCGGATTCATCAATATCTCTATCAGGCCGAGGCCTGGGTACGGGTGAGTTTCGACCAATTTATCAAGGGTTTTGTGGCGGATCTCCTCGGTCTCTATCGGGCCGATTCGGTCCATTTGGTTGTCGATTGCGATCCGGTCGAGTTTGATGTCGATCAGTCGATCTATGCTTGCATGTTGATCAATGAGTTGATTGGCAACGCGTTAAAACATGCTTTTGCCCACGATGGTCAGGGGACGATCTGGGTACGGGTACAGAAAGAGCAGGAGGATCGAGTGATGATGGAAGTTGCCGATAATGGGGTTGGGTTTCCCGCCGACCTCGATTTTCGTCAGACCGGTTCGCTCGGCTTACAGGTTGTGGTTTCTCTGGTCCAAAATCTCGGAGGAGAGATCGAGCTGAAGCGCGAGAATGGCACTGCTTTTCGAATTGTTTTCCCACCGATTAGAAATTAGTCACGAGAGATTTTCCGGACGATTTCGTCAATCCGCTTCAGCTCTTCTGCACTGAATTCTGCGCTAAGAGCGCCCAGGTGTTCCTGCACCTGGGTTTTGTTTTTGGCGCCAACAAGTACGCAACTCACCGATGTGTGACGCAGAACCCAGGCGATGGCCAGTTGTACCAGGCTCAATCCCTTATCGGCGCCCAGTCGCGCGAGTTCGTCGGCACAGGCGATATAGCGCTCGAAGAGCTGGCCTTGGAAGCGGGGGAAACCCGAGCGTTCATCGTTGGAGGGAAAGAGGTGGTTGGGCCGGTATTTGTCGGTGAGTAAACCCTTGGCCAGGGGGCTGTGGGCGAGGAGGCCGATCCCTTGCTGCTTGCAGAACGGCAGGTCCTCTCGTTCTATCTGGCGGTCGAAGAGGTTGTAGCGCGGCTGGTTGGAGTGGAAGAAGCCGGTTTGCAATGCCTCCTCCATTTGTGCGGCGTTGTAGTTAGAAACGCCTATATAGCGGGTTTTTCCCGCTCGCTGCAGATCGAGCATGGCTTCGATGCTCTCAGCTACCGGGTATCGGGGATTCCAAGAGTGGATCTGGTAGAGATCGACGTGGTCTACGCCCAACGCTTGCAGGCTCTGATCCATCGCTTGATAAATATCCTGTCGGGAGTATTGGCCGCTGACTTTGGTCGCTAGGAAGCAGCGCTGGCGATATCCGTCGCGAAGTGCCTTGCCGAGCGTATCTTCGCTGGTACGGTAGGCCTGAGCGGTATCCAAGAAAGTAATACCTGAATCAATAGCTGCACGGATGGTGTCAATGGCTTCTTTTTCATCGACCGGCCCCATCCCACCGCCGATCGGCCAGGCGCCCAGGCCGATGCTGGAGATATGTGGCCCATCGCGGCCCATCTGTCTTAGCTGCATAGTTGTCCTCGGATAAAGAGGGTGTGTTGGCGAATATTCGCGCCGAGATCCCGATCAACGGTCGCGACGCATCAGGCTGAAACTTTGTGCGGTGGGGCCGATCGAGGACTGAGTGGCCAGAAACAGAGCCAGCGGCACGACTTCATCGGGGCCTTTGATCCACTCGCCATCGATAGAAAAAACCGAATCCTCGCTGCGGTAGTCGGTCGTCATCGCAGTATCCACAGGACCGGGTATCAGTTCGTTGACGCTGATTTTATCCTCTTTGAGTTCCTCGGCCAAAAGGCGGGTCAGCATCCACAGGCCTGCTTTTGAACAGCTGTAGTCGGAGTTGCCGGGCAACCCCTTGTGACCCATACCCGAACCAATGGTGATAATTTTGCCGCCGCCGCGTGCTTTGAGGTAGGGAATGGCGGCCCGGCAGCAGAGGTAGGAGCCTAGTAGATTGGTTTCCAATGTCTGCCACCAATCGTGCGGGTCGCTATTGGCAACAGTGTCGTGGCAGATGTGAACACCGGCATTATTCACGAGTATGTCCAACCCGCCGAAGGCCTCGACAGTTTTCTCGACCATATTCGCGACCTGATCTTCCTGGGTGATATCGCAGCTGATGGCTATGGCCTGGCCTCCTTCGCTGCGAATGGTTTCGGCAGTGGTGGAGATCTCGCTAAGGGTGCGGGCGCTGGCGCAGACGCTGGCTCCCGCACGGGCATAACCGATGGCGATGCTGCGTCCGATCCCGCGTCCGGCCCCGGTGATTAAGGCGATTTTGTCACTTAGGGGACCGGCCATCAGTAGACCACCGA
This sequence comes from uncultured Gemmatimonadaceae bacterium, assembly GCA_964520345.1. GTDB lineage: Bacteria > Latescibacterota > UBA2968 > UBA8231 > UBA8231. The sequence continues at coordinate 53,414 of CAZFMY010000029.1, read as the reverse complement.
AATCAACCGGTTCGTAGTTCGGGTCATGGCATCCCCTTTGATTTCGATGCGGAGGATGTAAATCCCGGGGGCGACGGTGCGGTTGTGGTTATTGCGTCCATCCCATTGGTAGCTTTGGTGGCCGGCGGTGATCGCCGAATTGCTGATAGGAGCCACCTGACGTCCGGTCAAATCGTAGATCCCGATCGATACCGGTCGGGGATCGAGCACTTTGAGCAGGTCGAATTCTATGTCTATGTGATCTGAGATGCCATCGCCGTTGGGAGTCAATATCGAGTTTGATAGCGAAAGGGTGGACAAAAGTCGACCGTCGGTGGGTAGAGCGACGAAGGTGCGATTGGTGGCAATAGTGGTTTCTGCATCACCGGGATCGACCTCTTGGCGCACGGTACTCGATAGAGCACTGTTGAAAAGAAAGGCATCGAAGCGGGTCTGGTTGAGGTAGAGGGTGCTTTCAAAGTCTATTTCGATCAAGGTCGAATGCGAGATTAGGTCATCGAGCTGAATTTTAAAGCCATTTCCTGTATTTTCAATAGTGGCTGGGACGGTCTCGCCGTCGATGCGCACCGCGTTGAAGATTGCGCTGGCGGTGGTGGAAAGCTGGATTGCGTCGAATCCGCGGCTGGAAGCGTTCAGGTTGGAGCGTAGGTAATAGGTGAACTGGTGCTGCTCACCGGGAAGCACCTCGCCGGGGAAGACTTCGGCACGCGTTTCCTGAGCTAGTGGGTTATTGAATTCGAGAATGATATCGTCGAGGGTGGCGGAGTTGAAAGGGTCTTCGGAGCGGAAGCGAGTTTCCAACTGCACATAGCGGCGGGGTCCTGGAGAGAGAAAGACCTGCCCGGGGGTTGAATAGGCACGGCTCCAATTGCTCCAATCGGCTCCTGGGGTGCGTGTGGTATCGATAGCACCTTTAAAACTGGGGATCAACTTGTCGTATTTTTTTTCGGTGATGACCTTGCCATTTTTATCGTGGAAAATGTATTCCTCATCGAGGAGGTTGCCGGTGCGGCTGCGGATTTCGACGAGGGTCGTTATCGGCTCATCAGATATCCAGTTTATTGCCGATATATGCTGTACCGAGCCGAGATCGTAGAGCGGTGAGTATGCTACGACTTCGGCCGGGTAGCCCTCGCCGAAGACCTGCCACTCGGCGGTGGTACCGATCCGGCCGTTGAAGGCTTCGAAACCTTCCGACATCGGGAAAATCAGTCGCACATGACGGACCTTGCGCAGCGGGAAAAGCTCCTGGAAGTGGACAATCCCCTTCAGGTTGCGGAGGTCGGCAGGCAACTCGCCCATTTGTTCCCACTTGAGTGAACCGTCTGGTGCTCTGGAGCCGTCGGAGGCGAAGAACTGGTACCAGAAATAGTTAAAGACCCCGGATCGGTGCCGGCCCGAGCCCCTGCCTGGAGCGACGCCGCTGGCATCGCCCAGCATCCGCACCCGATCCACCCAGTACAGCGCGCCCAAGTCGATCTCGAATTGCCCGATCTGTTGTTCAGGTTGCGTGCCCGAGCCGCCGCGGTGCACTGTGCCCCAGTAGGTAGTGATATCACCGTCCACGAGGGTATTGCTGATACCGGTCGATTCGACGAGTGTGCGACCGAGTTTTGAAGTGGCCTCGGAGATGATCTCTACGCTGCCGCCCCTGTCCCAGATCCCCAGTGAAATATTATCGCCGATGCTTTCGACTACCAACTCGCTCAGGCGGATGCCCGGAGTCAGCAAGTCGGCTTCAATGCGGATATTTTTGAGTGGTTTTAGTTCGTAGTCGATTTCGATAACTCGGTTCTCATTGAAGCTATAGCGCCAGCGTTTATTGTAGCGCAGGGTTCCGGGGAGGATGGAGTTGGCGTTGCTGAAGAAGGGTTCGCCGTCGGAAGTCAGGATTTTAAAAAACTCCAGGGGAGGGCTATGGTCGGCGAAGTGCAGTGCGATTTTACGCGCCGATACTACCCGTCCCAGATCGACTTCGATCCACCATTTTTCGAGGTCGTCGTTTGGGTCGGGGGACCAGTAGGTTCCCTGAATTCCGTCGATGAGATTGAGGGCGTCACCGGAGTTAGAGCCGACTTTGCGGATGCCGCCGCTTTGGAAGTCGGAGGCGTTGGCGACGGCGTTGATATTGCGGCGGACGAAGGAGGGTTTGAGCTCTCCGCGCACGATTCCTACTGCATCGCCCGGGACTTGCCATTTGCGCCAGTCGCTCGAAGTGGCGATGCGGAGCTGGTCGGCAGCGAGAGGTGCGACTAGGATCAGAGTAGATGATAGTATGGTTTTTAGCATCAGCGGTATCATATTTTTTCAGAAATATAGTGAGTCTGAGGAGCTGGACAAAGTTTTTTATCTGCAGCGGGAGTGGAGAGCCTGAAGGGGTTGTAGTGGGTTGGAAAAGATACATGGTGTAGACCAAGGGAAGCGTTTGGTCTGAATCGAGAAATGATCAGCTGATTTTCCAAGTAATTGACAAAAATATACTTAGTTGGTCGGCGCGCCTGCGGTACGGGCCTTGCTTAGCTCGTAAGTAAAGGACGGTTGGGGGCGTGGATGGAAATATATCGTCGGGCTGAACCAGAGAGAACCATAGTTAAGGGGTTGGGCTTTGTTGTCGTGCGCGGCTTGCTGTGGTGGATGCTGGTGGTTTTCGTCGTCTTGATTGGGATCGCGGTTTTGTTGAGCTGGTATTTTGAGATGGATCTCAGCGTACAGGCCAGGGGTCAGATCAGGCCGATGGTGTGCTATCAGGTCAAGCCGACGATCAGTGGTATAGTATCCGCGGTCGGGGTGCGCGAAGGAACTTGGGTCAAAACGGGGCAAATCCTGGCTCTATTGGACGATACGGAATGGCGTTTGGAGCTGGAAAAACTCGAGCGAGATATGGGGATCAATCGGATTCAGGTCGAAGAAGTCGAGGCCGAGTATCGCGAAGCGCGAAAGCTGTGTTTGCTGGAGGAGGAGATGGCTCGGGTGGGATTGCACCAGGCGATCCTGGGGCTGGAACAGGTGCGCGTCGAGCAAGAGCTCGGTTCGCTGGCGATCCTGGCCAAATACGGCTGGTCGCGCAAGCCGTTGGCCGAGCTCTGGCCGGTGCAGCAAGCCGCGGCTGCGGTCCGCAATAGGCGTGCGGAATGGGCGGCGGCGGTAGGGCGATTGCAATTGGTGGATGGCCAGTTGCGAGCGCGCAAGTCTTTAGATCAGGTCTATACCGGGCTCTTAGAAGATCAGGTCTATCTCGAACGGCAACTCGCGAAGACGGTGCTGAGGGCTCCGGGTGATGGAAGGGTGCTGACGCGTAAGATCGAGAAGCGAGTCGGGGACCGTATCGGGTCTGGCGAAGTTTTGCTCGAAATAGCGGCTGATGGAGGTTGGCTCGCCGAGATTTCCGTAGCGGAGCAGGATTTGCCCAAGGTTGCAGTGGGGCAGGGTGCGCGGCTTTACATAGAGGCCTATCCGCATATGGAGCATCAGGTTTTCAACGGGAAGGTTGGCGCAGTGGGGATGGAAAGAGTGGTGGGAGGCGGCTACCAGGTCGCGGTGAGATTAGAAGATTCCGCTTTGGCAATGGGCCAATACCTGCTGGCTCCGGGGATGGAGGTCGAGGTGCGGATCGTGGTCGAGCGAGGCCGGATAGCCGAGGTGGCCTGGGCGCGATTGATGCGGAATCTAGGCAAGGTGTACAAAAAAGATCTTTACCTGGTCGGCGAGAAATAAAAGATCGGGTTTCGTCGGAGCTCAACTCTTAGTTAGCGTCTTGGCACTGGAGCTGGTCATGAATCCAAGAATCATATCCTATCCCCGGTTCAATTTTTCGGCCTGGACGGGTCGCGGGGTTAAAGTCGCGGTAATAGATAGCGGAATCGATCCGCAGCACCCGAAGATCTCTCGGGTCCAGAGCGGTATAGAATTTGCCGTCAATGGTCGGGGTAAGGTGATCCGCGGTATAGGGACGGCGCTGGTGGATCGCGCCGGACACGGCACGGCCTGTGCCGGTATTATCCACCGGCTTGCTCCGGCTGCCGAGTTACATAGCGTATGTGTCTTCGACGAATCACTTTGCGCCGATGGTAAGGCCTTGCTCGAGGCCTTGCGTTGGGCGATTGAGTGCCGAATGGATGTGGTGAATTTAAGCTTGGGAACAACGAACTCCTCGTTTAAGGATGAGTTGCAGATGGTATGTCAGGAGGCGCTGGAAGCGCAGATTGTCCTGATTGCCGCTGCCCACAACGATGGGTTAGAGAGTTTTCCCGCGGTCTTGCCCGAGGTGATCGGGGTGCGTGGAGGCGAAGTGCAGGGGCTGCACGGCTATTACTATCAGCGCCAGGAGCCCATCGAATGCATCGGCCGCGGGGGTCTGCAACGGGTCTGCTGGGCGGGTCGCAGAGAAATCATGCGCGAGGGCAGCAGCTTTGCCGCACCGCATATCGCCGGCCTGGTAGCGTTGATGCGCGAAGCATTGCCGGATGCGCCGACAAAGATGGTGCGGGCGGTTCTGGCGGCCAATGCACTACCCGGCGGGCCGGTTCGGCGTTCTGGAAAGGTGGTGGTGGCCAGCGCGCCGGGATGGATGCGACGGATCGCACTCTATCCGTTCAACAAAGAAATGCACGCTCTGGTGCGATTCCGCGATCTCTTGCCCTTTGAACTGGTTGGGATTGCCGATCCTATCGGTAAAGGGCTGGTTGGCAAAGACGCGGCCCAGGCCATTGGCGAGGAACCGATGGGGATGGTCATTAGTGCCAGGGTCGAAGTGGCAGCCAGGGATGCCGATACACTGATTCTCGGGTATGTCGATCAGTTGGGGCGGGTCGCGAAAAAGGATCTCTTGCGAGCGTGTATTGAAAAGGCCTTGGATCGCAAATTACACGTTTTCAGTTTTGCCCCAGTGTGGCCCGAGCACTATGGCGATTTGCACCAGCGGGCAAAAGAACTGGGGTTGCACCTGGCCTATCCGCATATAGAAAACCGCGAAGTACTGGCGATCTTGAAGAAGGGGCCGGAGGGCAATCCGGTAAGTGCACCGGTCTTGGGTATTTTTGGCACCAGTTCGTCTCAGGGTAAATTCACAGTGCAGTTGATTCTGCGGCGCAAGCTGGCGGCGTTGGGTCTCAAGATCGGCCAGTTGGGCACCGAGCCCCATGCCGAACTCTTCGGTATGGATGGATCCTTTCCGATGGGCTATGCTTCGCCGCTGCGGATTCCCCTGCAGCACTATCCCGCATACCTCGATGCGAAGTTGCGGGCGATCGACAAAGAGCCGCGCGATATCATCCTGACCGGCAGTCAGTCGGGGACCATTCCCTACGATATGTATAATCCCCGGACCTATGTGATGAGTTCGCTGGCTTTTTTGTTGGGGACCCGACCAGATGCCTGCGTACTGGTGGTCAATAGTGTCGATGCGGACGATTATATCCAGGACACGATCGATGCTTTGCGTTGTATAGGCAAGACACGGGTTCTGGCGCTGGCGATGAGTGATAAGGAGAAGCACCCGCGTCAGGTCATGGGGCGAGTCCTGCATCTGCCCCGACAATTGAATACGGAGGAAATCGACGCGAAGTTGACCTATCTCGAGCGGCGCTTCGGCTTGCCTGCGATTTCGATTCTATCCGAGTATGGGCAGGAGCGGCTGGTGGAATTAATCCTCGACTATTTCGGGGATCGCAAAGAGGAGCCGAGATGGGGCAAGCAGAGCGCATAAAGGTCAAGGAGCTGGTAGTCGAAGTTCTGGGAGTCGATGTTGAGCCCACCGAGCTTGCCGATGACGAGCCGCTCTTTGGTGACGGGCTCGTCGCCGACTCGATGGTGGCACTGGAATTGGTGGCGGCGATCGAGGAGGTTTTCGGGATCGAGGTGACGGACGAGGAATTGCGCGTGGAGCTCTTCGAGTCGCTGCAAACCCTGTCCGAGTATGTGGAGGAGAAAGTCGAGAGCGGTAGAGTATTGTGGGATCAGTGATGAATCAGGTGCGGTCGGTATGGGTTCCAGCGACCAGGCGAGGGCCTGCTCGCTGTCCTGCCGGGTTTCACGCTGCTCAATGGAGAGAGGCGAAACCCGGCAGTCAGCAGACCGAAAAGATCAGCTCTCTGGTTCGATCACGACCTTCATTGATCCCTCAGTTCCCGTGATATCGATGCCTTCGGCGAGTGAGGAGAGCGGCAGGCGATGGGTGATGAACTTGTCGAGTGGCGCGCGCGTGTTTTTCAAAAACGAGAGCGCGGTCTTGAACTGCATCGCAGGGTAGGCCCACATCCCGCGGATATCGAGGTCCTTGAAACAGATGATATGCGGGTGGATCTCGACACTGCCTGGATCGGTGAAGTGGCCGACTTCGACGACGATGCCGCCGCGGCGGACCAACTCCAGAGATTCCTGGAAGGCCACGGGTACGCCGGCGGTCTCGATGACGATGTCGGGACCGACGCCGTCGCAGAGATCGCCGAGGATTACCTGGCGTTCTTCGAGCGCAGTATCGCCGACATTGAGCACGTGGTCGGCGCCCATCTCCCGCGCCAATTCAAGTCGCGAAGTACTCAGGTCGGCGGCGATGATCTCGTCGGTGCCGATATGAGAGAGTGCGGCGATGACCAACTGGCCGATCGGGCCGGCCCCCATCACCAATACTTTCTTATCGAGTCCCAGGCCCTCTCCTATATGGGGGATACCAGGCCCCAGGGCGCGCTCGACGGCACGGGTGGCGACCGCAGCTGGTTCGGTGAGTACCGCATAGGCCGAGGATAGCTCGTCGGGAATTTTGAAGACCCAGGAGCGGTTGGTCATATGCATGTACTCGGAAAAGCCGCCGCGTGGTGCCGGGGAAATATCGGAGGAGACAAATCCGTAGACAAAGCGGTTGGCGCAGAGAGCGGGGCGCTGTGGCATGTGCAGACAGTAGTAGCAGCGGCCACAATTGGTGGAACTAGGGGTTGTGGTGATGCGGTCGCCTTCCTTCACTGGCCCGCCGACCACTGCCATGTGATCCAGCGCTTGCGGACCCAATTCCTCAATGGTACCGACCAGCTCGTGTCCGGGTATGAGTGGAAACTGCAGGCCCATATGTCCGGCGAAGATATGCTTGTCGCTGCCGCATATACCGGTGCTCTCGATTTTGAGCAGCAGCTCGTCGGCGCCAATCGAAGGGCGGTCGAATTCTCGTACTTCTATATGACCTGGCTCTGTCATCACCGCGGCCTGTACGCTTGCCATTTTAGCGACTCCTTTACACGAGTTGATTTTTATAGACTTGGTATAGCGAATTAGCGGACTTTACCCCGGCCGGCGATTTCCCAGATAGCCTCCAGTTGACCATCGCGTAGCGCGTAGAGATGATCGTGGAGGTTAACCGTGGTGCAGCCGTGCCCGGGGATGAATTCGAGCAGGTCGCCGGGTTCGAGATCGGTGCAGGCTCCGGCGACGGTTTTGAGGCGTCCATGTTCTTCGGAAAGAGCGTGGCACTCGAGATCGGGTCGGTCCACGACGGAGGGAAAACCATGTTCGGGCGTCAGGCTTTTGAGTCCGGCGTCAGTGATGACCTGTTCGGGTGAGGGACGGCTGGTGACCGTGGTCAGGACGCGAAGGGCATTTTTAAAGCCGAGGCCTAATTTTCCATAGGCGCTATCCATCAGCGCGTACGAGCCGGCCTGGACTTCGGTGATGCCGTCGAAGCGGGTACTGATATAATAATCGCCAGTCCCTGAGGCGCTGCAGATCTCGCAATCGAGCCCGGCGCTTTCGAGATCGGTGCGGGCGTCGACCAGTCGTTGGATGCACTCGTGTGCTCCGTTTTCGCGTTCTTCCCGGTCTTCGAGATCGATGACGTGGCCTTCGTAGCCCATCAAACCGCGGAACCGCAGGTGCTCGGCTTCGGTGGCGGCTCGGGCCAGGTCGACGGCGGCGGCAGGCGATACGCCGCAGCGGTTATGGCCGATATTGACCTCGACGAGAACGCGGGGACGGACCTTGTGCATGGCGGCTGCGGCATCTAGGTCGGCGAGGTTGCGCGGGTCGTCGACCGCGACCATGATATCGCAGCGGGCGGCGAGCTCCATCAGTCGCTCGATTTTGCGCCGACCGATGACTTCGTTGGCGATCAGAATATCCTGGATTCCGGCCGCGGCCATTGCTTCGGCCTCACCGACTTTGGCACAGGTGATGCCTTGAGCGCCAGCATCGAGTTGGAGCTGGGCGATGGCCGGCGTTTTATGCGACTTGGTATGGGGGCGAAGACTTTTGCCTACCTGGCGGAAATGGTTCGCCAACTTGGCGATATTGAATTCTAACGCATCGAGATCGACGACGAGGATCGGTGTATCGATCTCGTCGCGCGGCATGCCAATATATTCGGTTGGGTCATTCATAGCTGTATCGGGTTTGGGTGATAGGTTTTGAAAGTAGGGTGATTGGGATTAGATGGCAATAGGGCAATACGGCGAGGTTGGGAAAGAGATGCGTCATAGGGATAAAATAGCTACACTATGACTCGACCATAGAGTCAAGAGACAGGATCTATCAGCAGTAGCGAATCGATGGCTCTACAGGTGGTAGAGGTAGGCGCTGCCGGTTTGGATGGGTTCGGAGATCCTCGCTCGGCCAACCAGATATAGCTGATGTTTTTCCTAAGGCGAATAAGTGTGGAATCGGTAGAATCTTTCGAGCTTTTCAAGCAGATCCTCAAGGGAAAAGTTACGTATTGTACCAGGGGTGAAGTATTTCCCCTGCAATGGACGCCCCCCGATCTGGCAGCGGTTGTCGAAGAGGTGCGCAATAACCCCGAGACCCGGATCGCCCGGGGGACTCGCGGCGATCGGCTGGATCAGACGCTGGAGCAATTTGCAGGAGACTTCAAGGCTCTGCCGCTGGCCGAAGCCATACGCACTCCGGTCCATCTCTCGCTCTTTGAACTGGGCCCTTTACGCGGCGAGGGCGGTGCACTTGCGGAGGTGATTCAAGAGGTTTATCTGCCGTTGGTCGAGTTGTGGAAAGGACAGGGTTTGAGTTGGCAGCAGGTCTATCCGATCCTCTTCCTGAGCGGCCCCGGTTCTTCGACCAACTACCATTGGGATCCGTCGAGCGTACTGATCGTACAGCTCTATGGTCGCAAGCGCTTTCAAAGTCTGCATGATCCGCAGCGCTGGTGTCCTGAGGAAGTTGCGGATCTGGGGCGCGAGGCGATGGTTCGTCCGGCGGAATTGACTGCGGAGGATATTCGGAGCTATGAACTTGGTCCGGGAGATGCGATCTGGAGTCCGTGTCGGGCACCGCACTGGGTCGATGCCTACGACGAGACAACGTTTACCTTATCGATCGCTTTTACAGATATCGCTCCCGAGGCGGACCCGGACGCCGAAATGCGGGTTCTCTGAATAACGAGCAATAGCAACCTGAATATAGCGAAGAGGTCATTCAACGGTATTTGTCTCATTGTATACCCGGGCACTTCTATGATGCGCTAGGGGGAGGACTACACGTGATGCACGAGATAACGGACGGGCAAATCGCCTATTTCCAGACCTTCGGCTTTTTGGTTTTGCGGCAGGCGTTCGACCAGGAGGAGATGGCGGCGTTCAGCACTCGGTTCGACGAGATGCTGGCTGAGGACCGGGGCGGTATTCCCTTTCCAGGCGAGAGTCGCCAATCGCTGTACCGGTTCGCCGAGTTGGATCCTATGTTCACGGATATGGTGGCGGACGACCGGATTTACAACACGGTCGAGGCGCTCTTGGGGGAGGGTTTTATATGGCTGTGCTCGGAGGGCAATAAATATGTCGGTGATACCGATTGGCACCCGGACGGTACCAGACTCGCCTGTAAGCCGATGAAGGTCTCGCTCTACCTCGACCCGTTGACGGCGGCAACGGGTTGTCTGCGGGTCATTCCCGGATCGCACCGCTTGCCCTTCCACGAAGAGCTCAAGCCCTGCGCCAAGTTCGGCTTGGCCGATGCGGAGATTCCCTGTCTTCCGGTCGAAACGCAGCCCGGCGACGTGATCTTCGCCGATATGAACACCTGGCACGCGTCGGTCGGCGGCGCGGTCGGGCGCCGCCATATCGCGGTGAATTTCGCCCAGGAGCCGAAGACAGACGACGATGTCGAAATGATGGTGCAGAATTACGAAGGCGTATTGCGGCATGGCGGGGAGTTGCAGTACAGTCCGCTGGAACGGGTGTTTAGCGACGAGTTTCTGCAAAGCGACGATCCGCGTATCCGCCGACTCGTCGCTCGGTGGATCGAGATGGACTTGAAATAGCATAGAGGGGAACGCGCGATGGACAATAAGGTGACAATATTCGGTGCCGGCAGCGTGGTTTTTTCGCTCGGGCTGGTCAAGGACCTGTGCCTGACGAAGGAATTAAACGGCAGCCACGTCTGTTTTATGGATATCAACGGCGAAGTCCTCGATGTGATTTATGCGCTCGGGCGGCGCTATGCCGAGGATTTGGGCGCTGATTTGACCTTCGAGAAGACGACCGAGCGGGAAGTCGCGCTGCGGGGCGCCGATTTTGTGATCAACACGGCGACGGTGACTCACAACGAGTACTTCATGCAACGCCGCCGCCATATGACGGCCGACCTCGGCTATTTCTACGACCAGACGGGCATGCCCGAATACTACAACCTGCAGTTGATGCTCGATGTGGCCCGGGATATGGAGCGGTTTTGCCCGCAGGCCTGGGTGTTGCTGGCGGGCAATCCGGTTTTCGACGGCACCACGCTGATGACACGCGAGACCAATATCCAGGTCTGCGGGCTGTGCCATGGCCACTACGGCTATGCGGGGGTGGCACGGGTGTTAGGTCTGGATCCCGAGTCGGTGACCTGGCAGGCTCCCGGGTTGAACCACAATATCTGGCTGACGGATTTTATCTATGGCAACGAAGACATGTACCCGAAGCTGGATCGGTGGATCGCCGAGGAGAGCGAGGCGTATTGGGAGAAGCTGGTGGCGAAAGGCATGGAGATTCCTGCACAGATGTCGCGCGCTGCCGTGCACCAGTACAAGATGTACGGTCTGATGCCTATCGGCGATACGCCGCGCAGGGGCGGCTGGTGGTATCACACGGGTTTGGAGGCGCGGGCGCACTGGTACGATCCCAACGGCGGCAAGGACACCCCGGCTGGTCGCGATAAGGTGCTGGAGAGGAAGGCTGAGAAATACGAGCAGATGAAGGCGGCGGCCTACGACGAGAAGGTACGTCCCGTCGAGTTGTTCGGGGACGAGATGACCCCCGAGCAGCATATTCCGATCATGAACGGCCTGGTCAATAATGTGGAAGGGCAGTTCCAGGTCAACGTCCCCAACAACGGCGCGCTGCCGGGGATTCCCGATGATGTGGCGGTGGAAGTGCCGGCGATCGTCAATAAGAAAGGGATCCAGCCCTTGCGGGTGCCGCCGTTGCCGCGAAAGATCATGCTCGAGTGCATCTATCCAGACTGGCTCGATATGGAGCGCACGTTAGAAGCGGTGTTGACGGGGGATAAGTCGATGATGCTCTACGGCGTGCTGGAGGCCAAAGAGACGAAGTCGTACGAGCACGGGTTGGAAGTGCTGGATGCGCTATTCGATATCGAGCCCAACGAGCCGATGGCGCATGTGAAGCCTATCAACGAGCACTTCGCCTGGCCGAAAAATTGGTAGGCAGGTCTGGGCAAAAAAGGCCTTGAATTCTTTTTTCGATTGCCGTGGCGCCGATGCCATCGCTGATGACGATTGGTGAACAAAGAGCAATGACACCCTGAATAAAGGGTGCGCAGTACAGGCGCCGGCCCCGAGCGGAGCCGGCGCTTAAATGTGCGGGATTTAAAAGGTGAGCGGCAAATCGTCGTTGGCGTCGAAGGCCATTTCTTCGGCACTGGTGACAATCTCCAGATCCTCGCGCTTTTCGATCTCGGGCATATAGGCCTCCGAGACCAATAGCTCGCCTAGTTCAAGCGTGTTGTGGATGCGCAGGACTTTGGCGTTTTCGGGTTCGACCAGCCCGACGGTCTCGAGTGCTCGATCAATACAGATCCGGTCGGAGTCGAAGTAGAGCGGAATATGCGCGCCCGAAGGGTGGTTGCCGGTCATGCAGTTGATATAGGTGATTTCGCGATCCATCTCCTCGATAGCGCGCTTGTGGGCGTACTCGGCGGTGCCGATACCCGAAGCGTTGCCGTGGGTCTCCTCGGTCAGGCCGCGGACCAGGATCCGGGTGACTTTGGGCAGTTCTTTTTCGGCGGCGTGGTTATCGTGGAATTTGCGGCCGACGACATTGGTGTCCATGCCGGCACCGGAGATATTCTTGCCGATTTCATCGACGATCAGCAGATCGACCTGGTCGAAGGGCAGGCGCGGCATCCATTTCTTGGCCAGGATCAGCAACTCCTTCTCGCGCTCGACGAATTCGTCGGCCCCGACTCCCTTGATCATCGCAGTCCGGTCGTACTGATTCTCGACCAGGCCCAACCCCATGAGTACCCCGCATTGGTCGATGACGGTCTGGCCGACCGAACGGATGATCCGGTCGAAACTGTAGTGGACGATGGCCTGGTGATAGAGCGCCGCGCCTTTGTGCTTGCCGAGACCGATCAGCATCATCTTGTGCAGCCCGCTCTCGATTTCGCCGACGAAGTCGGTGTGCGGCTTGATGCGTCCAACGACGGCTACGTGATCGGCTTCGAAAGCGTATTGGTCGAAAAATACGGGGACGCCGTCTTCGGTCTCGCCGATCTGGACGGTTTCCATAGAAGCTTTGATCGGCGCGCCGGTGTACTCTTCAGTCACTCCGTAGCCTTCGATGATAGCCTGCTGTGCCTCGGCCACTCCACCGCCGTGGCTGCCCATCGCCGGAACCAGAAAGGGCTCTAGACCGAGTGACTTGAACTCTTCGACCAGGCTCTTGATGATAAGGGCGATATTGGCGATGCCTCGACTGCCGACGGAAATAGCGACGGACTCGCCGGGATTGATTTTGCCACTTAGATCGAGACGCTGGACTTCGCTGCGGACGGCGGCGGGAATATCTTCGACGGTTGGGGCAGTGAAGAGCTGGCGGACGCGCAGCATGCGGGGTAGAGCCATGAGTTACCTCCTAAATCGCTTGCTGGAATATGGCTTCGAGATCGCGCTGGGTAGTTTTGCGCGGGTTGACGGCAATATTGCCACTGAGCATGGCCGCTTTGGCCATCGGACGGATGCCGCTTTTCCTGACGCCGACGGTACCGAGTTTGGCCGGAATCTCGAGATCCTGGTTGAGTGTCCAGACCGTATCGATTGCGAGTTGCGCAGCTTCGCGATCGTCGAGGCCGCCGGTATCGGCACCCAGCGATGCGGCGATGATCGCGAATTTTTCGAGTCTAGCGGGAAGGTTGAACTCCATCACATAGGGCAAGAGGATAGCGTTGGCCAGCCCGTGGTGGATGCCGAACTGAGCACCGACTGGGTGCGACATGGCGTGGACATTGCCCAGGCGGGTTTGGGCGAAGGCGATGCCGGCCAGGGTGCTGGCGATGAGCATGCTTTCGGTTGCAGCAAGCTCGTGATCGTTGGCACAGGCCAGGCGCAGGTTCGAGCCTATGAGCCGGATGGCTTGCAGGGCGAGTCCGTCGGTGATCGGCGTGGCCATCAAGTTGGTATAGGACTCGACCGCGTGAGTCAAGGCATCCATGCCGGTTGGGCCGCCTATTGCGGCGGGCAGACTAACGGATAGTTCGGGATCGAGAATGCCGACCTGGGGGACGATTTCGGCACTGATGACTGGATCTTTGTTCTGGGTCTTGGGGTTGGTGAGCACGGCGAAGGGGGTGACCTCGCTGGCGGTGCCGTAGGTGGTGGGAACGCAGACCAGGGGGGGCAACGTTTTTTTTACTTTGTCGCTACCCAGGTATTGGTTGATGCGTCCGCCGTTGGTTGCGAGTACCCCGATCATTTTGGCCACATCCATCGGCGAGCCCCCACCCAGACCGAGAAGGGCGTTGCATTTTTCCTTGGTGAAACGGCGTAGTCCGGCGTGTACACAGGGGGCTGTAGGATTGGCGAGGGCGCCATCATAGAGAGCATAGGGAATCCGGGCATCGTCGAGGATCGCACTGACCTTTTCTGCTACTCCGGCCTGGACTAAGCCCTTGTCGGTGACGATGAGGATTCTGGCTGCGTTGGGAAAATACTCAGGGAGGTGACCAATCGATCCGGCGCCGTGGACCAGATGGGTGGTGTGGCGAAAATCGAAATGGGTCTGAAATGGCATCGGCGTTGTCCTTGAGTCCGTGAAAAACAGAAAGTAGCGATTGATGGAAAGAGGAGCAAGCGTACAGGTTTGATTAAAACTTGGTTCGAACGCGTCTAGTGCTGCAGGTTTTTCCAATCTCCGGCTCTATTTTTTGGGATTCCACAGTCGGAGTTGATCGCAGGCCAGTGTCGTTGTCCCGATGGTCTTAAACCCATTGGTGGGGATAAGGTTCGTGCGTTAGGAAAACAGGCGGGTCATTTCGTCGCTCTCGAAAGAGGGCAGGGGGCTCAGTCGGCCGTTGCGACCGAGTTGGAGACCGAAAGAAGGCTCGCGGACCCTGGCGATGCAGGTTGCTTCCAGGCCCGCTGCTTTAAGTGCAGAGAGAATGGGATCGGCCGCATCGGCTTCGCATCCGATGAGCAGGGCTCCCGAAGAGATAATGCCGAGGGGGTCGAGATCGAATTCGGCGCAGAGGCGTTGTGTCGGATCGGCTATGGGCAAGGCGGCGGATTCGATTTCCAAGCCCACATCCGAGGCTGCCGCCAATTCGTAGAGACCGGTGGCGATGCCGCCTTCGGTGGGATCGTGCATGGCGGTGACCCCACCGGTCTGGGTAGCGAGTTGGGCGTCCTGGACTACACTGATGCCGGGGTTGTGGAGGAAGTGGGCGCAGCTGTCGAGGAAGGCGGCTGCGTAGCCGCGCTCGAGGAGTTCGGCGCGTTTTTCCCGGGCGATGATGGCGGTCGCTTCGATTCCGAGGCCCTTGGTCAGCAAGAGGTGATGACCGGGTCTTAGCCCGGAAGAGCGCACCAGCTCATCGCGGGTCGTTTCGCCGAGCATCTGGCCGACGACGATCGGGCGGTCGATGCCATGGGTGATTTCGGTGTGGCCGCCGCAGACTGCAATACCGAGGCTGGCGGCAGCCTCGTGGATCGAGCGGAGAATCTCTTCGGTGAGTTCGGGTGTCGCCTGACCAGCGGGGAGCAGGACGGTACTGAGGAAGAACAACGGAGTGGCACCCATCGCGGCGATATCGTTGGCATTGACGTGGACTGCATACCAGCCAATCTGGTCGCTGGCGAAAGTTATGGGGTCGGTTTTGGCCACCAGCAGCCGGTCGCCGAACTCGATGACCGCGGCGTCCTCACCAAGTGCAGGAGGGACCAGCAGGCGCTCGTGAGTATGGGTGTAGGTGGCGAGCAGGCGACTCAAGTCCGCGTGGGGCAGCTTACCAGCGGGGTAGGTGCTCATACGTCGGTGTAGTAGGCGCAGATAGCCTGGACCAGTGCGGGGATGCTGCTTTCTGCAGGTTCGATATGAACCTCGAAGCCAAGCTCGCGGGCAGCGGCAGCGGTGGTGGGGCCTATAGCGGCGATCTGAGTGCGGGCGAAGATCGCCGCGCTGCGGTCCGGGCCCAGGATCTGGTAGAAGTTGTGGATGCTCGATGGGCTGGCGAAGACGGCGAGATCGAGTTGGTTTTCCGCTAAGGCCGCGGGGATTTCAACCTTATGAGGAGGGCGGTTGGCGTAGCAGGTCAGGTGGTGGACTTTTGCGCCGCGCGCTGCCAGTGCTTCTACCAGATGGGTCCGGCCTATCGAAGAGGCGGGGAAGAGGATCTCCTGATCGGCGAGATCTATAGCGGCAAGGGCTTGCTCCAGCCCTTCCTGAGATTGGAGTTCGGGTACCAACTCGGGTACCAGACCCCGTTCGCGCAGGGTTGTGGCGGTGGCCAGGCCGACGGCGGCGATGCGGGTCGGAGCTAGGGCGCGGGCGTCGAGACCGCGCTGAAAGAGCCGATCGCAAAAGAAGCGGACGCTGTTGGCACTGGTGAAGATGGTCCAGGCGAAGCGCTGGATTTCGTCCTGAGCCCGGTCGATCTCGCTCCACTCGTCGGGCGGGCCGATTTCGATGAGGGGCAGAGTCGAGACATCGGCTCCTTCGGCTTCGAGGCGGTGCTGGAGTGGACCGGCTTGCTCTCTGCTGCGGGTAATGAGCAGGCGGCGGCCGAAGAGCGGTCGTTTTTCGAACCAGTTTAATTCCCGGCGCAGTGCGACGACTTCGCCTACGACGATCAGGGCTGGCGAACGGATCTGGGATTCGGCGGCCTGGTCGGGCAAGTGGTGGAGGTCGGCGCTGATCGTGCGCTGGTCGGGCCAGGTGCCCCACTCTATAATGGCCGCCGGCGTCGAGGCAGGTCGACCTTCGGCGATGAGCGTGCGGCAGATCTCTGCGACCCGGCGGGCGGCCATGAAGATGACCAGGGTGCCGTCAAAAGCGGCGAGCTGGCGCCAGTCGATTGCGATATCGGCTTTTTCGGGGTCCTCATTGCCGGTGATCAAGAGTGCGGCAGAAGCTGTACCGCGGTGGGTGAGGGGGATGCCGGCGTAGGCGGGCACACCAGAGGCGGCAGAGACCCCGGAAACGATTTCGAAGGGGATGCCGGCCTGGTGCAGGTGCAGGGCTTCTTCACCGCCGCGGCCAAAGACGAAGGGATCGCCGCCTTTGAGGCGGACCACGATCTGGTCTTGTTGGGCGCGCTCGATGAGCATCGCGTGGATCTCGTTCTGGGTCGCGCTTTTGCGGCCGCCGCGCTTTCCTACATCGATTCGTTCGCATCCTTCGGGAACCAGATCGAGCAAGCGGCGGTCGAGGAGATCGTCGTATAGTACCGCGTCGGCTTCCTGCAGATAACGCAGTCCCTTGAGGGTCAGCAGGCCCGGATCTCCAGGGCCAGCGCCGACGATGTAGACTGTGCCGGGGGTGGCGTGTTCGGCGGCCATCACTCGGCCTGCAGAAGGGTGTCGGCGCCCTCTGCGCGCAGTGCAGTGGCCAGCGATTCACCGAGGGATCCGGCTTCTGCGAGGGGGGTGCGTTGGCATTGGTGCAACAGCGGGGTGCCTTCGGGGTGGCCGACCAGGCCATCGAGCACCAATTCGTCGTCCTCGCAGCGGCCCCAGGCACCGACCGGTGCATGGCAACCGGCGCGCAGCGTTTGCAGGAGTTGTCGCTCGGCCTGCACTGCGGTGCGGGTAGGCGCGTGGTCCAGCAGGGCGACGCTTTCACGCAGGGGGTGGTTTGTTCGCATCTGCAGACCTAGAGCCCCCTGGCCGGGTGCGGGTAGGACCTGCTCGGTGCTCAGATGGATGCCGATGCGTTCCTCCCAGCCGAGGCGATTGAGGCCCGCGACAGCCAGGACTACCGCTTCGCACTCGCCGCGCATGGCCTTATCGATCCGGGTATCGAGGTTGCCGCGGATCTCGATAAAGTTCAGATCGGGGCGCAGGGCTTTGAGCTGGGCGCGGCGGCGCAGGCTGCCCGTGCCCACCCGCGCGCCGGTGGGCAGGTCTTCGAGTGAGGACAGACCGGGGCCGATGAGTGCGTCGCGGACATCTTCGCGCTCGGGAGTCGCGACCACTTCGAGTTCGGGGTGCATCTGAGTCGGCAGGTCTTTGAGGCTGTGCACCGCGAGATCGATTTCTTGCTCGAGCAGGGCGCGTTCGAGCTCCTTGGTAAAGACGCCCGCTCCCCCGAAACTGCGTAATGAGCCCGGTGTAGAGTCGCCCGTGGTGCGGATTTCTCGGATTTCGATCTCCCAGCCATCCGTGCGTGCTAGCAGGAGATTGCGGACCAGGTGGGTCTGGGTGAGGGCGAGCGTACTGCCGCGGCTGCCGATTACGAATTTCAAAAAGCGCATTTCCGTTGCGAAATTTTGCGAAGACGCATGAAATATAGCTAAAGCAGGGGGAGGAGCAACTGGGTGTGTAGCGCCACCAATATTCCAGCCTGGTTAGTGCAGCCTTAAGTTAATATTTGCAAATGGTCGTACCCAGGGGCGATCCTGTATTCATTTTGAAGTGCTCGGTGGCCAGCCGATTCAGACTGCGACCTTCGATGGTCAATCCGGCGGTCTGTGCGGGCTGCACAGACCGCCGATAGGACCAGCGATTTAAAGGGCACTTTCGCCGGTCTCGCCGGTGCGGATCCGCACTGCTTCGTCGATAGGAGTGGCAAAGACCTTACCGTCGCCGACCTTGCCCGATTTGGCTGCTTCGACGATCGCATTGATCACCGACTCGTGATCCGAGTCCTTGACCACGACCTCGATCTTGATCTTGGGGACGAAGTCGATGCGGTATTCGGCCCCGCGATAGACCTCGCGGTGGCCGCGCTGACGACCGAACCCCCGGACTTCGGTTACGGACATGCCGGCGATGCCCAATTCGCCCAGGGATTTCTGTACCTCTTCGAGCGATGACGGCCGCAGAAAAGCTTCGATTTTATACATGGTCCATGCTCCCCGTTTTAGTTGTTGATGTGCTGGAAGTCGGCATAGGCGGGCTGGCCGTGCTCGCTGATGTCCAGTCCCTCGTCCTCGTCGGCTTCGTCGACGCGGAAACCGAGAATGGCTTTGGCGATGATGGCCAGTAGGCCGGAGAAGAGGAAGGCAAAGGCGGCGAATGAGAGCGTGCCCAGGATTTGTATGCCGATGCTGTGGTCGGGATTGGTGCTAAAGATACCTACGGCGACGGTGCCCCAGATTCCGCAAATGCCATGTACCGAGATGGCGCCGACCGGATCATCGATTTTGACGCGGTCGATAATGACGATCGAGAAAACGACGATGATTCCCGCGATCAAACCGATGCAGATGGCGCCCGACCAGGTGACGACGTCGGCCCCGGCGGTGATGCCGACCAGGCCGGCGAGGATGCCGTTGAGGGCCATCGTGATATCGGGTTTTTTCAGATAGGCGTAGGAGGTTACGATTGAAGCCATACACCCGGCCGTAGCCGCCAGAGTGGTGGTGACGAAGACCAGCGAAATCGATTTCGGGTCGGCGCTG
This sequence comes from uncultured Gemmatimonadaceae bacterium, assembly GCA_964520345.1. Lineage (GTDB taxonomy): Bacteria > Latescibacterota > UBA2968 > UBA8231 > UBA8231. Next base: position 34,364 of record CAZFMY010000029.1, on the reverse strand, counting down.
AGTACTGAACCGCCGTTGAAGCCGAACCAGCCGAGCCAGAGCAGGAAGACGCCGATGGTCGCCAGCGGCATACTGTGTCCGAGAATCGGCCGGACCTCGCCATTGATGTATTTGCTTTTGCGAGGGCCGAGGACCAAAACGGCGGCAAGGGCCGAAAAGCCGCCGAAGGCATGGACTACCGAAGAGCCGGCAAAATCGTAAAAGCCCATATCATGGAGCCATCCACCGCCCCACTTCCAGGAACCGGCGATGGTGTAGCCCAGAGCGACGAGGATGGCCGCGTAGAACATGAAGCCAGAGAGCTTGACTCTCTCGGCCACAGCGCCGGAGACGATGGTGGCCGCGGTGGCGGCGAACATCGCCTGGAAGATAAAATCCGACCAGTAGGTATAATCGGCGTATTGATTGGTCAGGTTGGCCACATCGTCGTCAAAGCCGATCCAGCCTTTGAGAGCTAGTATATCGTCGATGATCCACTCGTCGCCGGGGTACATGATATTGAATCCGCAGAGTGCATAGGTCAGGATCCCGGCAGAAATGATAAAGAGATTCTTGAAGAGTATATTGACGGTGTTTTTTTGCCGCGTGAGTCCGGCTTCGAGGGTGGCAAAGCCCAAGTGCATGATAAAGACGAGGACTGCGCAGATGAGAATCCACAGATTGTCGATCATGAACTTGGGATAAGCCAAAGGCATCTGTTGGAATTCCTCGACCGACTTAAAGTCCCCGGCCAGGAGTGGTGTGGCCAATCCAAGCACTGCCACGGTAAGCCATGGCAGTGCGGGGAGTTTGTGTAAGATAGGCATGGGCGATCCCTCTCTGGTTGTTGATGTACGATCCGAATCTGCGTTGGACGCAGATGGAAAAATCTTTAATGTTTTGAGATGGTTAGTACCGATCAAGCAACGGGTATGCCAGAGGAACAGCGATGGTGAATGGAGTTTATATCTACCTGTATTTTAGAATCTTACGTTTTATTAAGCTAAAAGAAGAGCCGAAGGTGAGAATCACAAATTTGGCACTAAATGGATTACTTACAACAATATTGTATTTATTTATATTATTTTTTGTATTGTTTCGGGTTGATATGCAATTTTTGAATCCGATAAGAAAGGATTCGGGTCGTAGTGCCCAGTATTCGGGCGGCTTTGGCCATATTGCCGCGCGCATTTTTCAAGGCTTCAATGAGAATCTCCCGTTCGTAGGCTTGCATCAAGGTCTCAAATGAGCCCGCAACGGGTGTGCCGGTGGCATCGGCTGTTTGCAGGGAGGGGGGCAGATGGTGGCCATGGATTACGCCGTCGGTGCTGAGGATGACCCCTCTTTCGATGCAGTTTTCCAATTCGCGTACATTGCCCGGCCAGTGGTAGCTCATCATCATATCGATGGCAGGTGTCGAAATTCGCCGCATTTCCTTAGTGTGCTGCCGGTCGTATTTTTCTAGGAAGTGATCGGCGAGTTGCAGGATATCGGATTTGCGATCGCGCAGGGGGGGGACGAAAATTGGAAAGACGTTGAGGCGATAGAAGAGATCGGCGCGAAATTCGCCTGTGGCCACCGCTTTTTCTAGGTTGACATGGGTTGCTGCAACGACCCGGACGTCGATCTCGATGGGGCCGCGTCCTCCCAGGCGCTCGATTTCGTGGGTCTGAAGTACGCGAAGCAATTTGATCTGTACCGAGGGGTTGAGTTCGCCGATTTCGTCGAGGAAGATCGTCCCGCCATGCGCTCGTTCAAAACGACCGATTTTGCGAGCTGAAGCTCCGGTATACGCTCCGCGCTCATGGCCAAAAAGTTCGGATTCAATCAGGGTGTCTGGCAGGGCTGCAACGTGGACTTTTACAAAGGGTTTATTCGCGCGCAGGCTATTGTAATGGATCGCATCTGCGGCAAGTTCCTTGCCCGTGCCGCTCTCGCCGCGGATCAGGACTGTAGCATCGCTGGTGGACACTTGGCCGATCAATTCCCCGATTTCCTGCATCGGACGGGAGTTGCCGATGAGATTGGTAGGGTGGAAGCGTTCGCGGAGTTGTTTTTGCAGGCGCTGATTTTCGTCTAGTAGTTTAATTTGCTCGTCGCGAGCGCGCTGGCGGGCGGCGACAGACTGCCCGATCATCGCGGCTACGATCGAGAGCAGGCGCACCGTCTCCTGCAAGCGCAGATCGTTTTCATAGGGGGTATCGACGCTGATCGTACCCACTACTTTTTGCTGTAGAAGGACCGGCACGCAAATAAACGAGGTTTGTCCTTTCTCCGTGGCTTCTCGCGCTCCAGTGCGGTTGAGGAAGAGGGGTTCGCTGCTTATTCGAGGCACGATCACGGGTTTACTCGTTTCGACTACTTTGCCGGTGATCCCTTCACCGATTTTGTAGTGGCCCCGATCGATTTCCGATTGGGAGAGGCCATAGGCCACATCGATAGAGATCTGGGTTCTTTCATGGCTTAAGAGGCTGACTGTCCCCAGGCTCATATCTAGCTTGTCACACATGAGTTTAAGGATTTCATTAAGCGCATCTTCGAACTGAGTAGTCGAACCCAGAATTTGCCCGATATCGTGTAGGGCAGAGATTTGTTCTTGGGCATTGGTCGGAGTTGGTGATAGGGACATAAAATGGGGCCCTTGTATATTGACATTTTTGTTATTTATTAGGATTAATATAACAATTTTATCCTTTTCGAGGAATCGATATTAATGGCAAAGATGGTTTGTTGAAGAAGGGCGGGAGTATTGCTGTTTTTTTGAAATAGTACAGTTGTTGGCTGGTGCCGACGGAATCGGTATGAAAATGGCGTTGGAAGGTCGGTGATACGGGGTATTATAAGGGTCTATCTTTGACGGGGTCGTACCCTGCCACGGGTGATTGAATTGACATACCCGAATGGTACAAGTATCATAACCATTCTCGATGGTCGTTTGTGCTGTATTTCTGTGAGCTATGGGATACGTATGAGGTCAGTATGAGTCAGGATCTAACCCGTATTTTAGATGAGTGGACTTTTGATCCGCAGGCCAATGTGCGCAGAATTGCTGGCGACGATGGCGTGGAGAAGATTCAAGTCAGAGTTGATCAGGGTGCCTTTCAAGGTATTCTGCAGTTGAATTTGGATGGTCGTCCGGATGGTCGCAAACCCCATGGCCGGGATTTCGCTTTGGATCACTACCGAAGTATGCTGGAAAAATCTCATCGCGAGTATGGAACTAATGACGACGACTTTGCGCTCGATCGGAGTGCCTGTGAAGAGCTTTTTGACGAAGGGGCCCGCGTCTATGAGCGCTATGCCTTTCTGCTGCAGTTGAAGGATTATCGGCGAGTCGTGCAGGATACCGAGCGAAATATGGTGCTTTTCCGCTTTGTCAATCGCTATGCTGAGCAGCAAGAGGATCGCGATAATCTGGAGAAGTGGTGGCCCTATATATTGCGGATCAACGGCATGGCCAAGGCGATGATTGCCGTCGATGAAGAAGGCTACGATCAAGCTCTGGATATCGTGGACAAGACCCGCGACCAGATCCAGACTTGGCCCGAAGTAGAGGCCGAGGAGTTTTATGCTGAGCGCGAGCGTTCGGAGGCTGCGTTGGACGAGTTGGAAAAAGAGCTTTTGCAAAAGAGGCCGCTAAATCAGCAGGAGCAGTTGGAGCGCTCTATGCAGGAGGCCATAGAGGCTGAGGAATTCGAAAAAGCAGCCGTTTTACGCGATGAGCTTAAAAAGCTCTTGGCAGAGGAGCTTTGAGGGTACCTATTATGGCCGGCAAAGATGCGGAGTTGGACGGGCTGACGCCCTGGCAGAAGATTGCGGTATTGATGGTCTCGTTGGGAGAAGAGGGCGCCAGTGAGTTGATGCGACACTTTGGTGAGGTCGAGGTCGAGCAGGTTGCCCAGGCCATTGCCGATCTCAAAAATGTGCCTGTGGAGTTGCAGGATGCGGTGTTGCGCGAATTCGAAGGCGTGCTGGAAGAGGGGATTCCAGGGTTCGGTGGGGGGGACTTCGCCCGCGATTTGCTCGTGCGGGCGTTCGGCCCCGAAGAGGCGGCGGAGATTCTCGAACGCGTTGGTGCCGGTTCGGGTTCCGGGTTCGAGATGCTGCGCAGTGCCGATCCCGCCCAGGTGGCGCCGTTCATTGCTCAGGAACACCCCCAGACCATCGCCCTGATTCTCTCGCAGGCCGATCCAGCTCAGGCCGCTGCGATACTCGAGCAATTGCCCTTGGCGATGCAGGCCGAGGTCGCACATCGTATCGCTACGCTGGAACACGTCGCCCCCGAAGTGCTCGACGAGGTGGAGCAGACGCTCGAAACTATCCTCAAGGACGTGTTGCAAGGAAAGCGCAAAGTGGGTGGATCGCAGATCGTGGCCGATATTCTCAATGCAGCCGGGAACCGGCTGGAGAAAGTCGTGCTCGAGCGCATCGACAACGCCGATCCGGAAATCGCGGAGGAAATTCGCAATCAGATCTTCAGCTTCGACGACCTGGCTCTTTTGCAGGATGAGGAAATGCAGCTAGTCCTGCGTCAGGTCGAGATCAAGGATGTGCAGGTTGCTCTAAAGACGGCTAATAAGGCGGTGAGGGATCGTTTTGCCAGTTCATTTTCCGAGCGCGCTCGGGCTCGGCTCTTTGAGGATATGGACGCCCTGCCTCCGTTGCGGATCAGCGCGGTCGAGGAAGCTCAGATGAGGATTGTACAAGTGGTGCGTCAATTGGAAGAGCAGCAGGCCATCCGCATTCCTCGCGGTGGAGGGCAAGACAGGTACGTGTAGCAGGCCGGCTCTAAGTGAGTGCCGGCTGGTGCTCAACGGCGTTTGATCAGAGTGAGCGTCGTGCCGTTGCTGTCGGATTGGATTTCCACTCGGTCCACCAACTCTTCCATCAATTTTAGACCCCAGCCCCGCTTGAACTGGCCGCTGGCCCGACGCGCTCTTACTTTTTCTTTTGCAGCCTCGGCGTCGAATCCGTGACCGCGGTCGGAAATGATAACCTGTAGTTCCCGGGGGTTGATCGAGAAATCGATGTGCAGGCGACGGTCTTTGCTCTGGCTGTGCTCGATGGAGTTGATACAGGCCTCGAGCAGAGCCATTTTGAGCTCTTCGCTCTTTTCTTCTTCCAATCCCATGAAAGTGCCCACCGCTTCGGCGGTTTGTATCGCGGTCAATTCTATATAGGGCAACATGGGCACTTGCAGGCCTATATGGGCCTCTGGCACCCCGGATCTGTGCTGAGACGTGGCTTCGGTCGAAGGACTGGAGTTGTGCGGGCCGAGGAGTTGGAAGACTTCTATCGGTTCGCGGATACCCTTGAATTTGTTCTCTCCTTCCGAGATGAAATCGAAGTCGTACTTCAGTTTGGCGTAGAGCGTTGGATCGACCCATATCTCGCCGGCGCTGGCTTTGTCGGAGAGGCGTGAGGCCAGGTTGACGCTGGCGCCGATCACCGAGTACTCCATGCGCCGGGGGGAGCCGATATTGCCGGCCATTACCGGTCCCTGGCTCATGCCGATCTTGAGCCCGAGTTCCAGGCCGTGCTCGCGGTTGAACTGAATCATCGCGTCGCGCAGGGCCAGGGCGCTCTCTATTGCGCGGTAGCTATCGTCGGGGTAGGAGAGCGGAGCGCCGAAGACGGCCATGATCGAGTCGCCGATGAACTTATCGACCGTACCCTGGTGGTCGAAGACGACGTCGACCAATTTCGTAAAGCAGCGATTGAGCAGGAGGACCATTTCTGCCGCGCCGATTTTGCCGAGCGTTTCAGTGAAGGCGACCAGGTCGATAAAGAGGATCGTCACTTCTCGTTCTTCGCCGCCCAGTACCGGTTGGGATTCGGTTTTGAGGAGCTGGTCGACAACCTGATCGCTGGCGTATTTCTTGAACATGGTCCGCATGCGATGATGTTCGGTCAGATCCTCGAGCGCGACGACCAGGCCCTGGACTTGACCCTGATCGGTGCGCAGTGGATTGATGCGGGCATTGAGGGTTAAATTCTCTTGACTGACCTCTTCGTCATCGACCTGGCGTGCCTGTCCGTCGGCGAGGGTCCTGCGTACTGAGGTGGCGATCCGGGTGCAGCCGTAGCGCCGGAATAGGTGAGCGCAAGATCGGCCGATGAGGCGCTCCTCAGCCGGGAAAATCCGCTCGATCGCCGGGTTGATGCGAACGATCGTCCCTTTTAAATCGGTGGATATGACGCCGTTGCCAATGCTGCTGAAGATGCTCTGGACCAGGTTTTTTTCTTCGGCGATGCTGCGGTACAGCCGTGCATTAACCAGAGCAGTACCGGCCTGGTGGCTGGCCAGTTCCAGGAGGTGGACGTCGGTTTCGCTGAAGGCCTGGTAGTCGCTGCGGGTTTCTTTGTCTATTACGCCGAGCAGACCGGTATCACCGACCGGAATGACCACCAGGTACTCGCTTTTGAGTGCAGCCGGGAGTTCGGTGGAATCCATGCGCAACGTGGCGCCGGTGCGCATGGCCTTTTTGAATTTTTCTCCGAGTGGCCCTTCGAGGAGCAAGTCCAGTTGCGCATCGTCGAGATTGGTTTTTTGGGCCAGGCTCAATTGCCGCTGCCCCTTTTCGCGCAAGAGCAGGAAGCCAGCGCGAGCGTCGACCATCGCCAGCGCGAGGAGCATGAACTCGCCGACGATCTCTTCAATTTCTAGCGAGGCCCCTAAGTTTAAACCGCTTTCGTACAGGGATTCGAGTTGGAAGGTTTTCTGTCTGAGCTGGAAGCGGGTTTCCTGCAACTGAGCTGCGAGATCGCTAGACATCCGAATACCGCCGAGGAATGAGATCGATAAACCCTTAGACCACAATAATTAGAGAGATATCGTTTGTCAATCGCGATATCGTTTGTCAACTCTCACTGCACTGGTTAAGGGGCTGCCAAAAATCATCGACTCGTTCGACGATTCGCACCAGAGAACGGTGTTCCAGGTCGAGAAAGCCCGTATTGAACATTTGATCGAAAAAAGCGATCAGTGCATCGAAGTAGCCGTCTATATTGAGCAGGAAGATCGGTTTGGTGTGGAGAGACAGCTGGGCCCAGGAAAGGGCTTCGCTCAGTTCTTCCAAGGTGCCAAAACCGCCCGGTAGGGCGATGAAGGCCTCGGCCCGGGCAGCGAGTTGAGCTTTGCGCTGCGGCATGTCGTCGACCACGATGAGTTCGCTCAACTCGGGGTGGGCCAATTCGCGTTCGCACAGGGCGCGGGGGATCACGCCTATGACCTCGCCTCCAGTCGAGAGTGCGGCATCGGCCAATGTACCCATCAAGCCGTTGCGGCCTCCCCCATAGACCAGGCCGATACCGCGCCGGGCGAGGCCAGTGCCGAGGGCCTTAGCGGCGTGCTCGTACGCGGAGTCGATTCCGCTGCTGGATCCGCAGTATACGCAAACTCTGGTGGGGGAGGATTGCGGCATAAATGGCGAATTCCTGAGCATTGCTGCTCTTAGGAGGGGTGAATACCGATCTTTGCTGATCGGAGAGGTCCGCGCAGAGATGAAATGAAAACGAGCAGGATTCGGTCGTGGAATCCTGCTCGTTCGCTATGGGCTCAGCGCATTGTCCCTGCTGCGGCTTTTGTCCGTCGTTTGGGCTGGTGTTGGATCCGGCAAGATCAGACCGGGCAACTCAGCTCTCGTTAGTAGACTTCGGTTTGGTCGACCAGGGCGAGCAGCGCTTGATAGCGGGTTGGGTGACGCAGCTTGCTCAGAGCCCGTTCCTTGAGTTGGCGCACTCGTTCTCGGGTCAGGCTCATCATGCCGCCGATTTGCTCCAGCGTCAGCGACTCGCTGCCGTCGAGGCCGAAGTAGAGGCGGATAATCCGCAATTCGCGCTCGTCGAGGTTGTCGAGTACTTCCTCCAATTGATCGCGGGCCGAACGCTTCAGGATATCGTCGTCGGGCGTCTCCTGATTGTGGTCGGCCAGTATATTGAGCAGACTGCGTTCGTCGTCCTCCTCGAAGGACTCGTCGAGCGAGCGCACCGAACGGGCGCTGAGCATCGTTTCGAGCACCTCCTCGGGCGGCACGTCCAGTTCTGCAGCGATCTCTTCGATATCGGGCTCGCTCTCGCGGCCCTGACCCAGTTTGCGCGAGGCTTTGGAAATGTCTTTGAGCAGGCTGAGTTTATTGAGCGGCAGTCGCACGGTGCGGGCGTGTTCGGCGATGGTCTGCAGGATCGACTGCTTGATCCACCACACGGCGTAGGAGATGAACTTGTAGCCCTTGGTGCCGTCGAAGCGGTCTGCAGCGGTCAAGAGACCCAGGTTGCCAGCGCTGATCAGGTCCAAAAGCGAAAGACCGCGATTCTGGTAGTTTTTGGCCACGTCGATAACGAAGCGCAGATTGGCCTGAACCAGTTCGTCGCGGGCGACCATGTCGCCGTCCTGGATTCGAGCCGAGAGTTCCACTTCTCGTTCGCGACTCAGCGGTCGGGACTCGGCGATATCATCGAAGTAAAGTCGCAAGGTATTTTCTTCATCGCTGAGTATTTCTTGGATCGTGTAAGCCATAGGGGCACACCTTCCTTGAGGTGGTAGGTGGAGAGGGTTAAACTCAGTTGGGCTCGGTCAGGAGCCGGTACATTGCAGCGGACGAATTGGCGTGTACTAGTCCGCGTTTCAGTTCCGAATTGGCCAGGGTTCGGGCCAGCGACGCCAGCAAACTCAAATAGAGGTCCGGGGCGTGGGCGGGCACGGCGATCAAGCAGATCATCCCTACGGTGCAGCGGTCGTCCCCGGAGGGAAATTCGATCGGGTGCGCCGTCGTAGCTAGGGCCAGTCCCAGCTTGGTGGCCGAGTGGCTCCGCGCGTGAGGCAAGGCCACGTCGTTGCCGAGAATGGTACTCTGCAAATTCTCCCGCTCGAGGACTGATTGCAAAAAACTGAGTCGGTCGGTGACGATGCCCTTGTCGTGGAGGCAATCGACTAAGTCCTTAATCGCGCCTATTTTTGAGTTGGCTGCGAGTTGGGGGATGAGTAAGTCTTCTGAGACCAGATCGGCCAACTCGAAATTACATGCAAATTTTGCACTGAATTGCAATAGGTCTGAGGTCGAAGCAGTCAAAGCGTTTAAATTTCTCTGTTTAGAGCGAATGAGAAGAAGTGTATAGAGTGCATAATTTGCATTTCCACGGCTTTTTTTCTGGCAACTCTGATCGTGTGATTTCGGCTCTGTACCAGTGTGAAAAAGATCTTTAGGTATTAATTATAAATTACTTGGAATCTATATTGCCCACCAAATTCCACCTTGTATAGGCCGTGGCGACATTCCACTTTTCGATATATATAATAGATATTGCAAATCCGGTGCCAATTTTTTGGTCACACGGTTAAGATATTGTTAAAATTGGGCTTGTGAAAAAATTACTGCGGAGAGGAGTGAAGCAGATAGGGATTAGCAGGCTGGGCTAGGTGATAAAGTGCAAAAATTGCAGTAGTTATTTGATCTTGATGTTGTATTGTTTCAGTTTGTACTGGAGAGCGCGGACGCTGATGCCCAAAATCGCGGCTGCATCGCGTCGGTTAGAGGTAATCCGCTGTAGGGTCTGGCGGATCAGTTCGGCCTCAACCTCTTGGATCCCAGAGCCGATTTGGATCGAGAAGTGTCCCGGCCCATCAGCCAGATCGACCAGCGATCGGGGCAGATGTTCGGGGCGAATCATCATTTCGGGGCTGGTGACGACCAGTCGTTGGAGCAGGTTGCGCAATTCTCGCACATTGCCCGGCCAGTGATGGGCGATCAGGCATGCCATGGCCTCAGGACTGACCCGCTTGGGGGGTTGATCCTGGGCGCGGCAGGCTTCATTGAGGGACATTTCGACGAGGACCGGGATATCTTCCTGTCGTTGGCGCAGGGGAGGGATATCGATCGGGATCACGTTGAGGCGATAATAGAAGTCTTCGCGAAAATGGCCGGTGGTTACCGCGCCTTCCAGGTCGCGGTTGGTCGCGGCGATGATCCGCACATCGGCGCGGTGGACCTGCGGGTCTCCGAGAGGTTGGAACTCGTGCGATTCGAGTACCCGCAGGAGTTCGACTTGGTTCTTGAGCGGAACCTCGCCGATCTCGTCGAGAAAGAGCGTGCCGCCCTCGGCCAGGGCAAAGCGACCGGGTCGGTCGGCATGGGCACCGGTATAGGCTCCGCGTTTGTGGCCAAAGAGTTCGCTGCTGAATAGGTCCTCGGTAAAGCCGCCGCAATTAACCGCTACGAAGGGCGCCTCGCGTCGTTTGCTGCGCTCGTGGATCGAGCGGGCAACCAGATCTTTGCCGACTCCGGTCTCTCCGCGCAGGAGTACCGGTATATCCGATTGAGCTACTTGTTTGATCGTAGCGGCGGCAGCCTGCATCGCGGGACTGCGACGGACCAGTCTGCGGAAGGGGGCGTCTTTTTCGAGTCGATTGTGAAGCTTGCGATTTTCAGCGACGAGTTCGAAGCGGTCGAGCGCGCGGTCGACCATCAGACGCAGGTGGTCCAGGTCTACGGGTTTGGTCACGAAGTCGTAGGCGCCTTTGCGCATCGCTTCGACGGCGGTGCTGACATTGCCGTGGGCGGTGAGGATGATACACTGCGTATCGGGGTGATGCTCGCCGATTTCTTCCAGCAGTTCCATACCCGAAGGGCCGGGCATCCGCAAATCGAGTACAACCAGGTTATAGTCGCGCTCTAAGAGCATTTTGCGCGCCTGATTGCCGTCTATAGCGGTTTCGATGGCATAACCGGGTTTTTGCAGCGCTTCTTGCAGACCTTCGCGGATGAAGATCTCATCGTCGGCGATGAGGATGGTGGCCTGGCGTTCGGGCATAGGATTTTGGCAGGTATTTAAGGGCGTGGAGGCATGCCGGGCAGACGGATCGCGATCGAGGTGCCTTCGCCCTCCCGGCTTTCGACGAGCAGGGAGCCGCCGTGCTGGTGGATGACTCGTTGGGCGATGGACAGGCCCAGGCCCGTTCCTTGGTCCTTGGTAGTATAATAAAACTCGAATATGCGTTCCAGGTCGTCGTTGGGGATGCCCTGACCGTCGTCGCTGATTTCGATGAGCACATCGCCTCCCTCGGTGCGGGCCGCAAAGTGGACTCGGCCTGAGGAATCGACGGCCTGGAAGGCATTGATAAGAATGTTGAGCAGGCTCTGACTGAGTTGATTTTCATCGGC
>CAZFMY010000029.1:0-23126 GCA_964520345.1 uncultured Gemmatimonadaceae bacterium | reverse complement strand
TGGCAAAATCTTCTTGCAGCAATTGCAACTGGATATCGATGGCGCCTAAGGGGTTGCCGATCTCATGGGCCACCGAAGAGGCCAGGCGACCGAGGGCGCTCATCTTCTCGATCTGCCAGATCTGGCGCTCGGTGCTTTTGAGCTCGGATATTTCCACCAGGGTCAGCATCGCCCCCTGGACTTCGTTGTCTTCGCCGTGCAGGAGTGCGGCATTGACGCGGAGCCAGCGCGTGGTGCCGTTCGAGGCGCGGTGGTGAATCTCTTCGTCTTGGGCCGGGTTGCCGGTCAACGCCTGCGTGGCGAGGTGGTAGAGTTCACTGGTGCTTGGAAAGAGGGCTTCCAGGTTGATCGGGTTGCCGTTTTTAAGGCCGAGCATGGCCACTAGCGCTGGGTTGGCCGCCAGGATTCGACCATCGGTTGAGAAAACGGCTACACCATCAGTAAGGCTGGAGATGATGCGGGCGGCGAGGGTCTGGTCGGCGATGGGACCATCCGTATTCATGGCACTCTATTGACAGCGTTTCGAGGTAGGCTAGGTTCCCTGCATGGAGAATAAGAAAAAGATCGCAGAACACAAGCGGCGCAATAGTGAGATGTTCAATGCGATTGCCCGGCGCTACGATCTGCTCAATCATCTGCTCAGCGGTGGGGTGGATATCTACTGGCGGCGACGAGCGCTCGAGTGCGTACAGAGGGAACGTCCCGGGCGCATCCTGGATCTGGCTACCGGTACGGGTGATTTCGCGCTGGCTGCTGAGCGCCTGGGGCCGCAGCAGGTCGTAGGGGTCGATATGGCGATCGAGATGTTGCGCTTGGGTGCCGACAAGATCGCCGACCGACGTCCGCCGATCTCGCCGGGACTCCTGGTCGGCGATGCGGAGCGGCTACCGTTTCAGGAGGAGACCTTCGATCTGGTGATGGGGGCCTTCGGGGTGCGCAATTTCGGAGATATTCCCAGTGGTCTGAGCGAGGCCTATCGCGTGCTCAAACCCGGGGGCGAAATTCTGGTGCTCGATTTTTGTCAGCCTAGCTCGCCGCTCTTTCGGCACTTATATCTGTGGTACTTTCACAAGGTCCTGCCGCTAATTGGAGGTCTGGTATCGGGACAGCGGCAGGCCTATGCTTATTTGCCGCGATCGGTAGGTGAATTTCCCCAGGGGCCGGCTTTTGTCGAATTGCTCTCTGCGGCCGGTTTTATCGACGCGAGTTTTACCTATTTGACTCTGGGGATTTCAGCGGTCTATCGCGGGGTAAAAAGGCCGGTTGACTAAAGCTGTACCCATTGGTATTATGTACTAAATATTGAGGAGTGACCCGTGCTTTACGATCATCTCATCGACCGGGCCGGTCTCGGTGATATTCGCGACAAAGTGCTGGCCGGGGAGCGGCTGAACAGCGACGATGGCTTGCGCCTGTACGCCTGTGACGAAGTGCCTATTCTGGGCTATCTGGCCAATATCGTTCGCGAGCGCAAAAACGGCAACGCGACCTACTATGTGCGCAATCAGCATATCAATTACACCAATGTCTGCAACAAACTCTGCAAATTCTGTTCCTTTTACGTCAAGCCCAAAGACGAGCGCGGGTACGTGCTCTCGCCCGAGCAGATCGCCGCACGGGTGAGCGAATACGCCGAAGCTCCGATCACTGAGATTCACATGGTCGGCGGTGTCAATCCCAAGCTGCCATACGACTACTATCTCGACGTCCTCCGCGCAATGAAAGAAGCCCGTCCCGCCGCGCATCTGAAGGCTTTTACGATGATCGAAATCGCCCAGATACAGCGCATGGCCAAAAAGCCGCTGGACGAGATATTCGCCGAGATGAAAGCCGCTGGCCTCGAGTCGCTGCCCGGCGGTGGTGCAGAAGTTTTCAGCGACCGGGTCCAGGGTGATCTGTTCTGGACCAAGGCCGATTCCGAAGAGTGGTTGGAGATTGCCGCTACCGCACACCGCGCCGGCTTGCCGACCAACGCGACGATGCTCTACGGCCATATTGAGAATACCGAGGAGAAGGTCTATCACCTGACCCGATTGCGCGAGGTGCAGGACGAGACCGGGGGGTTCCTCTGTTATATTCCCCTTTCCTTTCATCCCGAACGCACCGAGTTGGAACACTTGTCCGGCCCTACGGGTTGTCTCGACCTGCAGGAGTTAGCTCTTGGACGACTGATGCTCGACAATTTCCCCCATATCAAGACCTTCTGGATCATGAATACCATCGAGATCTCGCAGGCCGCTCTTTGGTATGGGGCCGACGATATCGACGGTACGGTCATGGACTATGAGATCACCCGCAAGAGCTTCGAAGCGACCCGGCAACGGCTGACCCAGGCCGAACTCCTGGACCGCATCGTCGAAGCCGGGCGTCAGCCTATAGAGCGCGACTCGCTTTACAATGTCGTCGCCGACGCTTCGGCTCTGCTGACGGCTGCCGGCTGAGTGGCAATGATAGACGATATCGCTGCAAAGATCTACGCAGGGGAACGGATTGGCCTCGACGATGCCCGTCGCCTCTATGCCCACCACAATCTGGCCGAGTTGGGGATGCTGGCGCATTGGGTTCGGTTGCAGAAACACCCCGAGCAAGTCGTCACTTATAATGTTGGTCGCAATATCAATTACACCAATGTCTGCTGGGTCAAGTGCGATTTCTGCGCCTTTTATCGGGCACCGGGCTCCGCAGAGGGCTATGTCCTGCCCCACGAAGCGATCTTTGCCAAAATCGATGAATTGGTCGCTTTCGGCGGCGATGAGCCCAAGTCCTGCGAAATCCTGATGCAGGGCGGACTCAATCCCAAGTTGCGCCTCGAGTACTACGAAGAACTCCTCTCGGCGATCAGGGACCGCTATCCCCAGGTCCAGCTGCACTGTCTCTCGGCGACCGAAATCCTCTATATAGCGCATCTTTCGCGGCTTTCCCTCGATGAGACCATCCGTCGTCTCCGCGACGCGGGTTTGGATTCGATCCCGGGTGCCGGGGCCGAAATTCTCAGCGATGAGGTTCGCGATATCATCGGCTTCCGCAAGGACCGCACCGCGGAGTGGCTCGAGGTTCATCGCGTGGCCCATGCGCTGGGGATGCGGACCACGGCGACGATGATGTACGGGCATGTAGAGACGGTGGAGCACCGTCTGGAACACCTCGATCTGCTGCGGCGACTCCAGGACGAACGCGGTGGATTTACCGCCTTCATCACCTGGAACTTTCAGCCCGATCACACCGATCTCGGCGATGATACTGCGCGTTGGGATGGTACCAAGGCCACTGGCTATGACCATTTACGCACCGTCGCCGTAGCGCGGATCTTCCTCGACAACATCGATAGTTTCCAGGCCTCGTGGGTGACCCAGGGGCCGAAGATCGCCCAGGTTAGCCTGCGCTACGGGGTCAACGATTTCGGCAGTACGATGCTCGAGGAGAATGTCGTCAGCGCCGCCGGAACCAGCCATACCAACGAGATGAGCCTGGGTGCTATGCAAAGGTTGATCAGCGCTGCCGGCTTTGATCCCGTGCGGCGCAATACCCGGTATGAGACCGTGGCTTCGACTTGTCGTACCGACGCCTTGCCCGGGGTTGTCCATTTATGACCACGCGCCTCGGCGCGGTCTCCTATCTCAATACGCGTCCTCTCGTTTTTGCCCTCGAACGAAATCCTGCGACCTTTGCCCTGAGCTATTCGGTACCGGCTCGTTGCGCGGCCGACCTGGCTTCGGGATCGACCGACGTCGGTCTCATTCCCTCGATCGAGTACGCGCGCAGTGTCGAGCCCTATTCTATCGCGCCGGGCGTGGCGATTGGGACCCGGGGTGCGGTGCATACCGTGCGGCTTTATTACCGGGGCGATTTGGGGCGGATCGAGAAGGTGGCGCTGGATCTGAGCTCGCGGACTTCCGCGGCGCTGGTGCGGATTGTCTTGCGCGAAAAATTCGGCTTGGATCCCCGCTTTGTCGATGCCGCACCCAACCTCGATGCGATGCTCGGCTCAGCCGATGCAGCGCTGCTGATCGGGGATCCGGTCTTTGCCGTAGCCGAAGGGCGATACCCTAGTATAGATCTGGGAGCCGAATGGGTCGAGTTGACGAAATTGCCTTTTGTCTTTGCTTTTTGGGCCGGTCGTCCGGGAGCAATGGCCCCGGTTCAGGTTCGAGCGTTGATCGAGGCCAAAGACAAGGGGGTGGAGCACATTGATGAAATTGCCCTGGGCTATAGTCGGGAGCGCGGCGGTGATCCATCCCTCTACGAGCGCTATTTGCGGCAGCATATCCATTTCGATCTGGATGCGGCGGCGGTTGAAGGCCTGCGGACCTTCTTGGCCATGGCGTATGCGCACCGGTTGATCGCCGCAGTGCCCGAGTTGCGCTTTTACCCCGGCGAGTAATGGCGATAGCGAACTCCGGGAGAGAAGTGCGAGGTTTATCTCTTCCGCTCTTGCTGATTGGTGCGAAAGGTCGCTGATGAAACTCCTGTCCAGTGCGTTGGCTTATGGTCGAATGATCAAGTTCTCGCACAGTATTTTCGCGCTGCCCTTCGCTTTCAGTGGCGCAGCTCTGGCGGCTGTGGAGGGAGGTATTACCCTCGCGCAGATCGGTTGGATCGCACTGGCGATGGTTGGGGCACGGAGTGCGGCGATGGGATTCAATCGGCTTGCGGATCGCGAACTCGATGCAGCTAATCCCCGCACTGCGGGGCGCGAATTGCCCCAGGGAGTGCTGGCGCCGAGGGCTGTGCAGCTCTTCATCTTTCTCTCCAGTGTTGGGTTTATTTTTGCGGCCTGGCGACTCAATTCGCTCTGCTTTTACCTCTCTCCTCTGGTGCTCGCGGTACTTTTCGCCTATTCGTTCTCTAAGCGGTTTACCTGGGCCTCGCATCTGGTTTTGGGCCTGAGCCTGGGCGGGGCGCCGCTGGGGGCCTGGATTGCGGTGACCGGTGGCTTCGACTGGCCGCCTTTGCTCCTGGGGCTGGCGGTTCTCTTGTGGGTCGCGGGTTTCGATGTTATATACGCCTGTCAGGATCGCGAGCACGATCTTGGTGCTGGGCTTCATTCGATACCAGCTCGCTTCGGCCTCGAACGGGCACTGGTCATTGCGCGGATTTTGCATTTTCTGGCGGTGGTGGCGATGGTGTTGGTCGGCTATAGTGTCGGGTTGGGCCTGATCTACTGGATCGGTGTCGGCGGCATCGCAGGGCTGCTTTTATACGAGCATCGCCTGGTACGACCCGACGATCTGACAAGGGTCAATATGGCGTTTTTCAATCTGAACGCCCTTATCAGCGTGCTTTATTTGGTTTTCACTCTCGCGGACTTGCTGGTCCTGGGGGAGTCGACGGTACTTTGGCGGGTGTCCTGAGCCCAATCTTATATAGTAGTATGGAAAACGAGGTCTCGTACTTATGAAAGAAGCCCCTTCTATTACCTTTGCGGAAATCGTTGGTGAAACGGATGAGTCGATCTACCAGCCTCGTACGAGCGCGCCTGGTCCCGCTGGGAAATTGCCGCTGACCATCGAAGAGGTCGTCGATGCGCCCAGTGGTCATATTTTCGGTTTTAGCCAGAATGCGGGGATGGGCTGGAATCCCGCTGAATTAGGGCGGGGCGAATTTCTGATCGTCAGCACTCAGGGCGGGATACGCGCCCCGGACGGGCGGCCGATTGCACTGGGCTATCACACCGGCCATTGGGAGATAGGGCTCTTGATGGAAGCTGCGGCCGAGGAGATTCACCGTCGGGGCGGGATCCCCTTTGCCGCTTATTGCTCGGATCCGTGCGATGGACGTTCGCAGGGCACCGAGGGGATGTTCGACAGTCTGCCCTACCGCAACGATGCGGCAATTGTTTTGCGGCGTTTGGTTCGTTCGTTGCCGACCCGCCGTGGTGTGATGGGGGTGGGTACTTGCGATAAGGGGTTGCCAGCCATTCTGATCGCCCTGGCCGGGACGCCCGATCTGCCGGTTATTGCCGTTCCCGGTGGAGTTACGCTACCGCCAGAAGAAGGCGAGGATGCGGGAAAGATTCAGTCGGCTGGTTCCAGGCTGGCGCGGGGCGAGATGGCGATCGCCGATTTTCAGGAATTGGGCTGCCGAGCCTGTGCCTCACCAGGGGGTGGGTGCCAATTCCTAGGGACGGCCGCGACGACCCAGGTCGTCGGCGAAGCGCTGGGGCTTTCGTTGCCGCATTCGGCTCTGGCGCCCTCGGGGGAGGCGGTCTGGCACGATATGGCTGTGCGTTCGGCCAGGGCGCTGATGGCGTTGCAGGCTCAGGGGGTGTGTTCGCGGGATCTGATCACCGACGAAGCGCTGCACAATTCGATGGTTATCCACGCGGCCTTCGGTGGCTCGACCAACCTGATTTTGCACGTGCCGGCCATTGCCCATGCGGCTGGTCGCAAGCGGCCGGAAGTGGGGGACTGGGATCGGATCAACCGCCAGGTGCCGCGTTTGGTCGACGTTTTGCCCAATGGTCCGGAATTTCACGTGACGGTGCGCGCCTTTCTGGCCGGTGGGGTACCCGAGGTGATGCTCCATCTGCGCGCTTTGGGGTTGTTGCACGAAGGGGCGCTGACGGCTACGGGTCGGACGCTGGGCGAGAATCTCGATTGGTGGCAGGAGTCGGAGCGCCGCAGGCGTTTCCGCGCGACGCTGCGCGAAGCGGACGGGGTCGATCCGGACGATGTGATCATGGATGCGGATCGAGCTCGCGCCAAGGGCTTGACCAGCACCGTGTGCTTTCCGGGCGGCAATATCGCGCCCGAAGGCTCGGTCGTCAAAAGCACGGCCATCGATGCTTCGATTCTGGATGCCCAGGGGGTCTACCGGCACACGGGTCCGGCCAAGGTCTTTACCACCGAGCGCGATACCATCGCGGCGATCAAAGCCGGTAAAATTGCCAAGGGCGATGTGCTGGTGATGCTCAGTTGCGGGCCGATGGGTACCGGGATGGAAGAAGTGGCGCAGGTGACCATCGCGCTCAAATACACCGATATCGGCAAGTACGTATCGCTGATTACCGATGCGCGCTTTTCGGGTTTTTCCTCCGGGCCCTGTATCGGCCATATCGGGCCCGAGGCTTTGGCAGGCGGCCCGATCGGTAAAATCAGGGACGGAGATTTGATCGAGATCGAAATCGACTGCCACAAGCTGCGGGGTCAGATCGATCTGGTCGGTTGCGACGGAGAGGAGTTCGGAGCTGAGCAAGGAGCCCGGATTCTGGCCGGGCGTTCGTTCCGCGAGGATCTCGCACCGGATTCAGCATTGCCCGATGACACCCGACTCTGGGCCGCACTGCAGAATGTCGGTGGTGGCACCTGGGGCGGATGCGTCTATGACGTCGATGCGATCGTCGCGACCCTCGAGGCCGGCCGCGAGGCGCTCGCAGCCAAAGCCGATGTGCCATGAGTGGCAAAGAAATCGTGGTTGGGGTCACTGGAGCCAGCGGTGCGCTCTATGCCGGTCGGCTCTTGCGCGCACTGCTGATCGGTGGCCATAGGGTGCACCTGGTACTTTCGAAATACGGCCGCTATCTGCTGGTCGAAGAGCTGGGTTTCCGTCCTGATAAGGAGAGCTTGCGGCACTTTCTCGGTCGGCTTTACGGTGAACAGATCGAGGCGGGCGAGCTCTGCGAATACGGTGCCGGCGATCTGGCGGCGACCATTGCCAGCGGATCGGTGCGGCTGGACGGGATGGTGGTGGTGCCCTGTTCGGTCAAGACGCTCTCGAGCATTGCTCGCGGCGCGGCCAGCAGTCTGATCGAGCGTGCCGCCGATGTCAGTCTAAAGGAGCGGCGTCCACTGGTGCTGGTGGTCCGTGAAACGCCGCTCAATCTGATCCAGCTGCGCAATATGACCGCAGCGGCTGAGGCCGGAGCCGTCATATTGCCAGCGATGCCGGCTTTTTATCAGCAACCGCAGACCTTTGAAGACCTGGGCGATTTTATCGCCGGGCGGATCTGTTCGGTGCTCGGTATCGATCACCAGCTCTTTTCCGCCTGGGAGGGATCTAAGGGCAGGGCATAAAAAAAGCGCCCATGGCCCAGGGGAGAGGGCCACAGGCGTTTAAGGTGGGATCCGAGAGCTGCATCTGCGCGAGGAGCGGCAGATGCGAGAGGAGGGGAGCGCCCGCCCCCGGATCCCCAAAATCAGAGGACCAAATCGCTCTGCCCTCCCTATCGCAAGGCCTGTGCCACAGTTCATGGGATTATTTCTTTGTCATATCCAAGTCATTGTTAATATTATAGTATATCGCATGTTATTTTTTTGAAAAAACTATGTGGTATCACGTGTTTTGTTATAGGATTGATCAGCGTATATAGCATCGGGGAAAGAGGTAGATACAAGATATAGCAGGGGCAAAAAAATCGCGCTGAGATCGAAGGGAAAAATGTACTCGGAGGGCGGTAAAAAATTCTCTATTCCGTTTATCAGGAGATACTTCGGCCCATAAAAGGATACAAAACCGAAGAAATTATCTGGAATCGAGGTTAATATGGCAGAATGGGGAGAAAAAACTGCCGGATTAGATCAGTGTGTCCAGTTGGGTGCGGAAGAAAGTGCGCGGTAGCATGCCCTCGAGGATCCGTCCTTCTTCCCGCACCATAGCGCGACAGGGGGTCCAGGGCCCGAAACGGCACAAAACTTCTCCCTTGATGTCCGTAGACCGATCCAGAATCATTGGTCGCCCCTGAAAGAGATCTTCTAATTGAGAGCGACTCAGTTCGACGCTGGGGCCCTGCATGAGGTGGCCCCAAAGAGCGACGGTCTGCTGGGTCAGATAGCTGTATCCCTTGTGGCGGCGAGCTACCCGCATGCCGCTGCGGACGAAGTAGGGCAGATGTGCTCGGATCGCGGGGCCGAGCGCCGGCTGCAGACAGAGATGACGCTTGCTGAGGGTGAAAATCTGGTCGGGGGAAGATGGCAGGGTGCAGCGCCAGATCTCTTCGACTGCGCGTCTGGCCTTAGTGACCTCGGGATCGAGGCCTGGATCGATATCCCAGTCTGCGGCGTCGCCTTCGGGGTGGGCGCTGGTCGTCGGAGCGCGTTTGGAGAGCTGGGTTACAAAGGCTCCTTCGGTGTCGTAGTGATGGGGCCAGATCCGGACGCAGCGGGAAAACTCGGGGGGGAATTGGGCGGCGATCTCGGCAGGTAAGGGCAGGCTCTCGACGCTCTCGATAGGGAGGATTTCGACCTCCTGACCATAGCGGCGCAAAAGCCCGAGGAGTACCTCTTCGTTTTCCTCCAGCGAAAGCGAACAGGTCGAATAGACCAGCGTGCCGCCGGGGCGCAGCATATGATAGGCGGCGCGCAGGAGGCCTATCTGTTGTTGCGCGAGGCGTTGGGCATCCTGGGGAGACCAGTACTTGAGCATATTCTGGTCCTTGCGCACGATCCCGTCGCCCGAGCAGGGGGCGTCGACCAGGATCCGATCGAAAAAGTTGTGGAAATAACGCGCCAGCATGGCTCCCGGAGCCTGGCTCAAGATATAATTGCTCACTCCGCAGCGTTCGAGGTTTCCGACCAGGGCGGGCATCCGCTTGCTCTGCATTTCATTGGCCAGGAGCAGGCCACTGTTCTGCATTTGTGCGGCGATCTGGGTGGTCTTGCCCCCCGGGGCGGCGCAGAGATCGAGGATGCGTTCGCCGGGTTGGGGAGCTAGTACTGAGACGGCCAGCATCGGTGCTTTGGCCTGGATATAATAGGCGCCCATCGCGTGCTCGAGCATCTGGCCTAGACCTTTTTCGCTCGCGGGCAGCACAAAGGCCTCTTCGCACCAGGGCACGCCTTCTCCGGATTGGCGCAAATGGGGCAGCAGGACCTGGGATTGGGATTGCAGGGTGTTGAGGCGCAGTGAAGCAGGGGGAGGGGTATGCGAGGAGCGGTAGAAGGCCTGGCGCTCTTGCTCATCGGGTAGCAGGTGGCCGATATGCTCGAGCAAGGCCCTCAGTTTGGCCGGGTCGAATGCTTTGCGCGATGATGCGGTTCTATCTTTATTCATAAAGAGTATTGATTCTATATATATTGTTTAAATAAAGCAAGGAGCATGGACGTCGATTGCTGCTGTATTGTCAGCGATTTACATCTGGGATCGGTTTATTTTCAAGATCGGGCCTTCCTGGCGTGGTTGGATGCATTGCCGGAGGGGGTCCAGTTGGTACTCAACGGCGATATCGTCGACAACCCTGACCAGCCTCTGCCCGCTGCACATCGGGCGGTGCTCGATCGCCTGATCTGCGAATCGCAAACCCGATCCGTAGTCTGGGTCTACGGCAACCACGATGCCGAATTTATTCTGGAGGAGCCAGGGGCGATTCAATTCGTCGAGCGCTGGGCGATTGGGCGGCGACTCCTCGTCGTTCACGGCGACCGGCTCGACCAGCTGATGCCGCGTCACGGGGTATTCAAGTGGATATTCCGCCGCTTCCATCGCCTCTTGATCCGACTCGGTTTCCGCAATGTACACGTCGCCGAATACGCCAAGCAGTGGAAATTGTTCTATCGGGTGCTCAATCAACACGTGGCGCGTAACGCCCTGCGTGCTGCTCGGCAGGAGGGGTTTGCTGCAGTGGTGTGCGGCCATACCCACGCGGCGATGGATCTCGAGCACCAGGGCCATCATTACTTCAATACCGGCTCCTGGACCGAAAAGCCTCTGCATTTTCTCGAACTCACTCCCGAGTGTATTGCGCTGCGGGTCTATGAGGATGCTCTTGATTAAATCGCTGCTCTTGACGCTTGTTTTTCTGGCGCTGCCCGTTGGCGCGGAAGAAGGGGGTTTTGTCTGGCCGCTGCGCCTCGATCCGGCTTTGTCGTCGACCTTTGGCGAATCCCGCGCTGCGCACTTCCACGCTGGTATAGACCTCAAGACCTGGGGCAAGACCGGGTACGAGGTCCAGGCGCTGGCCGATGGCTATATCTGGCGAGTGCGGACTTCTCCGTGGGGATACGGTCGGGCAATCTACCAGAAACTCAACGATGGCCGCACTGTTGTTTATGCCCATCTCCAGCGCTTCGAGTCTCCGCTCGCCGAGCGCGTGCTCCAGGCTCAGAAAGATCGCACGCGCTATAGCGTGGATCTCTATTTCAAAGAAGGCGAGATTCCGGTTCGCGGCGGCGATCTCATCGCCTGGAGCGGTCAGAGCGGTGCCGGGTTTCCCCATTTGCACCTGGAGTTGCGCGACGGTGAGAATGTTCCGGTAAATCCGCTGACCAATGGTGTTGCGATTGCCGATACCGTCGCGCCGACCCTGCAGAGTGTGGCAGTTACCCCCTATGGTCGTACGGCCCGAGTCGTCGGTGGGCACGACCCGCAGGTGCTGCACTTGCACTACCGGCCGGAGCGGGACGAGTTCTTCGCCGCCGATGTGGTTCAGGTCCTCGGCTGGGTGGGGATCAGTGCGCTGGCCTATGATCGGGCCGATGCTGCCCCCAATGAAATGGCGCCTTATAGCATAGCGTTGGAAATCGGCGACCGTCCGATCTTTGCCGCTCGTTATGATCAGGTCGACTACGGCGATAGGCATCAGGTCTTTCTCGATCGCACCCGACTTTCTCATGCCGACGGCACCGCAAATTTTTTTAATCTGTGTCGCCTGCCCGGCAATCGGCTCGGCTTTTACCAGGGGTCAGGCGATGGATTGCTCAACGCCGGCAAGGGGAAATTGAGTCGGGGGCTGCACGAGGCTGAAATCATCGCTGCCGATGTCAATGGCAACGAGAGCCGGGCCCGCTTTCGCCTGCTGGTCGACGCGTCGCCTGAGATCACCGGGACGCGGATCATTTCCGCTGAGGAAGGGGTTTTTATCGAAGCCTCGTTGGCTGATGCCGACGACGCGGTACTCGAGGTCGAGCTGGCTAGTTCGGCTGATGGGGAGACCTGGCGCGAAGTCGATCGTCGTCAGAGCCGATTGGGTCCGCTGCGCTGGCGGATTCAGCGCCGCACGCCCTACTGGCGGATTCGGGCTCTGGATCCGCTCGGTGCCGAAGCGGAGGTGGTTGCCCGGGTACCCGAACTCGAGGAGGACGCGCCGGATTTCATTGTCGAGCGCCACCCGCATCGGGATTTCGTCGAAGTGGCGATGCGCTATGCCAGGGTGCCGAGCGTGTCGCCGCAGGTCCGTGCTGGTTCGGCTCGGCTCGTTGCTCGTCAGGTCAATCCGCGTGAGTACCGGGTGGCGGTGCCGCTCAAGCCGGGTGCTGAGTCGCAGCTGCCGGTTGTACTCTATGCGCCAGGTGCTGAGGTGCAGCAGATTTCGCTCGACCAGCAGCTGATCCGCCCGGGAATGGCTCAGGATCTGCAATACCACGACGGTCAGCTCAGTCTGCGTCTGGCGGAGACCAGCGCGTACGCGCCTTTTTTCCCCCAGGTCACGGCCTATTCGCCGCAGGTGCCCGCAGGCCTGATCGCGGCGGGTGAGGCCTATGCCCTGGGGCCGGAGTTCAGCTTCGATCAGAAAGTGGAGCTGCGCTTGCGCTATGCGGGGAGTGAGTTGCCGCTGGAGAAACTGGGTATTTACCGCGAAGGCGCTGCTGGGAAATGGGGGATGGTCGGCAATGAATTGGATACCGGGGTCGGGGAAGTAAGTGCCCGGTTGCGCCGGCTGGGGCGTTATGCGCTATTGGCCGATCTGAATGCACCGGAGATTGATAAACTAATGCCGGCGGATGGAGCCGTTGTCGATCGACGGCCCGAGATCAGCGCCGGGGTGCTCGACAACGGCGCGGGGATTGGTCGGGAAGAAGATATTGAGTTGGTACTGGACGACCGACTGCTGATCGCCGAATACGATCCGGATGCCGGTAGTGTTTCCGGGCTCTTGCTGAGCGATCTGGCTCCGGGTCGGCATCGTCTGGTGCTGCGGGTGCGGGATCGGAGCGGCAATCTCGCCGAGGTCCGTTCCGAATTCGAGGTGCGCTAAGTCAATTCCACCGGGATGCCGTTCTGGCCCAGCGATGCTTGCGCCGCTTCGAGTACCTGGACCACCCGCAAACCGTCGCGACCGTCGCTGAGTGGTGTCCGGCCGCTCAGCACGCACTCGGCGAAGTGCTGGCATTCGAGCTTGAGCGGCTCGGCCATTTCCAGCTGCGGGATCACCACATCGCCGAAGCGCAGGGTGATCGAGTCGCCGTACGAGTCGTATTGCTGTCGCTCGGCCGACTTGTCGTAGATCCGCACTTTTTCTGCGCTTTCCACATCGTCGAAAACCGCCATTTTCCGGCTGCCGACTACGGTCAGGCGGCGAATTTTGTGCGGGTCGAGCCAGGAGACCTGGAGTTGGGCCATCTTGCCATCGGCAAAATGGAGATTGGCGAAGACTACGTCTTCGAGTTCGGGCTGGAGGTAGCAGGCACCGCGGGCGCTGACGGCTGTGGGCTCCTGGTCGAGCAGATGCAGAATCACCGAGATATCGTGTGGGGCCAGACTCCAGAGGGCGTTTTCGTCGCGGCGGACGATGCCCAGATTGACGCGCTGTGAATACAGATAATAGATCTCGCCCAGGTCGCCTGTCTGTACCAGGCTCCGCAACAACTGCACGGCGGGGTGATATTCGAGCAGGTGCCCCACCATCAGAATGCGCTGGTGCTGCTCCGCCAGGGCGACCAGGTGCTCGGCGTGCTCGGCGTTGAGGGTCATGGGTTTTTCGACGTAGACGTGTTTGCCTCGCTCCAGAGCCTGGCGGGCGAGCGGGTAGTGGTGGGCGGCCGGGACGGCTAGGACTAGCGCGTCGAGGTCGTCGTCTGCGAGCAGCGTTTCGTACGAGGCGCAGGTTTCTAGCTCTGGATATTGATTCTCGATGGCGCTGCGGATGGCGGGATCGGCGTCGCAGACGCGGCGCAAGTTCACTTCCGGCAGGTCGCGGAAGACCCGGACCAGGTTCTTGCCCCAATAACCGGCGCCGACGCAGGCGATCTGGACCGGGCTCACCACCGCTTGTCCGCAACCGAAGTGCGGCAGGTTTCGCCGGGGGACATCAGGCGGGCTGGAAATGGGTGCCGAGGCTTGCGGCCAGCCGTAGAAGGGCCTGGCTGCTCTCGGCTTCGGGGTGGGCTCGGACCACCGGCAGGCCCTCGTCGGCCTGGCTGCGGATGAGCGGGTCGAGCGGGATTTGTCCCAGGAAGGGGATCTCTAAACGGCGTGCGGTCGTCTCGCCTCCTCCGCTGCCGAAGATCGGGTCGGCATGCCCACAGCCGGTGCAGGAGAAATAGCTCATGTTTTCGACCAGACCGACAATCGGTACTTCGGTTTGGCGGAACATCTCGACACCGCGGCGCACGTCTTCCAGGGCGATGGCGGAGGGTGTAGTGACGATCAGGGCCCCGGTCAGGGGAGCCAACTGAGTCAGCGTGATCTGTACGTCGCCGGTGCCCGGGGGCAAGTCGAGGAGCAGGAAGTCGAGTTCGCCCCAATTGACGTTGAAGAGGAACTGGTGGATCATCTTGGCCAGCATCGGTCCGCGCCAGATCACCGGTGTGCCCGGGTCGAGGAGCAGACCCATCGAGATGGTTTTCAGTCCGTGTGCCGAGAGGGGTTCGATTCGGCCGCTGGCCTGGTCCATCTCGGGGCGTCCTTCCAGGCTGAGCATGCCGGGAATATTAGGACCGTAGATATCGGCGTCTAAGAGGCCGACCTGCAGCCCCTGTGCTGCCAGGGCCACGGCCAGGTTGGCGCAGAGCGTCGACTTGCCGACTCCGCCCTTGCCGCTGGCTACGGCCAGCGTATCTTTAATGCCGGGAATGGGCTGGCGGTCATGTGTTGCTGGGGTGTTCACGGGACTCCTGCTGCAGACGGATAGTGTTGAAAAGCTTTTTGAGTATAGCGTAAATCCCGCCCGGCGGCAAGGGTGGACCCAGGGAGATAACCATGTCAAAGACAGCGCTTCTGTTGGTAGTTGCGGTTCTGTGTGGATGCACCAATGTCAATCAGATGCACCGGCTCTATCAGGAAGGCGATCTGAGCCAGCTCGATAAGATCATGGAGATCGTGTCGCGCCCGGACTACCCTTATGCCACGCGGCGGAAGGCCGCCCAGGCCCTCGGTGAGATCGGCGATGTGCAAGCCGTACCGGTGCTGACGATGGCCCTCCAGGACTTCGATCAGCGCACCACCCTCAAGCAGGACGCGCTTCGCGCTTTGGGCGCGATCGGCGATCGCAGTGCCACGGCCGAGATCGGACGCCTGCTCGACCGCTCGCTCAATACCGCCGCGTCCGAGTTGCGGATGGCTGCCGTCGAGGCGCTGGGACAGATGGGTGGGACCGAAGCGGCCGAAATGCTGGTCAATGCGCTCAGCTACTACGATATTTTGACCCTGCGCCACGAAGAGCGGACGGTTCGAGGGGTCTTCACTGGTGAGGAGCAGACTTATCCCTATGGCTATGGTCCGATGGGGGCCGACTCCACTGGTGGGCCAAGACGCTACCCGGGGATGGGGTTGGATCCCTTTGGCGAGGGAGGGCAGCCCCGGATCAGCATGTTCGGTACCCCGATAGAGCCCACGCAGATGGAATACAATCCCACACCGGAGGAGCGGACCCTGACCCACAAGGCGATCGTGATGGTGGGAGAGGACGCCATTCCGCCGATCGAAGCTCATATAGAAAGCCGGCGCATGACCCCTTCGCTGCGCAAGGAACTGCTGGAAATCATCGCGGAAATCAGGGGCGTTTCAGTGTCGGATACGGCCGATTCTACAGGGGTCCAGGAGGAAGTTGACAAAAACAGGTAAATCGCATATTATAGGGCGATCTGAGCCAGAATTAATCGACCTAAGCTTAGAATTTTCCAAGGTTTTTCAGCCATGACGAAAAGCGATATCGGCCCGATTCTCGGCGGGTGGGAATATGCACCGGGTGAATTGAGCGTGCGCAAGATCGAGGGAGAGAGCGGTGCTCAGAAGATTCAGATTCGCATGGATCTGGGTTTGATGCAGCTGGAGTGGAGCGGTCGTCCCGATGCCGCCCGTCCCCACGGCTATATCTCATTACTGGACTACTACCGGGACAAACATCAGGAATGGGAAGCCGAGCGCGGTCCGGGCACCTTCACCCTCTCGCGCGAAGATTGCTGGGACCTGGCCCAGGAAGCGATGAAGTACTATTGGCGACGGATCAGCTTCTTTGAGCTCAAGGAGTATCGGCGTGCGGAGGAGGATGCCCGCCATAACCTGGGCATCCTCGACATGTGCTACCAGTATGCCGAAAACGACGAGGATCGCCAATTGGCCGAGCAATACCGGGTCTTTGTCACTGCGCACCGAGTTCAGGCTCGGGCTCTGGCTTGTCTCGACGATGATGGGCACCAGGAGGCCGTGGCAGAAATTCGTCAGGGTATAGGCGAAATAGAGGCCTTCCTAGAGCAAATCGGCCAATTGGATCAATTGGACGAATGTCCCGAGTTGCTCTTTTTGCGCGAATGGGAGAGCGAAGTTGAGAGTTCGCGGCCACGCTCTCCGCGCGAGCGGCTTTCGGCCGAGTTGCAGGATGCGGTCGCTGCCGACAAATTCGAGTTGGCTGCTTCGCTTCGGGATCGCTTGCGTTCGCTCGAGATCGAGCAGTCCGGCAAGGAGCTTTGAGCCCGCGCTTGGTCCGGGCGTCAAGCGGGTCGCGGAGTTGGCTGAGCGGGAGTGTCGCTCGGCCTTTTTGCGGTGTTGTGCTCTGGGCATTCATGGCCTGCGGACAGGTTGGCTCCAGAGCACCGCAGTTAGCACCGGCTCTACAGGTGGAGATTCTGCACGAGGAGCTGCCGGTTGTGGGCGAGAATCTCTTCGGTTTGCGCTTGTTCGTTCCCGGAGACGATTTGCGATCCTTGATGGCCTCGCTCGAATTGGAGTCGCCATCGGGTCAGCGGCACCAGGTCGAACATCGCTTGCAGGTGCCTGGAGGGTTGCGCGGCCGCTACGCCCTGCCCTACCGGCTGGACGAGCCGGGGGTGTATCGGGCAGTTCTGCGGCTCTACGATCTGGATCGCAGTATCCAGATTCACTCTGTCGAGGGCTTGCATCTTTTCGCGCGACCTGCCTGGGAGTTCGTGGCGGATCGCTCCTATTATACCGGTGAAGATGAGATTCGCTTCCGGTTGCGGCGGAATCATCGCAGCGAGACTCCGACTCGGGCGCGGGTCGAGTTGCGGCGCGGGGACGAAGTGGTGGATCGGACCGATTTGGTTTCGATGGGGCAAGAGGCCGAGGGGGCTTTCGCTGCCGGGGGACTGGCTGAGGGGCGCTATCAACTCAGGGCCTGGTTGGAGGCCGGGGAGTCCCTAGAACTCGAGGTCGAGAAATTTGCACCCGCCCAGCGGGAACTCAAGATAGATCGCTTTACTCAGTCGTTGCTCGTTGATGGCGAGCCGTTTTTTCCGATCGGGCTCTACTGGTTGCGGGCTGAAATCCTCGGCGAGATGCGGCGTTTGGATTTCAACACCGGCGACTACTATTATAAGCTCCAGGGCGAGGAGATCGCCGCGTTGATGGATGCGGCGGCAGTGGAGGGGATGCAGATTCTGCTGGAGCTGAGCGAGTACGCGCGCCAGCAGCCGGAGCCCGACTTGGTGGCGATCGAAGCCGTGGTCGAGCGCTACCGGGAGCATCCGGCGCTATTGGCCTGGTACCTGGTCGATGAGCCCGCAGAGACCTCGTTGGAGCCGCAGGCTCTTCGGGTTATATACGAGCTGATCCGGGGACTCGATCCCTATCATCCCGTATATCTGGTCAACAATCGGCCGCATACCTATTCGGCCTATGGCGCGGCCAGCGATATTCTGGCCATCGACGTATACCCGATTCCGCGCTACCCGATTACTCGGGTGCGGGATTTTATGCAGCAGGCGCGTGGGGCCTCGCTGGGTCGCAAGCCGGTCTGGCTGGTTGCTCAGGCCTTCGGTGGTGTCGAGCACTGGCCGCGTGCACCGACGGCGGTCGAGTTGCGCAATATGGTCTATCAGGGGTTGGTCCAGGGTGCTCGCGGTGTACTGTTCTACCGCTATTGCCAGGAAGACGAACGCCATATACAGTCGGCCGCCCTGTGGCGAGCCGTACGCGGACTCGCCGCCGAGCTCAAGGAGCTCGTACCGGTGCTGGTACGGCCCGAATACGGTACGGGGCCGCGCGGGGCCGGGGTCG
Source organism: uncultured Gemmatimonadaceae bacterium (assembly GCA_964520345.1). Classification (GTDB taxonomy): domain Bacteria; phylum Latescibacterota; class UBA2968; order UBA8231; family UBA8231. The sequence goes on along the minus strand of CAZFMY010000029.1, from coordinate 5,021 downwards.
GGGTCGAGATTTCGCTCAGGGAGTACGAAGGCGACTTCTATCTCTTCGCCGTCAATGTCGACGCTGGGTCCCGAAGGCTGGTCTGGCGGCTGGATGAATTGCCTCCGATCGGCCGGGCCCAGGTGCTCCACGGTACGGCTGAGCTATCGCTGCGCAATGGGAGGATCGAAGCTGAGCTGGATCCACTGGGCACGGCGGTTTTTCGGCTGGAGACGGCGGGGATTTAAAGGGCGATCGTTGTTACGTTCGATGGAGATAGGTACCGATTGCGGTATATGTGGATCGGGAATTAAAAAATACAATGACTCTTGGCAAAGAAAGGTCTATTGGCTTTTCTTAGGGTCAAAGAAAGAGGGTATCATGGCAAAGAAGGTAGCACTTAATAAACGGGATAGAGAAAAGGTTAAGAAAATCCTCCTCCAGCGCCGTGCTGAATTGCTCAGTGCGCTAGATGGTACCGAGCACGAGATCGACGAGTTGCAGGATCCCAAGGCCGATGATCTCGATCGCGCGGTCGAGGCGGGTGCGATGGAGCTGCTGGTCGCTCTGGGCGATACCGAGCGCCGCGATCTCGAGGATGTGACGCTGGCCTTGGAGAAGCTGGAGGGAGATAGCTACGGCAAGTGTGAAGCTTGCACCCAGGTGCCTGAAATGTCCAAGAATCCGGACAACCCCTTTATCCCCAAGCTCAGGCTCGAAGCCCTCCCGACGGCGAGGCTCTGCGTGTCCTGTCAGGAAGCGGAGGAGCAAAACCAGATCCCCTCCTATACCCGTTTGCGTCCGCGGCGGATGTTTGGTGAGGATGTCGAAGAGTTCTCCCATCCGCTGATGGAATCGGACGACGATAAATAAGTTTTTTCGCGATTAGAGCAGGATATAGAAAGAGCGGCCAGGTCCATTGGGGATCCAGGCCGCTTTTTTGTATGGTGCGGTGCGGATGATCTATGGATCGTTCTTGGCACAGGTTTCGCAAGCGATGCCCGCGTTCTCAGCGCGTCGAAATCGGAGCCTCGCTTCGCTACGTTTTGCTAAGGACTGGGGGCTAGTTCGCTCAGTTCGGCCATGGTTGCCAGGCGCACGTTCTTGAGCTCGCGCTGGTAGTTGATGATCGCGGCCAGCGCGTCGATCTGGGCGGTGGTAAGGTCGCCCTGGGACTGGAGCAGCGCCTGGCTGTCGGCCAGCCCGAGTTCGAAGCGGCTCTGCTCGACTTCGTAGGTGCGGAGGGAAACTTGCAAGGCGGCTTGGCGCAGATCGATCTGGCGTTCGGCCTCGCTGAGGTTACGCGTGGCATCGCGGACTTCCCGGATGATCTGGCGCCGCTGCTGTTGCTGCGAGATCCGGCTCTGCTCAAGGGCGATCCGCGCCTGGCTGAGGCTGGCGCGTCGCTGACCGCTGTCGATCAACGGAAGGCTCATCTGAATCCCGACGCCCCACTGGTTGCGCTCGAGGTTGCGGCTGACATCGCCGATTTCTTCGCCCCGCCCGCGCAGGCTGAGGTTGGCGGTGAGCAAGGCGCTGATGCCGTTTTGGCGCCGGGTGTCTTCCAGGTCCAATTCCCGGATCTGCTCGGCGATCTCAGCCTGTTGGATATCGGTGCGGCGTTGGAGTCCGAGTTCGAGCGCGCGCTGGGCGTCGATGGGATAGATCTGGTGTTCGACCGTGGTTTCGACATCGAGCGGTGCGGTGGTGTCGAGCCCGAGCGTTTCACGCAGGATGTCGCGGCGCTGCTCGATGGCGGTCTGGGCCTGGGCTAAGCTGGCCCGGGCCTGGAGCATTTGCACCTGCAGGCGCAGCGCCTCAACTTCGGCGATGAGCCCGACCTCGAATTTGCGCTGGGCCAGCTCGAGGTTGGCGCTTGTTTCGTCGAGGCGCTGCTCTTCGATGGCGAGCTGGCGGATATTCTGCACCAGGTTGTAGTAGTTTTCGACGACCTGGCCTTCGAGTTCGAGGCGCTGGCGGTCGAAGGTCAGGCGGGCGTTTTGCAGACCGTATTCGGCCTTTTTCAGGGTGACCTCTTCGCTCGCTCTATAGAAAATATCTTGCTGGTAGTTGAGGCGCATATCGCCGGAAAAGTCGAGGTAGTCGGCGCGGCGATTCGACGCGAAGTCACGGCGCAGCGCAGTGGTTGTCAGTGAGAGTTCACCCAGGTGGGCCAGACGCTGGGACATCCGCAGATCGCTCGAATAGCGAAAGTCGGTATTCTCCTCGCGGACCCGGGTGGCCAGAGCGATATTTTCCTGGGTATCGCGCACCTCGGTGAAGTTGGGAGCGGTTATATTGGCGTCCATGCTGAAGGCGAAGGGCGCCTGTGCCGCCTCCAACTGGGCGCGGTTTGAGGCCAGGGAGTGACGGTCGCTCTGGTGCTGCAAATTGTTGCTCAGAGCCAGAGCAATGCACTCCTGCAGCGAAAGGACTTCGGCGCTGGTCTGGGTGTGGACGATCAGCACAATGGCCAGTGCCCACCGGACTTTACTCATTATCGTCCTGCGTTTTTTTGCGATTGTTGCTATCTTTGTGTTTATCATCATATTTGTCAATGCACATCCTCAGGCCCCGGTTTATACAATGGTTGGACCAACCGTTGACTCGATCCATTCCCTGAATCGGGATTGAGGCTGCCAGTTCATCATACTAAACAATAAAGTGAACCTTTTCAAGCCTGAATAAAGGAGTGTTATGGCGCATTACCTGGTGACCGGTGGCGCGGGTTTTATCGGTTCCCATCTGGTTGAAGAAATTCTTCGCCGCGGCGACAAAGTGAGAGTGCTGGACAATTTCTCTACCGGTAAGCGGGAGCATCTGGATTCGTTTGCCGATCGGATCGATCGAATCGAGGGCGATATTCGCTCCTATCATATCGTTCGCGAGGCGGTCGACGGGGTCGATTACGTGCTGCACCAGGGAGCTCTGCCTTCGGTGCCGCGTTCGATCAACGACCCGATCACCACCAACGAAGTCAATGTCACGGGGACTCTCAATGTTCTCGATGCAGCTAAGGATGCTGGAGTCAAGAGGGTCGTTTATGCTTCGTCCTCTTCGGTCTATGGTCCCGATCCCGAATTACCGGTTCGCGAGGATATGAATCCCAACCCGGTTTCGCCCTATGCGGTGGCCAAACTGACGGGGGAGAAATACTGCCACGTTTTTTCTAAGGTCTACGGGTTGGAAACGGTGGCGCTGCGTTACTTCAATATTTTCGGTCCGCGACAGGATCCGAAATCGCAGTATTCGGCGTTTATCCCCAAGTTCACCGTCGGGATCATGGAGGGTCAGGCGCTGGTCATCGACGGCGATGGCGAACAGGCTAAGGACTTCACCTTTGTGAGCAATGTGGTGGAGGCCAATCTACTGGCGGCGCAGGCGGATGGGGTTAGTGGCGAGGTCTTTAATATTGGCTGTGGGGCTAGTACCAGTGTCAATCAAGTCGTGGCTCATTTGCGTGAGATAACCGGGTCGGAGGGGGATATTTCTTATGGCCCGGCGCGTGCGGGTGATGTGCCGAAATCGCTCGCGGATATTGGTCGGGCACGGGAGAAATTGGGGTACGAGCCGCAGGTGCTGATTGCTGAGGGGCTTGAACGCGTAGCGCTGTGGTTTCGCAAAGGCGGTTAGTGGTTAAATGAACGCGCAGAAAATTCTCATTAGCCGCATCGAGGACAAAGATGCCAAAGTTGCGATCATTGGGTTGGGCTATGTGGGATTGCCCCTGGCCATCGAGTTCGCCAGCGCTGGACTGGAGACGGTTGGGATCGATCTGAGTGAGGAGAAGGTCCGTCAAATCAACGCCGGTGAGTCCTATATTCCCGATGTGCCATCGAGTGCCGTAGAGGGGTTGGTCAAAGCAGGTACGTTGCGGGCGACGACGGAAGCGGCGGTATTGGGTGAGGTCGATTGCATCTGTATTTCGGTGCCCACCCCTTTGAGTAAGACCAAAGATCCGGATATCTCCTATATCGTTGCCGCCTGCGATATGATCGTCGCGCATTTTCGCCCCGGTGTGCTGATCGTTTTGGAAAGCACGACCTATCCCGGGACGACCGAAGAAGTAATTTTGCCGCGGCTCGATGGGGATGGGGCATTGGTCGGCAAGGATTTCTTCCTGGCCTTTTCGCCCGAGCGCATCGATCCGGGCAACGAAACCTGGAAGACTCGTAATACCCCCAAGGTCATCGGCGGTGTGACTACGCGTTGTACCGAAGTTGCGACTGCGCTGTACCGACATGCGGTTGACACACCGGTGTCCGTATCGTCTCCGGCCGCGGCGGAGATGGTTAAGATCCTGGAGAATACCTTTAGGTCGGTCAATATCGGCCTGGTAAATGAGATCGCGCTGATCTGCGATCGCTTAGATCTGGACGTCTGGGAGATTATCGAAGCAGCGGCGACCAAGCCTTTTGGATTTATGAAGTTTATTCCCGGCCCGGGTCTGGGCGGCCATTGTATTCCCATCGATCCCCTCTATCTCTCTTGGAAAATGCGCGGTCTCAATTACGAAGCGCGCTTTGTCGATTTGGCCGACAAAGTCAATGCTGAGATGCCGCACCATGTGGTGGTCAAGATTATGGATGGGCTCAACGACGAAGGTAAGCCACTGATGGGGGCTCGGGTGTTGGTTCTGGGGGTTGCTTATAAGGCCAACATCGGCGACGTGCGAGAAAGTCCGGCTTTGCTGATCATCGAGCAATTGCGTAAGAAGGGGGCCGATGTGGTTTACAACGACCCGCATGTCGCCGATCTAGTGGGGGAGATCGAAGGAGAGATGCGTTCGGTGCCTCTCGATGTGGGGGAATTAGCGCGAGCCGATTGCGTGGTGGTGGTGACGGCGCATTCGGATTACGATTGGGCTTGGGTTGCGGACCATGCGGCGCTGGTGGTGGATACGCGGAATGCGCTGGTCGGGCAGCAGGGTAAGGCACGGGTGATAGGTATTTAGTGATTGTTGTTCCTGCGAAGGTCGAATTGTCATTGCTTTTTTGTGATGAGTTTCGGTTTGCTTCGACAAGCTCGTCTCTATGCGTTAA
>CAZFMY010000028.1:0-66930 GCA_964520345.1 uncultured Gemmatimonadaceae bacterium | reverse complement strand
TCCAGCGAACGCAAACCTTTCTGCAGCGACTCCTTGAACGTCCGACCAATCGCCATGGTTTCTCCCACCGAGCGCATCTGAGTATCGAGCGAATCCGGAGTACTGGGAAACTTCTCGAAAGTAAAGCGCGGAATCTTGGTCACCACATAATCAATGGTCGGCTCAAAAGAGGCCGGGGTCTCACGAGTGATATCGTTGCGAATCTCATCCAAGCTATAACCAACTGCCAACTTGGCGGCAATCTTGGCTATGGGAAACCCTGTGGCCTTAGAAGCTAGCGCCGAAGAACGCGAGACCCGGGGATTCATCTCGATTACAACCATTCGACCGTCTTTAGGATCAACCGCAAACTGGATATTGGATCCACCCGTATCAACGCCGATCTCGCGGATAACGCGGATCGCAGCATCGCGCATATGCTGGTATTCCTTGTCCGATAAGGTTTGCGCCGGCGCCACCGTGAGGCTATCCCCAGTGTGGATACCCATCGGGTCGAAGTTCTCGATCGAGCAAATAATGACCACATTGTCTCGACAGTCGCGCATGACCTCCAGCTCGTATTCCTTCCAGCCCAGTACCGATTCTTCGATCAAGACTTCATCGATCGGGCTCAGATCAAGGCCATGGCTGACGATCCGCTCAAATTCTTCAGCATTATAAGCGATCCCACCCCCTGCCCCCCCCATAGTAAAAGAAGGACGGACAATTGTCGGATAGCCTAGCGCGGCCTGGTGATCCTGGGCATCCTCCAGACTGTGGACAAAACTCCCTCGGGGCATTTCGAGACCAGCTCGGTCCATTGCGGCCTTAAAGAGCTCGCGATCCTCTGCCGTCTTTATCGCATCAAGTTGAGCTCCGATAAGTTCGACTCGATGTTCGGCAAGGACCCCTGTTTCGGCCAAAGCCACCGCAGCATTGAGCGCCGTCTGCCCACCAAGCGTGGGTAGAAGCGCCTGAGGTTTTTCGGCAGCAATGATCCGGGCACAGATCTCAGGAGTAATCGGTTCGATAAAAGTCTGATCGGCCAGTCCCGGATCGGTCATGATCGTTGCCGGATTACTGTTAATAAGGATGATCTCGTACCCCTCTTCCTTAAGCGCTTTACAAGCCTGCGTTCCGGAATAATCAAATTCGCAGGCCTGACCGATGACGATGGGTCCGGAACCGATAAGCATTATTTTTTCAATGTCAGTGCGTTTAGGCATGGATCTACTTTCAGCGCCCTATATGGCGCGGGAAACACGTACAAAAATAGAGATGCGCACACGCATCTCCGGGTTTGACAAAATGTAGGGAATTTAGAGTGGATTCGAAAGGAAGAGAGTTTTTCGGCCGCAATCGCCTGAGCATCAGGGATCCAGCACGTACCCCAAATAGATGAACAAGACAATGAGAAAAACCGTAGTGCCGTAGCCAACCTTGAGCAAGAGTTGACGATGGTCTTCCCAGTTATAGCTGCGCCGGCGCTTAAACTTGGGTCGCACCACCTCCTTTATTTCGCCCTGAAAACGCTGTTCGTCAATAAGACGCACCAACTGGGGATCGTAGTCGGCAATAGCCTTTAGAATCATCCGCTTACGGCGCGCAACTTTTTCGGTAAAGGCATCTTGGACCTCCTTGACCTCGCTAGCTTCCTCTACAAAGCCGTCTTCGTCTTCACCTAAATGGTCGGCGATCAGAATGCAGGTCTTCTCCCGCGCCAAGTCCTCTGCCAAACCGCTTACGGCTTCCCGATTTTTTACATTGGCCTCGATAACCGTGTAACAAGTATCGATAAATCGCTTGAAATCCTCGCGGATCTCGTCTTCGGAAAGCCCCAACAGATAGGACTCTTCGATCATCTCTTCAATGGCGTCTTTGACATTGGCCATATTTAGCGCTTTACAATCTAAGTCGATTATTAAAAAAGACTTTATGAGAAAGGGCAATAATGAGATTCAAGCCCACACCAAGCTTCCAATAGATTACATCATCGATTGAATGATGTCAAGTAGAAGAGCCTATACCCCGCCAAATGTCCACCAGAGCTCGGGGCACCTCGCTAACGAGATCGCTGGCCCGCATTCCCCACTCACCCCATTGGTCCCGCGCCCGATCCCCAGCCCGGCCATGGAGATATACCCCCAGACAGGCCGCGGTTTCGGAATCTAGCCCCTGAGCGATCAAGCCGGCAATGATTCCGGTCAACACATCACCCGAACCCGCCGAAGCCATACCCGGATTACCCGATGAGTTGACAGCCACGCGTCCATCTTTCAACGCCACGACCGAAGGAGCCCCCTTGAGTACCAGGGTCAATCCGAATTCGCCCGCAAAATCCCTGGCCACTGCGATCGGTGCAGTGAGTATTCGCTCTTTATCCAATCCACTCAGCCGAGAGAATTCACCGACATGCGGCGTGAGAACCAGCGGAGCGGAGCAACCTTTTAATAGATCGGCGATATCCGCAAAAGCATTAAGGCCATCCGCATCGAGGACCAGCGGAAGATCAGCCTCCTGTACCAACCGCCGCACTAACTCACTCGTCTCGCGATAGCGCCCCAGACCCGGCCCCAAGGCCAGAACATCGGCTCGCTTTAGCATAGTGCGCACTTCGCCCAAAGCCCGCAGGGATAGGCAACGCCGTTTGCGCACTTCGGGCAACGGCCAGGTCATCACTTCGGAGAGTTTGACTTCGAGTATATCGTTGAGACTTTCGGGCACTCCCAAACTGACGCGACCGGCACCACTCCTGAGCGCACCATCCGCCGCTAACGCCGCCGCCCCAGTCATACCCACTGAACCGGCCACCACCACAACCGATCCACAACTCCCTTTGTGCACATCTCCTTTCCGCGTTGGCAAGACCGGCCCTAATCCTTCGGCGCTCAAGAGCAGAGCCGTAGCAGGCACAGATCTCACGACCCGTTCGGGAAAACCGATATCGGCAAGATGCAATGTGCCGCAGTACGAGCGTCCTGGGAAGAATATCTGACCGATTTTGGCCAGGCCGAAGGTCACCGTTAGTGCCGCCTGGACACAAACGCCGTGGACTTGACCGGTATCGGATTCAACTCCCGAAGGCAAATCCACTGCCACCACCGGTCTCTTGCAAACTGCAAGCCGGGCGATGACTCGCGCAATCTCAGGTCGGGGCGCACCTTTTATACCGGTCCCCAAAAGAGCATCCACAACCAAGTCGGCGCCGTGAAGGGCTGCATCGAGATCAGCCAAATCTCCGTTTAGCGACTCGACTCTTCCACCAGCCTCCTCGAATAGCTGCAAATGAGCAGCTGCATCCCCTCTTACCACTTCGCGATCCACCGCGAGAAACACGCGGACCACCCCGGCCGCCTCGCGCAAGAGTCTGCCTACGGCAAAACCATCTCCGCCATTATTGCCCTTGCCGCAGAGCACCACTACATTCAGACCGGCCAGACCATCCCAGCGCGCCGCAATAGCTGCGACAACTTCAGCTCCAGCGCGTTCAATCAGCTCGATCCCGGATATCCCTTCTTCATCGATCGTACGACGATCGATCTCGGCCATTTCACAACCCGTTACGAGTTTTGCCAGATCCACCGCCTAGACCTCCCAGGGACGAATCAATTCGCGCAAGCGCCGCGGTTGCTCTTCCGGAAGAGGTTCTCCGGTGTATTTTGGCAAAAGAGCACGGAAGGCAACACTGACGAATAGAGCCCAGGCCGCTGCAACACCACAGAACAAACCCAAACCCGATACGAAACCAATTCCCAGCGCCAAACCAGCGGTCAAGAGCAAGAGCAACGAGAGCTTGATATTATCGATAGCCAAAAGGAAACTCTGGCGCAGGGAAGACCAGACTCCCCCTCCCTGTGTTACCAGAACGGGGAAAACATAGACAGCAACTATCCCGAAAAGCAATGCGAACCAGAGCATCATCCCACTTAGAATCGACCCTATCCAGCCACCAATACGCTGGTAAAATACCAGGTTGACCATGACCAGAGTTGAGACCCCGTCAAGTACCAGCCCCAACGCCAGGGCGCGCCAGAAGAAACAGCGCCCAGATTCCAAAAATTCTCTCATGCCGAATTCCCGCCCTCGTGCCCAAGCCGCTCCAGCAGCAAAAAGCATCGCAGTACCAGGAGCACCGAAAATCAGCACCCCGGACAAAGCGACTGCAATCGGCATCAACAACCCGCCGACCGTAAAGCCGAGGTGCAGGATTGAGTAAGCACCCCCAATCCAGGGCAAAGCCAGCACACTCCAAACCACATTGCAGCCAACCAATAAGCCCAAGTGATCATATGCCGTCCACAAAAATTGCTTGAGGGTCGTCCTCAATCGACCTCCATCCCCCGAAGCATAAACTCGGCATAGGTGCGAGCGGTCATAACCAGGTCGCGCACGCGCACCCGTTCGTCAACCCCATGTGCATGCTCACCTTTCACCCCATAGCCAATACCAGGTAGGCCCCCGGCAATAAAGTAGTGCAGATCGGTAAAACCAGCCGTGACTCTATAGCCGGCAGTGCGTCTACGTACCGCCTTTACTGCCCGAGCGAAAGACTGAGGCAGACCGTGCTCTAGATCGACGACACAGGGTTCGATCCTCAGGGGCGACGAGATCCGGTAGGAACTCCGAGCTTGTGTCCCTACCGCCCGATCAACCACCTGCCGCAACTCGCGCTCAACCGCTGCGAGTTGCTCACCTGGCACCAGCCGACGATCCAGCGAAAAGCGTGCAGAATCGGGCACTGTGTTGATCTTATCCCCCTCCCCTCCTGAGAAAACCCCACCTATGTTAAGAGTCGGATTGCGAGCCAGACCTTCGAAATCGACATAGGAACGCTGTTCATCGTCCAACCCCCCCTTATAATCCTGTAATTTTTGCACTGTGCCCGCCATAGCCTCGAAAGCATTAATCCCCTGATCCGGCCTGGAGGCATGTGCAGCCTTGCCTTTTAATTCTATCTCCAGCCAAAGTACCCCATTATGACCGCAACCGACCTGTGTTCCGGCGGCCCCCTCACAAACAATGGCATAATCGGCATCTACCAGGCCCTCACGGACCACCCAACCAGCTCCCAATTCGCCCCCGGTCTCCTCATCAGCAGTGAACGAACATTCGATATTAAATTCAGGTTTGAGGTCTGATGCGCGAAGCGCCTCGACCGCCATCAGTAACGCCGCTATAGAGCCTTTCATATCCCCCGCACCCCGTCCGTAAAGAGCACCGGCAGCAATACCCGGTTCAAAGGGATCGCCGAACTTCCACTTTCCCGAAGAGGGGACCACATCGTAGTGGGCGTTGAAATGGACGGTGCGATCTGCACCGACATCCCAGCGGGCAATCAGATTGAAGCGAGGGTGATCTGCCGAACCGATCACCTCTAGCACTTCCCGATCAGGGACCTGGTGTATTGTGGTGCTCATACCAAGGATCTGACAACGCCTTGCGAGTTGGTCGACCATCGAGCGATAATTCCTCCCCGGAGGATTGACCGTCTCAATCCGAACCATTTCCTGCAAGCTGCGCACCAACCAGCTTTCGCGCTCCTGGATATAATCGTGTACTGCGAAAATCACCTGGGTTTTTCCTCCGTCCTGAGGCGCAATTCTGTCGAACTGATATCCAGCCTGAATGCTTCTTCGGAGATCCCTGCAAAAAGAGCAGCATCCCTCTTAGGTATATCCAAGTCGTCAAGAGTCCGATAGAGTCCTTGTTCCAAACGACCTGCAACCCAAAAACAACATTTCTCTGCCGTCAATTCCCCCAGCGCCGCAGCCAGGCCCTCTTCTCCACCCTCGTAGTATTTGGCCTGCAGGATTCGCACCGCCGTATCGTATCCAATCGCAAAATGGCAGCCGCCAAAAAACCGAGCCTTCTGCAAAAAAGTCGGCACCCGAGTCAGTATGACGGGCAGGCGACCGCGAATATCTGCAAGACGGGTTTCGACCTCAGTCCTCGTCAGAGCCGGTTTGTCGACATTCGCGATGGATAATTCCAGACTCGGCTGGCGACCACTGAGTTGCCCCGCGACAAGAGCGAGACGCTGATGCCCCTCGTGTAGTGGATTGAAAGAGCCGGGGCAGAGCAGGCGATTGCGTCGTTCGACCTCGGCCGAAATCTCGCCATCGGCATTGACTTCGATGAGATCCAACTCGCCATCAAGCAAAAGTCCCAGGGGGTCATCCAATGCCAACGAACGCAGCGAAAGCCGAGCGTACCCGGGCAATGTAGCTCCAGCTGCTTCTCCACCACAGGCCGCCACTATCGCTTCCAGGGTCAACCGACTGAGCACTTCTTCTTGCTCCAGGCGATCCGCCGCACCGGCCTCGAAATGCAGGGTGTAAAACCGATACTCCCGCGCCAGGCGCAACGCAACGCAAACCCGGTCCGCACCTCGCCGCTGACGACTCGTCGCCAGAGCCGCCGTGCATCCAACGCCGATAATATCGTTATCTTCTCCAGTGAATAAGGCCGCCCGCTGAAAAGCCCGTCCGGCCATATCCCGGGCCGTTTGCTCTTTGACCCGATGAGGTCCCGCATAGCCCAGATAATCCTCCAGGGCTTGCTGGCTGTAAGGCACCTGTGCTTCAACGATAGCCCGGGATGCCCCGGGATGGTTCAGCAGCCAAGATATCAGTTCACCGCCGCCACCCGTTGAGGCCAGAGCCAGGCGCACACCGCTCTGCAGTACGGTTTCAACCCGTTCCCAGATGTAGGGACCGACGCGCAAATGGTTCTCAACTTGCAAAGAATTCAATCGCGGCGTTGATACCCCATCCAGCGAGAAAGAGACCGCTAATCAGATTGAGAATCACCAGCAGCCAGCCCATCCGCAAAGGCTTGGGCAGGAAGCGGTCGGTCCAAACCATCAGCAAACACCAGAGCCCACAAGTGAGCACGCCACCAAAAATCGCTGCCGGCGTGACGATACTCACCGGATTGCCGCCCAACCACATGATCGCTATGCCGCCAATGCCGCAATAGCCAACAACCCAAGGTCGAAGACTCGAGACCTGAGCTTCGCGAACCCGCCTAACGATCGGTCGGAAGCACTCGTGAGTAGTGCGAACGTACAGTTCATAAGCGGCCATAATGGTGCCGAAGAAGGCCGCGAATACCCCGAACTGATACAAGTAGAGCAGTGCTGGATGCAGACGGGTCAGGAAATCGGCCTGCACCGAAAGCAGTTGCGCGTTATCCGGTACTATCTGTTGTGGCTGGAGCACCGCCGCGCCGAGGATTACGAAAGCCAGGGTGAAAATCACTACACAGGCGAAGGAAACCGCTGTATCGATCAACGGAGCCCGCAGCCAGGCTTTGCCCAGACTGACGTTTTCGCCATCCGAGGCAATTTCGACCCCGGATTCCGTCGGCTGCGCCTTGCGACCAAGCAACCCCCAGGCCTTCTCGCGCAACATACCGATATAACCGAAGTAGTCCTGGGTGCCACCACCGATCGCCCCTAAATAGGTGCCCAATTCCACCCAGGCCGAGCGCGCCGCAACCGCTGGATATTTACTCACCACCCACGCTTCATAAGCGGGTAGCGTCGGCACCACGGTACCCAGCAGTACCTCCAGCCATTCTGGACGTGCCGCCGCCGCTGCAGTCAGAATCGAGACCAGCAATAGGCTAACCACAATGGTCTGAAACTTTTCCAGTGAACCATAGCTCTGAATCATGGTGATTGCGATGGCTATGACCACGAAGGCCGTCCCCCAGACCCGCGCATCGCCCCAGAGCCCCTGCTCCTCAAAACCGAAGATCCACACGGCTAGTCCACCGAGCATTTTGGGCAAACCGGAGAGCCAGAGCGGAAAACAGAGGACTGTCATAATCGCCAAGATCCACACCGCCCAACCTTGAGGACCCGGGAGATACTTCCAACGCTCGATTGGGTGTTCACCGGTCAGTGTCATATAGCGTGCAGCTGTGTAGAGCTGGACAAACTTCATCAAGCCACCACCGACAAAACACCAGAGCAAGGCGTAGCCAAAGATCGCACCTCCACGCGATGCGAAAACCGTTTCACCACTGCCTATCGTCACTGAAGCAATTATCGCACCGGGACCGAAAATCCGCAGCATCGCACCAAAGCCGCGTGCCTTCAGATCCTCACTGAGTTCGGGGTAGCGCTGCGCTTCACTCATGGAAACCACTCCTTGTATGAGCCCTAATCGGTCGTATGATATCGCAAGGCCGACGTCTTGTCAAATTTCCGAATCAAAACCATATTTCCGATTATAATAATCAGGAGACCTCAATGAACATAACCAAGGCCATCGTACCCGTAGCCGGTCTCGGGACCCGACTCTTGCCCACGACCAAGGCACTACCCAAGGAAATGCTGCCGGTAGGCCGACTTCCCGTCATTCACCACGTAGTTGAAGAATTGGTCTCTGCCGGAATCCGCCAGATTCTTTTCGTCACTAGCGGCAACAAAGGCGCCATTGCCGAACACTTCGACGAAAATTCAGAATTAATCCGCCGGCTCGGAACCGATCAGCAAGATCTGCTCGAAGCCTGTCGTTTCGATTACCGGACGCGCGGCATCGAGTTTTTCTCGGTCCGCCAACGCTGCCTTCCCGGCCACACCACCCCAGCAGGTACCGGCGATGCTGTAGCGGCTGGCCAGGCCTTCGTCGCAAACCAGGATTTTGTCGTGGCTTTCGGGGATAGCATCGTACACTCCAGCGCAGGCGAAACCTTAGTGCAAAGAATGATCTTTTCACACCTCAAACACCACAGCATATGCACAATTGGCGCGTACGAGGTCCCCGATGCCCTGGTACATCGCTATGGAATTCTAATCCCCGAAACTACCGGGAGTGAGGATTGCAAACTGACCGACATCATCGAAAAACCCTCTCCAGACCAGACGTCCAGCCGCCTGGCGATCAGCGCCCGCTATATTTTTTCTCCTAGTGTCTTCGAACGAATCCGCTCCCTGACCCCAACGCCGAATGGAGAGATTTATCTCACCGACGCCATCGGGACGCTTATTTCCGAGGGTGCCATGGTGCGGGCCGTACGGCTGGGCGAGACCGATAAGCGCTACGACATTGGCAACCACTTGGCCTATTTCGAAACCTTTATCGACTACGCATTCGACGATCCCGAATGGGGCGCACAAATCCAGGCTTATGTCCGTGAAAAAATGGATGGCGAGCCAACTTGACAGTTACTAGTAAATCACTATTTTATGGCCGATTCGGGCTCGACCAGCACGATTTCAATGACTGAATTCTAGTTCCCCAATATTACAGGTGGTTTTACCTATGGGCGCATCGACGACTTGGAAAGAAAGACTGTCAAATCAAATTCCCGGAAATTTGGCCGAGGAGATTGACACCTTCGAGACCCAAATCCACCTTCGCAAACAAGGCAAGATGGAAGAGAAGCTCTTCGCCGAAACGCGTTTGCGGCGAGGTGCCTACGGCCAACGCTATGATAATGGCCAGCGCTACGATGGATCAAAGACCCAACAACTGGCTTTTCCCGAACACGAGACCAAAGGTCCGGATACGATCTGGCACGCCCCGGGCATGATGCGGATCAAGATTCCCTTCGGCGGACTCACTGCCGAACAGATGGAGGTCCTGGCCAATCTGGCCGAGGAATACTCCGAGGAAATTCTCCATATAACCACGCGCCAAGACTTTCAGATCCACTTCATCCATATTGAAGATACCCCCGATCTGATGCGACGCCTCGCCGCAGTGGGAATCACCACCCGCGAGGCCTGTGGCAACTCGGTGCGCAATATCACCGCCTGCCCGCTATCCGGAGTCTGCCGCACCGAAACCTTCGATGTCACCCCCTACGCCCAAGCGGTGATGAGCTTCTTGCTCGGCCATCCCGATTGTCAAGACTTCGGGCGCAAATTCAAAATCGCCTTCTCCGGTTGCGAGCACGAGGCCTGCGGTCTGGCCAATATGCACGACATGGGGGGCGTCGGCGTCGTCAAAACAATAGATGGCGAAGAAAGACGCGGCTTCAAGCTCTACGTCGGCGGCGGTCTTGGCGCAGTGCCGCACCAGGCCCAGATCTACGAGGAATTCCTTCCCGTCGAAGAACTGCTGCCCACCGCCCAGGCCATCGCCCGGGTCTTTGCCCGGCTGGGTGAAAAAAAGAATCGCAACCGCGCACGAATCAAATTTCTGGTCGCCAAACTCGGTATCGAAGAATTTCGCCGCTTAGTCCGCGAAGAGCGCGCAATTCTACCCAAAGATTCGCGCTGGACATCATTCCTCGACGACCTCACCCTGACCGACGAAGAGCCACTCAAGCCAGGCCAAGCCCTAAACGGAACCGAGTCCGGCGCGGAATTCACCGAATGGTGCCGCACCAACGTCTATCAGCAACGGCAGGAGGGCTATGTAGTCGCTACCGTGGCGCTGCCCCTAGGCGATATCACCTCGCATCAATTGCGCGCATTGGCAGATATCAGCCGCCGCTATGTCAAGGAAACCGCCCGCACCACTGTCGAACAGAATATCGTCCTGCGCTGGGTCAGCGAAACCGACCTGCCCCAACTCTACTCAGAACTCGTTGCCCTCGGCCTGGCAGAAACAGGTGCCGGCACCATCGTAGATGTGACAGCCTGCCCCGGCACCGACACCTGTAAATTAGGCATCGCCTCCTCGCGCGGTCTGGCCGCCGAATTGCGCAAGCGACTCGGTGAAGAGAGCGCTCGTCTCGACGAAGCGATCGAAGGCCTGAGGATCAAAATCAGCGGTTGCTTCAACTCCTGCGGGCAGCATCACGCCGCCGATATAGGATTCTATGGCAACAGCCGCAAAATAAATGGCATCACCGTTCCCCACTTCCAGGTCGTCCTGGGTGGCCAGTGGAAGGAAAACGCCGGTTCCTTCGGCCTGGCCACTGGTGCAGTCCCATCCAAGAATATTCCCGAGGTCGTCGCCCGTCTCGCCAAACGCTATGTCGAAGAACGCGACAAAGACGAGCATTTCAAAGACTTCATCGCACGCCTCGGCAAACGCGAGATCAAATCGATGCTCGAAGACCTGACCCAAGTGCCAACTTATGAGGAAAATAGCTGGTACTACCAGGATTGGGGTGATACCCGCGAGTTCACCATGGACGATCTCGGCAAGGGCGAATGCGCAGGCGAGGTCGTATCGGTAACGATTATGGAGATCGCAGCCGCCGAACGCGAGGTTTTCGAAGCCTCCGTCGCCCTCGACGAAGGTCAGTTGCCAGCCGCCTGGCAGGGTGCATTCAACGCCATGCTACGCGCGGCCCGTGCGCTGGTTAAGGAAGAGTTCTACGATGTTCCCGAGGAAACCGATGTAGTCGTGGTCGAATTCCGCAGCCGCTTCTATGATAGCGAATTATTCTCACCGAAATTCGCCAATTATCTCTTCGCCGCACATCAAGACCCCCCAGCAGAATTCGACCAGATCCAGGTTCATCGCTTTATCGAAGAAGCCCAGCTTTTTATCGAAGGCGCCTACACCTGCTACGACAAAATCGCCGTGCCTGCTGAAGGCACCACCGCTTAAGACAGGATCTCATGCAAGACTTAGAGCGTATTAATGTCAAATTCTACCTGGCGGACCCCAATGCCCTGTCCGCCGAGGATACCTTCCGGATTTTCAACAATTGGATTCAGACCACCACCGACGAAGTACTCATTGATGTAGCCGATTACAGCCATGTACCTGAAGGTCCAGTGACCCTGCTCGTCGGTCACGAGGCCAACTATAGTCTCGACAACGGCCACGCCGAACCGGGATTGCTCTACTCGCGCAAACAACCGGCCGAGGGTGATTTGGCTGCTCGACTCGAAAATGCGATTAGCTCGGCACTCAAAGCCTGCCAGCGGCTCGAGACCGAGCCCAGCCTGGAAAACAACGTCCTCTTTCGCGGCGGCGATATCCTCATCATAGCCAATGACCGCCTCAATGCGACCAATGATGCAGAAGGGGAACGCATACTGCGCAGCCACCTCGAGCCGGTACTCACCAGGCTTTTTGCAGGTGCTTCCTTCGCTATAAAACGCGACCCGATCCCCCAACTCCGACTCAACCTGAGAATCCATTGCGAAACCGATGCAACAGCTGCGACTCTCCTAAAGAACCTAGCGGCTTGACAGAGACGAAGAGACCCCTATTTTTGCGTTAGCTATTCAAGAAATTAATAATCGCTCAGGAGGAAGCATACATGGCCTATTACATCACTGAGACATGCCTTGATGTTAAAGACAAGGCCTGTGTCGAAGTTTGCCCCGTGGATTGTATACATCCAATCGATGGTGAGGGCGAGCCGATGCTCTATATCGATCCCGATGAATGCATAGACTGCGGTGCCTGTGAGCCCGAGTGCCCAGTCGAGGCGATTTTCGCCGAAGAGGATATGCCCGAAGACCAGGGTCGATTTGTCGAAATCAATACCAAGTATTTTGAATTGCGAGATAGTCCCGAGGAATGGGCTGCATGGAAACAGGAACACGCCGACGATTTCGAAAAAAAGAGCTGAGCAAGTCTATTCATAGCGTGAAAAAGCCGGAACTCTTGGAGAGTTCCGGCTTTTTCACGCATGACGATTTCTGATCCCGTACGCTTCTTTTCTGCTCCACTACAAGATTGGTTGGATATATATGGCGAAAAAAACCGCTAAAAAAAAGCCCACAAAAAGAAAAGCCAAGCCCCCCGCACTCCGCGCCGATACAGGCAAGCTCTGGTTCATGTACCGCAAGATGGTGGAAATTCGGCTCTTCGAAGAACACGTCTGGAACGTCTATACCCGCGGGCTGATGCCCGGCCTAGCCCACCTTTATATCGGTGAGGAAGGTGTAGCCGTGGGTACCTGTGCAGCCCTGCGCGACGACGACTTTATTACCAGTACCCATCGCGGCCACGGTCACTGCTTGGCCAAAGGCGGGAAGCTCGATCGGATGATGGCCGAGATCATGGGCAAGGAAGCTGGCTATTGTCGTGGTAAAGGGGGCTCGATGCACATCGCCGATATGTCGGTGGGCATACTCGGTGCCAACGGCATTGTCGGTGGTGGTTTCGGCATTTGCACCGGTGCCGGACTTTCGGCCAAACTGCGCGGTACCGATCAAGTAGGAGTTTGCTTTTTCGGCGACGGAGCCGCCAATCAAGGCATCATGCTCGAAACGATCAATATGGCCGTGGTCTGGAATCTGCCGGTCATCTATATCTGCGAAAACAATCAATACGGCGAACACACCCCCTACCAGACCGTCACCGGCGTCGAACACATCGCCGAACGCGCCAAAGGACTCGGCCTGGAAGGTATCATCACCGACGGCTCAGATGTTTTGGAAATGTACGAAACGGTTTCTGCTACTGTAACCAAGGCAAGATCTGGAGGTGGCCCAACTCTGATAGAGGCTAAAACCTACCGCTTTCAGGGACACCATGTCGGGGATGCCCAGACCTACCGGACCAATAAAGAGGTGGAATGGTGGTCTGAACAAAAAGACCCGATTCGCCTACTCGGCAATTATATGGTGGCCAACAAGGTGGCCAAAGAGTCCGAACTGGACGCTTTGTACGAGCAAGTAGAAAGCGAAGTCTTAGAAGCCATCGAATTTGGCAAAGATGCCCCCTTCCCACCACCCGAACAAGCTTTCGAGGATGTATATGCCTGATCGAGAAATGTTATTCAGAGAGGCACTAGGCTTAGCAACCGCTGAAGAGATGCGGCGTGATGACTCAGTCTTCATCATGGGAGAAGACGTTGGTGCTTCCGGCGGTATCTTCAAATGCTGTGAGGGGCTCTTTGAGGAATTTGGTGCAGAGCGAGTCATTGATACGCCGATTGCCGAAGCCGGTTATATCGGCCTGGGTGTTGGTGCCGCAATGACCGGTATGCGTCCCATAGCCGAACTGATGTTCGGCGACTTTTCACTTCTAACGATGGACCAAATCGTCAATCAGGCGGCCAAAATCCGTTATATGTCAGGCGGCCAATGCAAAGTACCGCTGACGATTCGTCTATCTATGGGAGCCGGCCGTTCTTCTGCCGCCCAACATTCCCAAAGTTTACACTCGCTCTTTGCTCATATACCGGGTCTCAAGGTCGCCGTCCCTTCAAACCCGCGCAATGCCAAAGGCCTGCTAAAGACCGCAATCCGCGATGATAACCCGGTCCTGTTTTTCGAGGACAAAATGATGTACAACGATTCGGGGTTGGTACCCGAAGAAGACGATTTTCTCATCCCCTTTGGCGAGGCTGCGATCGAGCGAGAGGGCGACGACCTGACCATAGTCGCTACTTCCAGCATGGTTTCTGCCGCACTAGGGGCGGCCGAAAAACTCGCCGACCAGGGTCTGCAAGCCGAGGTCGTCGATCCTCGGACCTTGGTGCCCTTAGACAAGGAGACCCTAGTGGCCTCGGTACGCAAAACCGGTTATGCAGTGGTCGTCGATGAGGGAGTCGAGCGCTATGGCGCCACGGCCGAATTGGCATCGCTACTCAACTCGGAGGCCTTCGACTGGCTCGATGCACCAGTTCTGCGAATCGGCGCTGCCGACGTTCCGATCCCCTTCAGCCCGACCCTCGAGTTGCCGACCATCCCCAGTGAGGAGCGCATCGTCGAAGTAGTGCTCTCACAGCGGGGATAATCGTGACGCGCCCAACCTGCCTGGTCACCGGCTCCTCGAGCGGAATCGGCGCCGCAATCGTTCGCCAATTCGCCGCTCGAGGATACGATGTCGTCATCCATTTCAACTCCGGCGCCGACCGCGCCGAAAAGATCGCCGCTGAGATTCGCGCCAAAAATCAGGTCGAGACCTTAATCCTCGGTGGCGATCTCTCGCAACCGGATGCACCTTTCGATCTCATCGACCGCACTTTCGCCCACTATAACCGCCTAGATGTAGTAATTAGCAACAGCGGAGTGGTCAATTATATCAAAGACGAAAAGGATGAATTGGTCCGCTACCGGTTTAGCGAAACCCCGATAGAACATCTCGACCAGGAAATGGCCCGCGTTCTCGAGTTGAATTTAAAAGGTGCTTACCGGCTAGCCCAACGCGCACTGCAACGCATGATGGAACAAGCCGAACGAGAGACCGATCCCCTACACCGCAGTATACTCTTCATCACGTCGATCTCCGATATTGCGCCCGAAAGTACTCGCATCCCCTATGGCGTCAGCAAAGCCGGCCTCAACCACGCCGTCATTGGCGCTGCATTTGACGGTGGTCCTCACAATATCACGGTCAATGCCCTGCGACCCGGAGTTATCGATACCCCGCTGACCAATCGTCCATCCGGCATAGCAGACCCTGGTTCAGGTCGCGAATTCACCGTGGCCGAAACCTATGGCTTAATGGCTGAAGGCGGTGCCCAACCCATTCGCCGAGTCGGCCAACCCGAGGATATCTCTTTCGCCGCCTATGCCTTTACCCAAATCCCCTATATGACCGGTCAACTTATCGCCGTCGATGGAGGTTTTACCCTACCTGGTAATTTCCCCAATCGCGAGCTTTTTATCCAAGAAGGACTACGACAGCGACAAAGAGACTGACTAGACTACACATCTCAGTCCCGAACAGAAAAACGCCCACACCTTTGAGGTGTGGGCGTTTTTCTGTCTCTAATCAAGTCGCAGTTCAGTGCTCACTGATACTACCGATCTGTATCTCAATATCATCGCGATTGGCCACCCGCTCCATCAATCCGTCTCGAATCCACGCCATTCGATCGGCCACCGTGAGCATCTTATCGTCGTGGGTCACAGTGATAATCGTCGTACCCATCTCCTGCTGCAAGTTTTTCATATAACTGATGATCTCTTGCCCGGTATTGCTGTCGAGATTTCCCGTGGGTTCATCGGCGAGAATGATCCGCGGCTTATTAACAAAGGCACGGGCAATGGCCACGCGCTGTTGCTGGCCACCCGAAAGCTCGGAGGGGATATGACCGGCCCGATCCCCCAGGCCAACGATTTCCAGGCATTCCATAGCCCGCTTTTCGCCTTCCCCAGTCGTCATCCCGGCAAAAACCGTCGGCAAGGCTACATTCATCAATGCACTCATTACGGGGAGCAGGTTATACGTTTGAAAGATATAACCCAGTTCAAAACAGCGCACCGCCGCCAACTGTTTGGGATTGAGTTCGGCCAGATTGACTCCCTCAATCAGTACTTCGCCGGCGGTGGGAGTCTGAAGAGCACCGATCATATTGAATAGAGTACTCTTTCCCGAACCAGAAGGTCCCATAATCGCAAAAAATTCGTTTTCGTACACCTGGACGCTCAAACCTCGCAAAGCGTGGACATGGGTCGATTCGTCGCGATTCTTGGCATTATAAATCACTTTTACATCACGTACATCGACGATAACATCGCGGCCGTTTTCCGACATAAGCCCTTGGCTCCTTACCCTCTTCCCGTTTATCTAAAACAAATGATCAGAGTGGTCCCAATCTAAGACGAGAGGACCTACAAGTCAAATATAAGATGGAGGTTTTTAAGCCACTTTTTCGCCCAAATCCCCATTCCCCCAAGCGAAGAGCAGCAAAAACCTAAATAACCCCATCAACTAGCCGATAATACTAACAAGAAATAACTTGACGCTATACACTACTATTTGGTATAATATTTTCACCAACTTTCTTTAACAATTGGTTTTCCAGACCCTTTAAATCTGGTAATCCAAGCTGGGAGCGCACTATGCAGGACAGTCAACAACTCATTGATATTCAAGAGGTTGCCGATCGATTCGGCAAATCTGTTGAATCGATTCGCAAATACAAAAACTTCGGGATAATCCGCGTATCGGATAAGCGCGGCAACAAAGACCTTTTCGATCCCGAAGAAATCATGTCCATCCGGGACCGGATCCGTGAATTGCGCCTCAGAGGTCTATCCTTAGCGCAAATAGCCGACCAACTGGATCTAGTCCGAGCTGAAGATCTGGACTCGTCCACTGCTCAAACACCAACTCCGGGCCAAACACCTCATCTAGAGCCGGGCAAACCCTTGAAAATCTTACTCGTCGACGATGAGGAAGAGGTCCGGATTGGCTTGCGCGAATTCCTGGAAGGGATGGACTACGCCATCTGCGAAGCTGCTGATGGCGAGGAGGCTTTGGCCAAAACTTTCACGGAAAAACCGCATATGATCCTTTTGGATTTGCGGCTGCCGAAAGTCAACGGCTACCAGGTCTGCCAGACGCTCAAAGGCAATCCCATCACCTCGGGTATCCCGATCATCATGGTCTCCGCACTCAACTCCACCAGCAACAAGGTCAAGGGAATCGACTTTGGCGCAGATGATTACGTGGATAAACCCTTTGATCTGGACGAACTAGCTGCGCGGATCAAGATGGTCTCGCGGCGACTCAGCATCGAGGTCTGAAGGGGCCCGATCGGGTATATCGACGAATTTCTCTAGGTGACCGCACTGTAGGCATGCGTATACAAACGCCGTCAACAGTTGCGGCCGCTCCTGAGATTTCTCAGCTCCATAAAGGTGGTACGTCTCGGCTGGCACCGGGAAAACCTCCTGGAATTCCTCGCCTCCGCACTGAGCGCAGTTGATCGCAAAATCGGCTTCCAGCATCTTCACCCGGCCTGCTGCTCTTTGAGCCTTGTAATCTCGTCGCGCAAATGGGCGGCCTTTTCGAATTCGAGGTTGGCTGCCGCAGATCTCATCTCTTGCTCAAGGTCGGCCAAGACCTCTGCTTCATCACCCTTTACCAGATAACTCGTCTCGGGTTCAGACACCAACTCCGGAGTATTCCCTCGCAGATTTTCAAGCACCGCCGCAGATTGGAGGATCTCTTCTCTGGTGCGGTATATGGTTTCCGGCACGATGCCGTTTTTGGCGTTATAGGCCTCCTGTTTCTCGCGCCGACGACCGGTCTCGTCAATGGCCTTCTGCATTGATTTGGTGATCTTATCGGCATAGAAAATGACTTTGCCAGCCGCATTCCGCGCTGCCCGCCCAACAGTTTGGATCAGCGCCATCTCGGAGCGCAGAAAACCCTCTTTATCTGCATCGAGGATCGCCACCAGAGAAACCTCAGGCAGATCCAAACCCTCGCGAAGCAAATTGATCCCCACCAGCACATCGAATTCGCCCAGACGCAGATCTCGGATGATCTCCACCCGATCCAGGGTCTCAATATCCGAATGTAGATAGCGCACCCGAATCTCCATCTGCTCAAAATAGTCGGTGAGGTTTTCGGCCATTCTTTTGGTCAGAGTCGTCACCAAAACCCGCTCCCTTTTTTCGCTACGCTGCCTTATTTCCTCTATCAAATCGTCGATCTGCCCTTCCAAGGTCCGTACTTCGATTGAGGGATCGACCAACCCCGTAGGTCGTATCACCTGTTCGACGATTACGCCACCCGTCTGCTTCAACTCGTAGTCCGCTGGCGTGGCCGATACATAAACCGTCCATCCCATCCGCTCTTCAAATTCTTTAAATACCAGGGGCCGATTGTCGTAGGCAGAGGGTAAACGAAAACCGTGCTCAACTAGATTCTCCTTCCTCGAGCGATCCCCGCGGTACATTCCCCTGACCTGCGGAACCGTCACATGCGATTCATCGATAAAGAGCAGGTAGTCATCGGGAAAATAATCGAGTAGAACGTAGGGCGCAGTACCCGCCCTGCGGCCGTCCATATAACGCGAGTAATTTTCAATCCCCGGACAGAAACCGACTTCTCGAATCAACTCCACATCGTATTTGGTGCGGGTCTCCAGTCGATGTGCTTCAACCAGTTTGTCCTCGGTGCGCAAATCGAGGAGATGGCTCTCTAATTCGGTCAAAATCTCATCGCAGGCCTGTTCAACGCGCTCATCGTCGGTCACATAGGCCTTGGCGGGAAAAAGCTCAATACTCTCGCGCGGCTCCAAAACCGCACCAGTCAGCGCATCGATAAGGTGGATACTTTCAATCTCGTCACCAAACATTTCGATCCGCACCGCGCGATCTTCCGAACCCGGTACGATCTCGACGACATCACCGCGTACCCGAAAACAACCGCGCTGTAGTTCGATATCATTGCGGCGGTAATAGCCGTCTATAAGAGCGCGAAGGATATCGTCACGCTCGATCTGATCACCGCAACTGAGTTCGATTTTGTGTCCATCGTAGTCCCGGGGCGAGCCGATGCCATAAATACATGAAACCGTGGCGACGATAATCACGTCCGTTCTCTGCAGGAGCGAACTTATCGCCTTGAGACGAAGTCGATCGATCTCTTCGTTGAGTTCGACTTCTTTCTCAATATAGGTGTCCGTACTCGGCTTGTAGGCTTCGGGCTGATAATAATCGTAGTAACTGACGAAATATTCGACCGCATTGTCTGGAAAAAACCCTTTGAACTCACCATATAATTGGGCGGCCAGCGTTTTGTTGTGCGATATAATCAAAGCCGGCATCTGCAATTCCTGAATCGTATTGGCCATGGTGAAGGTCTTGCCGCTTCCCGTTACACCGAGCAGGGTCTGATGGGCCTGGCGCTGGCGGATTCCCTCGACGAGTTCTGCAATGGCCTGGGGTTGATCCCCACCGGGCTCGTAATCGGATTTCAATTTGAAAGAGTCCATCGACACTCCTGGTTTATCGGCCTATTTCTCAAATCTAGCCGCCCCATCCAACCTTGTCAATAATCTAGCGGAGACTGGAACTATGTCATATTGTCTCCATAACGTATACATATGTCACTGGGTTGGACATTGAAAAAGCATCGCCAAAGTATATGTATGTATTATAATTACAATTTCTTATAGCCATTTTTTACCTTGTGGTACATACCTTGCTATATTTCAATAAAACCATTTACTAATGAAAGAAAAGAGAGGACCACTATGGGGAAAGTCATCGGCATTGATCTCGGCACTACCAATTCGTGCGTGGCGGTAATAGAGGGCCAGAACGCCGAGGTCATCGCCAATTCCGAAGGAGGCCGCACTACACCCTCGATGGTCGCCTTCACCAAAGACGACGAACGCCTCGTCGGCCAAACTGCCAAACGCCAGGCCGTTACCAACCCGCGGAACACAATCTATTCCATCAAGCGCTTTATGGGTCGCCGCATGGAAGAAATTGGCAACGATAACAGCGATGTTCCCTACGAAGTGAGCACCGGGAGCCGCGACCAGGCTGTAGCCAAAATCGAGGATTCCGAATACACGCCTCCCGAAATATCGGCGATGATCTTGCAAAAGATGAAACAGACGGCCGAAGATTACTTGGGTACCGAGGTAACACAGGCCGTTATCACCGTCCCGGCCTATTTCAACGACTCGCAACGCCAAGCTACCAAAGATGCGGGGACCATCGCCGGTTTGGAGGTTCTGCGCATCGTAAATGAACCGACTGCCGCCGCCCTAGCTTATGGTTTGGACAAAGGGGACGGCCAGGAAAAGATCGCGGTTTACGATCTGGGAGGCGGAACCTTCGACATTTCGATCCTCGAGCTTGGCGACGGCGTCTTCGAGGTCAAATCGACCAACGGCGATACCCGCCTCGGTGGAGACGACTTCGACCAGGAGATCATCAATTGGCTCGCTGAAGAATTTGAAAAAGCCGAGGGCATCAACTTGCGCCAGGATCCGATGGCGCTGCAACGGCTCAAGGAAGCGGCCGAGAAAGCCAAAATCGAGCTTTCCTCCTCAACCTCGACCGAAATCAATTTGCCCTTTATCACCGCCGACCAAACTGGACCTAAGCACCTACAAACAAGTCTCTCGCGCTCCCAATTCGAACGCTTGGTCAGCAACCTGGTCGAGCGCACTAAAAAACCCTGCCTGCAAGCACTCCAAGATGCCGAATTGGGACCGAACGAGATCGACCAGGTGATTCTGGTGGGCGGCTCGACCCGGATCCCGAAAATCCAGGAAGCCGTTCAGGAGGTCTTCGGCAAGGAACCACATCGCGGTGTGAATCCCGACGAGGTCGTGGCAATGGGCGCAGCGATACAGGCCGGAGTGCTAGCTGGCGACGTCGACGATGTACTGCTGCTCGACGTGACTCCACTCTCGTTGGGGATCGAAACAATGGGCAGCGTAATGACCAAGCTGATCGAACGCAATACCACCATCCCGACCAAGAAAAGCCAGATCTTCTCCACTGCCTCCGACAATCAGCCCTCGGTGGAAATCCACGTTCTACAGGGCGAACGCGAATTTGCCAACGACAATCGCACCCTGGGTCGTTTCCATCTCGACAGTATCCCTCCGGCACCGCGCGGCATGCCCCAGGTCGAGGTCACCTTCGACATCGATGCCAACGGCATCCTCAATGTCTCGGCTAAAGACAAAGGTACCAACAAGGAGCAGTCCATCCGCATCGAATCATCCTCGGGCCTTAGCCAGGAGGAGATCGATAATATGCAACAGGACGCCGAGACCCATGCCGAGGAAGATAAACAACGCCGCGAGGCCATCGACCGTCGCAACGAGGCAGACCAACTGGTTTACGCAACGGAAAAATCGATTGAAGAGCACGGCGACAAACTCGGCGAGGACGACAAGAAGGCGGTAGAAAGTGCCATTGCCGAACTCAAAACGGCTCTCGAAGGTGAGGACGACGAAGCAATTAATAATTCAATGGAAGCACTGCAGCAGGCTTCACACAAACTGGCCGAGGAAATGTACAAGGAGGCCCAAGCCGAACAGGCACAGGGCCAGACTGGTACGGAACCGGAAGGCAACGCCGATCAGCCACAGGGAGGAGGCGATTCGGGCCCGGTAGATGCCGATTTCGAAGTTGTCGACGACGACAAGAAGTAGGCTTTGGTCGATTTAAAACCAATCGGGGGACGGCGTTGGCGCCGTCCCCCGATCATATAGCTCTTCAGCCCTGGGGCATAAACATCAATTTAATCCCCTCCTGCCCTTCAGCCATATCGAAAGCTCGTTGCCATTCCCCCAGTGCGAAGTGGTGGGTGATCAATTTCTCACTGGGAATGAAGCCCCCCTCCATTAATCTCAAAGCCCGCTTCCAGGCCGGGCGACGCTGACCGATCCCACCCGAAACCTCTAGCTCGTTGTAAGCGATTCTCTCGAAATCGATTTGCACCGGCGCACCAGGCAATCCCATCTGGGAATAGCGACCTCGCTTGCGCACCAACTCCAACGCCAATCGCATCGCCGGCGCGACTCCAGCACACTCGATCACCACATCAGCTCCATAGCCTCCGGTCAACTCACGCACCCGCGCAATCGGGTCACAGGCCTCGATATCGATCACGTGCTGTACCCCTAAATCCTGGGCAATCTTTAGCCGCTGTGTGTCCTTAGCGGTACCGCAGAGCAACACCGTTCCGCCCTCCGCCAGCGCGACCAGCGCCGAGAACAATCCAACCGGACCCGGTCCGGTGATGGCGACGAAATCGCCCGCCGCTACCCCGGCCTGTTCAATAACCGAATGTACGCAACAAGCCAGAAGTTCGGTCAATGCTCCCGCTTCAAAACCAACGGACTCCGGCAGCTTGTGGACAAAAGTCGCATTGCAGTACGGGGCAAAGCAGCCATCGTGCCAATACCCCATGACCTTGCGATCGGGACAGAGGTTATAGTGCTCACTCAAACAGTACTCACAACGACCGCAGATGTAGACGCTCGGCTCCCCGGTTACCCGATCTCCAACCTGCACCTCATCGCCAACCTCCGATCCTTTTTCCACCACCACACCACTGAACTCGTGCCCCATGACGACCGGGGTCTTAATGTTGTAGTTGATCGTATCCCGGTAGACGTGAAGATCCGAGCCACAAATCCCGGAGGCTTTTACCTCGACTTTCACCTGGTGGGACCCCGGAGAATCCTGAGCTGTATCGCGCAACTCAACAAAGCCATTACCCCGCTCGAATTTGACCACACCTTGCATAAAACTACTCTCCTTCGATATCAACCAGTTTGAGTCGATCTCCCGGCTTGATCGTCCCAGTCTCGTTAAGTACTCGCAAGCTGGAGAGCCGGACACCGATAATCTCTCGAACCTCGACAAGGGCTACGGTTTCCCGAGGATCGAGCCCCTCCAACTGAATCCGATCGGTGCTGGGATAAACGGCAAAGCGAAATCTCGGCCGAATACCGTGTTCACTACCGAGATTTGCATAGATATCATCACCGTAGACCGAGATGATCTCCGGCTTAAGATCATCCAGCTCAATATCACCAGGCGTTGAAAGAGAGACCACCTTTTGGACCAATTCTTCCATCGCTTCTACGGTCACCCGCCCCAGCAAAGTCTGGCGAAATGAGTCAGATCCAAATTCGATTTCTTTTAAACCAGAAAATTGCAGGTCCTGTTCACGCGGTTTTCCCAAAAGATCCAAGCCCAAATCCCGATCAGTGAGTTCGCGGAGCGTTTCGGCAATGCCAATCTCGCCACCGTCGGGATGCAGAAGCCTGACCTCCATCTGGGCAATAGCCGTATAGGATTTGTAGCCACCCACAAGCGGATCTCCCACCGAAAGACGGCGCATATCGTAATCTTGTAAAAGGCCCATAAGTACGAGATCGGCTTCCAGCTTCCGTCCAATCTCCAGTGCCTGCACCTCGCTCAGGTCACCGAATTCCAAAGCAAGTTCGGCAACCGCATCGAAAGGAACGACTTGCCATCCGGTAATCACCCCTAATTCGCTACTGAGCATATTGCCCAGTTCGTACTCGACATTCCACACCCCTTCGCGAAAACCCGATTCGTCGGCGAAGGGCATAACCGCGATAAAATCGGGTCGGGCACCTGTCCCGTAGGCATGCCGAACCTCTAAATAATTCTGCAAAGCACTCGGCGGCACGACGGCGGGTTCCTCTTCCTGCCATGCTCCGCCCCCCCCTCCGGGGGCAGCAAGAGGCGCACAACTACACCACAGCAACAACGCAATAGCTAGTTTCTTCATAGAGTAGATCCCGGGAAGAACAAGGCCCGAACCCAACGGGGATTTATAGCATCCGAAGATCCTAAAAAGGGCATTGGCCCAGATTGTGTCAACCGACTAATAGCTATTCTATTTTCAAATATATTTGTCGATACACCGAAGTCGCACAATCCGCTCAACCTCGGACCTAAATTGCTTGACAGGGTTTGCAGCCAAGACTAGATTGACTGCTGCTCCCCAATTTCACAGCACTTTATACCGTGGCCAGACTAGACACTGCCCTCGCCGAATCCTGCCGTATAGCACATCGAGTAAGTCCTGGTCTTTGTCGCGGACGTACATTCTCAAACCATCGCTCGTGCAGAACTCTGTGCCGAGACCTATCCCGGATAGGTCTGGCGCGAGGACTACGCATTAATCTGCCCACAGGTGGACCTTTGTCCAGAGGAACCGCCACAGCACTCCGGTCGCCAAACGACCGGTTATAGCCGATTAGATCTACATGGGAGCCCTAACACTGATCCACGGCCCAGCCCAGCCCGGAAAGTGGACACCGACGTACGAACGCTGTCTGGAGCGATTAAACGAAGGTCGCAGCGAGTCTTTCCTCTGGCTCTTTCCTTCGCACTTCCAAGCCCAACTCATGCATCGCCGACTTCTCTCAGACGGTAATTCGACCTTGTACACCGGGCAATTATCCCTCGACCTCGACCATTTTCTCGCCTCTATCTATCGCCTCTGCGCCGCACCTCGACCGAGATTGCCCTCCAGCGCACACCGACTCCTGGTCGAGGATGCACTAGCCGCCAACACCGCCGATACGCCCTATTACAGCCGGCGACCCGAGGGACTCGGCCGGGGGCTGACCCGCTTATTTCGCATCCTGGAGGAAACGGGGATACTCCCCGACGATTTAGAAGAGGGCAATCACCGCCGCGCCGAACTACGGATCCTCTACGCCACTTATCTCGAACGTCTCCGCGCCGGCTGGATCGGAAATGCGGAAGCCTCGTCCACCGTGGACGAAAACATCGACCATAAAAAAATAGAACGACTCTTTCCCGGTCTCGATCTGCTGATCATCTGCGGTTTTTCAACCCTGGCCGCTCCTTTTTTATCGGTGCTGGAAAAGATAATCGATATCGTTCCCGAATCCATCGCATTAATCGACTACGATCAGACCCATCCTCAGATCTTTTCCCCAACTACCCCTTTCTACGAGTTCCTCAATTCCCGCGCCCAACATAGCGAGTCCCATCCCTTTTCCCCAGAGCAATATCCCGCCGCAGAATTTGCACCCCGCCTCTTTACTAAGAACCGTATCCAGATTGCTGCACCGGTAGAGCGAATTGCCTGCCCGGACCGACTAGGAGAAGTCAAGCAAATCGCTCGCCGAATCCGCCAAGTGCACCAAACCAGAGGGGTTGATCTCGCGCAGATCCGCATTGGTTTCCGCCATCTCGATCATTACGCACCCCTTATCGCAGAAGTACTGCCGCGTCACGGCCTGCCTTTTTATTTCTCACGCGGATGGCCGCTTGCATCTGCGCCTGTCGTCAGCGCGGTACTCGCGATCATCGACCTGGTCCTCGAAGGCTACAGCCGTCCCGCCCTGGTGCGCCTACTCTCCCTGCCCTGGATTCGACTCAGCCATATTCTCGATGGCCAAGCGGCTGCACTCTCGGCTACCGACTTCGACGCCTGGGCCCGCAATCTCCCACCAACTACCGGCAGACAGGATTGGCTTGACGCTCTCGATAGACGCTGTGATTACCTCGAGCGCGAATTAGACCTCTTAACCGACCCGGTCTCGGACGAGATCGACAACCCGCAAACCTGGCGCGAGTCTCTGCGCGAGGATCTTGAAATGCTGCGCCCTCTACAATCCGGACTCGCAACCCTCTTCAAAGTGCTCCAGCCGCTAGAATACCGCCAGGATCTCCCCTCCTTCCGCCGGCACCTGCTCCACGCCCTTGCCGAATTGGGGCTGGAAGAGCAAATCATGGCCGAAGTCGCAACAACGCGGAGCATGGAAGACGGACGAGCTTTATCGCGGCTGCTGGAAGTACTCGACGAATTATGCGCACCGGCTGCAGCACTGACTCCCCGCACGCTGAGTGACCTTTCTACCCTCTTTCGCGATGCGATCTCTCAAGCGCGAATACCCGCTGATGCACATCCTGGTATTCAAGTAACCGACCTTACTAGCGCAGGCAGTGCACCCTGCGACTATCTGTACCTCGGAGGACTGGTTCAGGGCGAGTTCCCCCATCAATCGCCTGCCGATATTTTCCTTGATGAAACCCTACGCCAGAACCTGGGTTTGGATGATGCACGAGAAGCCGACACTGAACGCCTACTCTTTTACCAGGCCCTGTCCACCCCGCGCCACGGTCTTTGCATCCTCTACCCACGACGGTCGGGTACCACGATCCTCTCCCCATCCCCCTTCGTAAAAGAATTGGACGACCTCCTCAACCCCCTGCCGGAGACCACCGGAGACCACTCGCTGCCGTTCACCACCGCTGATTTGCACTCATACCTGGGTCGCGGCTTGAGTGCCATCGACGCACCCGGTCAGGCACAAGAAGCCCTGGACCTCTACCGCCATACTGCCGGTATCGAGACCTATCGCCTGGGACTGCGCCGCCTTCTGCACGGATTGCATGTCTGCGAGATGCGTGTCCACCCCAAGGATCTAAGTTCCTATGAAGGCGTACTCGATGGCGAGGAACTCCTCGCAGGACTGCACGACCGACTAGGTCGTGGCCATGCTTTCTCCACCACCCAAATAGAAACATATGGCCGCTGCCCCTTCCGCTTCTTCGCTCAACGCCTGCTCGGCATCAAGAGTCTCCAGGATCCCGAAGCCGACGAATCGGCACTTGAACGCGGCAACCTCATCCACCGCATCCTATACTCCTTCTACTCCGCCAGTGGCGATGCCGCCGAAGATCCGGAAAACCTCGCCCAGTCCAGATTGGAACTACGGCGTCTCGGCCGCGAAAAAGCGGCTGAGATGAAGCTCGAGGGCTTCTTCTGGGATCGAGAACTCGAGCGCTTACTCGGCACTGAAGACAACCAAGACCGGGAAGGAATTTTGCCCCGTTTTCTGCAATTACAAGCCGAAGCTGTCAACCCCGCTACGGCGACACACTTCGAGCTAAGCTTCGGCAGCTATCCCGGAATGGGGCCCAGCGACGCGCAATCGACCCCAACCCCCTTCGTCCTCTTCGATCCCCAGAATGGCGACGAGGTGAGACTCTTCGGCAAGATCGACCGCATCGACCGCACTGCTGATGGCCACTTCATCGTCCTCGATTACAAAACGGGTCTCGAGCCCCGCATCAGCGAGATAGAGCAGGGACTCAATCTTCAACTCCCGCTTTATATCCTGGCCATCGAGGCTCTATTCAAAGAGATCGGACTTAAAGAAGGAGCCGGCGGTGCCTACCTGCTGCTCCGCGATCTCGAGCACTGTGGCCGACGTGGCCTCTTTGCCGATGCAACCCAGCGCAATTCCGCCTACAGCACCAATCGCAAAGAGGGCCTATACGAACATCGCGCATTCCGCCAGCTCCTCGATACCGTTCGCGACTTCGTCTTTAACTATGCCCGGAATATCCGCCGTGGGATTTTTCACGTCACCCGCCATAAGCCCGCTTCGATCTGCCCGGGATGCCCCTATGCTCAAAGTTGTCGCCTGAACCCACAGCGCATGCGGACTATGGACCGAACAGAGGCGTTGCCATGAAGAGATCGATGCCTCTTACCAAGGCCCAACGCATGGCCCTCGACCACCAGCGCAATATAGCCGTCACCGCCAGCGCCGGTTCTGGCAAGACCGCGACTCTGGTCGAGCGCTATCTCGAGTTGCTGCGTCTGCACCCCGAGATCAACGTGCGTCAAATACTGGCAATCACCTTTACTCAGAAGGCCGCTGCCGAGATGC
The DNA here is from genome assembly GCA_964520345.1 of uncultured Gemmatimonadaceae bacterium. Lineage (GTDB taxonomy): Bacteria > Latescibacterota > UBA2968 > UBA8231 > UBA8231. The sequence continues at coordinate 39,162 of CAZFMY010000028.1, read as the reverse complement.
GCGAGCGCCTTGGTCGACGACTGACCGAAGTCCTCGACCAGGATCTTCCAGACCCGGAGCGATCTTGCCTACAACAAGTCTCCCAAGACCTGCCTACCGCACGGATTTCCACCATACACGCATTCTGCACAGGCCTGCTGCGCGAGTACCCGATCGAGGCCGATGTCGATCCGGCTTTTGCGATTTTGGAGGAAGTCGATGCCGCTCAACTCCGGCATCAGACGGTGCGCAGAACTCTTGAGACATTGGCCCGAACCAAAGACGGCGAGCCCGATAAGGAAGCACTGCGCCGAGTTCTCGGCGAATGGCCCCGCCACTACCTCGACGGAATACTGAACCACCTGCTGCGCAAAAGGCGACTCGCCCGACACTGGTGCCAACGCTACAGCAACCAGTCTCCCGCCGCAATCATCAACAGTTGGCGTATAGTACAAAAGACCGCCTGCGAGCCAACCTGCCGCGCCTTGCTAGGCGATTCCCACTTCACCGCAAAGCTAGCCGAGCTAGCCAAGCTTGAGCCCTTAACCAACCTACCCGATTCGGCAACCAAGAGACTGGCACCGATCCGCAAACCGATGCGCGAATTGAGCAACGTGCCCGAACTCGAAAAAGCGCTGGAGATCGTGCCTCTCCTAGCCAAAGAGCTGCTAACGGCTAAGGGCGAAGCATTGAGCGCCCGGGGGCTGGGCAAAAAATCCAATTGGGAAGAGACCGACCTCGTCAGATTGCGTCAGCTCGTGCCGGAGGTAGGTCAATCCCTGGCCCCTCACGCCGAAACCCTGGCCTTGGGGCTGAACCCTGCCGACGAGAGGGCAGCCGAAGTACTTTCCGCCCTAGCCCGCGTCTTTCTCCTGGTGGACGCGCGCTACACCCGCACCAAGGGAGCTGGCGAGCGCCTCGAATTAGACGATTTACTCGAACGCTGCCACCAGCTCATAACCGGAGATAGAGATGTTCAAAATCGCCTGGCCCGACATTACCGCTTCGTACTCGTCGACGAGTTCCAGGACACCGATCCACTGCAGTGGCAAATCATTCGCCCACTAGTTGCAATCGACGACCAGATAGCACCCGATAAACTCTTCATAGTCGGCGATCCCAAGCAGTCGATTTACTCCTTTCGCGAAGCCGATGTCACCGTCTTCTCTCAGGTCCGCGAGGCGATTGCAGAGGCCAATGCCACCCATAGATGCGAAACAAGAACGTTCTGGGATGACCAAGGTCGGGAGTTAGATGCTTCGCCTGAAGAACGACTGGGGACGCTAGTCATGGGCGAAAACTTCCGCACACTAGCTCAACCGGTAGCTTTTGTCAACGCGCTCTTCTCCCAGTTTATGCGCCCTGTCCCCGGCGAACCCTTCCAAGTCGCTTACGACCCCCTCGTCGGTCGCCGAAGCGTCGAGGGGAACACAGGCTCGGTCGAACTTCTGCTCATACCTCCAGATTCGACATGAGACGAGTTGGAAGCCATCAAACACGAAGCCGCGCTCGGCGCCCGACGCCTGACCCACCTCCTTAGCCCCGGCGACCTAATGGTCGCCGAAGGCAAGGTCCTGCGCCCACCTCGTCCCGCCGACATTGCCCTGCTCCTGCGCCGCCGTCGCAATCTCTACGCCTACGAACACGCCCTACGATCTCATGGCATTCCCTTCCAGGTCAGCAGCGGGCGCGGCTTTTATCAGCGTCAGGAGATCTACGATCTCGCCAATATTTTACGCACCCTGCATAATCCGCTAGATGCGGTCGCCCTGCTCGGCGCCTTGCGCTCTCCGTATTGCGGACTCTCCGACAATGCCCTCTACACCCTGACCGCTCCCCATGGAGGCGATCTCTGGAATCGACTTCGCGACCTAGACCGCCATCAACTCCTACCCCCTCCAGACCGGGAAGCCGCCGCCGATGCACTAGCACTCTTTGAACGCTGGAAAACACTACAAGACAGAATACCGCTGGTAGAACTCCTTCACACTATCCTGGAAGACACCGGTGCTTGGGGCTTCCTCTGTCACGGCGAACGCGGTGAACAAAACGCAGCCAATATCGATAAACTCCTCGACTTGGCCCGCGAATCCGGCGGCGTCCTCTCCGATTTCGTCGCCCGCCTCAACCTCTTGACCGAGACTGAAGACAAAGAGGGTGAAGCCGCCCTCGACACCGATACCGATGCCGTCCAGGTGCTCACGGTACACGCAGCAAAAGGGCTAGAATACCCGATCGTTCTGGTCCCAGACCTCAATGCACCCTTCAACCTCCACAACAGCGACCCTGCCGTCATCGATGCAGAATACGGAGTCGGCTTACGCGTTCTCGACCCGCAACAAGCGTACCGCCCTACCTCCTCCTTCATTCGCCGCCTCGTCACTCGCAACGAGCGTCGCCGCCGACACGCCGAAGAAAAACGCCTTTTCTATGTAGCCTGCACCCGAGCCCGCGACCATCTGCTGCTCGGCGGAACCCTGAACAGCGAGCACTTTAACGAGCAGCCCTTCGAAGCGGCCTCCGATTGCCTATCCTGGCTATCGCGAGGCCTGAGACTCACTGAATCCGACCTCAGGCGCAATACTAAAACTGTAGAGGGCCTGCCATCCCCTTTGCGAATCTACTGCGGCCCCGACTCGTTGCCTGCGCTTCAAAACCCAACTAAGGGCGCAACCCAGATCCGCCATGCACTCGAACTGGAGCCAGGAGAAACCAAGGCTCAGACAAGGAGCGAACTGGCTCTATTATCACGGGTCGAAGATCAGCATTGCCAACCCGAATTCACAGCCAGCGAATTGGCACTCTTCGCCGCAGACCCGGTTGCATATCACCGCCAATACAGATTGGGTCTACCCCCCTGGGGACTGGCCGAAGTGGATACCCACCACCGTCGCAGCCTGCTATTCGGGGAACTCGTCCACCTTGGTCTGGAGAAACTCAGTAAAGGACACGACGGCGACCTTAATACCTTGGCTGACGATCTAATCACAACCGCCATCCTGCCCATAGAAGAATGGCGAGATCCGTTTAAAGGAGAATTAGAACGCCTGCTTCATCGCTCTTACCATTCGCCGCTGGCTCGCCCCTGGCTCACCGATTCAGAGGCGCGCACTGAAGAACCCTTCACCCTGGTGCTCAACTACGGTCTGGTACACGGAAAAATCGACTATATCGGACGCGCGAAAGATGGTTGCTGGCAACTTGTCGACTACAAAACCGGCCCCATCGCCGACCGCAACGAAGCCGCACACCGCTACCGCCTACAAATGGAGATCTATGCCCTCTGCCTACAGAACCTATACCCAGCACAGGACTCCTATATCGCCAACCTTTACTTCACCGACCTGGACCAGATACACCGCTTTTGCTTTGCCCCTGCAGAGCTAAATGCAACACGGGCCCGACTCGACGACCTAATCGTCGAATTGTCCCAGACTAGCCCCCACCCCTGACCTGATCTACAATATTTACTCCCACCCGCTCGCTCCACGCCTCAATTAGGCGCGTAAAAAGCGGGCCTGAGTCCCCGCCCCCAATGGGCATGCCGTTAATTTTGGTCACCGGCGCCAGACAATAGGGCGTGGTGGCCAACCATGCTTCATCGGCGTTTATCACATCATAGACCTGAAAGTCCCGTTCGACGAAGGGAATCTCCAACTCACCGCAGAGTTCGGCTACCGTCTCCAGGCTAATACCGCGCAAAATACTCCGCGGACTCGGGCTGAAGACCGCGCCTTCGCGAGCCATCAAAAAATTGGACCCACCAGTCTCGGTTATATTGCCATCCAGATCCAAGCAGAGCGACACTGCTTTGGGATCGACCAGATGAGTTTCCTGATCGGCTAACCACCAATGCATCCGACTTCGGCATTTAATCTTCGGATCGACGCAAACCGGAGGCACTTGGCGAATCGAGGGCGTAACAACATGGACGCCTTCTGAAAAATAGGACGACCAGAGCGAGAATGGCAGCGGGAAAGTATGAATGCATAAAGTCGGTTCCTGCTCTCCCGCCATGCCCGCAGCTCCCGCATAAACAGCGAACTCTCCGGGGGAAATAAAGAGCACCACCGCCAATTCTGCATCCTGTCCGGCCAGAGGCCGGTTGTGCGCGACCAATTCTCGACAGATCGCCATTGTTTGATCAGGATCGATCCGCGGCTCTATCCGTGCATAACGACACGAGCGATAGAAGCGGCGCACGTGATCTTCTAATCGATAGAGTTGGCCTTGAAAAGTCCGCGCCAAGTCGGTCACAGTTGCCCCCAGAACTACCGCTGCATCGTAGATCGCGATATGGGCCTGTGATGCCGGACACATCTCACCCCTTATATATACCAGACTTTCATCACTCATCTGCTCTCTCCCAGTATAGTGCACTATGGAGAGCTCCAGCCCCCCGCTAGCGCTTCTTCAAATTAGAAAAGCTGGTTGAAGGTTATATAGACCCCGGCCCTGCCATCAGCCCTGCCATAATCAGCACGTACGACCGTGCTCTGCCAGAGGAATCGCAGTCCAATCCCCCTACCACTACGCCACCCCTCCAGCGAAGGTCCCTCCCGACGCGCATAAACCTGACCCGCATCGACAAAGAGCAAGAGGCCCAAATACATCTGCTGCCGCCGAGACACTCGCAGGCCGCGCCAGCGCAATTCTCCCGTAAACAAAAAACGGCCCTCCCCACGCATTCGGGCTGCAGCCAGACCGCGCACGGTGGAACTCCCGCCCAGTTTGAGTTCTTCGTAGAAAGGCAGTGCCCCCAATACCAAATCGGCATTGGCCCGGTGAGCAAGAACCAATCCGCGAACCAAAGGCAGGAAGTGGCGATGTTCAAAGCCAATCCGCATGCCGTTGAAATCGCCGCCACCCCCCAGGCTGTATTCAATCAGAATTTCTTCAAATAAACCGCTCCGGCTATTATTGTAGTTATCTCGCGTATCGTATTGCAGAGCAGAACGAAACTGCAGCAATGCACCTCCTCCGGCACCGAGTGGATCAAGTTCAGCGAGAATACTCCCCTCGTTAGCATTAGGCTCAATAGTGCGGCTGCCCAACTCGATACCGCTGCGCCATCGCCATGAACCAACCACTTGGCGAATGACCAACAAGCGAAAACTAGGCGCGACTTCGCGGAATGTGCGCTGATTTGTGCTATAATTCTGAATGGCAGAATCGGGCAATGCCCCGAAATAGTTAGCTTTTTCCTGTTTTTCGAAATGCAATTCGGCTTCAAAGCGGTAATTTGGGATTAGACGCGGCGCATCGATGAGAAAACGGTGAACCCATTTTCCACCGGTGGTAAAAAACGCCTGCCCACTGTATTTGCGGCGATATGGAATGCTCTGACCATCATAGTCGAAGAGATTTACGCGCACTCCGTACCCGGTGCCATCATCTGAACTGAAATTGACGATCGGAATAGCGGTGGGCTTATAACCGATGGTCTTGTAAGGCAACTCCTCTGCGCACAGGGAACTGCTGACTATTAGAACCAACCCCAACAGCAGACACCGAGATAGAAGAAACCTCCTTCTCGTTTGCACAGGCATACACCTCACTGCAAACTCAACGCCGCCCGCAGATTTTCCTCGTCTCTTCGAAAAGGGTCTCCGCACAAAACCGAAGATCTCCATATTGAGTCCATCTCCCATCGCGTATCCATCACTTAGTCGTTGGTCAGAAGAAAGAAATTCGAGCCAAGATGCCAATGTAGTTCCAGGGACATCCCCACGGTTCAAATAACAAACCATAACACATTTGCCGTGGTCGCTGGTACGGCCAATATACATAGGAGCTTCGCTGTGACCAAGAGTCTAATCAGTTTTATCAGTGCGAGAATCTCCATAGCCAGTTCCCTCAAATATCTGCCATCAACCCTCAGGACGACCTATCTGTACCATACCGCTTCGCAACGTTCGAACAATGGACGCCTGACGCTGATCGAATATCGCATCAGCATCTGTAGGACTCGCCGACTTGACTTCGCTGTGTAGAATTGCCAAGTTGAAGAAAATTGAAAGGCTCAATTCGCACAGTGCTCAATTTCCCATCCCATAAGGCGCTACCAATGCTATCGTTTTTTCAAACTAGCCCATCCTTAAAAGAAATCGTCTTCGCGCTCTCCCTGCTAGGTTTAGCCGGCTGTAAACTCGCCGAAGAAACGATAGATAGCGGCATCGGACTCGTCCGCGATTGCGGCGTAGACAGTCTCGAAGACGTGGCCAATTTGCGCACCCTCAGCGATGAATGCAAAATGGCGCTGATCGAACTATTGCCAGAATTCGAAGACAACCTAGCCAATGCTTTGGTACCGCTCGGCAACAAAACCTTCGATGGCAAATCCGTCTTGTTCTTCGCCGCTGCCAACTCCGATGGATCTCCTCTGACAACTGAAAAAGCCCAGCTAATTAAAGTAACCGCAATAAGTGCTGAGGCCGAAACAGTCCTGGATACCACCCAGTACGCGCTGAAGAAATTGCGCGAATATTCCGGGCACAATATAGCGGTATCCGCCATCGTCGATTATAGCGGCAGCATGAACGATGCAGATCTGGCCTATGCAGCCGAGATCTACCACGACCTCTTCAGCGCACTGCAGGCAACCTCCAGCTTCGAAGCCAACGTGCTCTTCTTCTCAGATTCAGTGAGCGAAATTCAGACCTTCACCGACGATGCGACAATTATCCAGCAGGCTCTGCAAGTGGACATCGATTACGAACGGGGTGGAACAGCGTTATTCGATGCTATAGGCACCGGCCTGACGGGGCTTGCTGATCGCGATGAACCGATCCGCCTGCTGGTAATAGCGACCGACGGTCTGGAAAATGCTAGCCAGGTCTATACCCAAAAAGACGCACTCTACAAACTAGCGCGCGAGCAGCGAATTCCGGTGATCATTCTGGGGGCGTTATTGGCAGATCTCCCCTTGCTACGGAAGATGGCGAAGGAGACCAACGGGGTCTTCATGTACAATCGCTTGTTTCTATACTTGAAGCGCGATATTTCTCGCCTCAGCACTATACTAGCCGAATCCATAGCGTTGGAGCTGCGTCAGCAAGAGGAAGAGTGGGAGCGAATCCGCATTGAAGCCAACGACAAAAGAATAGAACTGCCGCTGCTGCGCTAAAATCCGATTTACGCCGAATCCAACACTGACCGAGCGGCCCTGCCTGCATCAATAACACTCTGCTGTACCATCCACGCCACTGCGCCAAAACCCAAGAGCGGAACGAGTTTCGATCTGGACAATGGTCAGCAATTGGCGGTTAGCTTCTTTCATGTAGGTGCCAAGATCCTCGGGCGGTGCAAATTCGGTATGGGTTCTGGCGAAATGAGCCCCACGGTTTTGACCAGATCCATAAGACTCTCCTGAGTTCGCGCTTTACTATTTTCCAGACGAGCATTACTATTGAATTTATTATGCGCTTAACCCAATTCATACCCGCAATATTACTCGGCGGCCTCTTCTGCTCTCTCATCCAATCCGCCGATGCCGTCACCACATTTCGCGGCACCCGAACCTACCTTACCGTCCTGAACACCAATATCAAATATCCCCTTTTCTCCAAGGAATTCAAAGAGGCAGATGGCATTATCTCCGTCGGTGGCATCAAGGAGATCTGGCTCGACGACAACCAAAAGACACTCGGTTTTCGACTTAGCCGCGAGCGCATCCGCCCCAACGGATCTGGATTGGGTCTGAGCCTGACCTACTGGCGCGGCAAATTTAGCAATACCTCTTTTCTCTACCGCAAGCGCGGTGCGCAAAATTTCATCGCCAAGTATCGCAATCCCACCCATACCTATCTCTTCCTCGATCTCAACGGCATCTATATTGCCTGGGAATCGGGAACCAAAGCCTTGGGATTCTACTGCCTGTTCAGCCTGATCGGCGATCGAGAACAATATTCGATCGATCGATATCAGCTATTGGGGGACGATCCGACCCAACGGGATCTAAGCTCCGATAACCGCGACAAAGCTAGCTTGCGCTTCGGCCTTGGAATCGGCGGCCGCTTCTACCTCAACCACCTCTTCTCCCTCTGGCTCGAAAAACGCTGGATTGTCGGCGAACGCCTCAGTGACGAACGAACATTCGGCACCGGTGGCCTTTATGAGGGAGGCCGACAAAAAACGCTATATGTACCCTTCAATTCTATCGGTCTGGCGATCAGCTTCTAAGCCAATTAGCCAGGTCCCTCCAGGGCACCTCATCCCAAAAGCGTTGGGCCGCTCCCGATGTTGAAGGCAGCACAAAAACCGCGGTACTCCCATAGCCGATAGGCTGCAGCCCATAGTCGGCCACCCCTCCGCAAAACAGCTGCCCTGCCCGCTTGCCATTAAAAACCAGTGCTTGGGGTCTGCAGCGCTCAATCGCGGATTTGAGTCGCAAGGGATCATAGGCGGCCTGCTCAATCTGGCTGTCGGCCCCGGACCGATCTTTAGCCAAGTCGGTCAAGCCGATCCCATATTCCAGAACCTGAGTAAATTCGCTCGGCTTCAGCACGCGAGGCGTCAAACCTATAGTGGCTAGTATCGGCCAGAACTTATTACCAGGGCCGGCATAATAGGCTCCTTCTTCTGCCGAACGCCTCCCTGCTGCAGACCCGCAGAAAACGACCTGCAGCCCAGGTGCCAAGAGATCGGGCAAGACATCCGCCATTGAACAAAACCCTAAGGCTTATTTATACGGTGATATAGATCTCGTTTTCAGTCTTTGCGCTGCCACTCTTCTCGCTGTCCCACCGAATTCTCCAGAACCAGGACCGAACCCTCCAGGCTCCATCGCACTCTACTCTCGCCGTCAGGCGTGAAATAAGCGCCTCTGAGTACAAGCTCTTCGGTGTCGAGTTTCCAGGTACCTGGAAAAGAACGGCGTCCCCCACTGGCCAGCACCATGACCATACTCAAGCTCCCATCGGGCTTGAGTTCCATACTAACCTCGACTTCACCGAGGATCTGATCCACCCCATAGGTAGTCCAGACTCCCGTGAGTGCGGGCTCATCTTCGGACGAATCATTGAGTTCCGGTTCCTGAGACCTTTCACCACATCCCAACCCAAAGAGCAAGACCAATGCCCACCTCAATTGTTCATCCCCTCCAGTGGCCCCTGCACTGCTTCATCGCGCACTAAGGCTGCCAGTACTTCCTCGCGCAATTCTTCTGGCAGGGCCTCGAAACCGATCTGCCCAGCCGTAGCGGGCAAATCGGTCCGACTTGGCGTCCAACCCTCCTGATACCGATGCCACCCCAATACTGTACCCCCGCTCAGGCGGACAAAATAGGCCCCGGCATCGCTGTAAAGTGCCGCACTCATATGCTTAGATATGCGGGCCGCGCTCGCGAATAATTCGCAGCGCCAGTTCGGGGTCGATCTGCACGATCATCTCCGGCTCGATTTTGCAATTGCCAGGCAGATCGTAGCCAGCCACGGCACTGCGTGTGTGCCAACCCGCCAGCGATTGATCAACACCATCCTCAGCAAAGCTCGACATCGGGCCACCGAAAACATCGTGAAAAACATTCGTGTACCCATCGACTACGCGCGGCGACTTGCTAAACGCTCCGCCTCCGGCCGAATTGACCATGCCAATACACTTGACGCAGTACCATATGTCATTTAGGGTGGCAAAAGGATCCAGCCCCCAATGCAGAGCGCGAATGTGGTTGGCGCCGGCGTCGCGTCCAGCCAGATAGCCTTCTTCCACATCTCCATCGTCGTTGGTCACTGGGCCTTTCCCGCCACCAGTTCCCGATGTGAAGACCAGACCCGAGGGCGTAAAAGTCAACGAGCAGATCCTCCGTCCTTTGGGATCTGAGATCGTGGAATCTCTATCTCCTAAATCGATACCCACCTCGCGGACGCGATCGTAGACATCGAATCCTCTTTTCCAACTATCATGTAATTCAGCCATAATATTCCTCCTTGGTTATGAGCTAGAAGATAGGATCCTATTTACGAGCGGACAAACGCCGGATTGTTTACTTTCCCGCTACGACCTCGTACTTTAAGTATTTTCACCCTCAGCAGACCACTTTCCGGTAAAAGAGATGCAAATTACCGCTCTCCAAGCTCCAGACTCATTTTGCACAAAGATGCAAGGGATCGCTCAACGCCTGACTACCTCGCGAGTATACGACCGAATTATGCAGCGGGATCACACCCTCTGGAGACCCGAGCCCGACGAAATCGCCAACCGACTCGGGTGGCTGGATAGTCCACATCTAATGCGAAATGAAATCAGCCAAATCTACAGCGTCATAAGCAAAGTCCGCGACGCCGGTTATACTCATGCTCTCCTCTTAGGCATGGGCGGTTCGAGCCTGGCACCGGAAGTCTTACGCTCCATCTTTGGCGTTGCCGATGGCTTTCTAGATCTCTCCGTTCTCGACAGCACCCATCCGGACGCCATTCTGGCCAAGGCTCGTACTCTCGATCCAGCTCGGACGCTCTTTCTCCCCGCTACTAAATCCGGCTCCACCGTTGAGACACTCTCCTTACTCAAATACTTTTTCAATCACACCGTTGATAGCCTCGGCCAGGACGCAGCTTCCCAGCGTTTCGCAGCTATAACCGACCCCGGCAGCGACCTTGAGACCCTGGCCCGCGAACTCAACTTTCGCCATATATTCCGCAACGACCCCAATATCGGCGGACGCTACTCGGCCCTCTCCTTCTATGGTTTGGTCGCCGCCGGAGCCATCGGCATGGATCTCGAACGCCTGCTCGACCGTGCTCAAGATGCACTCGACGACCCACAACCTGGCATTCAACTCGGCACCTTCTTGGCAGCCGGCCTTCTCGCCGACTTCGACAAACTGACCCTCATCGCCTCACCCAGCCTTAGCGCTGCCGGCGCCTGGATCGAACAACTCGTGGCCGAAAGCACTGGCAAAGATGGAAAGGGGCTAGTTCCCATCGACCTCGAGCCGGAAACGGCTATAGACCGCTACGGCACCGACCGCCTCTTCGCCTATTTGCGCTTCGACGACACATACGATATCCGAGTGCAGGCCATTGTGGATGCCGGATATCCGGTTCTCCGCCTCGACATCTGTGACCCCTACGATCTCGGCGCCGCATTTTTTCACTGGGAGATCGCAACCGTCATAGCCGGTTTCTTCCTGGCCATCCACCCCTTCGATCAACCCAATGTCGAAGCGGCGAAGATACTGACCCGCAAAATGGTCGATACCTATCAGCAACACAGCCAGTTACCGGCACAAGACCCCGACCTCGTCGCAGATGGTCTTGAGATTTATGGCGATTTGAAAGCCTGCACTCTGGTTGAAGCGCTGACGGGCTTCCTAGCCAAAGGCACCCCAAATCGCAGCTATATCGCCTTACAAGCCTATCTGCCAACTACCCCCAATATCACCGAAGCCCTAGAGGATCTACGCCGCCGCTTGCTCGAGTATACCAGCCTGGCCACAACCCTGGGATTCGGACCGCGCTTCCTGCATTCGACAGGTCAGCTCCACAAAGGCGATGGAGGCCACGGCCTTTTCCTGCAATTGACCGCCGATGCAAAAGAAGATGCTCCGATACCCGATGCGGCGGGAACGAAGGAATCGGGGATCGGCTTCGACATCCTCGCCCAGACCCAAGCACTGGGTGATCGCCAAGCCCTCATCAATCAGAATCGCGCGGTACTCCGCATCCATCTTGGAGAAGACATTGGAGAGGGTCTTGCTCGATTGAGCCGCGCCCTGGAGCTAATCCAGCCAGTACAGAGGAGACATTAAATGAGCGATGCAGATATCGGTATCATCGGTCTGGCCGTAATGGGCGAGAACCTCGTCCTCAACATGGCCAACCACGGTTTCAAAGTTGCAGTTTTCAATCGCACGACCACCAAAGTAGACGATTTTATCGGGGGTCGTGCCCAGGGTAAATCCATCGTTGGCACCCACACACCGGAAACATTCCTGGCCCAGCTCAAAAAACCGCGCCGAGTGATGATGATGGTCCAGGCCGGTAGAGCCGTAGACCGGGTTATCGAGAGCCTGGTGCCCCTGCTCGACCCAGGCGATATCCTCATCGACGGCGGCAATTCCAACTACCAGGACACGATCCGCCGGACCAGAGAACTAAGCGCAAAGAACCTGCTCTATATCGGCACCGGTGTCTCCGGCGGCGAAGAAGGGGCACTCAAGGGACCGAGCATTATGCCCGGAGGCAATCCCGAGGCCTGGCCCCATGTCAAAGAAATATTCCAGGCCATTGCGGCCAAAGTCGATAACGGAAGCCCTTGCTGCGATTGGGTCGGTCAGGATGGAGCGGGCCACTACGTCAAGATGGTACACAACGGAATCGAATACGGCGATATGCAGATGATCGCCGAAGCTTATGCTCTGATGCGCGAGGTTTTGGGTTTAGAACCCGCTGCAATCGGTGAGATTTTCAAAGAGTGGAACCAGGGTGAACTCGACAGTTACCTGATCGAAATAACCGGTGAGATTCTCGGCAAAACCGACGACGAAACCGGCCGGCCAATGGTCGATATGATCCTCGACACCGCCGGACAGAAAGGTACTGGGAAATGGACCGGGATCGATTCATTGCAGTTAGGAGCTCCGGTGACGGCTATCACCGAAGCGGTCTTCAGTCGCGCGCTTTCGTACTTGAAAGACGAACGCATCGCCGCTTCTGCTGTACTCAAAGGACCTGCGACCACATTCGAGGGCGACAAAGATGCCTTCGTCGCAGATATCCGCCAAGCCCTCTACGCCGCCAAGATCTGCTCCTATGCCCAGGGCTACCAGCTTTTGTCTCTAGCAGCACGAGAATACGAGTGGGAGCTCAATTACGGCAGCATCGCCCTTATGTGGCGCGGAGGCTGCATCATCCGGGCGCAATTTTTAGGTCGTATCAAGGAGGCCTTTGATGCCGATCCTGGTCTGGCCAACCTGCTCCTGGCTCCCTACTTCAGCACCGCTATAGAGAATAGCCAGTCGGCATGGCGCCGAGTGGTCGCCACTGCCGTAACCCTGGGCGTACCGGTACCGACCTTCTCCAGCGCTCTGGCCTACTACGACGGCTATAGATCCGCGCGCCTACCTGCCAACCTGCTCCAGGCCCAGCGCGATTATTTCGGCGCCCACACCTACGAACGTGTCGATAAACCCAGGGGAGAATTTTTCCACACCAATTGGACCGGACGTGGGGGAACAACGGCATCGACTACCTATAACGCCTGAGTGCGATTCCGCATTTCCTCTTATGCGCGACGATCAAGAGCACTGCGGCTATCTGCAATCCAAACACAGATACTGGACCGTTCCCGTAGGTATACAGACTGAGTATCTTTCTCGCCGGAGCCAAGCACACCTACCAACGAGTTGAGCGAGAGCAAGATCTCGCCCAACTCCCTTTCTATAGTGTCTGGGCTTACAGACTGATATCCACGCAGATTTTTGGGCCTCCCGGACAACGATCTACAAGCGGATAAGCCCATAGGATCCAGCTATCGAGTATTGGGCTATAGCACTCCCAAGACAAGCTAAATAGATTGAAGTCCAATCGCCTCTATAGGCGGTGAGTCTGCTGGTGAATACGCAAGGGAAGCATATTTCTAAATTTGCACTATATTATATATAATCTAAATAATTTTCGAAAAATGAATAAAATATCAATATTGAACATTCTCTTGGTAGGCAGTGGCGGTTTTCTCGGCTCTGTTCTCCGTTATTTGGTCGGATTAGTTACTCAGTATTTGGCCCGTTCCACCTCTTTCCCCTATGGTACACTGGCCGTCAATGTATTGGGCTGTCTTATGATCGGCTATCTTGGCGGCATAGCCCAATACCGCAATCTAGGTACTCCCGAAATACGCTTATTTCTATTCACCGGTCTTCTCGGTGGATTCACAACCTTTTCCACTTTCGGCTACGATACGTTCAATTTGGGCCGCAATCTCGATTTACCTATTGCTTTCCTCAATATCTTCTTGCATATCGCCCTTGGCCTCGGAGCAGTTTTCACAGGTTATATAATTTCACGCTAGGTTTTTAGTGAATTTAAACTTTACCGATATCCAATTTTTCTCTACATGTATACCAAATAACAAAGGAAGGTATTAAAACCATGCCGAATCTCTCCATAATTCTAAGCGATGAAATCAGGAGACTGGCCCGCAAGGAAGTACGTGCAGCATGTAACCCGCTACACAGCCAAGTGCGAGACCTCAAAAAAAACCTGCGTCTACAGCGTGACACCATAGCCAACCTGGAAAAAACACTCCGTCAACTCAAAGCCGGCTCAGCCAATACCACAGACAAAATCTCAAGCGCAGCAGATCCCGAAAAGACCACGCAAATCCGCCTGAATCCCACTTCGATCAAGAAACACCGCAAACGCCTCAAACTCTCCCAGGGACAACTTGGCAAGCTGCTCAATGTCAGTACCAACACCGTAGTACGCTGGGAAGCCGGCACCTCAAAACCCCGCGCAACTCATCACCCAGGTATCGCCCAACTCCGAACTATGGGCCTACGAGAAGTCAGAAAGCTGCTCGAATCATAATTATCTTTTGCAATGGATTTATTTTACTCCCTGGCCTGAACCACACTGCAGACCAGGGATTTTTATTGCCAGCGGGATAGGTAAGCTGCCATTCGTTGCTGCAATTCCTCGTTGTCGTGCTTAATCGCCCCTTTGTGAACGATCCGCGCCTTGCGTAAAAGCATTTCCCGTGTCGCCTTCCGACGCGCCTCCGCTAAGTCCGGCATTTCCCGCAGAAGTTTGTCCAGTGCATAAACCCTGAAGCGATCCATCGCATAATGCGCTCGTGACAATTGGTCGGCGTGGCCGCCGTATTTACAAATGAGCTTTTCTTCGAGATAAACGACTTCGTAACAACAGGAGATCCGCAACCAGAGTTCGTAGTCCTCACAGGCAGGCAGGCTCTCGTCAAAAAGGCCGACCGCTTCGAAGACCGCGCGGTCTATCACGATTGACGAGGGCGACATCATACATAGAGGCAATGCCCGGAGAAAGATATCTCCACCGTACTTGCGGTGATGCTTGTGGGGATTGACCCGCACGCCATTGCGGATCCAAATCTCGTCGGTATGACAGACTGCTAGCCCACTTTCATCCAGCACTTCCTGCTGTCGTGCCAACTTGCCGGGCAACCACTCGTCGTCCGAATCGAGCAAGGCAATCCACTCACCACGCGCAGCGAGAATTCCCCGATTGCGCGCGGCGGAAACCCCGCGGTTTTCTTCCATAATCACCACTTCGACCTGAGCGCCGAATTCATCGGCGATTCGGTCGGGGGTACCATCACAGGACGCGTCATCGACCACAATCACTTCGCGATCGACTCCCTGCTGCCCTAATGCCGACCGGATTGCCCGCCCAACTATGTCGCGTCGATTATAAACGGGAATGACAACAGAAAACATCGCAGCTATCTGCTACCACGACCAGAAAGCGCGGCTGCCTCGGTCAATTTTTCTATCACCATTTCCGCTGTTATCAACTCGGGTAGTACCAGAGGATCTTCAATCCGACCTGGGGGAAAGATCACATAGAGAGGCACCCCGGAACGCCCGAAGGCGCGCAAGAGCTGGGTGATCTCGGGATCGCTATCGGTCCAGTCGGCCTTGACCAGCGCCACTTCGTGCATCTCAAAATTCTCGCGCACTTCTTGCTGTGCCAAAACCGCGCGCTCATTGACCTTACAGGTCCAGCACCATTCGGCTGTAAAGTCGATAAAGACCATCTGCCCATCCGCAACCAGACTCTCAACTCGCTCCGGACTAAAAGGCTGCCACTCCAACTCGCCTGCAGATGAGATAGAGATATCATCTAGCTGCTGCTCAAGAGCAAGCAGTGGATGGAGAAAGAGAGCGTAGCCCCCTAAAACGAGTACCAGTGCCAGCAAACGGGCCACAGTTTTCGAACGAGCGCTATGCTGGATGCTGCCCCACTGCCCCCAAATCCGACAAGCCAAACCCAACGCGAGTAAGAACGCACCCATCCATACCACGGCTTCAACTCCGATTTGTTTGCCCAAAACCCAGAGCAGCCAGAGGACCGTGGCCATCAGCAAAAATCCCATCAGCTCTTTGAACCACACCATCCAGGGCCCTGGCTTCGGCAAACTTTCGATCCAGGCAGGTTTGAGTGCCAGGACTGCATAGGGCAGTGCCATACCAACACCGATCGCGCTAAATACCACCACGACCACCAGAGCCGACTGGACAAAGGCAAAACCAAGTGCGCTCCCCAAAAAGGGCGCAGTACAGGGCGTGGCGAGAATCGTCGCAAGTACGCCGTTAAAAAACGAACCCGCCAACCCCTCTCGTCTGCCCATCGGACCCCCGAAATCACCGCTGGTCCCGGGCAGCAGGATTTCATAAACTCCGAAGAGATTTAGAGCCATAGCGAAAACCAGGGCACTCATCGCCATAACAAAGCCCGGGTACTGGAACTGAAATCCCCAGCCGATCTCTTGGCCTCCGCTCTTGAGCATAAGTACGACCAGCGCCAGGAGTAAAAAAGTGGCCAAAATACCAGCGCAAAATGCCCAGCCCAATTGCCTGACCCGCCCCGCCTCCTCTCCGGCCTGAGAGACAAAACCAAGCACCTTCAGCGAAATGACCGGCAATACGCAGGGCATCAGATTGAGAATGAGTCCCCCCAATAACGCGAAGACAACGTAGACCCAAAACGACTGGGCACCTTCAGGATCTTTTGCGCGAAAATCGCGCTGCAAAATGCTAGGCTCCGCTCTGCGTGGAGCAGAGGCCAGATCCAATACCAACTCTCCAGCCCGGGCCTCCCCATCCTGGCGATAAACGAGAACCCCACTCACAGTCTCGACTTTATCTCCACTGAAAGGTCGGAGCGAAAGAACGAGACGCTGGGCATCGAGGCGCCGAGTGGAAAACTCGAACTCGTCTGCCACAAGCGGAAAAAAATCGGGCCTGTGATCGTCCTGATCGAAAGAAAAACCTGGATTCGAAAAATGCAGCTCGACTTCGATCTCATCTTTGCCCCTTAGAGCCACATCCACGATCAGATCCGGATCCAGAGGCCCCGGAACCAGAGCAGCGTATCGGTCGAATAGCACAGACTCGGCACTAGGGCGTCGTACCTCACCGACCGGCAAAGCGATCTCTAATAATGCTCTACCCGGTATGCACAATTCCCGACAAACCAACCAGGAAACTTCTGCCGCAATCGCTAGCGTATCTCCTTCCGAGCTTACGCCTGGAACCGCCAATTCCGCCAATAACATCACTTCATCGGCATAGCCATAGACAGTCAGATCTCCCGCCTCCTGATATTTCTCGGGAAGTGGCCACTTCAGGGGACCAACCGACACACCGGCGGGCAAGTGCCAATCAACCTGGATCGGCAATCCCGCATCGCCACTATACTGCCAGTACGTATGCCAGCCCTCGTCCATCGCCAACTCAATACCCAAACGCAACGATTGGCCAGGCGCTATAGTTTCGACATCGGCCAACAAACGAGCCCGGACTGGTCCCTGATCAGTAGCGAGAACGGCATCAACTCGTGTGCATAAAGTTAGAATCAGGATTAGTTTTTGAATCTGAGGCACTGTACTTCCTCGCACCACGTCACTGGTTAATGCCCTAAACCGGCAACCCGATCCACTCTCGAGCACGGCGAGCTTGAGCTAAATCAATCGGCCAGTAGGCAAAATTACAGACAAATTCGAAGAGGTCTTTCCCTTTTATCATCTCGATATCGAGAGTCGTTCTTGCCAAGATCGGATCTGTTTTCATCCCTTGAATTGGTGCGCCATGAGTACCGCAGCATCCAGCTCAATCCCCAAACCGGGCCTGTCTGGCACCTGGATATAACCATCTGCGATTTCTTCTGCCGGCCGCACCAACTCATCACGCCAATCGACCTCGCCGAAGGCGTACTCCAGAACAGTGAAATTAGCCGTAGTCGCTGCCAGGTGCACCCCGGCCATCGTCGATACCGGCCCAGCCGGACTATGGGGTGCGATCGGCATCTGTACCACTTCGGCCAGCGAGGCAATTCGACGACATTCAGTGATTCCACCAGCGTGTTTGACATCGGGCATCAACACGTCGACCGCCTCTTTACTTATATAATCCCAAAACCCCTCTCGCCCCACCAGTGATTCGCCTCCCGCAATATTGTGACCAGAGTGCAGACGCAATTGGCGCAGCGCATCAACCTGGTCGCACGGAACTGGTTCCTCAAACCAGTAGAGATTGAGCGGACGAACTTGATCTGCGACCTTGAATGCCAGGGCAAGATCGAAGCGCTGGTGACAATCGACCAGCAACTCGATATTATCGCCAATGACTTCGCGCGTTTTTTCCAATCGCTCTATACCGATTCCAGTGTCTCGCGCGATGCCCTCTTTGTCCATCCGCCGCCAGTGCACCTCGTCGAAAGGAGTGCTCTTTACTGCGCTAAATCCGGCATCTACAGCTCGGCTCGCAGCATCGGCAAAACCCTGCGGACTGCGATCGCGGGTGCCGCGATTGAGATTGGCATAAACCCGCACCTTATCGCGCCTCTTGCCCCCCATCAATTGCCAAGCAGGTACCTCCAACGCTTTACCGGCCAGGTCCCACAATGCTTGATCCACTGCACTCAACGCCGTCGCCCCGATCCGCCCTGCATCTCCCGAAAAGATCCCGCCCCCTCTCGCCATTCGCTCCCACAACACCTCTACCTGTGTCGGATCCGCTCCTACCAACTTCATCCCCAATTGATCCAACACTGCCATCACCAATCCGTCATTTCCACTTTGACTCGCCTCCCCAACCCCGCTGATCCCCGCATCTGTATGAATTTGTACAAAAATCCAGTGGCCACGAGCCGATGCATCGACACGGTGAATTTCTAAATGAGTGATTTCCACACTATCTCTCTTGGGTATAGTGGATGAAATTTACCAACTTTTGCGTCCTCTGGATTTAAAATAAAGCACACCCTTGACAACCGCTACGAAACATTCGGCCCCCGTGCAGCGAAAAGCGCTACCCCCACCGCCACCGCCACATTCAGAGATTCCACCTCTGCCGCCATCGGAATCCGCACCACCGCATCCACTGCTTTGCGCACCACCGGCCGCAACCCTTTGCTCTCGTTACCCGCCACCAAGACCCGCCTTGGGGGCCAATCGACCGCAAATAGATTCTCGCCCCCCGAGGCCGCCAAACCATAGAGCCAAAAACCTGCTTCCTGTAATTTTGCCAGATCTCGAACTATATGCGTACTTTGCACCACCGGCAGGTGAAAAATCGCTCCCGAAGAGGCTCTCACAACTTCCTCGTTGAGGGGATGACCGCCCCGGCTCGAAAAAACCAAGGCCGCTGCCCCAGCCGCGACAGCAGTACGGGCGATCATACCGACATTGCGCACGTGCCGCACCTGGTCCAGGACGGCGATAGTACACTCTTCGTCCATTTTCGCCAAGACCTCTTCGAGACCTGCCAATTTCACCGGGCTTAGCCGCGCCACCACATCCTGATGCGTCCGCGTGCCGGTGAGTTTACCCAATTTGCCAACCTCGACGAAATCGAACCGTACCCCGCTAGCACTAGCCAGCTGCTTGATCTCTTCGATTCCCTCACCCCGCGCCTCACGCGAAAAAAAAATTCGCTGTATGGGATGACCGGCATGGAGCGCTTCGATCACTGCATGGCGTCCCCAGATTACCGCGTTCTCGTCTCTTTCAACCAAGTCGGCCCCTTTCTTAGATTGAACCTAAGCTGCATAAATATAGGTATTTCCAAGGTTAGCCAAAGTCTTTATCTTCTCGGCTTGCCCCTTCTTTCCCCGGAGTTGGGATATGGACCTCTTCGAAGCCGGCCTCCAGGCGCGTCAAACCAAAGATCAACCCCTCGCTGCACGCCTGCGTCCACGCAATCTGGACGAATATATAGGCCAGGATCAGATCCTCGGCCCCGGTCGTCTGCTTCGCCGCGCCATCCAAGCCGATCAACTCTCCTCGCTTGTTTTCTACGGCCCCCCCGGCACCGGCAAAACCACATTGGCCGCTGTCATCGCCAATACGACCAAATCGCACTTTATCTCGATCAATGCCGTATTGGCCGGTGTCGCCGATATCCGAGAGGCCGTAGATGAAGCCAACGAATTGCGCAAGCTGCACGGACGCAAGACTATCCTATTCATCGACGAAGTCCACCGTTTCAATAAAGCCCAGCAAGATGCGCTTTTGCCCTGGGTCGAAAACGGCACCATCATCCTCATTGGCGCCACCACCGAAAATCCCTACTTCTCGGTCAATCGCCCCCTGCTCTCGCGCAGTCGGGTATTCCAACTCCAGAGCCTCGAACCAGCCGATCTTGAACGCATCGCCGAACAAGCTCTTACCGACCCGCGTGGTTATGCCAACCGCCAGGTCGTACTACTACCCGATGCCCTGGCTCATCTCACTGCAGTCGCCAACGGCGATGCCCGCGCCATGCTTAATGCCCTCGAACTGGCGGTCGAAACCACCGAACCCGACGCCAAGGGCAAGATGATTATCGACCTCGAGGTCGCCGAGGAGTCAATACAGCGCCGCGCCCTACTCTATGATAGGGAAGGCGATTATCACTTCGACACCATCAGCGCCTTTATCAAATCAATGCGGGGCTCAGACCCCGATGCCACCCTCTACTGGCTTTCGCGGATGGTCTACGCAGGAGAAGATCCGCGATTCCTCTTCCGCCGTATGCTCATCTTCGCCAGCGAGGATATCGGTTTAGCCGACCCCCAGGCGATCCAGATCGTCGTCGCTGCCGCCGAGTCCTTTGATCGCATCGGCCTTCCCGAGGGCCGCTTTCCCCTCGCACACGCAGCTCTCTACCTGGCTACCGCTGCCAAGAGCAACTCAACTCTAGCCTTTTTCGACGCGCTCGAAACCGTCGAGCAAGAGAATGCAGATGAAGTACCCAATCACCTCAAAGATGCCAGCCGCGATAGCGAAGGTCTGGGGCACGGTGCTGACTACCTCTACCCCCATGCCTACCGCGAACATTGGGTCGCCCAGCAGTATCTGCCGGTGAATCTCCAAGGTCGAGTCTTTTATCAACCCTCGGACCAAGGCCACGAAAAAAACACCGGAACTATGGTGCGCCGACGGCGCGAATTGCAAGTCGCCGCAATGCTGGAAGACCAGCACGCGACACCAGAAGTGCTCTCTTTCTCCCCTCCAGACCAGGCCCGGGACCAGTGGCTCAAACGCGTCGGAGGCGAAGCCACTGACCAATTAGAGCATATTCGCGAACACCTCTTTGCCCCTCTAAAGCTCGAGCGGCATCATTTAGTCCTCGATCTGGAAGCCGGCACTGGGTTCTTGACCTGGGAAGCCCTGCGCCGCGTACCCGAAGGCGGAGTCTGGACCCATACCACCGACAAAACTGCTGCCTTAGCTCTTAAAGAGATCGCTGTACACCTGCCCGAAATAGAACGCCCCCAAGTGCTAGAGGGACCACTCGACGAGCTATACGCACAAATTGCAGACCGAAACCCCGACACTCGTTTCGAAGCCATCCTCGGACGCAATGCCCTTGGTGCACTCGCTGACAAAGAGCAGATCATCGCAACGCTGCACCAACATCTGGCCCCGCAAGGACGCATCAGCTTGGTCGAAACGCTTTCCCGCAAATCGCAACGGCTCTATCAATTGGTTGATCTCGACAGCTTCGACCCAGACCTCAGCCAGCGACTCGTCGCCGCCGAAGAAGCGATCTACTCCGACACCGAGCACCCGCAAGTCAACTGGGACACCGCAGATTTCGAAGCGATATTTTCCATTGCTGGCTTCAGCCGAGTCCAGACTCGGATCGAGGAGATCCGAACGCAAAGACATATCGATTCCCGCCAACTCAATCACTGGTTCAGTCGGGGTGGAGAGAAGCGTCATACCTATGCCCACTATCTGGCTCAGCACCTCGATGAGGGCGAATTAGACCAGGTACGTAAGCTTTTCGAGCTCAGTCTGGCCGGCCGCTTGGTAGACTGGACGAAGACCCAGATTTTCCTCCTCGCCGAGTCATGAATAATCTAGCGGTTGATTTATGTCCTCCCACGGCTTAAATTACCGCCGTTCAGCAACCTCTAACCCATCGAGATATCTTATGACCGCCAAGAGCTTAGCCTGCCTCCTCCTGTGCGGATTCAGCGCCTGTAGCACGAC
Organism: uncultured Gemmatimonadaceae bacterium; assembly: GCA_964520345.1. GTDB lineage: Bacteria > Latescibacterota > UBA2968 > UBA8231 > UBA8231. Next base: position 17,010 of record CAZFMY010000028.1, on the reverse strand, counting down.
CGAAGAGCAGGTCGTCAATCATCTGGAACAGCTGGCTGCAAACCCCATTGATTCGCCTCGCTGGCAACAAGCAGTCGACGAGTTGTCGGCCATCGGTCGGCCCGCTGCCCGCCAACTCATCGCCCGTCTGAACCCCGACCTGTATCAGGGCAAGGACTACCGCGAATTCCGCGAAGAAAAAGAAAAACTCCGCACCGGGTGCGCCCGAACTCTCGGTCATATCAAGCCGCGCGGTGCCACTGGCGCGCTCAATGGGTGTATCGGCACCGACTATACGAACAATGAGCGCATCGCCGCCCTTTGGTCCCTCGGCCAAGTCGGCTACACCCAAGCGGGACTAGACGCGGTGAAAGGGCAGCTCACAGACCCCGACCCGATTATTCGCATCCATGCAGCTATCGCTCTGGTCAAGATGGACGTCGACTCCGGCAATGAGGAAATCAAGGCGGCCTTCGCCCCCGACGATCTGGACATCGGCGAGAGTTCAGATCGCATCCAAATTGCCCTGCAGGGCCTGGAGGAAGCCGGTTATTACGGCGTCCCCCTACTGATAGATTTAAGCGAGATTACCAGCCCTCACCAAGCAGAATTGCGCACCATATCCGGCAGAGTCAAAGACCAGTTGGTGGAACAACTCAATGCCGAAGAGCCGGACCACCGCCAACGCGCAGCCACAGCGCTCGGCCAACTGGACGACCAGAGCACGACTCCGGCCCTGGTCAACCTGCTGGCAGATCCGAGCAATCAGGTTCGTTTCAGCGCCGCCGCCGCCCTGGCCACGATGGGCGTAGATCAAGGCATCGATTTTCTCTTCGAAGCGCTGCGCAACACCGATTCTATCCTACGCGCCAACGCCGTTAAATTTCTCACCACCGTCCAGGAACAATCCGGATCCGTCGAAACTCTACTGGGGGCTGCGCTCGACGCTGAGGATCCGCTAGCGCGGGCCGGTGCAGCCCGAGTCCTCGGACAAGCCCGAGTCCTCTCCGCCGCGAATGCCCTCTTAGAAGCTACCACGGACGAAATCGCCGATGTCCGCGTCAACGCCGCCATCGCCCTGGGCTACATCGGCGCCGAAGAGAGCCGAAGCCAACTCGAGGGCCTGCGCGAAGATCGCGATGCTACCGTTTCCTACTACGCCGAGTGGGCCCTGAGCCAACTCGGGCCACGTTGACTCGAAACCCCTGCTGCCCTTCATGAAAAAGTCTATCTATCTTTCCCTGATCGCCCTCCTCGCCCTTCCGCCATTTGCCGGGAAGAGCCACGCTGGCGACACTCCGGAAACACTGCTCATCCGTCAATCTTTAGCCAATGATATCTCCGGCTATCGCCGTAGCAATACCGAACTAGCCCTCAAGACCTACGGCCAGCACTTCGTCACTTACCAGGCCCATGCCAATGGCGACCCACGCGCTTGGACAGTGCTACACGAAAATCGCGATGCGCTGGCCGACCAGATGGCGAGCGACCTCGAAACCTGGCGCTACGAAGTCACACGCACGGTTCCTTCCATTACGGTCCGCGCGAACCACGCCATCGCCACCAGCATCGACTCGGGGCAGGTCATCGACCGCCAGAGTGATGTGGCTACTCCCGTCGATCTCCGGCGACTCTGGATCTTTTTAAAATCCGAAAATACCTGGCTGGCCACTGCGATGGTCACGGATTTAGGCGATTCGCTTCTGCCGGCAACCAGTACTGCTTCCAAAGGGGAAATCACCGAATTCCTACAGCGCGAAAGCAAGTCCTGGGAAGAGGGTAGCGCTTCGAATATCCTCGAGCTCTTCGACGAACATTTCACCGGCTATTACACCCAAGACACCTTCCAACCCTCTGCCTGGAAAATCGCCTTCAACGGCACTGAGGAAATGGAGAAATGGCTAGAGAATCGCCTGCCATTCGTTCGCTATGCTCTCGAACGCCAAGTGCTTCATTCTGCCATCGGCCCTTCCGGCAATGAAGCACTGGCCGTTACCCGCGAAACCGTAGCCGTTACCCATGTCAATGGTCCCGCCAAACACCAGAAAGAACGCTACGTCTTCTGGACTATGAGTCGCCGTTCCGGTTCGTGGAAAATCACTAATATGCTCTACGACTTGGGTCTGGCCGACTAGCAAATTGGACAAGACCTAAATATGGCTGCAAAGATCAACAACTACGAAAATACCAACCGCCTTTTCGACAAAGCCGCCGACCTCATCGACCTCGATGAAGAAACGCGGCTACTGCTCAAGACCCCGTTCCGCGAAATCCAAGTCGAGGTGCCGATCCGCACCGACGACGGATCGCTCGAGGTCTTCCTTGGCTACCGCGTCCAACACAACACTGCCCGGGGACCGATGAAGGGCGGTCTGCGCTATCATCCAGAAGTTGACTTCGACGAGGTTCGCTCGCTGGCTTCGCTGATGACCTGGAAGACCGCACTGGTCGATGTGCCTTTTGGCGGTGCCAAAGGCGGAATCACCTGCGATCCGCATCAGCTTTCGCTGTACGAACTCGAGCGGCTTAGCCGTAAATTCACCGAGCGCATAGGCTTCGCCTTTGGTCTGCACCTCGACATTCCAGCCCCCGACGTAAACACCAACGCTCAAGTCATGGCCTGGATCATGGACCAATACAGCTCCCAGTATGGCTATACCACTGGAATCGTCACTGGAAAGCCGGTCGAGCTAGGTGGCTCCGCAGGGCGCGAAGCCGCGACCGGGCGCGGCGTATCACTCATCACGCAGGCCGCTGCCAAAGACTTCGGTATCGCCATCAAGGACGCCCGTATCGCCATTCAAGGCTTCGGCAACGTCGGCTCCTTCGCTGGCCTGCTCCTGCACCAGGCCGGGGCTAAGCTTATAGCCGTCGGCGATCACACTGGCGGTATTTACAACGAGAGGGGTCTCGACGCGGAGGCGCTTTTCGACCACGTGAGCGAAAAGCGCGGCGTAGCCGGTTTTCCTGGTGAGAGCCTAAGCAATAAAGAGTTGCTGGCTATGGACTGCGAGATCCTCATACCAGCGGCCTTGGGCGGCGTCATCACGCGCGACAATGCTCGCGATCTCAAAGCGAAAATGATTGTCGAAGCGGCCAACTCACCAATCACCACCATTGCCGATGAGATCCTCGGCGAGCGTGGTATTCACATCGTCCCCGACATTCTGGCCAATGCCGGTGGGGTGACCGTATCCTATTTCGAATGGGTACAGAACGTGCAGGTATTCACCTGGAGTCTTGAACAGGTCAATGCCGAATTGGAAAAATACATGATGGCTGCCTACCAGGCCGTCCATCGGGTCATGCGCGAACGCAATGTGCGCATGCGCACAGCCGCCTTTAGCATCGCCATCGAGCGGGTGGCCGAAGCCGAACGGATTCGCGGAGGGCTCTAAGATGTACCTGGCCGCCTTCAAATTCGAGATATCTACAAGATCTGAAGGCGAGAATCTACCCCCTGGTACAGGAATAATACTCTTCAGCCCCTGAGTGACGGCATCGTGAAAGCCGATTTTTCCTTCCGCCGTCTGCTTCTGTCCCTCGCCGGGGCGCTGCTCATCACGCTCTTCATTCCCGAATTGGACGGCAGGAGCGGCTTGAGTCTCTTCCCTCCGCTCACTGCTATCCTCGTAGCCATCGCCACCGGACGCCTGATCCTCGGCCTCAGCCTGGCGATAATCGGCGGAGCATTCATCTCGCTGCCCGCCGATATCCCTTTCTATATGATCCCCTTCCGCGGGATAGAGCGCGCGCTGCTGGATTTTGTCTGGTCGCCTCTGCGCGATTCCTTCCAACTTTTCATTCTCGGCTTCACCGCCTCGCTAATCGGCATGGTCCGCGTGATTGCCTTAGCTGGAGGCACTCGCGGCATCGCCGAGCTATTGGTCGCTAAAGCCGGCGGCGCGCGTTCGACCCGTATGGCCACCGCACTTCTGGGGCTGGCCATCTTCTTCGACGATTACGCCAATACTCTGGTCGTCGGCACCACCATGCGCCCAATCACTGACCGCTTTCGCATCTCGCGGGAAAAACTGGCTTATCTCGTCGATTCCACCGCCGCCCCCATCGCTGGCATCGCAATCGTCAGCACCTGGATCGGCTTCGAAGTCGGTCTCTTCGAGAGCGCGATGGAACAGACCAGTTCGGGCATCTCGGGCTACGAGTTGTTCTTCCGCGCACTGCCGGCACGGTTCTACTGTCTACTAACACTGGCCTTCGTAGTGCTCTCAACCGCTCTTGGCCGGGACTACGGCCCAATGCTCAAAGCCGAACGCCGCGCCCGCCTGCACGACCAGGTCCTGGCCCCCGGCAACCAGCCAATGACCGGCGATGAATCCCAGATCCTCGACCACCCGGGGATTCGTGCACACTGGGCTGTGGCCGCCACCCCCGTACTGCTGGTCATCTGCGGAGTTCTTGCGGGAATGCACTACGATGCCCGGCTCGCGCCCGAGGTAATCACAGCATATACCAAGCACGGATTCTTCGGCCGCCTATACTGGATCTCTGTCTTCGCCAACGCCGACGGCGCCAAAGTGATGTTTATCTCTGCACTGGCAGGCTCCATTCTGGCTATCCTCCTGGCTTTGACCCGCCGCGAAGAAAAAACAGAGCACCGTCCGCTCGGCCTGTCCGAAGTCCTGAAGACCTGGGCCACTGGCATTACCGGCTTCTCCTACGCACTGGTCATCCTGGTCCTCGCCTGGGCAATAAAAGAAACCTGTGAAGCCGTTGGCACCTCGGCCTATATCATTAGTGCGCTCTCCGACTTTCTCGCCCCGGACTTGCTCCCACTGCTGGTGTTTCTACTCGCCGCTACGGTCGCCTTCTCGATCGGCACCTCCTGGACAACCATGGCTATCCTGCTGCCAACCATGGTACCCACGGCCTACGAGATGGGAGGCCTGAGCCTGACCGTTCTCGTCGCAGCCGCCGTGCTGGACGGCGCCATCTTCGGCGACCACTGCTCTCCGATCAGCGACACCACCGTCCTCTCCAGCATCGCCTCCTCCTGCGATCACCTGGCCCACGTCCGCACCCAGATACCCTATGCTCTGACGACCATGGCCACTGCCGCCCTCTGCGGTTATGTGGGCTGTACCGTATTTGGATGGTCGCCGATTCTGGGCCTCGGCCTGGGCATAGCTCTCCTCATCGCCATCCTTCTGATGGTAGGCAAGAAAACCGACGAAAACTAAAAAGCCGGCGCCTTACCCCGGTACTTGATTTTTATGGAATTTAGAGCAGATCTGCTCTAAGGGATCTCCGACTAGCTCCCAATCTTCCAGCTACCAACCTGCCGCAGTTCGATCCAAGATTTCTTCAATGACCATGTCCAACGCGCTATCTACCGCCAATCCCCGCCCTTCTTCCTCTGCCAAGACCGCATCATAGGTCCCCCACCCCTCCAACTCCTCCAAAACCAGTAATACATCTCCGTCCTCCACTCGCACTAATTCTGCGGTGACCAAGACGGTGAACCTATACTGCTCTGTCCGCTCTGCCGCAGTATAGGTAAATGGGCGATCATCGATCGAAATCACCTCGAGTTGCAATAGGGCATCAGCGCTCTCTTCGTCGACCACCCGCAAACGGCCATCGTCGGCATAAACTTCAGCCACCCGCTCGGTCAAACGCTCCGCCACAGCGAATTCCGAAGACTGGTTGCCGGCCACCGGGATTCCGACACTGCGGATCCCACCGATCATCCCGCCGGAAGTCGAGTAATAGGCACACCCTCCAAACAAAAAACCTATCAATAGTAGCCTAGCCAGCTGACGCATCCTCGACATCCTCGGCATCCTCGGCATCCCCGGCATCCTCGGCATCCTCGGCATCCCCGGCATCCACCGATGCTTCTGTTTCATCCACCGAACGCGCCCCATCACCCACGGCAATAGGCTGAATCCGAGGTCGACCGCTGATATCCGTACCTCGGACTTCCAATTTCTGCCACTCCTCATCTGCTCCGGGCCGAGAGACTGAATGTTCCACCATCATCGTGCTCAAGGGCCGGGTATCGCCGATCATCGGTGCCTCAACGCGCATCGGCGCACGCACGGTACACAAGCGGGGTTGTACATGGGTAGCAATCACCCGCGCCTTGACCATTTCCCAATTGCCTAATGCTTCACCACTGTCCGGATCTTTGATTTCCCCGTGCAAAGCAAAAATGGAAAAGAACATGCCCTCTTTTACGCCGTCTTCAAGACCGACATTTAGCACTAGGGTTGTATCGTCGATTATGGCAGCTACTTTGCCTTCGATCATTGGACCCATATGAATACTCCTCAAAAGAGAAACCGGCCCGTAAAAACGAGCCGGTTGGTCTAATACAACTAAGTTGAATCGTTTACTCCTCTGCTTCCCACCAGTTGGCCACCTCGGCATCTCGAACGGCCTCGTCGAGGATGAAATCCTCCGGGTCCTTGTAACCTCGATGTCCACCCAGGCGTCGATCCTGAAAACGAACCGCATAGTGCAAATGTGGCCCCGTAGACCGACCGGTACTACCCATGGTCCCGATCTGTTGACGCCGGGTCACCCGCTGCCCCTTCTCGACCAGCACCTGGTCCATATGGCCATATTCCGTCCTATAAACCCCCTGCCGCAAATAGACCTCTCCCTCTCCATTCATCTCTTCTATATCGTGCTCAATAACCACTACTTTACCCAAACGCAAATCAGTATAGGCGTAGGATACAACACCGGCGGCGGTAGCATAGATCGGCGTCCCTTTACGACCGGCAAAGTCGACGCCACTGTGGAATGCCTTGCGCCCGGTAAAGGGATCTATACGTTCGCCGAAGGGAGAGGATTTCCAGGCCGTGCCTGGACGGACCGGCGAAACAGTGGGATAGTGTTCGAGATCTCCTTCTTTTTCCAGGTACCTGCGCTCTATTTCTTCGAAGCTCTCCTGCTGTAGGCTAGCCATTCGCTTGAGATAATCGATACGGCTACTCAACTCGCGTACCAACTCGCGTTTCTCAGGAGCCAACGCAGTGAAATCCTCGGGCAGGTCCTCCGATCCCCCAATACCCACCTGCCGCAAATCCGCCGAAAGGGGCTCCATCTGGTGATAGGCGCGCAATAGATCGTCGTCGGCAATCAGTTGATCCATTGTCTCGGCCAGGTGCTGGATATCCTTCCTGGTCAATTCCATACTGCGCAAGAGGTCGCCGTTCTCGTCCTGCAATGCTTCCACTAATTCCTCCTGGTCGACCTTCTGGTAAAAACCGTTGCCATAATAGCCCAAAGCACCGACAAAACAAAAAAAGGCCAGCATGCCAAACAGAAGAATCGACGGAGGAAAGCGATATTCTCGAACCTGACCGTCGTTGGCGGGGATGACGATGAACGTAATGCGCTTTTTCGGCATATTCGTTATTATTCCTTCAGCCCATCTGCGTACTCTGCCCAGTATGGTCTTCACAAACTTATGTGGCGGATATTGCTCAACTTAAATTTTGCCAATTTACTTAAATACCATGCGAAAGTCAACACTCGTCCCCCGTTCATAAACCCCTATCATGCTCCTCGCTATTGATATAGGCAATACCCATATTGATCTCGGTCTTTTCGGCAACGAAAAACTCCTGAGCCACGAGAAATACCCAACTGGCCCTCCCGACGACCTGCCCAACTTGCCCACGCTGCTCGCCTCACCACCACCAAGGGAGGCCGTCGTTGGCTCGGTCGTCGCGGGTCTGGGGGACGCCTATGCCGAAATGTGTCGCAAATTTTTGCGCTGCCCAGTTCTCCAAGTCCGAGGATCGTCGGATTGGGGTCTACAAATCGACTACGACGACCCCGACAAGGTCGGCGTCGACCGCCTCGCCGCCGCCGCCGCCGCCCATAGTCTGAGCGCGGAGGGACAAGCGGCTATTGTCGTCGATGCCGGTACGGCTCTAACGGTCGATGCAGTCGATGCAAAAGGTACCTTTCTCGGTGGTGCAATCGCCCCGGGCTTGCACATGGGCATTCAAGCGCTCAGCGATGGCACCAGTCTCTTGTCCCCAACCGAATTAAGCCCCACGGCCCCCCTCATAGGGAAGAACACCGCTGCTGGTTTGTCCTCGGGAGCCCTGTACGGAACCGCCGCGCTTGTCGAAGGTCTCTGTATGCGTATCACCGAGAAGTTGGAAACCCCCACATCGACATTTCTAACCGGTGGGGACAGTTCCCTGCTCCATCCGCATATTGCACGAATAGACATCTGGGATCCAGGCCTGGTACTCCGCGGCTTGGAACTGGCCTATAGACGGTACGCTTCTTGACCTTGGTTATGGGTCACACTATAATTGGGTGGCGTACACCATGGGCTGTGAGTCCCGCCAGGCAAAGGAGTCCTGCTTGTTATTAATCCGAATTCTCTTAGTAATCGGCCTGGTTGGGCAGCTTACTCACGCTCATGCGGAACGGTCGATCCAGGAAGAATATAGATCAGTTCTCTGGACCATAGCTCTCCGTATCCACCAACTCTACTTCGAGGAAGTCCATCCAGATACTCTGATGCAAGCGGCAGCCCGCGGACTCTTCAATGCGATGGATCCGGCTTCCCAATATACTATCAATACCACTGGCCCCGAACCGATCGAAGAACGCGACCACCTGCTCCGCAAACGCTTCAGCACCCTTATGCAGGTGGCCAAGACCCTGGATGATAACGCTTTCTACCAGGTCTCCCCGGATACGCTGATCCGTTTTGGCATCGCTGGAATGATGGAAATCCTCGATCCCTATTCCGTATTTTTGGAACGGCGCAATCTCGACAACTTCAATATCCAAACCCAGGGCAAATACGGAGGGCTGGGGTTCCGCATCCAGGTAGTGTACCCCGATAGCGCCATTGCGGTATGGAACCTGCTGCACGACCAGACTCCCGCAGCCAAGGCCGGAATCAGATCAGGCGATCTTATCAAGGCAATCAATGGCACCTCTACCAAGGGCATGTCGGCTGGCGTCGCCGCAGATAGCATGCGCGGAGAACCTGGTACGGCTGTCACTCTGAGTCTCTTACGCGCCGACCGCGAAACGCCATTTGATCTGACGGTCGTCCGTCAGGAAGTTCATATGAACAGCGTTTCGTTAGCAACGCTCTTTCCCGATTCGACTGGGTACATCAAACTCGATCGCTTTCAGCAGGGATCATACCGGGAAGTGTACAATACCATCGTCGAGTTCAAAAACCAGGGCATGCAACGAGTGATTTTCGACCTGCGCAACAACGGCGGCGGCTACCTGAAGGAAGCGGTGGAAATCGCCGACCTCTTCCTACCCAAAGATCGCCTGGTAGTCTTTACCGCCGGCCGAGCTTTCGAGGACACGTCCAAATACTTCACCCGCAATAACGCCCTGTTGCAGGACGAGCCGCTCATCGCCCTGGTCAACGGCCAGTCCGCTTCGGCTTCCGAAATCATCGTCGGTGCCATTCAAGACTGGGATCGCGGTCTGGTAATGGGCACGACTACCGTGGGCAAGGGTTCGGTCCAGCAGGTCGTCCACATCGACGACAAAGCCGAACTCAAGCTGACTATGGCCGCCTGGCATACTCCTTCGGGCCGATCCATAGACAAACGAATGCGCAAAGACTCCACGCTGGTCAATGGTACTGCAAAAGAATTTAAAACCCGCCTGCTCGAACGGGTGGTGCGCGGCGGCGGCGGCATCATTCCCGATATCGAGCAAACAGGGCGCAAGGGCAATCTCCTCTACGGGCAACTCATGGGTTATTACAGCCTCAATAACCAGTTCTTCTACTACGCCCGCCGCTATCCTTTCGACAACCCCGAATTGACGCCCAGTTTCGTTGCCAGTGAGAAAGATCTTAACCGATTCCGCACCTTCGCCGAAAATCGAGACTTCGAGTACGTCAGTGAGGCCGAAGCCCACATCAAGAAATTGGACGAGGTCGCCGAAGGCGAAGAGTACAAGAAACTCGAAAAGCCACTCAATCGCCTGATCAACGAGATCGACAAAATCGAGGAAAAACACTGGAAGGATAATGAGGAACTCATCACCTGGCGGCTGACTTTCGATATCCTGGAAAAGGCTTTTAGCCTCCAGGCAGCCGAAACCTATAATATCACCGTCGACCCCCAGGTCTTGGAAGCTCACCGCGTCATCACGAACCCGAGTGAATACGAATCCTGGTTTCAGCAGCGGGAAATCGGGGTAACAGAAGAGGACTCTGTCGCCCAGGAGGCCGACGGAGGCGATATCCACTAAGGGATGAAAAATCCCTCCGGAGCGTGGCTCAAAGGGCCCGTTCCCTGGTTAGCGGTCGGCCTCGCTATCCACGCCTTCTTTCTCGCTGCACTCTTTAGCGATTTCCTGCGCCCCTTTTTCAACGATGCATCCCACACTCGCCGCGGCTTTGACTTCGGGATTTTTTATCTAGCGGGACAAGCCCTGGCCGAAGGCCGCGATATCTATTCTGTAGAGGGAGCTTTCGGCTTCCGCTACTTGCCGGCCTTTGCACTGGTCGCCGGCCGCTTATTCGCCCTCTTCCACCCGCTAACAGCCTACTTCCTGCACCTCTGTTGTACCGAACTCTTTCTCATTGCCAATCTCTGGCTGACCTGGCGCTGGGTCGACGGACCCCAGCGCGGATTCGCGCTCTTTATGTGGCTGGCCTACTCCCCGTACTTCCTCGAGCTCTATATGGGACAGGTCAGTTTCTGGGCCGCTTCGCTGATCTTCTGGCTGATGGTGAGACTCGACCGAAGTCAAGAGCGACTGACTGGACTCTTGTGGGCCGGTGCTCTCCTGATCAAACCCAATGCCCTGATCCTCGCTCCTGCCCTCCTGCGATTGCGCGCCTGGCGGGTCCTGGGCCTAGGCCTGCTCATCAGCCTACTGAGTTCAATCCCTTACTTCATGCTCTACCCGGAAAGCTTCTCCAACTTTTTTGCCGCCAACACCCAGGGCGGCCACATCAAGGGAGCGCTCACCCATGCCGGCAATCTCGGACTCCAAGGCGGGTTGGTCAGCATTGTGGCCAAACTGGCCAACCGCCCCTTGGCCGAACTGACGACCCTGACCGACCTGCCTCTTAAAGGCCGCACACTCATTTATTTTTCACAGGCGGCCATTCTTATCACGGCATGCATTGCAACACTCCGCCACCGCACCCCCTTCCCGAATCCGCTTTTAGCTCTATGGATCTGCACCTTTTTTCTTATATATAAAGACGTCTGGGAGCACCATTTCGTCTTTCTACTGCCTGTTTTGGTCGTCCTTTACCTTCGTTCATATTCCCCTATACTCATATGGATATTTGTACTTACCGCTATTCCAACGCCATTTATCCTCTTTGATATCAAACCGGGAATCTATGGCGCAATCGACCCAGAGCGCGAATGGTCAATAGGGACTTCCATATGCTATCGCAGCATAAAGCTCATTCCCGTAGCTTATCTGTGGCTTTGGCTCTGTAGCAAACATTTTACTAAGGTTAATAAGTCCTCAATTTAAACCGTATAATTACCATCAAGCAGTCCGCCCAGAACCAGAAAGTCGTTGAAATAGGTCGTTGCCATAGAAAGAAATCCAGGCCCAGCAAGATCTTAGACCCCGAAGCCGTTTGGCAAAAATATCCATTTTAACTCTGTAATAACAGCGTATTAAATGATTTTTTAGACTTTTGCCAATCCGCCTCTCAGAACGGGTGGTTTCTCGCTGCCAAGCCTTGATATTGGTTTGCCGGAGGCTTAGTTTATAAGATCTGGCTCTTTGGCGAGTCTCTACTCCCTGGTTTTAGTATTTGAAATCCGTATCGACTATCCATTATGTCATCTAATTCCGTACGCCGCCGACTCCCTCCCTGGCTCAAAGCTAAGGCACCGGGGCATCCCAACTATATCGAAATCAAAAAATTGATCGTCGATCTAGAGTTGAATACCGTCTGCGAGAGTGCCCAATGCCCCAATATCGGCGAGTGCTGGGGACAGCGTACTGCGACCTTTATGATTTTGGGAGATATCTGCACCCGCAGTTGTGGATTTTGCGCGATTAAGACCGGTCGACCGCAAGAGCTCGACGAGGGCGAGCCCGAACGGGTCGCCGCAGCCATTGCCCACCTCGGCTTGCGCCATGCCGTCATCACCTCGGTCAACCGCGACGAATTGCCAGATGGAGGAGCCAGAATATTCGCCCGCACCCTCGAGGCTGTACACCGTCACTGTCCAGACACCACGATCGAAGTCCTGATACCCGATTTCAAAGGCGATTGGGATGCCCTCGCAACCGTCATCGCAGCCCGACCAGACATCCTCAATCACAATATCGAATCCCCACCCAGGCTCTACTATAAAATGCGGCCCCAGGCCGACTACAGACGCTCGTTGGAACTGCTACACCGAGCGCGCGAGCTGGGTCCGGCACCTACCAAATCCGGCATGATGCTGGGCGCGGGCGAGACCCGAGAAGAAATAGCACAGAGCATCCGCGACCTGGCCGATGTGGGATGCGCTATTCTCACCTTGGGCCAGTATCTAAGCCCTTCTGCCCAGCACGTAGCCGTCGAGCGCTTCGTCCATCCCGACGAATTTAGCGAATGGCGGGATTTTGCCCTCGACTTAGGGTTCCACCACGTCGAGTCCGGCCCACTGGTGCGCAGCTCGTACCACGCCGAAAGCCAGGTCAACCAGGCCGCCAGAGCAACCCAAGAAGACGCCCTGATACCCACTGAAACTGCCCCTTAAGAGGAGCTGATGAATTTAGAGAAGAAGGCTATATCCGGTTATCTGCAACGCAAGAAGTTACTCGCCAGGGGAATACCGATCCGCGTCACGAGCTTTGGCGATGGCTTTAAGAATAGGATCTACTACGTATCGGCTAGCGGTCAGGCCTGGATCGTCAAACAAGCGCATTCGCGCGCCCAACTCAGAGAGCGCTGGTGGCTAGACCGCAAACGAATTTTTGCTGAGAAAAGCTGCATTGAGATTCTGGCGCAATTTCTCGCCCCGGAAATCATCCCGGAAGTCGTACTGGAGGACCGCACCGACTTCATACTGGTGACGACCCCCCCACCTCACAACTCATCGTGCTGGGAAAGCGAACTGGCAAATGGACGAATCGATCTGCAGATCGCGGTCCAGTGCGGCGAACTCCTCGCCACCGTTCACAACGAAACCGCCGGCGTACCGGAAATCAAGTCGATGTTCAAGGACACCAAGGCCTTCGAGCAACTGCGCATCGATCCACACTATAACTTCATAGTACAGACCTACCCCGATCTAAAAAAAGCCATCGCCAGCCGTTCCAACCGTCTGCTTAAAGAAAATATCTGTCTGATCTTAGGCGACCTGAGACCGCGCAATGTCTGGGTCAACAATGGCCAACTCTACCTCGTCGACTTTGCCACCGCCCACTACGGTAATCCGACCTTTGATCTGGCTTTCTACGCAGCCGATATGTGCGTCAAGGCAATGCAGAACAGCCTTCAGAAGGCCGCTTACCTGGAAGCTGTCAACGTGTTCTGGAACGGCTACTTCCAGTTGGCCTCTTACAAGGGGGTCAAGGAAGTCGAAAAGCAGGCCGTGCACGATCTGGGTTGTCTGCTGTTGAGCGCTACCGATGGCCGTCAGCCCGCCACAATCGAAGACCCGCACGTCGTCGAACTCTCGCGGCGAATCGCCCAAAGCCTGCTCTTTACCAAGCTCAAACAGATTGAGGAAATTACCGAATTTATCAACCGAACCCTGATCGACGGCTAACCGGCTCCAACCCGCTCCTGCAGATCCTCGCTACTGGAACGAATATGAGCCGCCATCGCCTGGCGGGCCCCCGCTGGATCCCGTTGGATCAGTGCTTCGAGGATTCGGCGGTGTTCGCGCAGTGACAGTTCGGCTCGGGATCTTGCCAGTGAGGGCTCCGACAAACTACCTTTAATCCACTCCTGCAGGTAGTTCCGCGTCGTTTCGAGTAAACTGCAGAGAATAGAATTCTGCGTTGCCCGTGCAATTTCCAGATGGAATTGCAGGTCGTGTCCGAGAAAGCGATCCCAGTCCTCCAGCGCTTCCTCCATACCTTTCAACGCCCGGGCGATGGCTTCTAAATCGGTTTCTTCAGCCCGCTCCGCCGCCAAATAGGCGTTCTGCGTTTCGAGCATCATCCGCGTCTCACTCAGATCCTGCACTTTCTTACCATCCAGCAAGACGCCCCACTTAAGTGCCTTCTCCAAATACTGGCTATTATCGCAGACAAAGGTTCCCTCGCCCACTCTGCCATCGAGAATACCCATCACCGATAATGATCGCAGCGCTTCGCGCAACGAGGAGCGACCAACCCCAAAACGTTTACATAACTCCCTTTCCGGCGGCAGCCTATCACCGGGATTGAGCACATTCCGTGCAATCAAATCCGTAATTTGAGCGACGATCTCGTCACTCAGTGAACTTCGATGCACCTGGTGCATTGCTTCGCCGACTAGAGCGGCTGGCTTTTTCGGAAGGTTCGCCAATAGATCTTATCTTTTTTATCAACCTAGGCCAACAACGATCATACATTTATTTCAGATACCCAAATAAAATAAAAGGATGCTATTCCCTCAATTTACCTCAATTATTCTCCTCCAACGAAGAAGCCAAGATATACCTGAGATTCTCCACGAGAGATGATCGAGCTAAAAAGGCAATTTCTACCTAATATTCTATTTGCTGATGGTCTGACCATTTGCTATCTTCTCTTAAGAATACTCAACCCGACTCTTTGCTGTCAAGAGGATTAATACCATGGCACAGACTCTGGATCTCGGCTCGCGGATCGAATTGGTATCTATGGATCTCCACTTCAACGAGATCTCCATTGCGCTCTACTACCCGGGCAGCAATGACGATCCGGCCTACCTAGTTCACACTTATAGTAGCCTACCCGGTGCAGCTGGACGCATCGAGACAATCACCGAATCTATGCGAGTTCTCGGTGGCATGGAAACGGACGCGACCGGTCTGCTGCGATATCCCTGTGGTCACGCCCATACCTTGGCCACCAAGAGGCTATTTCTAGAAGCTTGCAAATTCGACCCTGAGACATCTCTCCAGCTTCGTCCTTTATCTATATTCGACAAGAAAGCCAACGCGAATATCCTCATCGAAAACCTCGGCGAAGGGCGCTACGAAGCCCGTCCTGAAGAGGATGCCACAGGATCGGAACGACGCACTACCGTGATATCCCGTGGCCTTATCCGCCTTGGCGAGATGGAGGAAATCGAGGATCAGCCAAATCAGTCCCGCTTTGGCTGTGGACAACCCCACGATGCCTTGATCGGCCTCCTGCTCGTCCGGGCTCCCAATGTGCGTTCCGCCATGCGCGAAGTCGAAGAAATGGCCTCCCGCGGGGTACTTTCCGCTCCCAGCAACCAGGAATAGAAGGAGATCCTACGATGACCGCTGCAATGACCAGCAGAGAACGCGTACTCGCCGCTCTCAAGCGCGAACCTGTAGACCGCACTCCACTCTGCAACCCCACCTCGATGGCTACCGTCGAGCTGATGGACCTGGTTGATGCCCCTTTTCCCAATGCCAACCGCGAACCCGAACTCATGGCGCGACTGGCCGCTACCGGGTACACCGAATTGGGCTTCGACACCATTATGCCCGTCTTTAGCATCATCCAGGAATCCTCGGCTCTGGGCTGTAAAATCCAATGGGAGCAGAAGGACAACTGGCCCACTGTTCGCATGAGCGAACCTATCTGGCGCGAACCCGACGACATTTCGATTCCCTCTAATCTCTGCACCCATCCCGATACTGCCTGTGTTACCGAAGCGATCAAAATCCTGCGCCGAGATTATGGCAATGAAGTCGCGATCGTTGGCAAAACGATGGGCCCCTGGTCACTCGGCTATCACTGCTTCGGCGTTGAGCCTTTCTTGCTGATGTCGCTCGACGACCCGGGCAAGACCAAGCTCTGTCTGGACCGCATGAAGAAAATCACCATTGATTTCGGACTGGCACAGATCGAGGCCGGAGCCGATGCCCTCACCCTACCCGACCACGCTACCGGCGACCTGGTCAGCGGTGAGTATTACGAACGTTATCTGCGCGATATGCACATCGAATTCGCCGAGCGGCTCCCGGTGCCAATCATCCTCCATATCTGCGGTCGCACCGTGGATCGCATGGAATTTATCGCCCAAACCGGCATGGCGGCTTTCCACTACGATTCTAAAAATACTCCCGAAGAATCGATGGAGATCGTACGCGATCGAATTTCTCTAGTCGGCAATATCAACAACCCCGAGACCCTTTTTTCCAAAGGGCCAGAAGTCGTCAATGCCGAAGTGGTACGCAATCTCGAATCCGGGGTCCAGCTCATTGGTCCCGAGTGCGCGATTCCGCTGCAGACCTCGATCGAAAATCTGAAGGAAATCCCTCGGACCGTCCGCGAGTGGCATCAGAACCAGAATTCTAATTAGGAGAGCGCTACGACAATGGCAGAAATCAACGCAGTCGCCAACGAATTCATCCGCGATGAGATCGAGGAATTCATCGAACGCGACGACGAGCGCGAACGCATCACCAACCTCTTTGCTCAAGCCAACGAAAACATGCAGAATATCGCCGCTGCTTTGATCGATGGCGATCATGAAACAGTCGATCAACTGACCGGCCAGGCTATCGACCAGGGCATCGAAGCGCTGGAAGTCATGGACAATGGCCTGATCGCCGGAATGGCGATCGTCGGCATCAAGTTTCGCGAGAACTTTATCTTCGTCCCCGAGGTGCTCGCCTGTGCCCGGGCGATGAAATCGGGCATGGCCCATATCGAGCCGATCCTGTCGGCCTCAGGAGTCGAGCCGGTCGGTACCGTGGTCATGGGCACGGTCAAGGGCGACCTTCACGATATCGGCAAAAACCTGTGCATTATGATGCTGCGCGGAGCAGGCTTTGTCGTTCACGATCTCGGCGTAGATACTTCCGAAGACGAATTTATCGAGGCGATCGAAGAGCACGAGGCCACACTGATGGGCATGTCGGCGCTATTGACTACCACCATGCCGAATATGGGCAAGACCATCGAGGC
>CAZFMY010000027.1:0-67144 GCA_964520345.1 uncultured Gemmatimonadaceae bacterium | reverse complement strand
GGTGACGTTTTCGAGCGCGGTCATCACCGGGATCAGGTTAAAGGATTGGAAGATATAGCCGATCTTGCGACAGCGCAGCCAGGCCAGTTCGTAGGCATCTAGCTGGGCCACATCGACTTCATCGATATAGACTTTACCTTCCGATGGCTTGTCTAGCCCACCGACCATATTGAAAAAGGTACTCTTGCCCGAACCAGAGGGACCCATTATCGAGAGGTACTCACCGGTGTAGATCTCCATGTCCACCCCGCGCAGTGCATGCACCTCGATATCGCCCATCTGGTAAACTTTCTTGACCTTCTGGGTCCGTACGACGGTGCGTCTTTCCTCTGCCTCGGCAGTTGCGGTCGTGCTTTGCGCCGTTTCAGTCATCCAGGTATTTCCTCCAAAGGAATCAAGTGTCGGAACGCATGGCCTCGACCGGTTCCATCTTGGCCGCGCGATAAGCAGGCAGCATAGCGCCGATCAACGAGAGCAAGGTACCCACGACCAGAGCATAACCGGCCGATTCAAAAATGCCAGCCAGTGGAAAATGGTCCCACACGTAACCGCCATAGTCCAAGAGAGCCAACCCCAAAGTCAACGCGAATCCAATAACGATCCCCGCCGAGGTGCCCGCACATCCCTGGAAGGTCGACTCGAGCAGGAATAGTTTGACGATGAACGTGTCCAGCGCTCCAAGACACTTCATGGTACCGATCTCGCGGAAGCGCTCGGTCACCGACATCAGCATGGCGTTGGCAATACCGACGACACAGACTAGGAGCGAAAGGCTGATCAGCCAGGTCTGTTTGGATTTTTCTTCCTGGATCCGAGCCTGAGCTTCGGCCGAATTCTCGCCCGACTCGGTGACGCCAGTTTCGATACCGCTTTTCTGTAGTAGCAGATTGATCTCGCTCTTATCGGCGTTGCGCAAACTGCTAACTATCTCATTGCTGCTCCAAACCGACATCAGAAAGGCGATTGCCAGAATTACACCGCTGGTGGTAATCAGCGAACGACCAAAGCGTATCTTAAGACTGCGAAAACTGATCTCGACTGCCTTGCTAATCGGCAGCACGATCTCCCGTCGACCTACTAAATTTTTTTCAGCCACAAAATCCTCCCGACATAAAGTACCCGTTCACAATACACAAAGAAAGGTAAAAAATCAATACCCCGAACCAACGCGACGCTCGAGCAGCACGCGGGCCTCGTCGAAGAGATGCAGAGCCTGATTCACCTCCGCATCCCCATCTAACCACATACGGTAATACTCCTCATCCCCCCAAAGCACACGGGCAAAACCGGCTTTGAGCTCTCGACGCAGGAAATCCTCGTGCGCTGTCAACTCCTCAGAGTCGACCTCATAGCCGTTACCCTCTAGTGAATCGGCAAAGGCCTTGACCACCTCGTCCGGTACTTCATACTCCTGCCGATACGCGGCGAAATCAACCAGCCAGTCGTTCCGATTTCCGACCCAAGCACCACTAAAGTCGGCTAAGATTCCGCTTGAAAAAAGGTCTATAGCGAACTCGGAATACTCCTCGACCGACAGAAATACATCTGGAGTGATGCCACCACCGCCATAAACTGAACGACCCGAAGCGGTGTAAAAGATTTCCTTGCGAACCCGTAGGCTATCAATGCTGTTGGGATCCACATCGTCGATCCCCGCCTGGATATAGGCCTGGATATCGCCGGAATAGGGTCGCTGTATCAGTCGACCAAGAGGCGTATAGTAACGAGCCACCGTCAAGAGCAGCAGTCCGCCGTTGTTCCTGAGCGGAAACTGCCCCTGGACCAATCCCTTGCCGAAGCTGGTCTGACCCGCAACCAACCCCAGGTCGAGATCCTGCACTGCGCCGGCGACGATCTCGGAAGCCGAAGCACTACCGTGATCGATCAATACCACCAACGCCATCGGGTCGCGCAGCGGACGGCGAGCCCGATACTCGTGCCTTGAATCGGCCTCGCGCCCTTCGGTGTAGACAACCAGCGATCCGGCGTCGACAAAATAGTCCGCTACCTCTACTGCCTGTTCCAGAAGTCCGCCACCATTATCGCGCAAATCGAGCAGCAACCGCTCCATTCCCTCTCGGTGCAAAAAATCCAGAGCCTGACCCAATTCCTCGCCAGTCGTCTCGGCAAAGCGCACGATCCGCACATAGCCCGTGCCCTCTGCAAGCATAAAGCGGTAAGGTACGCTTTTCAACTCGATTCGGTCGCGGCGAATTTCAAATTCGAGAAGCGCATCCCGGCCCTGGCGATGGACGCCCACCCGTACCTCCGAACCACGAGGTCCTCTCAACTTCTCCATCACCTGCTCGGTCGTGATCCCGTCAGTGGGCACCCCCTCGATCTCGACGATATGGTCACCAGCCCGCAATTTGCCGTAAGAGGGCGAACCAACGATCGGCGCAATAACCAGGAGCCGGCCCTGCCGGACTTCGAAGTAGATACCGATACCCTCGAAATCGCCGCGGTAAGTCTCGACCATCTCTGCGTACTCGGCAGCCTCCAAATAACTCGAGTGCGGATCCAGAGCTGTCAACATTCCCCGAACCAGATCTCGAGCCAGCGAATCGGACGGAACCGATTCTAGATACTGCACCTGCACTTTCTCCAATGCCTCGTGCAGCAGATCGACCTGGCGACGGTCATCCAACGCTACTCGTTCAGCACCGAGGTCCCTTGGGCTGCGGTAGAGATTTTCGCCCGCATCCAGTCCCGCGACCAGACCATCGAGCCCCGCATCGATGATGCGCATACTGTCGAGTTCGTCGACATACTCTCGATGTATATTGTCGCGTACTTCCAGCACCAATTGCAAACCTGATTCCCGCGCAGGTGCGGTACCAGCTTTTAGTACCCAGATGACGCAGAGGACGCATAAAAACAGTGTCCCGACTCGACCGACACCGCTCATCTACCCACCCCGATCCTGACCAGAGGCAGCTGTTCGGTCTCGTTGGCACTCCGATTTGCAACCATCTTCGCAAATGAGATCGGAACCATGCTGATCCGTAGATCCTGCGCATCCCAAGACTGCCCCATCTGCTCCAAGAGCACGGACATTGTGCTCGGCGTAAACACCACCTGGTCGATCGCGTAATCTCGGATCAGGGCCTCAAATTCACCGACCAGACCGATCACAGGTCGACCGGCCAGCGGACGATCCTGGTCTTCGGGTCGCTGGCCGACCACGCCGATCAAATCATAGATGGAACTGCCCGTCCGTTGGATATACTCGATAAAGTCCACTGCTGCTTGATCGTTGCCCACCAACAAAGTGCGCAATCGTCCTGAACGACCGCGCTGGTGCAATACCCAACGCGCGGCAAAACGCCAGCTGGCAATCAGCACCGCATTACAGACAAAAGCCGCAGCAGTCGCCAGCCGTGAAAAGTTGTAGTCCTTGAAGAAGAACGCCAGAGTCACGATAAAAGCCGAGCCTAGTGCAACTCCCACCACCGACCAAGGCACCGAATAGCGACGACGATCGTACAGGCCCGACACATAGAATGCCACTAACCAGACCAGAGTCGCGACACCATAGACTACGATCCACTGCAAATCCGAATAGGGAGGCGGAGTCAGCCAGCGAGTCGGCTGGGCATCAAGGCCGAAAAGATTGCCAATCCGCTCGATGGGGTAGATAAAAGGCACAAGATCCTGGTGATAGCGGACAGCCAGGGCCAACTTCAATCCGCTGAGCACCAGCGCCGCATCGACCAGAGGCAGGGACAGGGTGCGGCCAGTCTTGACGAAGAATCGAAAACCTCCGTGCAGAGCAATGCCCACCTGCAGCAGCCAGAGCGGAAAAAAGCGAAAGCGCCGCGCCATATGCTTATTGACAAAGATCGACATCGCTTTACTCTTGCGATAAAGAATCCTCAGCGGCGCCCCTTTGCCACTCTCGCCACGGAAGTGAATAATCTCCGTATCCGGTACATAGTATATTTTCCAGCCGGCCTGGTAGATCCGGTAGCACCAATCAATATCCTCACCGTACATGAAGTAGTCTTCATCTAACAATCCGACCTGGTCTATCACCGTTTTGCGCACCATCATACAAGACCCGGAAAGGACTTCGACTTCCGCCATCTGCTCGGGGTCTAGATAGGTCATATAATAGCGAGAAATAACCGGGTGATTGGGAAAGAGACGACTCAGTCCCGACATCTTGCAGAAAGCGGCCACTGGTGTTGGGAAACCTCGGCGGCTGTCGAGTTGCAAGGTGCCATCGGGATCGAGAATTTTGCACCCGCAAGCTCCGGCCTCCGGGTGTGCGTCCAAAAAATCCACCATCGTGAGCAACGCATCCCGCCGCACAATAGTATCGGTATTGATCAAGAGCACATATTCTCCAACCACCTGCCGCAGAGCCACATTGTTGCCAGCCGCAAAACCGACATTGTCCTCGTTGCGAATTAGTTTCACCTGGGGAAATTCTTCCTCTACCATATCGGCGCTGCCATCTACAGAGGCGTTGTCAACAACGAGGACCTCCACTTCCATGCATTCGGCTGCATCGAGCACTGAGCTCAGAGCCTGCTTGGTCAAGTCACGCGTATTATAGCTGAGGAAAACGACGCTCAGTCTCATGACCCACCGCCTTTGGATCGGCGCAAAAGCTTGTAGCCACTGAAGTAGAGGATCTGTTTAGTGAAAAGCAGGTATTCGCGTAGATTGAGCTTGCTAGAGCTGAACTGGCGATTGCGGAAGACAAAGGGCACTGAACGATGCCTTTCGTAGCGTCCCTTTACCAGAATCTCAAGCAGGATCTTGTAGCCGGAAGAAGTCAACTCGAAGCCCTCCAGGACTTCGCGACGCAGGCAGAAATAACCAGAGAGCGGATCTTCGGCCCCGGTCAGCAGCCGGGCCGAACCCACGCCAACCTGCGAGGTCAACTTGCGATGCCAGGCCCATTTTTCGACCCGACTGGTTTCCCCAAAGCGACTACCCATGGCGATATCGTATTCGCGCAGACTATGGACCAATTCAGGTAATATCGCTGGATCGTGACTCAAATCGGCGTCGATCACGCCGAGATAAGGCCGGTCGGAGAGGGCGAAACCCGCCATCACCGCCGACCCCAGACCTAGCTTGGCGGCCCGGTGCACCACTTGCAGGGGATAGCTGGCTTTCAGTTCCTCCGCCACCTCTCCGGTGCCATCAGGCGATCCGTCATCGACGACGATCAGTTCCAAATCTATATCGGGTTCGGCGCCGACAATGGCAAAGATCTCCTCGGCCAAGAGCGTCAGGTTCTCTCGCTCGTTGTAGGTCGGTGTGATCAGCGAAATCCGCATTGGGTCCATGAGTGGCTCTTTAGAGGGCAAACCGGGGAAAGTCGCGGCGGAAACGAGGATCGCTGGCCAGGTCCTGCAACCCCTCGGCAAAACTCAGCGGCCGATAACCCAGTTCTGCTTCCAAAGCATCGGTGCAAAGCCCCGAGCGCAGAGGCCGCACAGCCGAAAGTCCGGCCTCCTGAGTCGGCACCGGTTGAATCAACTCGCCGTCGAGATCAAAGAAACGCGCCACTTCGAGTGCCAACTCGTAACGCGTCATAAAGGTAGTACCTCCCATGTGGAAAAGCCCCCGAGCCTCTTGACGACAGAGTGCTACAAGCGCGCGGGCCAGGTCATTAGCATAGGTCGGATTACCCCATTGGTCGGCAAAAACCCGCAACGGCTCACCGCAGGGAAGCGCATTCAGCAACCAGGTGATGAAATTGGACCCCGCCTGGGGGACGTAGCCGTAAAGCCACAAGGTCCGCACCACCATAGTCCGGTCCAATTTATCCAGCACGCGCTCGCTTTCCAGTTTGAGTTGGCCATAGCGAGACAAAGGTGTCGTCCTATCTCCTTCGGCATAGGGCCCCTCCTTGCCGTCGAAGACATAATCGGTCGAAATCTGCACCAGACCGACGCCTGTGACACCACAGACCTCCGCCAGGGTCTCGACAATCTCGACATTGGCTTGCCGCGCCTCCCGAGCATCTTTTTCGCATCGATCGACATTGGTCATTGCTGCCGTATTAATCACCCAATCCGGTTCCACTTCGGCAACCAGCGCAGCCATTGAGTCCCGGTCGGCCAATTCAGCTTGGCGATAGGGAATCCCGCCCACAGCACTCCGGCGCCCGCAGCCGATCCATTCCACCTCTCCATCCAGGGTGAGCAGACTGCGGCCCAAAAAACCATTCGCTCCTGTCACCAGTATCTTCATAGAGATGTTTTCGCCATCGCGCCATAGCGCAAAACGCCACGCGCCCAAGAGCTATACGCCCGGTCCGGCTCCGTTACCAGGTGAAGTCCTTCCATCAGCCTGGCCGATTGCGCGGCATCCCCTTGCTCTCCATAGAATTCAAGAGCCAGAGCATTTCCAGCGGGTCGATCATCATCGCAGTGCGCGAAAAACCGCGGCAACGGACCGACGGCGCGATTATAAAAAGCGGTTCGACCTCCGAGTTCCTGCTCCATAAAACGCACGACCCGCTTAGCTGCAATCCCAAAGCGCGCTTCCCCGCTCCACTCGAGCAGATCACGAAGCGCCAGCGCCACCAAAGCCTGGTCGACCAGAAGCCCTGAGATGCTCTCCTCTCCGACCCCACAAACGTGTCGCACTCCACCACGATCGTCAATACAGCGCGCAATCAATGCGTCGCCCGCTCGAGTCGCCAAGCGGGCAGCGCGATCGTCCTCGAGCACAGTTGCCGCCGCGAGACAGGCCCGGATCAGAGCCGCCTGACGATCGGCGTAGAGCGTCGGGTCGGTCCACCACCCCCTGGAGCTATCTCTCCGACCAGGAGCCTCATCCTCATAAGGAGGCAGAGCTACCTGGCGTCCCCAAAACACGCCCTCGATTGGATCAAAGAACTCGCGTTCGACAAAGTCGAGCAAAGCCCTGGCTGCCACCGTATAACGGGGCTGACCGGCTTCGAGCAAGAGGTGTAGCATCGCCGCCTGATCCAAGCCATCCATCTCGCCCGCAGGAGCGCGCCAGTTCGGCGCGTACGAGTAGGCCAGGAAACCACCACCATCGCTAAGCGGCGAATCAAGCACGGCGTCCAGACTCGTCAGAGCCATCTGCATTGCCCGCTCTTCGTCTTTCGCTTCGCCATAGGCCAGCAAAAAGCGCAAAACCGACGCTTCAAGAAACTTGGCCGGTCCACCGAAACCACCGTGCAGCGAGTCGAAAGCCACTGCACATGCCCGGTAGACCGCCACAACTTCAAAGGGCATCCGCGCGTCTTGCACCTTCCCAGCCTGCTGGACCTTATCAATGAGAACTGCGCGCTGTTCATCATAGGCCAGCCGCAATCGACGGAGATAGGATTCGATATTGGTCGGCGGAATATCGACGGCTCTAGCGAAAATCCGTCCATTCGGCAGCGCTATAGCCAGAGCGGGCCAACCACCGGTATCGTAATAATTTGCGATATCCGGGCGTTTGAATGGATCGACCCTTGTGCTGATAAAACCATCCGCTACCAATCGCCGCAATCCGGGAGTCGGCGCCGGGAACAGCCCCTCGCACCCAGGGGCCGCCAAATAGACCAAAACAGGCCGATCCTCACGTCCAGCCTCTTCAAAGAGATCCTGGCTCCAGGATCTCCAACCCATCTCTCTATCGGTCCAAACCCACCTCTTTGCGTCCGGCGCAGTATCTGCCACCTCCACCAAACGCGGGACCTCTTCTGCGGGGGTGCATCCAATCAGCAATGTTAAGAGCAGTAAGTTCATCGTCGCCACCCCGGCCAAAGAGTGCAAAAAACAATCGCATCTCTTTTAAATTCAACCGCTTCCGATCCTGTTAAAAAAAGGCGATTTAATCTAAGTAATACCGCTCATAGCGTCAAGCATCCCGCCGGTGAATGCACAAGCTTTCTCCGTCCTAAAACTTAGCTTATATTCACTTTTCTCAACACCCTTCACGGAGTATCGGAGGAGTATCGGAAAAACATGGATCCACTCGAAAAAGTCGTCCTCGGCACTAGCGGGCTCGAAGTCACCCGCCTCGGATTAGGCTGCGCCGCCCTGGGTGGTCTCTATGGCGACATACCCGACGAGCAGGCCGTCCAGGTGGTCCACCGCGCCTTTGACCTCGGCCTCAACCTATTAGATACCGCACCGCTCTACGGAGCGGGCAAAAGCGAAAATCGCCTGGGCCTCGCTCTGAAAGGAGTACCCCGCGAAAACTATGTGCTGGCTTCCAAGGTCGGTCGTATCCTGGTTCCGACCGATGGCGAAAATACCGAACAAGGGATTTTCGACAATCCTCCACCTTTCAAACCCGTCTTCGACTTCAGCTACGACGGCGTTATCCGATCGTTCGAGGAAAGTCTCGAACGCCTCGGCGTCGATCGGATCGATATTCTCCATATCCACGACCCGGACGATCACTGGGAGGAAGCCATTTCCGGCGCCTACCCGGCGCTCGAACGGCTGCGCAGCGAAGGCGTCATCAGCGCTATTAGCGCTGGCATGAATCAATGGGAAATGCTCGCTCGCTTCGCTCGCGCAGGCGACTTCGACAGCTTCCTGCTCGCCGGACGCTACAGCCTGCTCGACCAAAGTTCACTGGACGAATTACTACCGCTCTGCGTGGAAAAGAATATCGGCATCATGGCCGGCGGCACCTACAACAGCGGTATCCTCGCCAAAGGTGCCCAACCCGGAGCCACCTACAATTACAGCGAAGCCCCGCCCGAGATCATGGCCAAGGCCAAAGGCCTCGAAGAAGCTGCCCTGCGCCACCAGGTCGATCTCAAAGCAGCAGCCTCTCAGTTCGTCTTTGCCCACCCGGCCATCACCTGTATCATCCCGGGTACGCGTCAACCGGATCGCGTCAGTGAGAATTTCAATTTGCTCAAAGAGGACATTCCCACTGAGTTCTGGGACGAACTCCGCAACGAAAACCTGATCCGCGCAGACGCTCCGCTGCCATGAGCCTATGCATCACCGGCGGCGCCGGATTCGTCGGCTCGAGCCTGGCGCGCCGCTACCGCCGCCACGATCCCGAACTCCGCATTGTCGCCTTCGACAACCTCAAACGCCGGGGATCGGAACTCAATCTGGCGGATTTCAAAGAACTGAATATCGAATTCACCCATGGCGACGTGCGCAATGCGGCAGATCTCGAAGCACTGGAGGGCGACTTCGACTTGCTCATCGATGCCTCGGCCGAGCCCTCCGCCCACGCCGGCTCCGACGGTACACCGGACTATCTCATCGACACCAATCTCAAGGGCACGCTCAACTGCCTTGAGTGGGCGCGCAGACGCGCTGCCGCCTTTCTCTTCCTCTCTACATCGCGAGTTTATGCACTACCCGCTTTGCGCGAGCTACCCCTGCACGAGGAAGAAACCCGTTTCAGCATCGACTTAGACCACCCCCTGCCCACAGGCCTTAGCGCAGCGGGGTTCGGTGAAACTTTCGACACCTCTCGCCACCGCTCACTCTACGGCGCAACCAAGTTGGCTTCCGAACTCTTCGTCCAGGAATACTGCGCCACCTACGGTATGAAGGCCTTGATCAACCGCTGCGGCGTCATCGCCGGGCCGGGCCAGTGGGGCAAGGTCGATCAGGGTGTCTACACCCTGTGGGTCGCCCATCACTACTTCGAATTAAGTCTCAGCTATATGGGATTCGGCGGCCAGGGCAAACAGGTGCGCGATCTGCTCCACCCCGACGACCTTTTCGAACTGCTGCAGAAGCAAAAAGATCAACCCGAGCGCTGGACCGGCGAGGTCTACAACGCGGGAGGAGGACTCGCGGGTTCGACTTCGCTGGTGGAGTATACCCAGCTCTGTGCTGAAGCCACGGGGCGAACCATCGAAGTGGGTACGGTCGCGGAGACTCGAGCAGTGGACATTCCCTACTATGTCACCGATAACACCAAGACAAATACAACCTTCGGTTGGACACCACAAAAATCCGTGCGGAACATCGTCTTCGACATTCATGCCTGGCTGGCAGAAAACCACGAACTGGTCCGCACCGTCTTCACCTAAAGAGGTAATCCGTTGAGCGTCGTCCTTATAACTGGCTCGGCCGGTCTCATAGGCAGCGAAGCGACCCGCTTCTTCCACCAGCAGGGCTTCGACATTGTCGGGATCGACAATAATATGCGTCAGTACTTCTTCGGCGCAGACGGGTCCACAACCTGGAATCGCGAGCAACTCGAGGCAGGGCTGCCCAAGTACCAACACCGCGATATCGATATCCGCGACAATCGAGCCATCGACGCACTCTTTGCGGAGTACGGAAAGCAGATCGCACTCGTCATCCACACCGCGGCCCAGCCCTCTCACGATTGGGCCGCGCGTGAGCCGATTACCGATTTCACCGTCAATGCCAATGGCACGCTCAACCTCCTCGAGGCCGTGCGCCGTTTCTGCCCCGACGCAGCCTTCATCTTTACCAGCACCAATAAGGTCTATGGCGACGCCCCCAACGAATTGCCTCTGGTAGAACACGAGACTCGCTGGGAGATCGACCAGATGCATCCCTATTACGAGTTCGGCATCGACGAGAGTTTGCGCATCGACCAGTGCAAACACAGCCTCTTTGGTGCTTCCAAGGTCGCCGGCGACATACTGGTGCAGGAATACGGTCGCTACTTCGACCTCAACACCGCCGCCTTCCGCGGCGGCTGCCTCACCGGGCCAGCGCATTCGGCTGCCGAACTACACGGTTTTTTGGGCTATCTGGTCAAATGCGTGGTCAGCGGCCGGTCGTATACCATCTTCGGCTACCAGGGCAAACAGGTCCGCGACAATATCCACAGCCACGACCTGGTTTCCGCCTTCTGGCACTTCTACCAGAATCCCCGCGCAGGAGAAGTCTACAATATCGGCGGCGGACGCCATGCCAATATCTCAATGCTCGAAGCCATCGAGATCGCACAACGCCTCTCGGGCAGAGAACTCGACTATACCCTTGCGGATGAGGCCCGAGTCGGCGACCATATATGGTGGATCAGCGACGTGCGCAAATTCCAGGCGCACTACCCCGAGTGGGAATACTCATACGATATAGAGCGGACATTAGAGGAGATGGTCGAGACGACCAGGGAACGAGAGGAAGCTTAGAATTTCCGGCAACTCCTTGACCATTAGCTATAGAAACCTGCGTCCGTCATGGACGAACCGGCTAGCGAGTGTGCCACCGAACACGAACACAGCGAGAGCACGTACCACAAATCCGCGGAGTCAGCACAAGTGCGGAACCGCTCTGTCTTTTTTCAGAATTTGTGCTTGCGCAGTAGAACTGCCCACACATACCAACGCAGGTAGTCCTTCCCACCTTTCAATATGCTGAACTTAGACTTACCCGCCGTGCGCCCCCGCCATACCGTCGGTACTTCTGCAATCTTCGCCCCGCGTAAAAAAGCCTTCACCGTAATCTCCATCGAAGAGGCGAAACCCGCCTCCTCGATAGGGATATTCTTAATCACCTCACTGCGGTACATCTTGAAGGCGTTGGTCGCGTCGTGGGTCGGCACGCCCACCAAACGACGGAGCGAAAGCCCGACAAAGCGGGAGAACATACCCTTGACCTCGCTATCCTCGTTGCGCTTGCCACCCCCCGGCATATAACGCGATCCACAGACCACATCGTAGCCCTCGAGAATCTTCTCGTACATCGGGGCCAACGTCTGCGGATCGTCGCAAAGATCGGCCATCATCGTAACGATCACACCGGAGCCAGCGGCTTCATAACCCACTTTCAACGCATTGCTGAAGCCACGCGGACCCTCGTTCTTCACCAGGCGCACATTGGAGTGCTCCTCAGCAAAACGGCGCACCACCTCCCCGGTCGCGTCGGTCGAGTGATCATCGACCACGATCACTTCGCAGGGCAGGTCGACCTGGTCCTCAAGGCACTCGAGTGTCTGCCCGATATTCTCTTCCTCGTTGAGCGCTGGAATAACGATAAAGAGAGTCGGTAGCTCACCCGTTGTCGAGTCCAAAATTTGCCGCCTTTTCTAATGCCGATTGATCTGCCTAATGATCCATACCATCGACGATCCGATAGCCTATCACACCACCTTGATCGTAGAACTTCTCCAGCGGCAAACCCGTTTCAAGATAGCGCCGAATCGGCGCGTACCCGCTATAGGGCGGATGCACAACGACATATCCCAACTCCACCACATCCACCAACTGGCGCAGGGAACGCGAGCGCGGAGCCTGCTCTGCAATCCGCCGCTCGGCCGAGGTATTGGCGAGGAAGTCGCGCACCGCACCTTCGCGCATCAACCGCTGGCGCAAAAAAACAGGCAAGTGATCTAAAAGCTCTGTTAGCTGAGCCCTGATAAAGGGCCTGCGGGCCGCTGTCGGCGCAGGAGTTGCAGGCAGTTGCTCCTGCAGATCCAGAAGCCGACCAATGCCCGGCAGAGCGGCCATCCGCCGCAATTCGTCTTCGGGAATACGCGAGGCAAAGCCACCGAGCAAACGCTTGCCATGAACGATTTGAAAGAGCTGCTGGTGGTCGAGACTGCGCCCGGTACTGCCCCAGCCAGTACGCCAACCCAGGGGCACGTCCATCACCACTCGGTCACCGCTTTCACCGGCAATGGTCCGATAGGCACCGGGGATTTCCACCGCAGCGACCGGATAGGGCATCCTAAGATACTCCAAGGCAACCAGAAGGACAATTGCCGCTATCCAACGTGCGGGGTATTCAACCCGACCGAGCCAATAGCGCACCCCGTAGGCACTGAGCACCGCCAATCCCATAACGACCATAATATCGAAACGCGCCGGCACTCGAGCTCCCTTGATCAGCGGCAAATAGCGCACGACCACATAGGGCAATGGCACGACGAATCGCACAGGGCCGATCCCGAAGACGAAGTCTCCGCCAACGTGCAGCAAGGGCCCAAGTGAAAGCAGGAAAAACACCAGTGTCAACCACAACCAGAGCCGCACCGACTCATCGCCCCGCAAACGCCAGATGCAGATTGCGCTCAAACCGAGCACGACATAGCCAGTGAAGACCGTGCCCTCTACCGCATTTCCACCAGAGAACGTCTCATAAAGCCCCGCGCTGATATCGCCGTAGAGCAGGCTTCCCGGCGGGGGCGAGAAAAAAGCTAATAGATCCGCCCCCAGTTTGGCCGAAGCCCCCCACCCACCATATATGTAGCTGCTCTGCGCCGTACCAAAGAGCACCCACAGGATCGGTGCAAAACCCACCACAGCACCAGCGCCCATCAGTGCGAAACGAATGAGAAAGGTCGAGTTCAAGAGCTCTTGCCGATCGCATCGAAATCGCCATCCCAGATAAAAAACGGTGAATAATGTCAGGTAGATAAGATAGTAGTATTCGCAGTACGCCGTTAGCAATAGACAGAGTCCGCCGCCCCAAGCCCAACGCTTCTCGCGCGTTTGCAAAAGGCGGATCAGGCAGAGCGCATAGAGCGGCATCCACTCGCCGCTGAGATAATTGAGATGGCCTGTCCCGCGGGTCAGCATATAGGGACTGAAAGCGTAGACCAACCCCGCCAGCCACGCCGCCCGAGCATCGCCACTGAGATGGCGCGCCAGCAGAAACATTGTCCAACCAGAGAGCGCAAAGGTCACCAGGATCAGAATATTGTAGGCAGTCCAGGCGGTGAAAAAATACTGAAGGAGAATTGCGACGAAGGCCTTGAGAAAAACGAAAGCGTGAAAAGCCAACGACACACCATAAGGAGCGAAAATATAATCGCAAAAGAGCGGCGAGATCCCCGTCGATAACGCCTGCTGCATCCACCACAGATTCCAGATATAGACCGGCACATCACCCGCCACCTCACCGGGCACGTGGGTCGTCAAATGCAGCACCAGCGGATAGGTGAAGATGAGACTAACAACCAGATAGGAGGAGAATACAAGCAGCGAGGAATGTCGAATCACGGGCACCGACGGCAACTGGAGGGAAAATTCAGGGCATCCCAAGTATAGATACTGGACGCTGGAAGAGGCAAGCGGTCTATTTGCTCAAGAACCGCAGGACATAAGTCGGCAGCGCCTGGTCCTGCCACTGAACCTCGAAGCGGTCCCGGTACGCATTGACGGTCGGGACCAGATACTGCACGGTCTGCGGAAAACCCAAACTCTCGAGCACGACATAGTCGACCGCTTCTCGCTCCATATGCTCGAGCACTATTGGGGGCTCCTTGAACGGGAAGCCGATGCAGCGCCGACCCGAGACTACAGACATCCAGTAGCCCTTGCGACAAAGCACAATAGCATCTTCCGGCGTATGGGTTTTGAGCCACTGGCCAGCCTGGTAATAGCGGCTCCATTGGGGCGGATAATCGGCTTCGCTATAGTCGGCCAGACGTTTGACGCCACCGAGCGTAGCGGAAAAAAACACCAGGAAGATTCCCCACACCAAGAAACGACCAGCTCCCGCATTGTGCACCGCCACTCTATCGCGGACCCACAATACAACCCATACGGCCAGAAAGATCAATATCGGCACGATCGGCATCAGGAAACGATCACCCGGCCAGGGCCAGAGCAGCACTACCCCGATGAAGAAACCGGCATAGAGCAAGAGCAGCAAATTTTCCCCGCGCTTGACGCAGAGCGTTGTCGCAGCGACCGCGAGGCCGACCAGCAAGAGCGCAGCAGGGTGCAAAAGCGTTTCAGCGCCAGTGAAATAGGGTACCAGTGTATTGGGCAATTCCCGCGTCAGGTAGAGCTGGACGTGGGCGAAAAAGCGCTCGACAAAACCCCCGAAGTCGAGCAGACCGCGGTCCGGATGGTAGGGATTGACCATAAACAACTGCTTTATATAGACGCTGTCGCCACCCACCGCTCTATTGCGCAGAGTCCAGGGCAACCAGCAGGTAAAAGCCGCCACTGCAAACATCAACCCACGCCGAAAATCGCGACGCAGAAGCAGGTACGCCAGCACCGCCGCCACCAGCGCAATACCGACGGTGCGGATATAATAGGCCCACATGGTGCAAACAAATCCAGCAATCAGCCACCAGTTGTCCCTAACCCCCTCGCGCCCGACACCTCGTTCGATAAGCCACAAGGCCAAAAGCGAAAAGGTCAGATAGGGAGCCTCGGACATCACCTGGTGCGCATAGTGCAATAACAGGGGACCATAGACGATATCGTCTGGCCCGTGGGTGAGATAGCTCTTACCCACCGTCAGACTCAGCGCTACCGTCGCCAAGGCTGGTAAAGCTCCCGCCCGCTCCTTGACCAACTGGTACAAGATCCCCATCCCCAATGAAAAAATCACCAGCACCCAGGCCTTCATCGGCACCCAATCACCCGGAAAAAACCACGCTAGTGGTGCCAACAGGAGCGGCAATCCGAACGGATACTTGGTTGCCGGTTGAGGATCGGGCGAGTTGATATGCACCAATCCCTCGCCCTGAGCCAAACTGCGCGCCAGAATGATGAATTCGGTGTTATCGCCGCTCAAAGAAAGCTTGGGATCGAAAGTCCAGATGCCGAGAAATAGCGTCGAGATTGCGACGAGAGCCGGTAGTATCAGACGTCCGCGTGAGCCATCGGCATAGTGGTAAAAACGAGCAAGCGGAGTGCCCTCAGTAGAAGAACTGATTGGGGGTTTTGCTTGCTTTTTGCCCTTGCGGTGCCGCTCTTTCATAAAGGGCAAATGAAGGGCCAAAGAGATCAGCGGTCAAGCCCAAGTCGACTAGCGAAATACGTCTCGGCATCGTCCTGCGGCTCATAGCCGAGCACGGCCCGCGTCTCCTCCAGATCAAAAACGCGACGACCGTTATTGCTAACCACGTAGGCCAGCGCATAACGGGTGTCCACCTCAAGGGCACATTTGTGTGCCGCAATGCAGTCCCTATGACTCAAAAACATCGCGCGCAGATAATCCTCGGCCGCAGTACCGCGCATAATGGTTGGATCGTTCTCGACAACGATCCAACCGATCCTCAATCCGACAAATTCGAGATTAAAGCGCTCACTGTAGAGTTTACCCAAATGTTCACCGAATAGTTTGGATACAGCGTAGAGCGAATCGGGATTTGGCAGATCGTCCAGTTTCATCCTCAGTTTCTTCTCTGGATCCAAGGTCTCCGGCGTCGTGAGAATGGTGTTGCCATGCTGAGTGTGATTCGTCGAGGCGAAGACCAGACGCCTGACTCTGGCGCGTCGGCACTCCTCCAATACCTGGTACATCGCCTCGATATTGTGCTCACGCACCGCCTCCCACGGCGCCAGCGGACTTGGGTCGGCAGCCAGGTGAATGACCGCGTCCAATCCCGCGAACGAACCCTCGACCTCATCGGCATTTTCAAAATTGACGATCGCCGAGGCAAAATCGACCTCGCGCCGCGTAAAAGCCATAACCTCGTACTCGTTGGCCAACCCCTCCATCAATACCCGACCGATCGTGCCATTGGCACCGGTAAGACCCACTTTTTTGATTGAACGCATATAGACTCCTTTATGGTCACACAGGCCGCAATAGCCCGGGTGCTCCTACAAAGTTTTTGCGATTAGTATCCCCGAAAATCAAGCAAGTACAATCGAGATGGCTATAAAGCATGGTGAGATTGCCAATGGCTGGCAAGTCGCACCCCAGTCTTGACCGGGTCCGATTGGACTCCTACTTTTGCGGCTCATTTACTGTACCTCGTTCCAAGGTTAAATCATGAGCAAAAACACCCGTCCCAACCTGCTCTATATCCACTCCGACCAGCACAACCCCTTCGTCACTGGTTGTTACGGCGATCCCCTGGTTGAGACCCCCCACCTCGATGCTCTGGCCGCAAGCGGGGTAGTCCTCGACAACACATACTGCCCCTCACCAATCTGCGTACCCTCGCGGATGTCGATGCTCTCGGGCCGCTACCCCTGCGAAAATGAAGTTTGGACCAACTCCCATATCCTCGATTCGGGAATTCCCACTTTCGCCCATGCCATGGGCGCTGGCGGCTACCGACCCGCGCTGATCGGCCGTATGCACTCGGTAGGCCCCGATCAGCTGCACGGTTATGCCGAGCGCCTGGTTGGCGACCACGGCCCCAATCAAATGGGCGGCTCCGGTGTCAACCACGGCCAGCTCTCGGGCACCGCCGGCCCGGGGAGGGTCAGCCTGCGCCTCTCTGGCCACGGCCAGAGCGCCTACCAGGTCCACGACGAAGACGTCACCGCCGCTACTCTCAACTATCTCAATCGCCTCGGGGTCCAGAGGCGCGCCGGAGAATCGACCGACCCCTTCTCGCTCTCGGTCGGTTTCATGCTTCCACACCAGCCCTTCGTCGCCCGACTCGAAGACTACCGTCGCTACTACGAAAAAATCACCCCGCCGAAAAACCACGAATCCTTCGGCGACCACTTGCACCCACATATCCAACTCTGGCGCACCGCCTGCGAAATAGAGGAGGTCAGCGAGGAGGAGATCCGTCGCGCCCGCGCCGCCTACTGGGCATTGGTCTATCGCATGGACGTGATGATCGGTCAGATATTCACCGCGTTGCGCGAGAACGGACTCGAGGAAAACACCCTTATCGTCTATTCGTCCGACCACGGTGAGCAGGTCGGCGAGCACGGACTGTGGTGGAAGCAGACCTTTTATGAAGACTCGGCCAAAGTTCCAGCGATCCTCGCCTGGCCCGGCCACCTGCCCGAAGGCACCCGTTGCGACAAGGTCATATCTTCGCTCGATCTCAATGCCACGATGATCGACGCCCTCGGCTGCCCGGCTCTGCCCCACTCGCGGGGGCGCAGCCTGCTGTCGCTCTTGACCGACCCGCAAAATACCGAATGGGACAATGTCGCCTTCTCCGAGTTCTGCCAGGACGCCGCCGGCGCCGGCGGTCCCTTCCCCGATGAAGGCATCTTCCAGCGCATGGTCCGCCGCGACAACTTCAAGCTCAACTACTACCACGGACAGCCCTGCCAGCTCTTTGACCTCGCCGCCGATCCACGTGAGCTCAATGACCTCGCCGCCGATCCAGCACACCAGGGCACCGTTGAAAAGCTCAAAGCCGAAGTTCTCGAAGGCTGGGACCCCGCGCAAATCTGCGAACGCATGGCCCAGCTGCGCGCCGAGCGACCGATCCTCGCCGAATGGGGCCGCAATGTGCAACCACCGGACTCGATCCGCTGGAACCTGAAGCCGGAGATGGACTACCTGGACGAAGACCAGATCTGAGCGATGGCACCTGCTTCCGCTCAGATCGTTTTGCGCTACAGGTCTATGTCAGGAACTTCGATAGAGAGAGACAGCGCTCCAACATCCCTGTGAAGCAGTATTCCAAGCCTTTAGCAGACTGAAACCGAAGGCTCGGATCGCTCAAAAGAAAAAGTCCGCCGCCGTATCGCGGAGAATCTGACCCCTGTCTTCCTCCGCGATAAAATCCAGGCGTTTCTCTATCAGCTCGACACTTGAAGCATAGGTGTGACCGCCCTGGACCTGGTAGGGACAGTCGCTGGCCCACATCAATCGCTCCGCACCAAAAGCCCTGTACACCTGATCGATCATATCCTCCAGGTCCATGTACGGGGCCTTTTTCTCCCCCAGCGCATAGAAGGCCGAAACCTTGACCATCACCCGTGGATACTGCGCCATTTCGCAGAGGGCGGTGATCTGATCGGCGCAGATCGGTTCGTTCTCCCCGATCAGACAGAGATGGTCGATAATAATCGGCGCGTCCGGGAACTGCTCACAACGCCGGGCCAGTGCGGGCAAAGCCCGCGAGGTTATCAACGGACACACCGCCAGATTCTCGTCCGCTGCGCAGGCCAGCATCCGCTCGTAACCCGCCCCATCCATCCAGCTTTCAACCGGTTCTCCCTCGTAGACGCGGTAACCGCGCACTCCCTCTTTGGCCAAGCGCCGCATCTCATCGTCGGGCCGTTCGGCCTTGGGATCTATTATTGCAATCCCGGAGAACACCCCCTCGTACTCGCGCATTACATTGAGCATGTAGCGATTGTCGAAACGATAGTAGCTCATCTGCACCAATACGATGCGATCCACACCCGACGCCGCACCGTGACCGATGATCTCCTCGGGGAAAAACGTCGGCGGTTTCATATCCTCGGCGCGATAACCCTCGGCCAGCGGATATTTTTCAAAATCGTCGGTCCACACATGCACATGCGCGTCGATATAATTCATCTGTCCTAGTCCTCTGCAAAAGATGGATCATTCCCTTCCCACTTCCCACCCACGGGCCTGAGTTGTCCTTTACCCGTAACGGCAAAATCGCGACCATCACGACCTTGTACTACAAAGCGCTCAAACCACTCTTCCAAGCGCGCGTACAACTCATTGATCCGCACACGCTGCTCTGGATCACCCGCCAGATTCACACGCTCGTCCGGGTCGTTGACCAAATCGTAGAGCTCACAAGGCCCGTCTGGATAGCGATGCACATATTTCCACTCCTCGGTGCGCACCATCCGCGTCGAGCCGTACTCGTCGTAAATCACCACCTCATCCCGACCGGTATCTCCCTGCCCTAACCAGAGTGGCAGCACGCTCTCTCCGGGCAGGTTGATCCCTGCGGGCAGCGGCAACCCGAGATAGTCCAGCAGGGTCGGCATAAAGTCGTAGGCGCTGACCATTGCACCTTCCACATTCCCTGCAGGCACCCGCCCGGGCTGGCTGATCACAAAGGGCACCTTGATCGAGTTCTCGTACATATTCGGTGGATAGGTGCCATTGCCCTTGCCCCAGAAACCGTGGTGGCCACAGCTGAAGCCATTATCGCTGACGAAGACCACCAGCGTATCCTCGCGCAGGCCCTTCTCCTCCAGCTTATCCAGTATCCGCCCAATATCCCTATCCATCGCCGTCACCGCCGCGAAATAGCCTTTGAGCATCTCGCGCTTGCCCAGACAACTCTCGCTCAGCTGGTGTCCCACTGCCCACGGATGGATCTCCTCCTGCGGGCAGGAAGCGAATGCGCACTCGTCATACCCATCGACAATATCCTGCGGATGCCCGGTCCACGGACTGTGTGGCGCGGTATAGTGCACACTCAAGTAAAAGGGGACATCGCAACCGGCATGGCGATCGATAAAGGCAAGCGCATCATCCGTGATCGCCGTCGTCACATAGCCCGGCTCCGTCACCGGCTCTCCGTCGCGCACCATCGGCGCGTCGTTGTAGGGCCCACCTCCATGCTGGTGAGTGTACCAATGCGAAAAACCGTGTTGTACGAGCTGACTGTGGCCCAGATGCCACTTGCCGCTCAAGCCGCAAATCCAGCCGTGTTCGGCGAGAATATCAGTATAGGCTATCTCCCCCTCGAGATAAGCGGCAACATTCTGGCCCATATTGCCTTCGCGAATCCAATCATGCACCCCGTGTTGCGAGGCAATTCGCCCGGTCAAAAAGGTTGCGCGGCTCGGCGAGCAAACCGGAGTGGCGACGAAAAAATTGTCGAAGCGCATTCCCGTCCGGGCGATGCGGTCTATAGCAGGAGTGCAAATCTCCTCGTTGCCATAACAACCAGCCGCCCAGGGCCCCTGGTCGTCGCTGAGGATGAAGACAATATTGGGTCGCGTGTGCACGATCTATCTCCACTTCTTTTATCTAACCTGTTCTATCCGTGAAATTATTCGTTCATTTTCTCACTCGGTTCGCCCACAACCAGCGGAAAACCAGCAAGTGTCCCAAAAGCGCCGCCTGCACCAAGACCGTCGGCAGCCAAACATAGGGCACATAGGCCACGAAGGTATTGGCCGGCTCGACCGTAAAAACGCGGAACTCCGTCGGCATAGAGAACACTCCGATCGCAACGATGGCGAGCAAGAGCGTCAAGCCAAACACATTCCACAACCAGATGCTGTAGCGACCGACCTGCCCGCGCCAGACCAACCAGGCCATCGCCGGCGCAGTCAAGCCGGAAAAGATGTCGAAATTGAGCCCCGTGTAGGTCATTTGTACCGGTGTCTGACCCACCTGATACATCCCGTGCAAGAAAACCTCCACCGGCACGCGGAAGAGTTGGAACCCGATCAGCCCGACCGGTCCTATACCTATCACCAACGCCGTACCCACCCGCGAAAAGGCCACGCAGGCGGTCAGGGCGAGCGATACCAGAAAGAGTCCCAGAATATTGGGCGGCAGCGAGAAGTCACGCAGGACACCTGTAAGGGTCAGCAGACCGGTCGCCGCCAGCCAGATCGCCGCTCCCGAAGCAGCTCGAACGGTCCACAACCCGACATCTTTCCGACCCGTACTCTGGGCGGCGAAACGAACGGCCAGAACAAAAAGCCCCAGCACCACCAATACCGTACAGAGGAAGAGCGCTTCGATCTGAAGAGGAACTCTTTCTAACGCCACTTCCATTGCGATCTCCTTTTACCTGGCATCAACCTCCGCACATCCACCAACTCTGCGGGCCGCTCCATAGCGAGGCGGTATTGCACCGTTCGGGAAGCCGCTTCGAAGCTAGCGAAAATGCACCTCGGCCGATTCCGGCACACCCGGAGCAATAGTCGATACGCCTCGTTATAACCGCTCGACCTTGATAGCTCGCTGCTCCCGTGCCGAACTAAAAGCCGCATCGACCACCGCCTGAACCACAAAACCCGTCTCTCCGTCGCAGAGCGGTTGGCGGTCCTCGCGTACCGCAAGAGCGAAATCATCCAGCATCGGCCGGTCGAAATAGGGGTTTTGCAACGGCTCAACACCGATCTCCTCGACTCCGGCCGACGTCTCCAAACGCAGGATCTCCGAACCAAACTCCAGCGAATCGATCATAATCCGTCCCTCAGTACCGTCTATATGAGCAATATCGCGGCGGGGATTCGAACAGAGTACCGTCGAATGTACGCCAATGGTCCCGTCGGCAAATTTTAACAAAATCGCGTCGGTATCGTCCACCGGCCACTCGTGGTGCACCGTCTCCACCAGCGCGCTGACCTCCACCGGTGCAGCAGCGAAGTTGAGTAGAACCTCTAAACGATGTACCGCCATCTCCATCATCGCACCTCCGATACCAGGATCCACCCGCCACTCGTCGGGGCCAACCGAAGTCCAGCCACTGTAGTGAGTCCGCACACAGACGACCCGACCGATCCGCCCTTCGGCCACCAACTCTTTGGCCTTGAGGACCTGCGGGAAGAGTCGTCGCCTATAGGCCACACCCAGTTTGACTCCCGCGTCGCGGCAGGCCTCGATCATCCGTCGACACTCAGCCGCATCACGCGCCATCGGTTTTTCGCAGAGTACGGACCGACCGCGCTCCGCTGCCAAGAGCACGTATTCACAATGGGAATCAGTTGGGGTCGCCACCACTACCGCCTCGACATTCTCATCATCCAAAAGTTCCTCAGCCGTACCGTAATGAGCACAGCCCCCAAATTCTCTGGCAAATGCCTGAGCCTTTTCGCGGTCGCGGCGACAAACAGCTACCAACTCGGCCTCTTCGGAGGCGAGCAGGCTCGGAGCGAATGAATTGGCGGCAATCGCGCCGCAACCAATGATACCGAATTTCACTTTGGCCATTGAGTCTCCTATACGGGATGAGTTGTCGGCCACTCGAGTTCGACGCCTTGAGCGCGCAAAAGCACCTGGAATTCCTCAACCAACTTCTCGCGCCCACATATCTGCTGCGGCGTATAATCTCGCTCCAGACAAAAAGCTGCCAGCAATCCGGCCGCCTCACCGATATTCCACTCCACCGGGTGCAATCGATAGCAACCATTGCTGATATGGGTGGTCCCGAGATTCTTGCAGGCGGGCAGCACGTTCTCGACCCGAATCGGCACCAGCGCTCCCAGTGGGATCTGGAACGGCAACGAACTGATATCGATATAATTGTCTCTGCCCGTTGAGGGATGTAAATCGATCCGATAACACCCCACCCCGACACTGTCGGCAAAGAAAGCGGCCTGATCTACCCCCCGCGACTCGCGACCAATGTGATTTTCGGTCACCGTGAAGAGCGCGCGAATCCGTCGCGACTCGCGAATATAAGGTGCTTTGGCCAAGCCATCGGCCGTGCCGGTGATATCCGGCCGCAGATACAACCCCGGAAAACCGCTGCCGCCATCCGGGCGTGGCGCCTCGGTCTGCAGCCAGTAGAACAGGCTCAGCGAGAGTTCGCGTGCCGCCGCCAGACACCGCTCAACCTCTTGCTCGTCCTTGTCGATAATATTTCCTTCGAAATAGTCGTTCTGTGGCCAGTTGCAGAGCGAAACCTCGTGCGGCTCATGGCCTGACGCCCAGTGCTGACGACCAATGAGCCGCCGATAGCGCCAGAAGCTGCCCTCGCCATTAGCGGGATCGAAGGTCGCGGTGATCGGCTCGCGGGTAATCGGCTGGGTATAGGTCCAGCTCAGCATTTTACCAGGCCAGGCGGGACTGAGTCCGGGATCGTAATCGCGCCACTGGGCATAATAGTTGGGCCGATCGATCGTATGATTTCCGTCCGGATCGTAGCCGACCGCAAAGCACCAGGTCAGTGCCTGCACGTTTTCTGGATCGGCCGAATCCGGTGCGTGCAACTCGCCCGTCTCCGCACTCGACTCAGCACCCGAAACATAGTCCACTCCAGCCAGGGCCAGCACATCTCCCAGTTCGGTCGCATCCAGCACGTAATCGGCCCGAACCCATATCTGCGCTCCGGTTTCCAGATCGAGAACGCGCACCGCCACGATCCGGTCTCCTTTGGTCTCGGCACCAGTCGGCTTGCACTTGCGCCAGATCTCTACCCGACCCCGCGCGAGTTCAGCCGTCAGCATCGACTCCAGAGCCGCCAGTGCCACTCGCGGCTCGCAACAGAGTTTCGAAACACTGCCGGCACCAGGATTTAAATGCGGATCGCGTTGCGCCGAGAAATTGAGGGGATAGTGATCCCGATAATACTGACGCACCCCTTGGCGGAATTTCCTGTATCGCGCCGTGCATCCGAATGACTCGATCCACCGATGTTCATCGGGAGGTACTGCCTGCGACGTCAATTGTCCGCCGAGCCAGTCGGTCTCCTCGGTGAGCACCACCCGTCTGCCCAGCGACACAGCTGCCAGAGCGGCTGCTACCCCACCAACCCCGCCGCCAGCGACGAGAATATCGGTTCGTACTTCTTTCACTCCAACTCCTCTGGATGCTCAACACCCAACGACCAGGCATAACGCGGCCGATAACCAAAAACTCGCTGGGCCTTCGCACAACTCAACGGCGAATCAACCGTCTCAAGAATACCGCGAATCTCGGTGTGGTCCCCAAAATGCTCTGCGACCAGATCCAGCACAGGGGTTTCCAGTACCACGCGCGGTCCGGCAATATTGTACGGACCCGATTCCACCCGATCCGCCTCCACAGCCAGTCGGCAAGCCACGGCCACATCGCGCGCATCAGTCCGTGTCCACAACAATTTGCAGCCACTCGCCGGGTCGGCGGCAATCCTGGCCATATCACCAGGGATCTCTGCCGGAGTACGGGTGCCGAGAATCCTAAACGAGAGAATTTCCAACCTTTTATTCGCGGAGAAATAGTCAGCTGCCTGCTCGCCGGCCATCTTCGAAAGCGCGTAGCAATTAAGTGGACGACAGGGGTGGTCCTCGTCGACCGGGACGTAGAGGGGCGGTGCACCGGCAAAACCATATACCTGATTGCTCGACGCCGAGACGACTCGGCGGATGCCCAGGTCGGCGGCGGCCTGGAAAACATTGAACGTGCCGGCGACATTATCGGAGTACGTGCGCGTATCGGGTACGAGTCCGGAATTGGCCCAGGCACCCATATGGACGACAGCCTGAGAACCCGCTAACCCCTCATAAACCTGGCCGCTTTCGGTCAGGTCCACCTGCAGGCTCCCCGCCTGGGATCGGAGATCGAGTCCAATGACCTCGTGACCTGCAGCAACCAATTCGCGTACTATATAACGGCCAATACGGCCGCTGCTACCGGTAACGGCGATTCTCATTTTAATCCCACAATGACAAGTCAAAAACCAACCCGGAACGACGCTGGAGGCTAGATCCCCTATCACTAACTCTGGCCATCCTCTGCGCCGATTCATCGAAACAACCACTGCGTAAAGGCGGTGAGCTTACAACGATAGATATGCAGACGCTGATTATAAATTGGAATTACACGGGTTATGGGACGCACACTCCACACTGCACCTCGGTCCCTCTCATTTCAGCTGTTTTCAAAGGTTTGTCTAAGCACCCGGCTGTGCTCGTAGAACTCACTGAGATCCATCTCTTTGAGAAAAACCAGGCCTCGAGTAGCGCGGATCAGCGGGCTGGAATGCTCCTGAAACCACTCGCGCCCCAGGCAGGTTTTGATCTTCTGGTACTGATCTACCTGCACCTGTCGAGCCAATTCGGAAAAAGGACCATCGTACTCGTAAGACGGGAAGGAGGCATCGCGCTGGGAAATGAATGTATTCATAAAGGCGCTGTGCATCACCGAAAGCATATTGAGTGAAACCGGCACGAAGATATCGGCCTCGCTCGGCTCGAAGCGGAACCAAACATTGCGATACCCCCAGATCTTCAGATCGGAACGACCGCTCTGCCGCTCGTAGCGGCGCAGGGCCTCAGTGACCGCCTGTAACACCTTGTAATGAGTATCTGGACCACTGGCCTCCGGATCGAGTGCAACACTGACCACATCGGGCTGGATTCGTTCGAGCAAGTTCACCACCGGCAGCACATCGTCTTCTACCGTCGGTTCCCCGGTGAAGATATCACCGGTGTAAAAGCCGAGACGCAGGTGCTTGACATTGGCGCAGTCCCAGCCAAAGTATCCCCAGATACATTCCGCTTCAAACTCGCGGCACATACTCTTGAGCGCCTGCACCTCCGGGGCGTCTTTCTGTCCAGGGTAATGCTGCGTAAAATAAGACTCCAGCTCCCCGGTATTTACTTCGACCCCCTCCTTGCCGAATAGCTCGATGAGATTGCGTAAGAAGCGCCGCGCCATCCCCTCGTCGCGCAGTTGCTGGTCGTTGGCAGCGACCCCGTCGAGGTACTGCCAGATATCGCGGTTGCGGCCGATTTCATAACCGGGATCGAAATAACCCTCCGCCAGCAGTTCGGCACACTCAGCAGTCTTGAGAAACTGCTTCAACCGATCGAGATGGGCGAGAATGAAATCATTTGTCACCGCAGTAAAACCGCCCGTGAAGCAAACGAAATAATGAACGTTAGTCGCATCGCGAACGTGACGGACGATATAGGGAAGATATCCCAACATCAGATCGTCGTGATGAGGCTCGGTATGCAAAAAGCGCGTTCCCGACAAAGTCTGGGTTCCGCGCCCGATCTTGTTCATCAGTCGATCCCGCACCAGTCCCACCAGGGCATCGATCTTTTCTGGCCGTCGCTGCAGCAATTCCGTCGCAAAGTCATCCTGCGCAAAATCCACCTCGCTCAGGTCAATCACCCTCTTGCCCAAGCGAAAGGCCAGATCGACAAGGATTTTTTCCACGCTTGCGTCAGCGATTTCTTTCTGCTGCGCAAAGAGCACCCGCTCTCGCTCCTTCAGCAACTTGGCCGCACCCTGGGTGACATAGAAGCGAGCCCCGGGCAAGCGGTGCAACACCGAAGCCGG
The DNA here is from genome assembly GCA_964520345.1 of uncultured Gemmatimonadaceae bacterium. Taxonomy (GTDB): domain Bacteria; phylum Latescibacterota; class UBA2968; order UBA8231; family UBA8231. The sequence continues at coordinate 40,637 of CAZFMY010000027.1, read as the reverse complement.
ATGGCGAATATCGGCGGCCTCCTCAACCGCAGCAGCGACGATGCCTGCTTTGGCTTCGCCAGCAGCGATAATTAGGGCACAGCTATCGGGATTGCTGGTAATCGTGCCCAGGCCGATGGTGATGACCAGCCGCTTGCGCGCGACTTCGATCCCACCCAGATCGGCAGCAGCAGCAGCCTGGGTCTCGTAGTTTACCTCCGTCAGCCGCGTCGTCGAAAAATGGTCCGAGCCCCGGACGTTGAATCCGATATGCCCATCGGGGCCAATCCCCCCTAAAAAAAAGCCGATACCACCCAGCGCGCGGATGTGCTCTTCGTATTCCTGACACCACTGATCGATTCTCTCCAACAGATCTTGCTGCGTCTGCTCGAGCGCAGTGCGGGCTGCGCGGTAGCGCAGCGAAAGATCTACCTCGCCACTCGGCCAGACCTCATTCAGCGTCTGACCAGCCGCCAAACCGATCTCGGTGCAGTTGATTAACGAGGCCTTGGCTGGGTCTAACCCGAAACCATCCACGTAGAAACGGTTGACATACGCGTAAAAGCTATTGTCCTGGCGAGGTTCGATCGGGTAGAACTCGTCGATCTGCACAAAATGCAAAGTGCGCAGATCCGGCTTGCGCCCCGGGTCAATACCCGCAAGCTCAAGTTCATTGCGAACTTCGGCTTGGTCCCAATTTTGCGTCAATCGTTGGACCCAGCGGATGAAATGCTCCGGAGTCTTGCCCGTGGGCAGCGAGACCACACCCCCGGGATGATCCTGTACCCATTCGACAAAACGCATCGCCGCCAATTTTCCCAAAGCCGGAAAATTCTTGACTACGATGGTCTTGATTCTTTCGGCCGGAGGATAGAGTTCGGCAAAGGGCGAAGCCTTTACAGCCCTGCGTTCAACACTCGTCAGCGCACCTCGATCCGTCATAGCCTCACTGCCCCCCGTCAGAGATGACCTCCCGAACTTCTTGAGCAATAACCAACTCCTCATTGGTCGGCACCACCAGCACTCTCACTCTCGAATCGAAAGCGGAGATCTCGCCCTCTCCACCAGAGACTGCGCGATTGCGAGCCCGGTCCAATTCGAGACCCAGCCCCTCCAAGCCCTGGACGACCCAACGGCGGACCGAAGCGCTTTTCTCGCCGATACCACCAGTGAAGACCAAAGCGTCAATCCGACCCAGCACCGCGAAATAAGCCCCGATGTATTTGCGTACCCGGTAAGAGAAAACTTCCAGCGCCAGCCGCGATCTCTGGTCACCTCCAAGGGCAGCCTCTTCGATCTCTCGCATGTCCTGCGAAGAGCCCGAGAGCCCGAGTAAACCGCTCTCATTATTGAGCAGCTGCTCGATCTCATCTATCTCCATACCACGCTGCCGCGCCAAATGAAAAACCACAGCCGGATCCACATCTCCCGAGCGCGTGCCCATCGCAACGCCCTCCAACGGCGTCAATCCCATCGAGGTATCGACCGACCGACCTTTGCTGATCGCGGCCAAAGAAGCCCCGTTGCCCAAATGACAGGTGATACCGGTAAAGGATTCGACTTGCAGAAGCACGGCCGCCCGCTGAGCCACGTAGCGATGCGAAGTCCCATGAAAACCGTAGCGACGGATACCGTCTTGCTCGTAGAGTTCGTAGGGCAGCGCATAAAGATAGGCCTGCTCGGGCAGAGTCTGGTGAAAGGCAGTGTCGAAGACGGCAATATGGGGCAGGGCAGCAAAGTACTCGCGGGCAGCGCGAATCCCGGCCAAATGTGCCGGATTGTGCAGCGGCGCCAGTGCGGCACAAGCGGCGATGCCCTCTTCAACCTCAGGAGTGATTAGCGTAGCCTCGACAAATCGCTCGCCACCGTGGACGATCCGATGACCGATCGCTTCGATCGCACTCGCATCCTGGTAAATCTCGCAAAACACCTCGTGCATCCGATCCATGGCCTCGGCATGATCGACGGCCCGGACACCGCGCCGTTCTTCTTCCCCACCTCGAATAAGCACCAGTTCGGATTCGTCTGCGCCGATCCGTTCAATCAGACCGGATAGACGCGTTCGCTCTTCTTTGTCAAAGAGGCTGAACTTGAGCGAGGAGGAGCCACAATTGAGTACCAGAATCACGATAGATCCCTCAAGATAGCCGTGCAGCGGCTGGACGATCGAGCAGAAAGAAGCAATCGGGATGGTCTTGAAGCAGACTGGCCGGACAATCCGCAGAACGGGGGCCCTCGACGGCCCGCACCACCGCCTCGGCCTTGTGGGCGCCGGTAGCTAGAAGCACGACACTGCGCCCGTCGAGAATGGTCCCCACTCCCACGGTCAAACCCCGACGCGGCACTTCACGGGGATCGGCGAAGTGGCGGCTATTGGCCTCAACGGTCTCCGGATTGGGTGTCACAACTCGCGAACGACTCCCGGCAGCACTGCCCGGTTCATTAAAAGCGATGTGGCCATTGCCACCCAGTCCCAAAAGCCACAGATCAACCCCTCCCAACCCGCGAATCTTAGCCTCAAAAGCCAGACACTCTTGTTCGGGTTCTCGAGCCATCCCGTCGAAGATAAACGTATTCCAGGGACGAATATCCAGATGCCCGAAAAGGTGCTTTTGCATAAAGAAGCGAAAGCTCTGTTCATGATCCCCATCGAGACCGAGATACTCGTCGAGGTTGACAGTGCGCACCTTGGAGAAACTGAGCCCTTCCTCGCAGTGCAAGCGAACTAACTCGTCGTAGGTCGGCTCCGGCGTAGAACCAGTAGCTAAGCCCAACACGGCATCGGGACGACGACGCAACAACTCAACGACGAACTTAGCTGCAAAACCGGCCACGGCCTGCTCGTCGTCGAGGATGCGCACCTTGATTCCGCCGGCCATAATTCCCTAAGTGAATAGACTTCGCTTAAAAAATCTTCGCTTAAAAAGAGCTACCCGCCCTTACTCTCAAAACTCACAACTCATTGTTTCTACAGCACTCGTAATTCAGCAGCGCTCAATTCGGTCATCTTTGCGAAACCAGTGCGACGAAGAGCTAATCGCACGATAATGTATTAATCCGAGCAAGCAATGTAAAGGATCTTAGATCCTGGCTTAGATCGCCGCACGCAGGTCCAGACCAACAAGTAGTTGGTCCGAGATCAGGCCTTCGACCAAAAAACTCCTTTCCTTCAACAACTTGACCGCATAGGTGGCAAAGAAGCTTAGGCGTAGGCCGCCAAGCGCAAGGCGCGCAACTGCCCCACCGCATAGGCCCAACCGATCTGAGTCTCTTCGCTATCGCCGCTGATCCCCGGAGTGTGGTCTGGATCAACTCCGCCCTCGTAGCCCACTGCGGCAAAAGCCCGCATACAAGCAACGATATCGCACTCACCCTCGTCGATAAAGGTTTCGGTGTACCTGTAATAGGGTTCCGCAACCCGCACGTTGCGGAAATGAACCAGACCAATCCGATTCCGCGACCCGAAATATCGGATTGCCGAAACCGCATCCTCACCATATTCGGTCGTTACTCCCGTATCGAAAAAAATGGTGTTGGACGGACTGTCGACGACCTCGACCAGTCGCTTCATCGCATCGAGGTCCCAAAGTGGTTGCGCCACTCCGCGGTATTCGGGCACCGGCGGATCATTGGGATGCATCGCCAGTTGCACCCCGGCCGACTCGGCCACCGGCACGATGCGACGCAAGCAGTATTCAAGCCTTTCCCACATCTCGTCCATACCGTACGACCCCAGTTCTTCTAAAGGCGGCAGATTGCGAATCCGCGCATAGTCGAAATCGCGCAAATCCGCACCACCCCGGCCCGCCTTCCCCTGCGCCGCATAACCTTCGGAAGCACGCAAGGCGGTAAAATTCCAGGTCAATACCTCCAGGCCCACCCTCCCCGCCATCCCCACCCGCTCGGCCACGTCGTCCAGATCCTCATCCCGTCCCTCCTCGCCCATCAGAATCCGCCCCGAGAGAGGCAGGGCGATCGTCGTCGGTTCCAGATCAAAGTCGCGCACATGATCACAAATCCGCCGCAATTCGTCTTCATCCCAGGCTGGCGGCATCGGCCCGAAGGCCTGGCTTTGCGTTGGCGGCACCAAAGGCCGTAGATTGATACGAGTATTGAAACGCGCCGGCACCTGGACCTCCTCGACTCCGATCTGTCGGTAGAAGCGCAGTGTCTCCGGTGCTAAATTGCCCAACCCCTTGCTGATCTTGAGCATCTTCGCTCTCCTTTGCATCTTATAAACTCATGGAATATACACCAGACCCCTATACCCGCCGACCCGACGATGCGCGCGAACCGCCCAGCGGCCTGGGTCCAACGCTGAAATTTCTCGGCCCCGGTCTGATCGTCGCTGGCTCGGTAGTCGGTTCCGGAGAAATCATCCTCACCACGACTCTTGGCGCCGCTGTCGGCTTTTCGATGTTGTGGTGGATTCTCTTTTCCTGCTGGAGCAAAAGCGTACTCCAGGCCGAGTTGGGCCGCTGTGTCATCTCCTCGGGCGACACCGGACTCAAAGCCCTCAACCACGTGCCGGGCAAAATAGGCGGCGTCTCCTGGATCGTTCTCTTCTGGCTCTTGATTCTGATCCCGAGCCACCTGAGTGGCGGCGGTATCTACGGCGGCATCGGTCAGGCTGTGCACCAGGCCGTACCCGCCATCGAGTCGAAATGGTGGACTCTGCTTCTGGCCGCCCTGGGCGTCGGTATCGTACTTACCGGTACCTATCGCTTGATCGAAAAACTGCTGACCCTCATGGTGGTGAGTTTCACGTTGATCACCTTGAGTTGCGCGGTGCTCTTGCAATTCACCGAGTACGCCCTCAGCTGGGACAATCTTCGCGCCGGGCTGAGCTTTGACTTCCCCTCTTTCGCCATCGCCATGGCATTGGCGGCCTTTGGCGCCACAGGCGTAACCGCCAACGAAAATATCGCCTATACCTACTGGTGCACCGAAAAAGGCTATGCGCGTTTCGCCGGACCCGCCGACTCCAGCGATGCCTGGGTTCAGCGAGCCAGAGGCTGGATCCGCGTTCTGCAAACCGATGTCTGGCTCACCCTGGTCGTATTGACTCTGGCCACCGTGCCCTTCTATATGCTCGGCGCCGGCGTTCTGCACCGCCTGGGACAAAAACCCGATGGCCTGGAAACCATCGCGATCCTGTCCAATATGTATACCAAAACGCTCGGTGAATGGGCGTTCTGGCTCTTTATGGCCGGTGCGTTCTTCGTCCTCTTCTCGACGCTGGTTTCGGGCCTGGGCGGCAGCGCCCGGATATTCGCCGACAGCATGGTGGTCCTGGGCGCAATACCCAAGGATGACTACCGCGCCCGCCTCCGCGTTATGCGAATCTTCACCGTAGTTTCACCAACGGTGATGACCTTGTGTTATTTTGTGGTGCAAAATCCGGTATGGTTGCTGACCATCGGCGGGATCTTCCTCGCTTCTCTAGCACCGATCATCGCCGGTGGAATCGTTTATCTGCGCTATCGGCACACGGACCCCCGACTCGCGCCCGGAGCAAAAACAGACGGGTTGCTCTGGGCCTCCTTCCTCTCGATCCTGGGATTGGCCGCGTACGTACTATATTTGCGCTTTGCCGGATAAGAGCTATGCTCACGACTCGCTTAAACCAAACCACCGGATAGCAGTATAGATTTCGTTCAACGCTTGAATATTATGTACTGGATTAGCGACAAAACGCGCCACCGCCATCTGGTTCGCCAAAGACAGCCGTTGCGCTCGACAAATCCCATCAACGAACGGCAGCACACAGACTACCGGGCTAAGACCATCGCCAAAGAGCGAAAGAACTGAGGTAAACATGGCCTACCGCGACCCCGATTTTCTCCGCGCCCATATCGCTAGCATCATGGCCTTCTACCACCCGACCTGCATTGACGACGAGCTGGGCGGCTATATCAACCAGCTCCGCGACGACGGCTCGATCTATGACCGGACGACCAAACACCTCGTTGGCACCTGCCGCTTCGTCTATAACTACGCGCTGGCCACCATCACCCTCGACGAGCCAGACTATCGCCAGGCCGCCGCCCACGGACTCCATTTTCTCCAGGACGTCCATCGCCAGCCCGACGGCGGCTTCGCCTGGATTTTAAAAGGCCGCGCACTAGAAGATGGCACCCGGCACTGCTACGGCCACGCCTTCGTCCTCTTGGCCGCTGCCGGCGCAGCCAAAGCCGGAATCGACGGCGCCACAGCCCTGGCCGCGGAACTCTACGAAATGCTGGAAAAACGCTTTTGGGAACAAGACGCCCAGCTCTATGTCGACGAAATCGCCGCTGGCGATTGGAGTGCCATCGCATCCTATCGCGGTCAGAACGCCAATATGCATATGTGCGAAGCCATGTTGGCCGCCTATGAAGCCACCGAGGAAGACCAGTATCTCGACCGCGCAGAGCTGCTGGCACAGCGTATCTGCATCGACCTCGCCGATCGATCGGACGGACTGATCTGGGAACACTACCGCAGCGACTGGACCCACGACTGGGACTACAACCGAGACGACCCCAAAAACCTCTTCAAACCCTATGGCTACCTGCCCGGTCACTTCGCCGAATGGGCTAAGCTGTTGCTGATCCTCGAGCGCTACCGCCCCGCACCCTGGATCCTCGACCGAGCCCGGCACCTTTTCGATACCGCGCTGGACAAAAGCTGGGACCGAGAGCGGGAAGGCATGCACTATACTTTCGCGCCCGACGGGCAGATCCTAGACAACGACCGCTACTACTGGGTACTCTCCGAGACCTTTGCCGCCGCCGCCGCTCTGGCCCTGAGAACGGGGGACGATACCTACTGGGATTGGTACGACAGGGCATGGGAATTTTCGGACCGGTATTTCGTCGATCACCAATACGGCGCCTGGTATCGAATTCTCAACGCGGCCAATCAAAAATACGATGACTTGAAAAGCCCGCCTTCGAAAACAGACTACCATCCGCTGGCCGCTTGTTATGAAACGTTGGAGGTAATCCGGAGAGGGGGATAGAGGTATATATTCAGTAGATACCGCCGGGAGAACACGATCACACTAACGAATATTAGCAGCCGGTCCCTCGGAAGCGATTACCACAAGACCACAAAGAGCAGAAAGCTCGCTAACGCCAGATAGACTCCCATCCACAACCCCGGGCGCAAATACCACTGCGGGCCCTCCGGGCCGACTTCAAACGGATACTCCGGCCGCACCTCCGCCTTGATCAGCGTCTGCTCTATCCAGGTCCCCTTCAGCGCCTTGAGCCGACCCCCCATCAATGCGCGCAGCGCCACCGGATCTTCGTGTCGCGCATAGACCAGCCCGCGTAATTCCTCATCGGAAGCCGGTCCGCGCTGCAAATCGATCAGCTTCGATGCCAGCAGCATCGAAGCTGCTGGCAGCACTATATTCCACAAATAGGTCCACCACGTGTTCTGATACCAAACCGGCAGCGGCCACTCGTTGAAATCGGCCAGGATCGCCGAGATCCCGTAACCGAGTCCCACCAGCAGACCAATGATCCCGGTCCCGCGATGCACTCGCGTGAACACCCCCATAAGAATCACCGTCATCAGCGGCACCGCGATCGCCCCGGCCAATCGCAAATAAAAGAGCAGCATCCCCTTCTCACCGAGAAAGGGCACATAGAGAAAGCCCAGCGCCAGGATGAACGGTACCGAGATGCGGCCGACTCTGGTGTAGTGCGCATCGTCTCCGTTTTTGACGATAAATCGCGCGTAGACATCGCGAACAAAAAGCGAGGAAATGCCGATGCCGATCGAATCGAACGTCGAATAGCCCGCCGCCACCAGGCCCGCGACCACCAGCCCGACCAGCCCGGCGGGCAAATACTCCTTGATCATCAGCGGATAGGCCTGATCGACCAACTCCAGCCCCGGAAACTGGGCCCGTGCCATCGGCCCCAGACTGACATTGAAGAAGAGACAGATCGCCGTGGCAATACTAGCCACCAACGCCGCCATTTTGAAATCCCACTCCGAACGGGCTCCCAAAAAACGAATGGCCTCGTACTGGTTAATCACCGCATAGGTCGTCAGGACCACCAGAAAACCGAAGATCACCAACAACGCAGGCACGCCCTCGGGCGAATAACCACCCACGTGCAAAAGCGTATCGGACAACCCCTCCTCTACCACTTCCAACCGCTCTCTCACCCCGTCCCATCCCCCCAAACCCGAATAAACGAAACCCCAGAGCACGAACGAAGCAACGATCATCGTAATGCTCTGCAACGCGTCGGTCAGCACTCCAGCGCGCAAGCCACCGCGCACGATATAGAGCACCGAAGTGATCGCCACGCCGACCACTACCAGCCAGCAGGTCTTCTCCTCGATCCCGGCAACGACATTGAGCACCAGATACATCGAAAAGAAGATATTGCCCAGTACATTGGTCCGCGATTGGATATTGATCAGAACTGCCAGGAGCCGGGCGGCCGGACCGAAACGAAACTCCAGCCACTCGGCATTGGTGAAAACCCCGGACCGATACATCGGCACGATGACGAAGAAACTGAGCACCGCCCACCCCACGGCGATACCCAGCCACCACTGCGCCAGTTGCGAAAGGCCCATCTTATAAGAGCCACCAACAATGCCGACGTAGTCGCCGCTATCGACGGCGGTGCCAAATGCCGATAGCCCGATCACCCACCAGGGCATCGACTTAGCCGCTAAGTACCAGTCGAAGCTCGCTCCCTTATTGCGGAAGGTGAACAGGCTATAGGCGACGATGCCGCCGTTGAGGACCAGGACTACGGCCCAGTCGAGTGCGGTCATTTATTATTTGGCCGGCAGGTGGTACCCATCCTTCTCGACCTTGATCTTGGCCAGTACCCCTGGGTTTTCGGGTGGCGCGCCACCACCGTAGGTGACATAGAGAATCTTGCTGTCTTCCCCGTGACCAAACGCTACATTGGTCGGAACTTCCGGCGTGGGGATATAGGCCAGCTCTTCTCCCTTAGGCGAATAGACCACAATACCGGGCCGCGTCACATCCCGCACTGCCACGTAGAGGTTTCCATCTACATCCGCTACCAAACCGTCCGGACCATCTTGCGGAGCATAATCGACCAGCACTTCTCGGAAGGTCGCCGTGCCGTCAGCGTGGAGATCGTAAGCCAAAAGCGCCATCCGACCTTTGTGTACGGGCACACCGCTGAAGGTATCGGTATTGCCGTTGTCGTTGCTAACCACGTAGAACGACTGCTGGTCGGGCGAAACGCAAACGCCATTGGGCTTGCCGGCATCGGTTATGATCCGCTCAATCGAACCGTCGGGATCGATGCGGTAAACCCCGAACACCGGCTGATAAATCGGCTCATGACCGAGATAGCGCGGATCGCTGAAGTAGATCCGGCCTTGCTCATCTATAGAAATATCGTTGGGCGCATTGAAGGGTTTGCCTTCGTAAAGCCCTGCAATGATTTCGGCCTTTCCAGTGCTCAAGTCCGTACGCGTCAGTCTCCGGCCTCCGAAGTCGGCACCCTCGGCAGCAATCAAGCGACCCATAGCATCAAATTTGAGACCGTTTGACATACCACTCGGCGATCGATAGATCTTGGTCTCGCCGGTCTCGGGATCGTAGCGCCAGATATAACCAGCCTGCATCACTGATCCAGATGTAAAAGTGATATCGCTGAAATAAACCGAGCCGTCTGGAGCCACCGCCGGCCCCTCAGTGAAAAAGGCGTCGTCAAAGAGCACTTCTAGCTCGGCACCTTTGGCGATGATCGACGGATCACCCGATGGGGCCTGGGCGAAGACGGCACTGGCCACAAGGGCCAGCGCGAGGCTGAAGAGACCTTTCATAGCGTTTAATCCTCCTTGGTAGAAAACCTGTGTCTGGGGCAAGATACGCAATGGTCCGGTGCAAACCAAATCCAATACTACGACCTGTCAACCTGAGTGCCAACAGAGAACTTCCGCCACATATCGGCGAGCATCGGTATTGTATCTAATAACTGGAGACCTGCTATGAACCGGGGATTGGGAAGCCCTCATCCCCCCGCACCATTCAGCCCTCTTGGATACTCGCCCCGTCCAGCACTTGCCGCAACCCGGCAACAGCCTTGAGAAAGCGCTCGGGACCGTCGCCACCATACTCGGGATCATCGGCTTTGAGATGCGGCTCTATAGAGAGAAAACCCGCAAAACCGCGAGCTACCGCCCGAGTCAAAATCTCGGGTAAGCCCCCATCGCCGCACCCGGCCGGGACCACCCGGCCCGAGTCGGCTATTTTATCCTTGATGTGAAAATAATCAACGAACTGATCCAGCAGCGGCCAGGCTTCGGCCAGCGGATCCGCCCCACAGGCAATGAAGTTAGCCGGATCGAAGGCCGCACGCAGATGGGGGCTATCAATGGTTCGGAGCAAATCGGCACAACGCGCAGGCACGTCGCCATAAATATGGCTCTCGTTCTCGTGTAAGAGCACCCGCCCCTCGGCCTCCGCACGATCGACCATCCGAGCAAAAAACGCCAGCACTTCGTCGCGACAATCCTCTGGCTCTTCGCCTTGGTGGTAAAATGAGAAGACGCGGATAAAGGGGGTGGCAAATTCCCGTGCCCTAGCCAACGCGATCTCGAAGCGTGCAAAGTGCTCCTCCAGGTCCGAGCGGATCTGTACCTTGCCGATCGGCGAGCCAATGGACGAAACCGCGATTCCCGCCGCCGCCAACCGCTCTTTAAACGACTCCACATCTTCCGCCCTCATATCCAGCACGCCCGTGCCACCGACAGCGCGCAATTCCAGATGGGCGAGTCCGGCCTCCTGCAATGTCCCGATCTGCACATCGGCATCCGCCGCGATCTCGTCGGCAAAACCCGAGATCTTAATCATTTTCCCTCCTCATTTTTGCGGCGGCCACGGATCCAAACAAGCCCCGGTCGGGCGAGGACCTCGCGGACGCCACTTAAAATCATCGTACGAGCGATACGCCACATCCAGCCACGACGTCTCCAGGCGGGTATAGCCCTCATAGCGAGAGGTCAATGCCGCCTCAAGCACCCCGCTGACCAGCAAAGTGCGCTCGACCGGATACTGCGCCACACCACTCAGGAACATCTCCTCGACATTGAGCGAGAGATAGCTGAAATGGGCATAGGCGCCTATGGGTCCACCATGCCCTTGCGCATGAAACTCGCAGGCCTGTACCTGCCCACCCACCCGAGCCGCATAAGCTAGATCGTGGACATAGCCATTCAGCATCAGCACCGCTCCCTTCAACCCATCTTTATACTCTACCGCAAAAAGCGCGGGATTCTCACAGTGCTCCTCCATACTCCCCTCGGGCTTCTCTACGATCTCTGCACAGGCCGCCTCCGCCAACTCCCGCGACCATAGTTCACCCGCCGCCTGCCATACCGCAGCTCCTTCCAAACACGTCACAGCCTCCACCCCGGTCTCACCCCCCTGGCGCCGCTCCACCATGCACTGGAGCACTTCCAGGGTATGAAATCCATAGATATCCAAGCCCGAAAATCCAATCGCCACTGCCTCTTCCAAAGGTGCTTCCAACGGATGCTCGACCCACGGTTTGCGCCAGCTCACTGGCAGCGACGATCCAGCCATGAACGCCGCTCCCAATTCCCGGGCTCGATCGTACATCCACTTAGCATCGGTCCAGTTATACGACAAATGCTTGTCGTTAAACACCGGCACCGCCCTGCCCGAAGTCGCCATCACTCCACAGATCTGCTCCATAAAATGACGGCGCGGATAGAGCTGTTGATCTTTTTCGTTCCAGGCATAATCTCCGTGCTCTCCGATCAAGAGCACCCCATCCACCGCCAGTTCCTTGCCTCCCAGGCAGAGCGCCGACGGAATGCTATTGTAGATCGGCACCTCGAACTCCTCGGCCATATCCCGGCTCATATCGTTGTCGGGGAACAAATCGATATACATCGACGCCAGCTCGACTCGCGGTGCAAAAAAGCCCTCATCGGTCGGAAAGCCTCTTAAAAACTTGCCGACGATCACATCCGCATGCGATCCGGGCCGATATTCACTGATTATCGCCGCAATCTTCATCGTATCGACCATTCTATTGCCCCTTAATAGGCATAGTCCAAGCGCTCAGCCACCTCAAGCGGAGCAGGGATTATTTCCGCTCCTCGAGCCCGAGGGTCGGCAATGCGCTGAAACAACTGATAAATAATACCTTCGATTTTACCTGACCGCCGCCAACATTGCAAAGAGCGCCTTTATATATCCGACCGAATACGCCAAGCCCCGCGTCAGCACCCCCTCATCCCCTTCCAGCGCAGGAATATGATCCGGGTTGATGCACCCATCAAACCCCACCCGATCCAGCTCCAATAAAATCTTCGCCATATTCATATCGCCATCGTCGAGCAGAGTCTCTTCAAAACCTCCGGCAGTGGCGAAGCTTCCCCGTACATTGCGCAGATGCACCATGAAAATACGCCCTTTTCGCCCATAATTATGCACCTCATCGAGCACCAGCGGCAATCCCCCGGCCTCGGCGCGGGTGCCGCAGCAGTAGAGATACCCCACCTGGCGACTGGGAAACGCATCGATGACCTTGTGAAATCCCAATCCACCCAGCGGCGTATCCGGCAATGGCGAATCAGAGGGGTGGATCGCCAGCTTGATATCGCCGTCTTCAGCGATGGGCACCAGTGCCTGATAAACCTGGCAAAAACGCTCCCACCAGGCATTCAATTCCTCGTGCGAAGGGGGGCCTTCGTTTTGATCGGCTCGACCGATACTCTCGGCCCGGTAGCCGTAGCCGCCGCGCCGAGGCGAATTCCAGCGCTTGAGCATCCACTGGAAGGTATCGCCATGGAAACGCTGGCGAGCAATCGGCAACTTCGCCTCGGCAAAAACCTTCAGCGCATTGACGGCATTCTCCAACTCCACCTCACCACCTTCCTCTCCCAGCATGAATCGCTCGGTCATATCCGGCAGTGTCACGCGATTGATATCCAAACCCCAGGAACGGATTTTCTTTTTGATCTTGAGCACTTCATCGAGATCGGGATAGCCCTGCTCCTTGACACCGGGAAAGTAGTCCCCCGATCCGAAGTCCAGACAATCGACCCCGAGCTGGGTCACATAACGCAGATACGATTCCGAAAGATCTCCATGCCACACCGAGATTTTGAACATATCATCCTCCTTTTTTGCGGAGCCACAAAATAGCTAAGTTCCCCAGACTCAACAAGACGCCTTATCTTGTGAGCAACTATGAAATTCTCCAGCTGGGTCCAGGCGGCCCGCCCACCCGCTCAAATCAACCTGGCGCTGCCGTTGATCTTCGGCCAGTTCCTCGCCTTTAAACAAAGTGGGATCTTTTCCTGGACCACCGCCTTGCTCCTCGCCAGCTATAGTCTGACCATGCATCTCTACATCGTCTTCTGGAACGACTGGGCCGATCGTGGTGCCGACGGCCACAACGAAACGCCCTCCCCGTTTTCCGGCGGCTCCCGCGTCCTGCAGCAAGGTCTGCTCACCCCGCGCGCACTCTTTGTCGCCGGTGCGCTCGCCGCCGTGCTGGTCTTCGCTCTGGGCTTCCTCTTCACCCTTTACCTCAACCGCCCCTGGACCCTGCTGCTCTTCGCCCTGGGCACCCTGCTGCTCTGGGCCTATAGCCTCCCCCCACTACGCCTCAACTACCGCGGTGGTGGCGAATTCCTCCAAGCTCTTGGCATGGGTTTAGTCCTACCCGTAGTAGGCTGCTACGTTCAGGCTGACACATCCGCCGAGTTCGGCTTCATCTTGCCCTATTGCGGTCACCAGCTCGCCGTCGCCATCGCCTTCGCCCTTCCCGACTCGGCGGCCGATCAGGCAGCGAAAAAACGAACCTTCGCCGCCGTAATCGGTCCAAAGCGGGCCGGTGCGCTGGCCGTCTGCTGCGGCGTCCTGGCCCAATTTTCCCTCTTTCTGATTCATCCTCACAACTTCTTTCTCTCTCCCTTGAATCTCCCCACCCTGCCCCTCCTCGCAGCACTCGTACTCCTGCCCAGAATCCCGTCCCACAACCAGAGCGCAACAACCTGCCGATCTTCCCGCAATCACACCCTGGCCTTCGTCGCGCTGACCATCACCACCAGTGCATTCTACGTCCTGGGGATTTTCCTCTCGGATTAAAGTGACTAGATTAAAACTGCTCGTTTATTGTCCAATCAGCCGATCCGAAGCTACCATCAGGTCTTGAGACACAGGAAAACATGCCCGCCGAACCCTGCGATTTCGAACTCACTCTGGACGTCCGCGACTACGAATGCGATCTCCAGGGCCTTGTCAACAACGCGGTTTATCAGAATTACCTCGAACACGCTCGCCACCAGTATCTGGCCAGTCTCGGCCTCAGCTTTGCCCGCTTCCACGAGGCGGGCCACGACCTCGTACTCACCCGCGTCGAGATCGACTACAAAGCCCCCCTAGTCAGCGGCGACCGCTTTACCGTCAGATTGAGCGTAGTAGCGGAAAGTCGCCTGCGGTTCTGCTTTGTCCAGGATATCTACAAAGAACCCGACGGGGTGCACGTACTGCACGGCCGCCTCATCGGCACCAGTCTCAACCACAACGGCCGACCCGGCTTGCCACCGGAACTAAAGGCGCTCTTATACACCCGCTAGCGCACCAACACCAGCCCCACCGCAGCCAGGTAGTCCCTGCACGCTTCCAGCGACTCGCCGACCAGCAAAACTGTGGCGAAAGAGCGGGCCTGAGCGGGATCGGTAGTAAAGATTACCCCCTCGCTCAGTTCTTTGCCGCTGGAAAAAAGCCGCGCCGGATACTGCTCCTCCAACCGATCGGCACACGCCGCAATATCGGCAAAACCCGCTAGCGCTACCTCGCGCTGAGAGAGCACCAGCCACAGCGCCGTACGCGCCGAATTAACTGCTGGCCGGAGTCCGAGCGCCATCCGCCCCATCGTCGTGCGCGGGTTGATTTCCACAATTGGTTTCAAGCGCAGCGTGCCACCATCGCGGTAGACCAGCGCATCGACGCCGACCGGACCCCGATACCCCGCAGCAGCCACTTCGCCAGCCAGGAATTCGGCCAAGCGCTCACCCAACCGCTTCAAACGACGGGGATCGCGCCCATCGCCATAGAGAAACCTCTTCACCTCTATATCGAGACCAGCGAGGAATTGGTGGACGAACGCACCGCGATACTGACCGCGATCATCGGTCAAAAAGCGCGTCCAGCCCATCACCTGAGCTTCCCCCGTTGCCTCTATATCGAAGTGCAACGAAAGATCGGCCACCTTGTCGAGCCACGGCTCGACGACAACCTGGCCCTGCCGCCGACAGATCTTCTCCAACCAGCCGCGCTGCCCCTCGCGCAACTGGCCTTCGCGAGCGTGGATTTGATCTCGACCTGCTGAGCCGTATATCGCCTTGATGACTATTTCGCCGAAACCCGCAGCGCGAAAATGCTCCAGAGCCAAGAGCACCTCATCGACGGTCGCACACCCCAGGCCCACCACCTCCGAACCACAGAAAAAATCTTCGTCCGGCACCGCCAGAAAATCACTTAAACGATCAGCACTCCAGGACTTAGAGTATAGCTGTCGAATGGTTCCGCTCCAGCACAACCCTTCCCCACCAGACGGCAAACCTTCTTCTAAAGGCGCCAGAAACCGGGCGCTGTCCGGACTCCAACCCCAGGGCTTGAGCGCATTGACCTTGCGCGAGGCAAAACCCTCCAGACCGCTCGCACTATACTCGAAAAATTCGGGAATTGTAAATCCCAACTCCTGCAAACGGCGCAGAAAATCCGCCGACGGCTTCCGCCGCAAGAGCACCGCATCGTCACGAGCAGAGCAAAGCATCGGCAGAGCCTGGAAGTCGTCCTCCAAATCAGCCGCCAGCCGCGACGGCGTAAAACCCGGACGCCCCAGCGCCACCTGTCCCTCGCAGTTGCCGTTGAACCAGTAGACGGCTGGACAACGCCCCTTGGACTGCGAGAAGAGCTCCAACTCGGCAATATAGTCGGGAGAAAGCCCGGCCTCTAAGCGACCAGGGCGATTGAAACCGATTCCCTTGGCCCGCGCAGGACCCAAGGGTGGACGCAACCCCCTTCGATAAGCCTCCCATTCGCTTAATTCTGCCTCTCGCCAGCGATTGAACCACACCAACCCGTATTTGACATGCCCGATCTCGTCGCGATAGACCCGGTCCAGAATCGCCGCCGTCTTGAGATCGTCCAGTTTTCGATACACTTCGGCGTAGTGCACTGCATAGTCGAGATTGGCCTGCTCCAGCGTCAAACTCAAGCCGGTGACGTACTCCTTCGGGCTCTGCATCGGCCCGATCGCCTGCCAGAAAAAATCGCTGACGGGTATCTCGCCAAACTCTACTCCGACCTCTTCCATCCGCCGCAGGTAGAGCTGCAGGTGCTGCTGTTCGTCTTTGAGGGTCTGTACCAATCCGCGGCGAAACCGCTCCGGTGCCTGCGGGAACTTGAGCAACGCCAACGCCATCAACTCCAGCGCCAGCAACTCGTGATTGGCGAAAAAGTGCAGCACCAACCCGCGTTCCTTCTCAGTGTGGAGATTGCGCACATCACCGAACTTGAGTTTGTCCCGCCCGCGCCACTCGTCCAGGCCCAGCCCCACCGGACGACCCGGTGCTTGCGGAGTTTCGATCCCCAGGCCCGGCGCCTGATCCTCGTAGCGATCCAGCGCAACGAGTTTGTCGTCCCAGCGCGTGCCGAAGAGCACCCGCTCGGCAAATTGGCGAATTTCCATAGTGAGAGAATATAAGGCTTCACCCCGCTTGACACCGCGCTGCCCTTGCCGTATATAGCCCACCCCACCTCTGGCGAAAGGTTTTTTCGATGCAGATCAAATCCGTAGAACTCATTCACCTGGACGTACCCTTCACCAACCACACCAACCAGCACATGCAGTACTGGCTGCCGCATTGGCGCATCGTCCAACTCTGCAAAATCACCCTCACCAATGGCACGATCGGCTGGGGTGAAACGATCCCCAACTACACTTGGGCCAAGGTCCCCGAAGATATTGAAGAACGCATCGTCGGCCGCTCCGCCGGTGACCTACTCTGGGAAGACCACCTGGGTGCCGGGGTCCAGCAGGCCCTCTTCGACGCAGTCGGCAAGGCCCTGGGGACCCCGGCTTATCGCCTCCTCGGTACCAAAGTGCGCGAATGGTGCCCGCTCTCGTGGTGGGCAATGGACATGCCGGCCAGAGACTGGGCCCGCCAGTGCGCGGACGCTGTCAAACAGGGGTATATGACCGCCAAACTAAAGGCCCGAACCTGGTACGACCTGCACGACTCTATCCGCACCATCATCAAGGCCGTGCCGCCACAGTTCAAACTCGACCTCGACTTCAACGGTACGCTCGGCAATGCCGCCAGTGCCGTCGAATTTCTAGCAACCCTGGAACAATACGAGCAGGTAGCCATGCTCGAAACGCCCATACCCCAATCCGACGTCGCCGGCAATGCCCAAATTCGCAATCAAATCCGCCGCCCCGTGGCCATGCACTACGGATCACCGCCGATCCTCACCACCCTACACGAAGACGTTGCCGACGGCTTCGTAGTCTGCGCTGGAGCCTACAATATCTCCAGGCAATCGGCCGTCACTGATGTCGCCAATAAACCTTTCTGGCTACAACTCGTCGGCACGGGCATCACCACGACCTGGGCAGCTCACCTGGGAGCGGTCTGTCCCCAGGCCAAATGGCCGGCCATCACCTGCATGAATATCTGGAAGCACCAGCTTCTCACCGATCCGATCCAGCTACGCGGCGGTTACTACCGGGTGCCGGAAGAGCCCGGCCTGGGCATCGAGGTCGATCAGAAGGCCTTGAAAAAATACCAGGTCGACTACAGCTGGGTCGATCCGCCACGCCACGTCTATCGCTACGCCCGTGCCAACGGCGAAGTCACCTACTACGGCTGCTCCAAACAAGCCCTCCACAACGACTATCCCCGCGACGCCATGCCCATCTGCGAAAGCGGCTCCGAGTGCGTACCGGTCGCAGACGACGGCACTCAGGCGTTTGCCAAAATCTACGATGCCGTCCAAGACAGCCAAACCCTGAGAAGAATTGAGAAAACCAGGAGTCCACGCGGCAAAAGACGCTAACGCGATCATAGGCCTAGCGGCCCTCTTCGGCATTAAAAAATAAAACCCCGTCACACTGCCGGAGCAGTGTGACGGGGCCTCCTCATGCGTGTGCCCATAATGGGCATCCGTCAAGGTGCAGCGCGCTGCCAATCGAGAACGTGATCTCAATCACATCCGCTGAGATTTAGTTCAGTACCCTGCCCGGATTCGAACAGAGCGCCACTTCCCACCACCGCGATCTCCAACGCCCTGAGCCCGTCTCGATGATCGACAGCAAAAGGCGCCCCGGCACGACACTGGTCGATGTAATAGGACAATTCGGCCTTGTACGCCGGCCCAAAGCGCTCAATAAAAACGGGCACTTCGGGCCCGTAGTCGCGCAAAGCGAATTCCCGCTGGTCGATCATACCCCGCCGCCCCAACGCCTCGACGGCAACCATCAGCGGATCGGCACTGAAAGCTCCCACGTGTACCACCCCTTCAGGTCCGTAAATCCAAGTCTCGTTGCGATAGCCGGCGACGTGGTTGCGGCTCACCGTCACCTGACCGACCAGTGCCTCGGGAAAATAGATCTGCAGCGAAGCATCGTCGAAATCTTCTTTGACCGAGCTAATCTGCTGGTTGTAGAGCAGATTGCCGAAACCTGCCACCCGCTCGGGCAACCGCCCGCCTAACCAGAGCATTTCATCGATATTATGGACCGCCATGTCCGAAAGCAGACCCGAGCTCTTATACCCTGTCGGGGGAGGAACCGGGTCTTCGAGGATCGAGACGATCTTGAATGGCTGACCGATCGCCCCCTGATCCAGCAGCGCTTTGGCGTGGAGTAAAGGTGCGTCGAAGCGACGCATAAAAGCCTGCATCAACGCCGTGCTGCGAAATTCGTCCGCGTCCAGGTGCGCGACCAATTTCCGCGCCGTCTCTAAAGAATGGGTCAGCGGTTTTTCCAGCAGCACCCGCCATCCCGCATCGATTAGCGTCCGGGCGTCCCGATAATGACTCTCCGTGCGCGAGGCAATAAAGGCGCCGTCAGCCGCATCGGCCGCAACCAATTCCTCCACGTCCTTGAATCCGTCGATCGGCGTATCCTGATCCGCTTCTAATTCGCTCGCCGCTTCGGCCGCCAAATCGCCGTATTCATCGACTAGAGCTGCCAACACGCAATCTCCGCGCTCGCGCGCCAATTCCTGCACATGCCGAGCGTGAAAGATCCCGATCCGCCCCACGCCTATGAGTGCTATTCTGAAAAGATCGGCCATCTCAGTCCAGATATTTCCCGTAGAGTACTCTCAACCGCTCCTTCGCCTCGGCCGAAATCATCGCCCGATCAGTGACAATCGCGTATTGGGCAGCGCTCAGACAGGCGCAATCCGATCGCTCGGGCAAACGCGCGACCACCTCAGCAACGATCTGGTTGGCCAACGCGCCATTCGCCTTCATCACCGCGATGATCTGATCGATCGTCACGTCCTCCTCCTCCTCGTGCCAGCAGTCATAATCGGTGCCCATCGCCAGCATCGCGTAGCACAGCTCCGCCTCGCGCGCCAGCTTGGCCTCGGGCAAAGCCGTCATGCCGATCACTGCTGCGTCAACGGTCTTGCGATAGAAATGAGACTCGGCCCGAGTGGAAAAAAGCGGCCCTTCCATACAGATATAAGTACCGCCCGCATGAACCCTGGCATCCGCTCCCTGCGCCGAGTCGATGACGATCTCGCGCAACTCCGCGCAAAAAGGATCGGCAAAGGGCAGATGGCCAACAATCCCCTCACCAAAGAAGGTCGACGGACGCGAACCCCGAGTGCGATCAAAGATCTGGTCGGGCACGACCATATCTCCGGGTTCGATCTCCTCGCGCATAATCCCGCAAGCGCTCACCGCCAGCACGTGAGTCACGCCTAGTTGCTTGAGGGCATGGATATTGGCCCGGGCGGGCACTTCGGCAGGCAATAGCCGATGCCCCTTGCCGTGACGCGGCAAAAAATAAGCCGTGCGACCACTGACTCGCGCCTCGACGATGGCATCGGAGGGCTTGCCAAAGGGCGTGTCCAGAACGTGTTCTGCAACTGTCTCAGCCCCCTCCATCTGGTACAAACCCGAACCACCGATGATACCTAAGACCACGGATTCACTCATGAGATACCTTTCGCACGACTTGAGCTTTGTAGAAATTAGGGGAGATCATCGCCAACGAGAGCTCAGTCGCTCCCAGGATCGAAAAAAACTACCGAACGAATTTCAATCCGTATCACCCTGAAAAATAGTACATCGGTTATCATCACCGAATTACCAAATATGGACTGGAAAAATCCTCTCGTCCCATATTCAAACGCAAATTTAAGCGATGGCGCCGCTTAAAATATATCATATCTTTCTTAGAGTCTACCATGCCCCCACGCCTGCTCAAAACCTCGGTCCGCGAACTCATCGGTTTCGTGCTGCGCTCAGGCGATCTGGTCTCTGGAGGCTTCGCCCAACCCGATCGCATGATCGAAGGCACTCGCGGACATCAGAAGGTCCAGCGGGCTCGACCCGCCGGCTACCAGTCGGAAGTCCCTGTCTCCTACCTCGTCGACACCGAGGCGATCACCCTCGAAATAAGCGGTCGCATAGACGGACTGCTCGCCGAAGGCGATACCGTCCTCATCGAGGAAATCAAGACCACCGAAGCCGAGTTCGAAGAACTCCCTCCCGCAAACCCCGCACACTGGGCTCAGGCCAAGGTCTACGCCTTTATCGTCTCCGAACAAAGTGGCCTCGACTGCATCGATGTCCAGCTCACCTACCTGCAGCTCGAAACCTGGCAGCTATACGAAGATCGCCGCTCTTTCTCGCTCGATGAACTCGCCGCGTTCTTTTCCGACCTCGTCGAGCGCTACCTGCACTGGGCGCGAATCTACCACCAGTGGTGCGTTGAGCGCGATCGCTCGCTTCAAGCTCTCGACTTCCCTTTCGCCGAGTACCGACCAGGCCAGCGCGATCTCGCCGTAACCACTTACCGCGCCATCGAGAACCAGGGACGCGCCTTCATCCAGGCTCCCACTGGAATCGGCAAGACGGTCTCGACCCTATTTCCGGCTTTAAAAGCCCTTGCGTTGGGTCATGCCGAAAAGATCTTCTACCTGACGGCCAAAACCGTGGGCCGTACCGTCGTCGAAAAAACGATCGATGAAATCCGAGCAAGAGGGGCACGCATCAAGAATCTAACCCTGACGGCCCGCGACAAGATCTGCTTCAAACCCAACGGAGGCAGTTCTTGCGACCCCGAGCAATGCGAGTTCGCCCAGGGCTACTACGACCGTATCAACGATGCCCTGGAAGATATCTTCACCCACGATGCCTTTACCCGGCTACGCATCGAGGAACACGCGCAAAAACACAAGGTCTGTCCCTTCGAATTCTCGCTCGATCTCTCACTCTGGTCCGATATCATTACCTGCGACTACAACTATGTCTTCGATCCACGAGCCTTCCTCAAGCGTTTCTTCCAGGATGCGAAAGGTGAATACGCCTTGCTCATCGACGAAGCGCACAACCTCGTCGATCGGGCGCGCGAAATGTTCTCAGCCACACTTTACAAGAGCGAAATCCTGGGACTCAAACGCCAGGTCGGCAAGACCCACCCCGACCTCGGCAAGAAGCTCGACGCACTCAATCGCTATTTCGTCAAACTCGGCAAAAAGGTCGAGAAGGAAGGGGATGGTTCATCCTGGATTGACCCAAAACTCTCCACCGACCTGATAGCGCTGGTACACAACGCGTTAAAAGCTGCGGAAAAAGTCCTCGCACAAGGAAGCGCTCTCCCGTTCTGGGACCACTTGATCGAATTCTATTTCCGGGCCTTGGGCTTCGAACGGATCGCCGAACTCTTCGACGAACATTATACCACCTATGCCGAGAAAGAAAACAAGGAGGTATACTTCCGGCTCTTCTGCCTCGATCCATCCAAAAATATCCGCCGGGCCCTCGAACGCGGCAGTGCCGCTGTATTCTTCTCGGCCACCCTCTCGCCCCTCGACTATTTCCGCGACCTGCTCGGTGGCGAAGAAGGAGATGGAATGCTGCAACTGCCCTCACCTTTCCCACCCGACAACTTGCGCCTGCTCCTGGCAGACCACATCGAAACGACCTACAAAAAACGCAGCGAAACGTACAGCGATATCGCCGAATTGATCGCCGACCTCATCCACCAGCGCCCGGGCAACTACCTGGCCTTCTTTCCCTCCTACCGCTATATGGATGAAGTAGTCGAACGCTTTGTCGAAGCAAATCCCGCAATCGCAACCCTGACCCAGGAAAGCGGTATGTCCGAGCGAGAAAGAGAGGCTTTTCTCGCCGTCTTCAACGAGGATAATCCCGATACCACCGTGGGCTTTGCCGTGATGGGCGGCATCTTCGGCGAAGGCATAGACTTGGTCGGCGAGCGCCTAGTCGGTGCCGTGGTTGTGGGCGTCGGACTGCCACAAATCTGCCTTGAACGCGACCTGATCCGCCACTACTTCGACCAGCGCGAAATACCTGGTTTCGAATACGCCTACACCTACCCCGGCATGAATCGCGTCCTGCAAGCGGCCGGCCGCGTTATCCGCACCGCTACCGACCACGGGGCGATACTGCTCGTAGACCGGCGCTTCGGCCAGAGCCGCTACCGCAAGCTCTTTCCCCCGCATTGGCGCACCGTACACCGGGTGAGCGATACCGCCCACATCGCCGAATCGCTCGAGGGCTTTTGGACCAATGGCTAACTACGATCGCATACTCGGTATGGATACCCGGGCGTACATGCCGCAGGCGAGGTCGACCAACCTGCAAATAACCCCAATCCGCATCTGCAAAACGAGTACGAACTCCGACCAATACTTTAGATCTGCATTTATACTTATAATGCTGAGCGCATTGCTGCTTGTGCTCTGGACCAGGACAGCTCCAGCCCAAACCGTATTCGCCGCCGCCAGCTTGGGCTCGGCGCTCACTGAATTGGCCCCTCACTATCCAAGCATGAGCCTTTCCTTTGCTGGTTCGTCGATCTTGGCCAAACAAATCGAAGCCGGAGCTCCGGCCGATATTTACTTCGCCGCCAATGCCGAGTGGATGGACTACCTTCAGACACGGGGCCACATCGAAAGCGGTAGTCGCACCGACCTGCTCGGCAATGCGCTGGTCGTCATCGCCTCCCGAGGAGCAACCTTCCCCATTCGCATCGAGAAGAGTTTCGCCTTCCCCACCTCCTTTTCCGGCCGTTTAGCTCTGGGCGACCCCGACCACGTCCCAGCCGGCCTCTACGCCCGCGAAGCCCTGGAACACCTGGGCTGGTGGCCGGCGCTCAAAAGTCGGATCGCCGCCGCTCCAGATGTCCGCGCGGCACTGGTCTATGTCGAACGCGGCGAGTGCGCAGTTGGCCTGGTCTATGCCACCGACGCCGCCCAGAGCACCCGGAGCGAAATTATGGCGACCATACCCGACTCGTTGCACCGGCCTATCACCTACCCGATGGCCATCGTCAAAGGCCGCACCACCCCTGCAACCCGCCGTCTGCTCGAATTCCTGCGTTCGGATCTGGCCACCGATCTCTACCGCAAACACGGCTTCACTATATCCGAGACAAAACGTGCTTACCGCTGAGGAGTGGCAAATTCTCTGGCTTTCGCTGCGCGTGGCCTTTTGTGCGGTACTATTGAGCCTCGCTCCCTCCATACTCCTCGGCTGGTTGCTGGCCCGAAAAGAATTCCCACTCAAAATAGCGCTCGACGGTCTTTGCCACCTACCCCTGGTATTACCTCCCGTCATCACGGGTTACCTGCTACTCTTGCTCTTCGGCCGCCGCGGGACTTTCGGCCCCTTGCTCGACGCGATCGGTCTCGAGTTGGCCTTCGACTGGAAGGGAGCAGCCCTGGCCTCGGCCGTCGTCGGCTTTCCGCTGATGCTGCGCGCAGTGCGCCTAGGAATCGAAAACGTCGATCCTCGCCTCGAACGCGTCGCTCGCACCCTTGGTGCCGGCCCTTTGCACACATTTCTTACGATAACCCTGCGCCTGGCCCTGCCTGGAATCCTGGTCGGCTCACTGCTGACCTTCGCCCGCTCTTTGGGCGAATTTGGCGCCACGATTACCTTTGCCGCCAATATCGCCGGCCAGACCCGCACGATTCCCTCGGCCATCTATACCTATCTCAACCAACCCGGCGGCGAAGATCGCGCCCTAGGCCTGGTGCTGATTTCCATCGCGCTCTCGCTCCTGGCCCTTATCGCCAGCGAGTGGTCCGCCCGACGCCTGCACCAGAGCTGATATGCTGAGCCTTCGCCTGCGACATCAACTCGCCCACTTCGCACTCGACGTCGACATCGAATGCCGTTATCCGGTCACTGCTATCTACGGCCCCTCGGGCGCCGGAAAAACCACGTTGCTCGATATGATCGCCGGCCTCTTCCAGCCAGATTTCGGCACCATCGAAATAGACGGCGAACTCGTCTACTCATCGACCCAGCACATCGACCTTGCTCCCGACAAACGCGGTATCGGTTACGTATTCCAAGACGATCTGCTCTTTCCCCACTTGAGCACCGAAGAAAACCTCTGCTACGGCCGCGACCTGGTTCCCGCACTTGAGCGCCGCTTCGAACTGAACCAAATTGTCGATCTGCTCGAAATTGGCGCACTACTCAAACGCCGACCAACTCATCTATCCGGTGGTGAGCGCCAGCGCGTTTCACTCGGCCGTGCCCTGCTCTCCTCACCACGCCTTTTGCTGATGGACGAGCCCCTGGCCTCGCTCGATCAGGGCCTCAAGAGTCGAATCATCCCCTATCTGCGCCACATTCGCGACGAGTTGGAGATCCCCATTATCTACGTCAGCCACTCGGTCGCCGAGATACTGGAGTTAACTGGCCAAGTCATCGTCGTTGACAAAGGCCGAGTCGTCGCCCACGGCGACTTCTTCAAAATCGCGACCAACGCCGAAGTCCTGCCCCTGGTCGAAGAACACGGTTTCGAAAACGTCCTGGCGGTTGAAATCGTTTTATCCGACCCCCAACGCGGCATCTCTCAGGTC
The DNA here is from genome assembly GCA_964520345.1 of uncultured Gemmatimonadaceae bacterium. Taxonomy (GTDB): domain Bacteria; phylum Latescibacterota; class UBA2968; order UBA8231; family UBA8231. The sequence continues at coordinate 15,527 of CAZFMY010000027.1, read as the reverse complement.
CGCTGCCAGGGCCAAGAGCTGAAAATCCCTTACTGCAACCAACCCGCCGGTAGCCGCCTCTTCATCGGCATCCGCGCCGACGATATCATTCTCGCCCGCCAGCGCCCAGTGGGCCTCAGCGTCCGCAACGCTTTGAAAGGAACGATCAGCGAAATCACTGATGTGGGAGGGAAAGAGCTGGTCTATATAGACGTCGGGCGACGACTAGCAGCCAAGACCACTCTTGAAGCAATCGAAGAATTGGAACTAAAACCAGGCGATCCGGTCTACTGCCTCATCAAAACTCATTCGATTCGCATTGGGCCAGAAGTGCAATAAGCAATACTCAACCCACTATGTCTGCCCGATGCAAACCGGGACAGAGCCCGATAGACAATATTGACATACCCGGCCTCTGACTCTTATAATATGTAATCCGTACCTGGATCAGACCTCTATCTCCAAGCTGAGGATACGCTTATGACAGTCATCACTGTTGCCCGCCAAATCGGCAGCCGCGGCGACTGGATCGCCGAACGAGCCGCCTCTGAGCTCGGCTACGAACTGGTCGACCGTCACCTAATCGAAGAAATCGCCAGTATTACCGATACCTCGGTCGAAGAAGTCGAGCACTACGACGAGAAGGGCGAAGGACGACTAAAATTCTTCCTCAAAAGACTATTGGTTCCCGAAGTCGCACCGGGGACCTTCCCTCTTTCGGCAGCAGCCTATGCGCCCGAATTCGGACTCGAGTTCTCCTATGTGCGCGAAAACGACAGCAGCAGCAACACCTATCTCGATCGCGGCACGTACCAATTGCTCATCACCACTCTGGTGCAGGACTTCGGCCAGACCGGCAAGGCGGTTCTGGTCGGTCGGGCCAGCCAGATCATTCTCGCCGATCATCCGGATGCTTGTCATATCAAGATTGTCGCTCCGCTCGAGATGCGGGTCAAAGAGGTAATCCAACACCGCGACGTCAGTACCGAGCAGGCGCAAAAACTGGTCGAGCAACACGACCAGTGGCGACAAAACTATCTGCGCAATTTTCATCAGGTCGACTGGGACGATCCTCTGCTCTACGACCTGACGATTAATACGGAAAAAGTAGACCCGGAAGCTGCAGTCAAACTCCTCGTCAACCTCGTACGCGACGAAGGATAAGCCCGCGCATAAGAACCAGGCCCCACCGCTATAAATGATGCAACCCCAAACCCTCGAGCACTAAGCGCGTACTAACGGTGCGCCTTCCCACCCTCTATTTCAACGTATCTCCAGCTGTGGGCATACCACCAACTACCGGTACGTGCACCAGAGCCGGAACCCGCTCAGTCAAACCTCGGCGCAATATCTCTTCGAGTTCGTCAGCCCGCTCCACTCGGGTGCCCACAGCACCAAGCCCACGCGCGACCTCGGCAAATTCCACCGGCCCCAACGTACTGCTCATCACCTGACCATAGCGCTCTCGGTGACCAACCTCGGTAATACCCCAGCTCTGGTCGTCGGCAACGATCATCAAAAAGGGCAACTCCTGCCGAGCAGCGCATTCCAAATCGGTCAAGTTAAAAGTCGCAGACCCGTCTCCACTTAGCAGCACCACTCTCCGCCGGGGATAGAGCAAGCGCGCAGCCATAGCACCACCGATACCGTAGCCAACTACGCCGCTGGCACCACAACTCAACCAGTGGCCTGGGTAACGTCGTCGCGCTAGCGTCTGATGAAACCACTGGCCAATATTGCCGCCATCGACAACCACGACGTCCTCCGGATCGAGAATCGCATCCAGAGCACGGATGATATCCAATGCGTGCAGTCCGTCCTCTTGTTCGGAACTGGGCTCTTTCCACATCAGCGCGCAAAACTCGTCCCGCCGCCGCTTCGCCTCGTCGAGCCAGGCCTCGAAACCGCGCAACTGCGCTGCGATACACGCATCCTCCAAGTGCGCCAGAAAAAGTCCCGGATCGGCCGCAACCTCCAAATCCACCCGCCGTAACTGAGTCCGGCGCCCCGGGTCCAGATCCACTCGTATAACTCGGGCCTCACCCTGCAAATACCCCACGCGATAATCCGCCGCCGCACCCAATACGATCAGCAGATCCGCATCGCGCAAAAAATCTGGTCCTCCACTAGCCGCACCAACGACCCCAAGATATTCGTCCATCGGCCCCGGAACCGCTCCCCGATCCCAGATAGGCACACAGACCGGTACGGCAAAGGCTGCGGCAAATTCGGCCAAGTGCTCTTCGCCGCCCGCGTAAAACACACCACTCCCCGCCACGATCAGGGGGCGCTCAGACGCCGCCAGTAATTCGGCTGCCCGCCTCAGGTCCACAAGAGTGGGCAGCGGTGCAGCACAACCTCTGGTACAAGGAACGAGCGACGGATTATCGAGACCGGGCGGCCCCAGACGTTCATCTACCTCAGCCGTCTGCAGATCCATGGGAAAACTCAGATGCACCGGACCTGGCCGCCCCATCAGCGCAGCCTCCCAGGCTGCGTGCAGATCATCGAGAATTCTTTCGGGCGCACTCAGGGTCCGGGCGTATTTGCAAATCGGCGCTGCCAGTTCCACCTGGTCGAAGTCCTGGAAATGCCCCATCCCGGCCGTCGCCAGAGGGCCGCACCCGGTCAAAAGCAGGATCGGCGCCCCATCGAAGTGAGCATTGAGCACACCGGTCAGCGCATTAGCGTGCGCTACACCGCTGCTTATGGCACAAACCCCAACCCTACCAGTGAGTCGGCCAGCACACTCAGCCATATAGGCCGCCGTCTGCTCGTTACGCACATCAACAAGTCGCAAACCCGCCCTTAAACAGGCAGCATAAATCTCGTTGAGACCATGACCACAGAGGGTACTGACCCACTCCACTCCCCGGACTTTGAGGCCTTGAGCAAAAAGATCGGCCCCGTTCATCTCAACAGGCGATCCGCTCTTATCGCAGCCACCACCGATCCTTGCGAATCCTGGACACCAGATCGGGCGCGCGCGGCACTTCTTCCTCTATCTCTACGGCCCCCTGGTCCTCGTCCACCAGATTCCAACACATACAACGCCCAACTCGAGAGCCGAAATTCCGGCACCGGTATTGCCAAACACCCTTTTGAAATGATCATATCAACCTCCGGTCCTTCGCACAAAAAGCCGCAGAGGCCCAATCGTGTCAAGTGCACAATAAGATCAGCGATACGAATCGGGCCCCGCATCCCAGTAGCGCTGCAAAATGGTTCGTCCCACCCCTCCTCCACGTTCCACCTCTGCGCGCAACTCTTCTACCGCCCCCAACCGCACCGCCTCTTCTGCGCCGTGCGCTACCACCGCCTGTCCGTACGCCTTCAGCGCTTCCTCTTCCCGTCCTTGTGCCAATAGCACCAAACCCAAATTAAACGCCGCAGCACTCTGCGATCCGAGCGCCAAAGCTTGGCGAAATTGTTCTTCCGCCTGGGCAGGACGTCCCTTGAGGTAGAGAGTCCAACCATAGTTCGTCCGTGCAATTGCATTGGCAGAATCCAACTCGATCGCCCGCTGATAGGCTTGGGAAGATTCCTCGACACGTCCTTGCAGATGCTCTACCATTCCCAGCGCAATGTAGGTCGCAGCACCCGGTGCGAGATCGACTGCCAGACGATACGCCGTAGCCGCATGAGACAGATAGCCCAGATCCTGCATCTGGCCGCCAACCAGCACAAAGGAGTTCGCCATCTGATGCCGCAACCCCGGTTCGAGTTTCGCAGCCCATTGGGCTCCATGACGCAATACAGCCAGCGACACATCGGGCAATCCGGCGACTAGCAGCGTTGTGCTCGTCGCCCAGGGAAAGAGATCGGGAACCTGCTGAACTCGTTCTAAATAGCGACCCATCGCCTGCCGCTCCCCATCGACATCACCCAGATGGTGGCATACCATAGCTTCGATAAAATGAAGGCTGTACTGGTCCGGATATTGTTGGCACAGATTGCGGATTGCCGCCAGTACCTCTGGCCAATCACCAGTGTGAAAAAGATCGCCCACTGCCCCAAGCGCCGCATCGGCACAGCGCGGATCCCGCACCACCTCCCGCTGCCAATCCGCCCAGACTGCGACCGCATCTTCACGTCGACGGAAAACCGACACCGCCGGATGGTCGTAGCCCAGAAACGAAGGCTCGGCCGCATCATCTGCAAAACGCACCCCCAAAAAATGCGGATAGACCTTGAAGCGCTGGACTCGCTCAAAGCCGAGCGTCCCATCCCAGAGTCGGCGATAGAACGCACTGGCCACCGGCGAGACTCCAGGTGCGTCTCTGAACTGTCTATAGCGATTCACATCTACGGCGGCGATATAATCCATCGTCAGCACGCGTTCGGCGAGGAAATTCGCTGCAGCCGCACAGCCTAAATAACCCCGAGTGGCAAAGAGCGTACCCATATTGAGGCCAGTACGAGTAAACTCTCGCGCCGAGATAAGCGACTGCATTGAAAAACCTCCTGCCTCCACCCCAATTCGCGATCCGGCCTGAATTTCTGCCGCGATCCAGCGTCCGGCCTGGATCCGGCTGTCCTCGTCCCGATAGATGGCGCTAAAGGCCAAACCGAAATACACCGTGTACCCTACCAGCAGTGCCACACCCACCCCTCCAACCAGACGCTGCCGACTCCACAGTACCCGACACAGGTCCGCGGCAAAGAGACTCAAGAAGGGCAACAAAGGCAATAGGTAGCGAACGTGTTTAGTGTGCAAACCGCCCACCAGCGCAAAATACACCAAGCACCAGACCAGCATCGGATCAGCCCGGCGACGCCATAGCGCCAGAAGCAATCCCCCGGCGAAGAAACACGTCAGCGGCCAACCCGCACTCTGCGGCCACAGGTGGGTCCAATAGTGCGCATAGGGCACAGTGTGCAGATCCACCAGAGACCAGGGCCGCAGTACTTCTCCCTGTGCCACCTGCAAAGAATACGCGAAGTCATTGGTCGTATGCACGCGCGTGAGACGACCCGGATCCAGCAGCAGATAGGGCTGCAGGAGCAAAAGCACGCCGAGCGCCCCGCCCACCGCTAACCAGAGTCTGGGATCTCTCAACCGCGTCGGTACTTGCCGCCAATCCATGGAGCAATGCCCCACCACCAGCATCAGCCCCAGCAGTACTCCATTCAACCGCACCGCCGCCGCCGCGCCGATGATCAGGCCAACCAGCAGATAACGAACGCGGGTTGGCCGCTCCAGCGCCCAACTCAACGCACAGAAAAATGCCAGTGCGAAAAAAGCGAATATTCCATCGACTGTGAAGAAATGCGCCTGCTGTATGGCCAGCGGAGTAAAGGCCGTAAAACTTGCAGCCAGAAGCGCCGGCCCCATGCCCATGACCCTCCGGCCCAACCAGAACACCATAGCCGGCAAAGCGCACGATAGCAACGCTGCCAGCAGGCGTACCCGCAGGTAGATTCTCGACCGCGCTGCCGGCTCTGTATCAAGCGTCCGTTCTCCATACAGAGCCGCGCGGGCCATATAAAGCGAGAGCAGACCGTAGGCGGTTAGCGGTGGATCAATAGGGCTGCGCCAATCCAGGGCCAGCGCCGCATTGATCAGTGTCTGCTCGTCGGGATGAAACGTGTAAAATGCAGAATTCACCCCCCCGTTGCTTGCCTCGGACAGAACAAAATCGCTGGTCCCCCGCGTCAGTCCGACGAAACGCACCCACCCCGCGATCAGCGCAATTGCAACAACCAGCACAATCTCGATCCGACGATCCGGCAAAAACATCTCAACGCTCCGTACTAAGCCGGGCACGCGCCATTGCGATCCACCTTTCGAACTCGACTCTCTGGGCCGGATCCAACTCCACGGCACGCGCTAGATGCCCCAGCGCTATTTCCGGGTCCGCACGGTGGTCCAGAAGCGCCTTGCCGAGTGTTGCGTGCGCATAGCCCTGTGCCTCGTCGAGCGTCAGAGATCGTTTCAATCGCGCAATCGCACGCTCGTATTCCCCGCGCTCGTAGGCTAGTTCCGCCAGCACATTGTACGCCGCTTTGTGCGGATGAATATTCAGCGAGAGTTCGCATGCCTCTTCCATGAGTCCGAGATGCCCGTGCTCCACCAACCAGCGCCCGACTTTCAAGTACGACTCTGCCACCTCCTGTGGCCCATTCACTCCCCGGGGGCTGATCTCTTCTACACCACGCCGTAGCACGCTCAGAGCCAGAGACTCCAAACCCAACTCGGCACAAGCCAGCGCCGCATCGCCGGGAACGTAGTGAGCAAAAGGCGAATACTGCACATGTCCCTCGCTCGCCTCAGGTAAATAGCGCCCATAAGCTGCTTTTGCGCCGATCTCATCCCCCAAGTGCCGGTGGGCCTCTGCCGCCAGCAAATGCACCAAAGCCGAGCGCGGATAACGCGTCTGAATCTGCTCAGCTATTCCCAGCGCTTCGCTGGGCGCTCCACTTTCAAGCACTTGAGCCATCTGCTTCAGCAAGCGATCGGGACAAGCCTTAACTCCGGCTATTTCGGACCGCCAGGCCGCCAAGGCCTCCTGCAACACTACCTCCTCGCGTCGTTTGAAAATCCGCACCGACGGATGGTCGTAGGCCAGAAACGAAGGCTCGGCGAGCCTGCCAGGGAATCTAAATCCCCCTACCTCAACCTCCACCGCAAAACGCTGCACTGGCTCGAAACCCAGATTTCCCGCCAACAATCGGGCGTAAAAATCTTCCACTACCGGGAAGAGTTCGGGCACTGAGCGAAACTGTACCGCACGATTTTCCTCCACCAGCGCTAACCAGTCCATCTCTTCCAAGCGATCGCCGATATAATCGACCTGCTGACCGCATAGCATATAGTTTGAGCCATAAAATAATCCGGAGATATTGAGAAAGCTGTGCGGGTGCACCTGCGAATCGACCAGATCCCGCAGACTAAAAGCGCCTGCCTCCAGACCGACCCGACGGCCTGCCGGCACCTGGGCTGCGATCCAGCGACCGGCCTGGATCCGACTATCCTCATCTATATATACGCGGGCAAAAGCCAGACCATATACCGCCCCATACACCACAAGCCCCACCGCCGTCGAGACCCCCACCAAACGCCAACGCCGCCACAACGCCGCACAGAACACACCGGTGTACAGACCTAGGACCGGCAGGATCGGCACCATATACCGCACCGCCTTGACCGGCACCGCTCCAACGATGAGGAAGTACAATCCGCACCACAGAAGTACCAAGCGCTGCAGGCCGGTGCCAAACCACACCATATAGCCCGCACCCGCAATCATCGCCAGCGTCAGTGGCCAACCACAAATCCAGGGCCAGAGCCCGAACCAATGATCCCAATAGCGCACCGCGTGGAAATCTACGAGCGTCCAGGGCTGCAAGATTTCTAGGCGTGCAAAGGAGAGCGATAGCGCAAAGTCGGCATTGGTTTCAGCACGTGTGAGAATCGCAGGATGGACCAGGAGGTAGGGCTGCAACGCCACAACCGTGACCAGCGCCAAGCCCCCCGCCAGCCAGAGTCCCGGTCTGCGCAAGCGCTCGTAGAATCCCTCTCCCGATCTGATAAAATGACCCACCGCAAGCACCAACCCCAGCGCCAGACCATTATAACGCACCGCCCCCAACAAACCGATCAACAACCCAGCAAGCAAATACCAACGCAGCGCACCGGTCCGCACCACCTGTGCGATCAGCAGCAGTATGCCCAGCGACAGAGTCGTGAACACTCCATCGACGATGAAGAAATGTCCCTGCTGGATAGCACCCGGCGCGAAAGATATAAAGGCCAACCCCAAGAGCGTCGGCCCGCGCCCGAGCGCAAGTGCGGACCTCGCCCCCAGCAAACAGGTCGCTACCAGAACCAGGCTTGAGAGTAGCGCGGAGAGAAAGCGGGCTGTCACAAAAACGCGTTGCCGCTCTTCCACCCGCCCGAGATCCGGAGCCTCCAGACCTTGCACCCATAGTGCTCCGCGCAAAACGTATACCGGCAGGAGTCCATAGGCCGTAAAGGGCGGATCGAAAGGATCGACCACAACACTGGCAGTCCGAACCAGCGTCCCCTCGTCGGGATGGAAATGGTAATATTCAGTTCCGGTATGCGGGGCAAAATCGCTCGCCCCCCGCGTCAACCCGATAAAGCGCAACCCCACCCCGAACAGCAGACAGAGTACTATCGCCACTCGATACAACACACCCGTGTTCATCGCATTTTAAAGATCGAAAGAGCGGGGTCCTGGCCGACCCCGTCCCCCGTGCAGAAAGGCATCCTCCGGGCTCGGCCAGCGCATTCCATACTGGCGAGTGCGCTGGCGGCGGTAGCCGGCATTGTAGTAGGTACTGGATGCCAACCAGCGCAGCAGGCAGGCCACTAGCCGATTCTTCAATTCCAGATCTTCAGAGCTATCCCAGAGATTCCATAACTCGTGGGGATCGCGCTCTAAATCGTACAATTCGCCCGCTTCCTGACCGATATAGTAGACGAGCTTGTACCGTTCACCGCGCATCATCACCTGATAGTTATCCTCGCAAAACACCCACTCCCGTGGCGCAACACTCGCGTCCGCACCTTCTAGATAGGGCATCAATGAACGTCCCTCCAGATAACTCGGCGCCTCGATTCCCGCCGCCGCCAGGATCGTCGGCCCCAGGTCCATCAGCGAAACCAGATCTTGCACTTCCTGGCCAGCTGAATCCTCATGGCGGCTATCGCGCACGATCAGTGGAATATGCACGATCGGATCGTACATCAGCCACTTGTAGGCCAGCGTATGATCTCCCAACAACTCGCCGTGATCGGAGCAGAAAATCAGCAGGCTATTTTCGAGTAAACCCCGTTCTTCCAGTGCCTCGACGATCTGCCCCAGCTGCTCATCTACGGTGGTGATCTTGGCATAGTAGTGCCGCCGCATCCGAGCGATATCCTCTTCGCTCGGCGAGTACATATCGATCACTGACTCGTGTCCGGTCGTCGCATGCATCTCCTTATGAGCCGCGTGCTGAGGGGGCTTGTCCTCCAACTCCCCGTCGCGGAAAATCCGTGGCGGCATCTCCCGCCCCTCGTAGAGATCCAGGTGCCTGGGCAATGGATCCCAGGGCTCGTGTGGACCGGTGAAACCCACCTGCAGAAAGAACGGTCCCCGACCGCGATAATCGCGGATCCAGCTCAGCGCCGAATCGCCGATAAAGACATCCGAGTGGAAACGCTCTTCCAGATGCCAGGGCACGCCCTGATATTTTTCCAGCCACGCAGGATCGGTCTTGTTGCGATCATTGGGCCGTTGCTGATCGTGAATCCGCAAGAAACGACCCCAATCGTCGTCGGCTCCACCGAGGTCGAGATGCTTGGAAGTCGGATTCTCGACGATGACCCGCTCGTGGAAACCTCCGGCCACATCGCGCGGGCTAAAGTGCATCTTGCCCATATTGACGCAATGATAACCAGCGTCGTTGAGATCCTGCACCCAGTTGCGGTGATCGGCCCAGTGATCAAAACTGTAAACGCCGGTGTTGTGCGGATACATACCGGTGAAAATAGCCGCACGCGAGGCCACGCAGGTCGCCCCGGGACAAAAAGCGCGGCGAAAGGAGAGTCCTTCCCCCACCAAACGATCTAGGGCCGGAGTCGTCATATGGTCATAACCCCAGGCGCCGATGGTATCAAAGCGCTGCTGATCGGTCATTATCAGCACGATATTCGGACGCTCGGCCATCTTATTCCTCCCCCAGCCCAGCCTCTTCCAACGCTCCCAACAAGAAGGGAACGCCAAAGAAAATCAGACTCAGCGCAGTGGGATGCATATCCACCGCACCGCGGTAGTCGGGATTGTCGCTCCAATTCTGGCGTTCGATCAGATTAGCCAGGACTTTCTGGCCCACCTCGAGATAATTCCGTTCTCCTGTCAGTCGCCAGGCGTAGGCCAACTCGCCGCAGAGCACTCCATGATAGCTCTGCGCACAAGCGAAGTCCGCATCGAAAACCCCCTTGCCACCACAAAACCAATCGACTGCTCGCAGATAAACTTCGGCCACGTCCTCTCGCCCGGTCAACCGATGCAATCGCTCCAATCCTATCATCAAATAATGCGTCTGGTAGCCCTTTTGCTCTTCGTAGGGCAAAATCCGCTTCAGCTGACCGAAACTACCGCCCAGCGCCATATACTCTTCGTCGCTAAACGGGGCCGCAGTACCCATCTCCACCGCCGTCGTCGTGCCTTCGGTGGCCATGCCGTAGGGACCCTGATCGGGCAGTTTGTCCTCCGTGCTTATCTGAAAACGCTTATGCCAACTGCCGTCCTCACTTTGACCGCGAGCGATAGCGTCGTAGACCTCCTCGGCGCGGCGGATGAAGCGATCCTCCGCCGTCAGTTCGTAGAGATAGATCAGGCCCCGCAGCACATTGCCGATCGAGCGAAGACTGAAACTATAGCGCGGGTCTTCGCTCCAGCGATAGCGCAGAAAAAACTCCCCCGCTTCGCGCAGCACTTCGAATGCTCGCTCATCTCCGCTCAGATAGTAATAGTCTACCCAGTTATCGATGAAGGTGTGAGAAGCACAGGGCTCGTCTCCGAAGTGATCCATGCTATGGCGAAAAGAGCCGCCGACCATATAGGGTCTGAACGGATGATAATGGCAGGTATCGACATCCAGCGAATGGCGAGTCATCGCCTCGCCAAGGTCGTAGTAGTGCCCCGCACCAGTGCGCAGATACTGCAACCACACGCCGTGCCGAGGATCCCATTCGCTATTGCACCAGCCCCAGCGCCCCTTGAAGCGCCACCCGCCGGCCGCTTCTTCCCAGGTGGCCATCACATCGCCCCAATCGAAGAAGCCATTCCAGCGATAGCGTTCTATATGCCCCTTCATCCACGCCACAAAGCCCCTCAGCATGCGATCTGACTTGGGGAAACTCGCGTCAGTCGCCAACTCACCGACCGCTCTGCTTTGCGCCACCCAGGCCGGGTCTACACTGATCTGGGGTTGGTGCAAAAGCGCCTGCAATTGCTCCCCATCGGCCTTGCCCGCGTGAAAGAAATCGACGAAAAACTCACTGCTCTTGGCCGTTCCAGTGCCATCGGCATAGACTCCCTCGCCTTCGTGCCAGGCCACTTCCTCCGCATAGCGCTTCATGCTCAACCGCTCGCCGTGCGGATCGCGCCACAGATAGATATCGATCCCCTTAGCCCCCACACCCAGCGCCTTGGGATACTCTTCGGCCATATAGCGCAAAGCCACCCCAACCCCAGCACGGCCATTCTCCGCGCAAATCCATCCGCCGGCCCGCTCCCCCTCCGCGCGCACCACGCGCTCGACTCCCTCGTACTCCTCCAAGCAGAAATGATTATCCAATCGCTGCGAAAGCAGTGCGTAGCGGCCCGGTGTCAACGCCCCTTCCATCACCCGCCCCGCCTGCAGCAGACAACGTCCTTCGTCCTCCGTCACCAGCGGCACCCTCAGTCCCAATTCCTCCACTTCGGTTTCACGCGGATTGGAACTGACAATCACTGTATGCACCACCCGCACCTGCGATTTTCCGGCATAAGCGTAGATCCGGGTTCTAAAGCGCAGCGGCCGATAGCCCGCATAGTGGTGCATCGGCGCTGTCGATTCATACGCTCCCCGACAGCAGACCACAACCTTGAGCGGTCCAGCCTCCTCTACCTCCACTGCATATTCCTCCACCCCTGCGGAAGCCAGACACTCCCCCCCCATTCCGTAGATACGACGCTGGGTCCCGCCGAGAAATTCCGACTCCGAAACTCGCGCCCAGGCATCTCCGCCGCCCCGAGCCACAACCTCCACCTCGGGGACAAACCGCCCCTGGTCTCGCTGGCCCAACTCTGCTCCATCGAAAAGTGCAAAGGTCCTTTTGCCAATGCCAAAACGCAGCGGTCCCGTGCACACCTCGATGCGATCCCCATCCTCTGAGACCTTCACGCCGCTGAACTCCAAAGACTCTTTACCGACATCGTATCTCAACCTGTAGACCGCCTCTCCGCCCGCTTCCACATCTCCCTGAAAATCCACCAGGACCCATTTAACACTCCCATCCGGCCAGCGTCCCAGCACCTTAAATTGGGCCGCCTTTACCTTCCCTTCACCGTCCGCCAGCCACAGACCCGAGACATCCATCACGGCTCCTTGTGCCAGCGGCACACCTCTGGTCAACGGCCAAGCCACACGTCCGATGCCTTCTTCCTCTTTCAATCTGATCTCGATGCCCTCTTCCACTATACTCATGCGATATCACCTTTGGTTTTTCCAAGACCTGAGGTCCGCCAGGACTATCCCACGAACCACTCTCAATTTCCATGATTTCACTCAAGACCTTCAGAGAATATGAGGCGAAGGCAGTAGTAAGCGCCGGGGATAGACCCTGGTAGACACCAATCGCCAGATTCGCTGCAAAAACTAACAAACCATCTCACCACTAACCACTATTAGATCCATTATTGACCTCAACCATTACCCATCCTATCTTTCCGCACTATTGACAAAGGAGCAAACAAGTGAAACCAGACCGGCACCTCAAGGCCAAGAAACTTCTTCCCGCCATAGACAAGTTCCTCGATCTCACCGCCGCCAAAATCCTCGACCTCGACAAGAAATGGAATCCCGACCACGGCACCCCGGTCTTCACACAGAAAGGCCGTTATACCACCCGCGGCTGGACCGAGTGGACACAGGGCTTCCAATACGGCTCTGCGATCTTGCAATACGACATGACCGATGACCAGCGTTTCCTCGAACTGGGCCGCGAGCGCACCATCGCCCAGATGGCTCCGCATGTCTCGCACGTCGGCGTCCACGATCACGGCTTCAACAACCTCTCCACCTACGGCAATCTGCGCCGCCTGATCCTCGAAGGCCGGATCCCCCACGACCAGCGCGAACTCGAGTTCTACGAACTGGCCATCAAGCTCTCGGGCGCGGTACAGGCTGCCCGCTGGACCGAAACCGCCTATGGCACCGGTTTCATTCACTCTTTCAACGGCCCGCATTCGCTCTTCTCCGACACCATGCGCTCGCTGCGGATCCTGGGCACCGCGCACCAACTCGGTCATGTGCTGATGGGCGAGGGCGACAAGGCCATCAGTCTTCTCGGCCGCCTGGTCGAACACGCCATCACCAACGCCCGTTTCAACGTCTATTACGGCGAGGGGCGCGACGTCTGGGACGTCCCTGGACGCGTAGTCCACGAATCGATTTTCAATACCCACGACGGCCAGTACCGCTGCCCCAGCACCCAACAGGGCTATACCCCGTTCTCGACCTGGACCCGCGGCCTGTCCTGGGTGCTCACAGGCTACGCCGAACAACTCGAGTACTTCACCGTGCTCAAAGACTCCGAGCTCAAACCCTTCGGCTCTAAGCGCACACTGATCAAGATGATGGAAAAGGCAGCCATCGCCACCGCCGAATTCCACATCGCCGAGAGCTTCGCCGATGGCATCCCCTTCTGGGACACCGGTGCACCTGGAGTGGCCTCATTCGGCAAAATAACCAGCAAACCCTCCGACCCCTACAACGATATAGAACCACTCGACAGCTCGGCCGCCGCCATCTCCGGCCAGGGCTACCTGCGCCTGGGCAATTACTTCCTGGCCAAAGGCGACAAGGCCAGAGGCAACCGCTACCGCGCCGCGGCCTTCACTATCGCCCGCGCACTCCTGGCCGAGCCCTATATGTCAACCGACCCCAAACACCAGGGCATCACCCTCCACGCGATCTATCACCGCCCCAATGGCTGGGACTATATCCCCAGGGGACGCAAGATCCCCTGCGGCGAGTCGGCAATGTGGGGCGACTACCATACCATGGAGCTGATGTGCCTGGTTAAACGCGAGGCGGAAGGCAAACCCTATCCGCAGTTTTTTGCCTGAATCCGGAACAGCGCCAAATACGTTTTCGCAGCAGCTGGCAAATGCTCTGACGGAGGCGCGTACCGCACCGCTGCCCTTTGTCCTGCTCTGCTTCGTATACGGTGCCTATCTCTTTGCCGGCCTAATATACTTCTTCTCGTCCGAAGGAATTTCTGAAGCCGAAGAATGGCGAATTTTCATAATCGGCTGGCCGTTGATTCCCCCGGCCAGCGTTGCCATCGTCCTCTTCATAGCCCATCTCAAGTGTACACGCTATGCAGATACCGGGTCGTTCTACCTGATACTGCTGGCTTTCAACGCCCTGTGCTGGATAGGCTATTGCACCTATAACTTCTCACCACTCTGGCTATACGATTACGATTCAGGACCCCAGGCGCTAGGCCCCCTCCTCTGGCTGGTGCCGCTGATAAACCTATGTGTCCTCTTCGCCCTCAACCGCTGGGCCCCTTCTCTAGTCGGATATCGGGAGAAGGTTGCCTATGCCTCATTACCGATCGCCGCGCTCTGTGTGGGAATTAATTTCAGCGGCTTCTTGGGGCCTCTCGAGCCATTGCCATTCGGCTCATTCTGGATACAAATCGATCCTCCCGAGGGTAAAAGCGGGAGCATCACCCGCATTATGGAAAAGGGCGCACATTTCCATAGCCTCATAAGCGGCCCTCTATATATAGAAATGCGATCCAGAATATCGGGCCAAGTACGTATAGATCTGCCATGGAATTTATCGACTGGTTCACGGCTATCGGCCTGGCACTTCGAAGAAGAGGAGTTGATCGAACCCAGCCAAGTCATCGCGGAATTCGAATCCCAATTTCTCCACACTACGATCCGGGCACGATCGCCTATCCAACTCATTGAGAAAAAGTACCAACTGGGTGAAGAAGCCGATCCGACGCGTTCATTAGGCTCCTATCTCAATCCCAAGCCCAACCCCTGGATACTATACGCCGCCTTGGCCCTGGCGCTCATCGTAATACCCTGGTCCCCTCGCCAAACCCCAGTCCCCCTGCAGATCCCCCCCGTCGCCATCGACTGCGCAATACTCCTCGCTATCGCCCTCTGCATCCTTGACATCACACCTACCATCGATCCCTACCACTACAATTACTATCTGGGCCCGATCAACGATATCTTAAACGGCAAGACTATGCTCGTCGATATCAACTGCCAGTACGGCGTCGGCGTAGTGTATTTTGTCGCCCTGATTTTCGAACTGCTTCCTATCCCGCTCAACTACCAGGGTTTCTCACTAGTCCTCAACACGTTGCTCATCGCGCAATATGCGCTGGTGTACCTGCTCATGCAACATGTTCTTGAATCACGACCAGCAGCCATCACAGCTCTAATTCTTACAATAGCAGCCACCTACTACAGCCAGGAGTACACCCTACCCTCCACCGGCCCCCTGCGTTTTGCGATACCTTATGTGCTGCTGGCCACTTTGGCTGGCCGCAACCCAAACAACCCACGAGTACGAATAACCGTCTATGCTCTAGTCGGCCTTGCCGCCCTGTGGAGTTTCGAAACCTTCATCTATACCCTCGCCACCTATCTCTGCGTCGAATGCTACGCCCTTTTACGGTCCTCCCACGGATTGCAACATAAACTCCGCCGCCTGGTGCCTCTCTTAGGTGGCCCCTGCATCACCATCGCCTTCTGCCACCTGGCATTGGCACTCTTCACTTATCTGCGCGCTGGGGT
>CAZFMY010000026.1:0-67242 GCA_964520345.1 uncultured Gemmatimonadaceae bacterium | reverse complement strand
GGCATCACCAACAACGCCGCGATCCCCAGCAACCGGGTCGAACCCGGCTGGCCGGTCGGTCTGGCGGTGCCGACTCCCCCAGTCCCGCCCACAGAAACCTGGGCCATCAACGATACGAGCTATGCGGTAGAAGTCTTTATCATCGATCCGGGCGAGGTCGTCCGCTGGCAACTCGCCGACACAGGCTCCACCCCGCAGAACAACCCCCACAACCTGAGCCTGGTCGATAATCTGCGCGGCCCGGCGCCACCCACACCTCCACCCCGAGCACCTGAGAGCATGACGATCGAATCCGAGCTCAGCGCGGGTCAGACCTTTGCTCTGGCACCCGGTGAAAAAGTGCGTTTCAGCTATGCTCGCGCACCGGTCTGGCGCTGGAAAGCCCTGCCGTGAAAACCGTCCTCGGTCTGGTTCTGGGGCTGCGCCGCCACGACCTGCGCGCCGCTCGTACCTTTATGAATACCCTCATTCCCGGCGTTTCATTCCCCATCCGCCTGGCCCGATTCCTGATCTGGGTCCTGCACCAATCCTTTGTCGCCATCCCCAGGGCCCTCAAATCTACGCGCTTCGCCCGCCCGGTCTCGCGAACCCCGATCTGGCTGGCCGCCGGCAACCCCCTCGCCAACCATCCCTGGGACGACAACCCCGCAGCCGCACTCCCCGAACGCGTCGATCTGGTCGTCATCGGCGCCGGTTTCACCGGCGCCGGCTGCGCCTACCATTGGGCCAAGGCTGGACAGGGACACATGGCGATCCTGGAGATGGACGACCCGGCTTGTGGGGCCAGCGGCCGCAACGAGGGACTGGTGGTCATGGGCCGCTACTTCGCGATGGTGCGCGACACCGTTCGCCCCTACCTCGACCAGGTCCGCGCCGATTTATCCCCGGCCGATCGCGCCAGGCTGGCCGAACAATTCGCTAGCCGCTACGCCCAGAGCGCCTACAAAAATGCCGATCTCATCGAAGAGACAGTGCGCAGTGAAGGCTATGAGTGCGAGTACGCGCGCAATGGCTGGATTCAGGCCCGGGACCAGGCCGACCAGGCGGGACTGGAGGCTTCGATTCAAGCCGGTACTGCAGCTGGATTCGACGACTGGGCTTCGCTGCCGCCAGAAGCGGTACGGGAAAAGGGCGGGATGCGGGTCGAAGATCCTGCCGGCTTCTCGCGCCGCGCCGCCAGCTTCCATCCGGCCAAATGGGTCTGGTCGCTGCTGCGGACGGCGATCGCCACTCCGCATGTCGAACTCTATTCGCGCACTCGGGTCCTCGCCATCACCGACCAGGGCGAGGACTATGCGGTGCAAACCGAACGCGGCACCATCCGCGCTCGCTTTGTCATCAACGCCACCGAGTCCTACACCGCGATCCTGCATCCTCAGTACCGCGGCAAACTCCACCCGGTCCAAACCCAGGCCGCCTTCGGCCAGGGCGGTCCGGCAAGCATGCGCGAACACATCGGACTCAGTGGTAAACGCGGCTTCTTCGGCCGCCACGGCAGCGGCGTCATGATCGGCTCCGACTCCACCCAGCTGCCCTATCACCTGGCCGGCAAAAACCAGCCTTCGCGTTTTATCACCAAATTCCTGATCGGTGAAATGCACCGCTACTTCGATCCAGATCCGATCGAAATCACCCATGAGTGGAGCGGCACTCCCGGCTTCACCGCCGACGAATTCCCGATCGTCGGCCTCATCGACGACAAGCGCCAATACCTCATCGGCGGCATGTGCGGTTCGGGCACCGCCGTCTCGTTCAACGGCGCCCGCCATCTGGTACAAAAAATCCTCGGCCTCGACGGACCCGACGACTACCCGGCCGCTTACTTCGCCCCCACGCGAATTCTCGACCCCCAAAACCACCACTGGCCCAAAATCGAAAAACGATGAAATCAACCGACAACGACGAAAACCTGCAACACAAGCTGCGCCAACGACGCAATATCCCCCCCGAACACGGCATCCGGGTGCCCGCCGAAGCGATGGAGGCCTTTATCGCCTCGCTTTTCGAACGCGCAGGCACCAGTGACGAGGATGCCCACTTGCTCGGGACGACCCTGACCGCCAATGACCTGCGCTGCGTCTTCAGCCACGGCACCAACAAGATAAGTGAGTACCTGGCGCAGATTCGAGCCGGGGGCATCAACCCCCGACCGCAAGTCCGAATCGTACACGAAGCGCCCGGCGCCCTGGTCCTCGACGGGGATGGGGGCCTGGGCTACCCGACCTGCTGGCGCGGGACCGAAGCAATTATCGCCAAAGCCAAGAAATCTGGCAGCGCCGTCTTGACCACGCGCAATCACCATCACTTCGGCGCCGCAGGCAATTACACCCGCCTCGCCGTCAGCCACGGCTGTATCGGCCTGGCCGTTTCCAACCATCGCAAGACCCACCAATCGCAAGACCCGATCTACAGTACGATCTCCTCATCGCCGCTGAGCATCGGCGTGCCCACTGGCGAACAACCGCCGCTGATCCTGGATATGGCGGGTGGTATAATGGGCTTTAACCAGGAGCACTTCGGCGAGAATCCCAGTGCGTTTTTCAAAGCTTTCGGTTTGAGCAATTTAATCCAGGTCCTTGGGGGAGCCGTTGCGGGAATCTACCTGGAAGCCTGCAGCCAGGGACCCTGGATCTCAAACCAGGGATCTTTCATCGCCGTCTTCGACACGGCCCACCTCATGCCCGCAGGCCAGATCCAAGCAGAGGTCGACCAGTATGTCGCCTCGGCACGCGATATGACTCCGGTACCGGGAATGGATCGCAGCGAACTCTCCGGGGGCTACGAGTGGGCCTGGGAAAAAGAGAATAGAGAACGGGGAATCCCCCTTGGCGATGAACACCGCGCGCTCCTGGAGCAAATCGCCGCCGAATGGGATCTGAAACCCCCGTTTGCCGAATGGGAGGCTACGCGATTTTAATGCAAATCGACAGAAATCAATTTCTCGAAGCAGGCTACCTCATCGTCCGCAATCTCATCCCCGCGGAAAAACTCGATGCACTACGACACGCCAGCGAAGAAATGGTCGCGCGCCAACGAGCGGTTTGGGCGCGCCAACGCAAGCCGGAAGACCCTCCGGGCGGCATATGGGAAACGGCCGCACAACCCCGACTGCACTTGCACAATATGGGCGCGCAAATCGATGCGCAGACCGCCCTCTGCATCGAAATCTGGCAATCCGAAAACCTGCACGGAATCTGCAGCGAATTACTGGGAGTGGAAGACGCCGCTGTCACCGAGATGATGATGATGTGCAACCCCGTTCGCGACCACGGGCCGGCCCGCTGGCACCGCGATTTCTACCCACCCTATTGCGCCCCGCTCCAGAGCTACGCCGACGATATCGTCGAGAATGGCCCGCGCTATGTGCAGTGGAATATTCCACTTTACGACGACGACGTCCTGTGGGTCGTGCCCCAAAGCCATCTCCGCCGCAACAGCGACGACGAAGACCGGCAGCTCGCCGCAGACAACCGCGCGCCCCTGGCCAACGGGGTCCAGACCCACCTCAAAGCCGGTGATGGCGTGGCCTATATTCTGCCGATCCTGCACTGGGGCAGCAAGTACAGCACCCGGTTGCGCCGCACTATCCACGGCGGCTTCTCTGAATTCACTTACTACCCGGACCTGAGCTACCTCGCACAGCTCTCGCCCGCCGCTCGGGAAGCTTTCACCCGCTGGGAACGGCGTAGTCGGCAAAAACTCTCCCAAACCGAAGCCGCCTTGCGCGCAGCGCTGCAAAAGGACGGCGCAGCCTACCGCGCCGCACTCGATACCCTGCACCCGGGCCGCGGTCCCAAAGGCCAACTTCAATCGACCTTGTTCCTGAGCAAAGCTGCCCGCCGTATTCACCACCTGAAACGCCCCGATTTCGCCGAACTCCCCGACCAGGATCAGCGCTATGCCACCAGCATGCATCCGATGACACTGCAGTGGGGCCGACCCATCGCCGAGCGCTTTTCAATCGCAGACGCCGCAGCACTCTGGGCGCGTTTCAAACCCGTAGATGATGCGCTGCAGGCCTCGCAACTCCAACACTCGCCCGGATTTCAAGGCAATCATACGCGCTACTATTTGAACCAGGTACCGGAAACACTCAGCGTCGATAGTATCGTTGATGGATGGCGTGCACATCCCTAGCGCCAGCGCAGCACTCATTCGGCCTTGGCCAGGCGATGCATACAATCTCAGCGTCCCGCTATTGACCCCTACCTGACCGTTGCGTATGCTGGGAGCGACACACCCCACTGCTCCAACAAAGGAGACCCTATGAAAGTCTTAGTCCTCTCAGGACCAAATCACGGATTTGAAAAAAGCGCACCGTTGATTCACCAGTTTCTCGACACCGCAGACGACCTCGATGTGGAGCTCGTGGACCGGAAGGAGATTCTCAGTTCGGGGCTAGACGAGTTCGACGTCTGCGTTTTCGGCACCGGCTTCACCCGCCCCGTGCGCGAAGACGACGGCTCCGTCAAATGGGAAGCCGAGCTCAGCGCAGACCAGGAAAACGCGCTGCTGAATTTCGTAGATGGCGGCAAGGGATTGGTCGGCATCCACGGCACCGGCTGGAATATCGGCGCCCGGGCGGTTGATCTGCTCGGCGGCCACGCCAATTGGCACCCGCCGGGTTTGACCTTTACGGTCCATATAACCGACGCAACCCATCCGATAACCGACGCCGCGGAAGACTTCGAAGTCGAAGACGAGATCTATATGTCGGCCTGGTTCCCCGAAATCCAGATCCTGGCCACCGCCGAATGGGCCGACAAGCCGCACCCCGTGGCCTGGACCAAGCCCTATGGCGCCGGCAGGGTCTTCTACACCGCCCTCGGCCATGGACCAGACACCTTCACCCGACCCGGTATGCAAAAACTGATGACCCGGGGTGTGCGCTGGGCCGGAACGCACTGAGCGTGAAACTGCGCCCCGTCCCCCGTACCGATCTCCGGGTCTCTCCCCTCTGTCTGGGCACCATGACCTTCGGCACCCCCGTGGGTGAACGGGAGGCTCGCGCCATCATCCACGCCGCCCTGGACCTCGGAATCAACTTTATCGACACCGCTAATATGTACGAAGGCTATACCCGCACCCTGGGCTCGCCCGGCGGCGTGGCGGAGGAATATATAGGCCTAGCGCTGCGCGGGCGGCGAGAGAGCACCGTGCTGGCCACCAAGGCCGGCCATCCCGTCGGCCCCGGGCCCGAGGACCGCGGGCTGAGCCGCGCCCATCTGCTGCGCGAATGCGAGCGCAGCCTCCAGCGCCTGCGCACCGACTACCTGGACCTCTTCTATCTCCACGCCCCCGATCCTGAAACCCCGCTGGAACTCTCTATCTCCGCCTGCGCCGAGCTGATCACCAGCGGCAAAATTCGCCACTGGGCGATTTCTAATTTCGACGTCGACCAGACCCGTCAGATCTTCGACCTCTGCTCTGAGCACAACGAGCCATTACCGGTCGTACACCAGCCTGCGTTCAGCTTGCTCAACCGCGAGATCGAAAACGATCTGCTCCCATTCTGTATCGATCAGAACCTGGCCGTGGTGCCCTACCGGATCCTAGAAAGCGGTTTGCTCAGCGGCAAATACACCGACCCGGAAAATCCGCCACCCGACTCGCGGGCGGCAGAGAAACCCGATTGGCTACCGCAACTGCAGGACGCCGATAAAGTGCAGGCGCTGGCCGCACTGAGCAACCAGGCCAGCAAAGAAGGACTGGGCCTCTTCGAGTACACCATTCGCACGACGGCGAATATCCCCGGTATCACCAGCGCCATCCTGGGCGTCAAAAAGCCCGCCCAGCTCGCGGCAGCGGTCCAGGCGCTGACCTAGAACCTAAAGCTTGGCCAACCAACCTCCGTCGACATAAAAATCCTGCCCGGTGATATAGCCGGCCGCATCCGATGCCAACAAGACGGCGATCCCGGCCAGATCCTCGGGCTCGCCCCAGCGACCGACCATCGTACTCGCCGCCCGCTGCGCCCGCCGTTCGGGGTCATTCCAGCTCAGCGCACCCATGTCGGTGTGGAAATAGCCCGGCCCGATGGCATTGACCCGCAGCCGACGGGCGGCCAGGTCGTGGGCCAGAAACTTCGTCAGTTGCTTGAGTCCGCCCTTGGCCGCACCGTAGGCCGGATTGTCTCCCGCCCCCAATTCGGCAGCGATGCTGGTGATATTGATGATCGACCCTCCCTCCGGCATCAGCGGTGCCAAGCCGCGGGCCAGGCGAAACGGCGCGTCGAGGTTGACGCGCAGAGTCTCGTCCCAGGCCTCGTCCTCGTACTCGAGCAGCGGCTGCGGCCTGGTCAGCCCGGCGTTGTTGACCAGTATGTGCAAGTGCCCCATTTCGGTTTTGACGAATTCGATCAATGCATCGGTCGCACCGCGCTCAGCCAAATCGCAGACCTGAGCCTCGGCCTCGACACCCAGCGCAGCCAATTCGCTCCTGGCCACCTCCAGCCGCTCGCCGTCTCTCCCCACCAGAAGCATCCTGGCTCCGGCTCGCCCCAGTGCCTCGGCAATCGCCCGACCCAGACCACGACCGGCACCCGTCACCACGGCAGTTTTGCCCGCCAACGAGAACAACTCTTCCAAATAGCTCATACTACCTCACTATGGTCATCTTTCGTTCCGCACTAAACGATCCTGCGTCGAGGCGATACAAATAAGTCCCGCTCGCAACCTCGCGCCCTTTTTCGTCGCGACCGTCCCAGTTCAGCTCATATACCCCGGCCGCCTCGTGCTCGCGCCGCCAATGGCGCAATACCTGAGCTCCGACGGTGTAAATCGTCATCTCAACCCCGGCCGCCTCCGGCAAGCGATACTCGATCGTCGTCTGAGCATTGAATGGATTGGGGTGATTCTGCGCCAGCGCAAAATCTGGCGGTGCGAAAGCAGCTTCCTCCACCGCCGTTGAGCGGTCGGGTTCCAGAACCAGCGTATCAACGGCAAACGCCGCGACGGCGCTGCGCGAGAGCGGCGCCGGATGCAGAGCGCCCTGAGCCCATAAATCGCGCGTGGCCAGATGAAAAGGACTGCTCGGGTCTTCGCTATTGCCCATCGGCAGTATGCTCTGCGCCCGGTCCACATCGTCCAGGGACACGAACTGGGTATAGGCCTGAGCCTTTTGCGAACGGATCGTCGCCCCATCGACCGTTTCGAGCGCCGGCAGCGCCAGGTCGCGCAATGGATCCAGCGATGGGAAGCCGTGCAAACCGGTAAAATACCCCAGACGCTGCTCAGTGACCGCCTCCCGCGCCCTTTGCGGCCAATTCGATCTATCGCGTCCGTAGTTTTTTTCCGCCGCTGCCCATGCCGCACTGAGCGTCCGCTCGACATACGTCAATTCTTCTTCCGAAAACGCAGCGCTGCCTGCGTCTATACGCGCACCTAGCGAGCGCAGAAATCCGATCAATCCAGTCTCCCCACCGCCGAATTGCACAGCCAGGTCGGTATTGCCGGCGCGGAAAAACAGGTTTATATGCAAAGCGAGCTCGGCCCCCTGCACCGTCAAATCCTGCGCTGATCCCGCGGCGTACCACGGCTCCAAATACGCCAGGGCGGCCGCAGCCCCCTCCCCAAGCTGGTACTCGAGTTCATCGCGCATATAGTAACCGAAACGCACGATCTCCCGCCGCGCCGGATTGACCGCGTCGTAGTGGATATCCAGTACTTGCTCCGGTGCAAAGCGCTCGCTCGCTCCCAGCCGCTCCGCCAGCCGCCACGAGCGCAGTGTATGACCCCACGAACCGCTGATATTGGTCAGCGGTATCCGATAAAAAGATCCGATCGGCCGGTGATTGCCCGAGTACAAATATCCCCGACGCGGGTTGTAGGCATGCGGCATCAGCACGTGCGGCACGATCTCCTGCCAATCGAATTCCACCGCGCTACCATCGTGCGCAGCCTGCCCCAGTTGCGGCGCCTGAGTCGAACGCAGCGGCAGCGCCAGCGCAGCGCGATAGCCGATATTGCCCTGCTTGTCGCCAAAGACCGCATTGACACTGGGAAAGCGCCATCCCTCCAGCGCCTGATCGAAGCTCGCGGCATCTCTGGCGCGCAACATCGCCAGAGCACCGTGGATCGTGTCGCGATCCTTCTCCGCGATCGGCAGCCGTTTGAGCGCCACCTGCGGATCGCCTTCCTGCGCAAAGGCGAACGCCGTAACCACCGGTCCGAATCGAGTCTCCCGAACCACCAGTTCCAGATCTTCTCCGCCTTTGACTTTGATGGTCTCTCGCCGCAAAACCATCTTGTGCCACGCGCCATCGAAAAAGTATTCCTCGGGGCGCGCAGCATCCGTCCGCAGCCGAAAGAGATCGGCCTGATCGGCCCCAAGCGCTGTCACACCCCAGGCCACCTCGCGGCTGAAACCGATCAGGATCAGGGGACTGCCCGGCACACCGATACCCCGCGCGTCGAAGCTCTGACCGCGAATATGAAACTCGTAGAAGAGCGAGGGATTGCTCACCGGTGTCTGCGGGTCGCTGACCAGCACCGCTGCTCCGGTGGTCGATTTGCTACCACCCACGACCCAGGCATGGCTGAACTTCGGCCCGTTCGCCCCGCTCGCCTTGCTCCGCGCCGGCGGCGCGAAGCCGCGTGCTGCCAGATACTCCTCTGTCTGTCTGACCCACTCATCGCCCACATCCTCGCGCTGCACCACCGCCGCAGCCTCATCGTATGGCGGCAGCGGATTCGCCCGCTGCCGCCGCTCTGCGAGATTGCGGTAGGAAATCAGATCGCGTGTCCCGTCGGTGCCGAAGAACTGACCCACCTGCCACCACGAAGCGATGCAGTCGGCGGGCGTCCATAGCTCGGGAACCAACCCCACCTTCTCGTAGAGCGGATGCAATGAATTGGCAGCGAAGAAATCATTGACTCCCCGGCTATAGGCCGCAAGCAACCCCGCTGTTTCGGCATCGAGATTATCCGCCACCTCTTGCGCCGCCCGATAGAAACCGAAAGTCCGCATCTTGCGATCGTGATCAATGCTGGTCTCTCCCCGCGGTCTAAGCTTCAAAACCTCGCCCAGTACTTCGGCCGAACGCCCCTGGATCATCCGCAATTGATAGTGCATCTGGAAACCGCGATCCCGAGCCACAGCATAGCCCAAACCGTACATCGCCCCTTCATCGGTCACGGCGAAAACGTGCGGCACGCCCCACTCGTCACGCACCAGCTCTACTCTCCCGTACTCCGCCATAACCGGCATCGAAATCAAAAGCGCGAATAGCACATGAATAATCGACGATATCATTATCCACCATCTCCTCACTTGAATCGAAATCGAGAATTATTGAGCCGCTGCCAGCACATGCCTGTGCAGTCGAACCGCTGGACTACCAGGTTGTCCAGCGATGCCGCCAGCATAATCTCGCGGTCGGTTCCGGCGAAAGCCGGATCGGTCGGCCCTCTCCTCCGCCGGGGAAGAGTTTTAAGTATACGAAATCCGATCCGTAGACGCGCGAACTTCTACGAGCTATATTTCGCCTGCATAGAGCATTTGACAGAGTATGCGCAGGTTGCTGCGCCCAGTGATAAATACTGAGTCAACCCGAAAGGAACGCCTCAACATGACCGCCACCGATCGCATCTTCCACCGCGTCATCACCAGCAACTGGCCTCAGATCTCTCACGGCAAGGGCTCTTACCTCTACGCCGAAGATGGCCGTGCATACCTCGATGCCTGCGCCGGCGTCCACGTGGTCTCGATCGGGCATGGGGTACCCGAAATCACTGCCGCCATGCAGGCTCAGGCCGACAAAGTGTGCTTCACCTACGCCCGCTTCCTCACCCAACCCCAAGTCGACCTCGCCGCCAAGATCGCCGCCATGACCCCCGGCGACCTCAACCGGGTATTTTTCGTCTCCGGCGGCTCCGAAGCCACCGAGGCCGGGCTCAAGATCGCCCGCAAGTATCACCTCGAAACCGGCAACCCAAAAAAGTACAAGGTAATCACCCGCTGGCAATCCTGGCACGGCAATACCATCGGCGCGCTCTCGATGTCGGGTCGCTCGCGCTGGCGCGATGACTACGTACCCTATCTGCTCGACTTCCCCCATATCACCTTTCCCAATCCCGACCACTGCCCCTACTGCAAAAACCAGCCCGCCTGCACCCTCTCCTGCGCCGAGGAGTTGGAGCGCGTGATCAAACAGGAGGGCAGCGAATATATCGCCGCCTTTATCGCCGAACCCATCTCGGGCACCTCGTGTTGCGGCCTGATGCCCCCACCCGACTATTTCCCGACCCTGCGCGAGATCTGCGACCGCCACAATATCCTGATGATCATCGACGAGGTTGTCACCGGCTACGGCCGCACCGGTCGCAATTTTGGCATCGAACACTGGGGAGTTATCCCCGATATCATCGCCACCGGCAAGGGATTGAGCAGCGGCTACACACCGATCGCCGCCACTATCGTCCGCGACGAGATTTACGACGGGATCTACAAAAAGGAAAATCACTACGTCCACGGCCACACCTATGGTGGCAACCCGCTCTCCTGCGCCATCGCCCTAGCGGTACAGGAATATATCGAAGACCACGACCTGGTCTCCCGCTGCGCCCAAATGGGCGATCTGATGCTGGAAAAAATGAAGCCTCTAGAGAACTCGCCGCTGGTCTCCGCAGTACGCGGCAAGGGTCTGCTAACCGGCGTCGAATTTGCAAAAGACAAAACGACCGGCGAGCCTTTCGACCCGCAAGAGGGCATCACCGCCGCCATCGTCAATCGCGTATTCGAAAAGGGGGTGCTGATCATGCCCGGTTCGCCCGGAGTAATCGACGGCGTCAACGGCGATCATATAGCCATCAGCCCGCCTTTCATTATCGACGCAGAGCAGGTCGAAACGATCGCCGGGGTGATCGCCGAAGTTGTCGGGGAGATGGAGCGGGAATTGGGCTACTAACCACTGCAGCCCCGGCCAGCCCGGAGCAAGCTAAACCGTCACTGCGTAGACCGTCGCCCGATCCAGGTACAGACGCAGCATATGACTCCCCTGCGGCAAATCGGCCAAGCGGCGCTTCTTCCACACCGCCTGGTGCACCGATGAATCACCCTCTATGGGCACTGCATCATCCCGCGTGAATCCCCGCACGCGTCGGCCTGCTGCATCGAGCACTTCGACCCGTACGGATCCCGACGACGCATCGGCATTTACGCTCAGCTCGGCGGGAAGTTCGAGCGGTTTGAGCGTGATTTGCCCGCAGCCTTCGCAAGGTAGGTGTTGAGTCGCAGTATCGATCCTCGGCATCGGTGCGATCCCGGCGAAACGATCCAGCGGCAAAATCGCCAACCCCACACCGCTGATATGGGTGCGATCATCAGCGCTGGTCGCGCCCTGCGAGTACCCGCCGTAGTAGAAGCGAATCTCGTCATCGAGAATCACCGGAGTCGAGTTGGTAAAAATCGATCCGCTATCGAAATGCCCCGCTGCACTCCGCGCGATGAAAAATTGATCCCTGAACGGCCGCTGCCAATCTAGACCGTCGCGGCTGAACATCACTTCGACGTCTATCACCCCACCTCCAACCCCGCGATTGAGCACCTGGTTCAGGCCGCAATAAAGTCCCCGGTGATAAAAAACCGGCGTAGTGTGGAATTCGACGTGAGGGGAATCCCACTCGTCGGGAGAGCAGACGATTTCGGGCCTGGACCAATGGACGAAATCCCGACTTTCACTGCGCCCCATTGCGTGCTTCCAGTACATCCGACCGTCCGGCCCGTCGATCCACATCTTGCCATAGACGGCAAATACTTCGCGCAGCGGATCCCAGAGCACGTCGACCCCATCGCTCATCGAGAGCGGCACTGCCCACGGCCGATCCTCCTCGTCGGCGCAGGGTACTTCCTCGCCCCAATCGCCGTAGGAAGATCGCATCAGCGGCTGATCAGGATGCTTGGTCCAGTGGATTCCGTCGGGCGAAAATGCCGCACAGAGCCCCGGCCGCTCGATACCGTCGCCCGCTTCGAAATCGAAATAAGCCATTTTATAACGCCGATCCGGATCGGGGTCGCGCGGATCGACAACAACCGAATTGGCATAGCGCAGCGAATGCCCTCCACTACCGACCAGCACGATATTAGTACGCTGCACTTCGTTAAACGCGAAGAGATCCAGTTCGGGTTTGACGAAGTGCACCCCGTCGTCCGACTCGGCGTAGCAGACCACGCAGCGATGCGTCCGCTCACGCGCCGCGTCGCCCGTATAGGCCTGATACCAGAGCTGATAACGACCGCTCTGCGGATCGCGGTAGACGCTGGTCCAGGCCAGCGCCACCTCCCAGGGCCGGGTCGGCGCAATGAGCGGGTTGGCTGGGTGGCGCTCAGGTCGATGCAGTACTCGCACCGTAGCGGAGCGATAGAGCACGTGGTGATCGTCGCAAAAAAGCAGGGTCCGGGACATCGCTACCCGACACTCGGTAGGCTCGAAAAGTCGCCGCGCACTTCTATCCTAACCCAGTGGGCAAGGGGTGGTATTTCACCACGACTTCGACCTCTGCAATTTTCAACGGGCTCACCAGGTCGTCGGGCCTCCCCACCAGTGCGATTTCCAGGCGATTATCTCCCTGCTGCGGCCGCACCTGCTGCAAGTCGAAACTCAGCCACATACTCTGGTACGGAGCAATCTTATAACCGTACTCGCGGCGACAAATCTCTTCCTGCAACGACCGACCGTTGAGTGCAATATCCAGACGATCGTCCGCAACCAGATCGACGATTTTGATCCGCAGCAGCACCTGGCTGACGCGGCCGCCTTGCGTATCGTCGGCCAAATAAAACGGTATCTCGTGGCACTGCCGATCATCGGCTGCAATCTCCACCGGCAGCGCCACCGGGTATTGGTTCTCGTCCTCCACCGCCCGCGCCAGCATATAGTGCTTGTCCTTTTCTCGCAACAAGTCGCGATCGCCCAACTCGCTCAACGCGCTGCGCTCGCGATCTTCTAGCGGCCAACGCATAAACCAGGTATAGAGCCCATCGCAACCGCGATCCAAAAGGGTCGCTGCAGCAGCCCGAACCTGAGCAGTATCAGCCCATATTCGCTGCTCGCCGCCACTCGGTTCATCGCGTACATAGGGCTGCAACACGCCGTAGACCGACGCGCCGGATTCGTGTGCGACATCAACCAGCCAATCGATCGGCATATCTCCATCGAGGATCATATAGCCATAACGCATCGGCACTACAAAATCCACTAACCCACGCTCCAGCCAGGTCCGCACATCCAGGCCCTGCGCTAGATTCATATCCTCAGTAGGCAGGATCCGCACCCCGATCAGCGACTCGGTCTGAGTGCGCACCCGATCGGCGATATCCTCGACATAGTCGGTTAAGATCGGCGTCATCGTCTCCACGTCTTCTTCACGCAAAATTCGCGGCGCTCCACCCGGCAGTGCAAAGTCCAGTTCGATACCATCGGTCTTGTACTCGGTCGCCAATTCCTCAACTACCTTCAATATGTGCGCCCGCACCTCCGCATGGGCCAACCCACCTCCCCCTTCGACCAGACTCTGACCCGGGTCCATATCACCATAGCCGGCCATCCGCAAACTGGCCCAGAAATCCATATTCTTGTCGTGCGCTCTATCGATGAGCACCGTCAGAGGATCTAGCCCGCGCTCGATCAGGCTCTGCATATTGTGCCAGGTACGCCAATAAGCCGCCTGCTCAAAGGGCTGGATATCGGACCCGAAGGTCATCCCCACCCGCGATGGATAGAAAAGTCCATCGCCGCGTTCGACCCCGTAGGCAAAAGTATCCACTCCCGTGCCCGCCACCTCGTCGATCGGTAACCAGGCGTCTTCGAGCACCATCGGCGGCTCGAAGGCGAAGAGGTAGTAATGCCGAGCATCGTTGAAATAAATGGTACGCTGCCTTCGCATGATGTACTCCTTATTCTACGGTTATCCGCGCTCCGAGTCGCTGCGCTGCCACCACATCCATATTTAATCGCGCGCCTAAACCCGGTTCATCAGGCAGGCGGATCCTGCCCTTTACTACTCTCTCATTCGGCTCGATCAATGCTTCGCGCCAAGCAACCTCACGCCAGGCGTATTCGAGTATTGGACACTCGGGATGCGATCCGCTGGCCTGCAAGCCACTTACCACCGTCAGCGGACTGAAGGGCCCGTGCGGCGAGATCTGCATATTCCGGGCCTCGGCCATCGCCGCCACCTTCTTCAATTCGCCGATCCCACCGACGATCGTCACGTCCGGCATCACAATATCCATCACCTCTCGATCCACCATCTCCCAGAAACCGCTCCGCAGCATCATCCGCTCGCCTCCGGCGATAGTCAACCCGCTCTCCGCCCGGATCCGACTATACCCTGCCAGATCCTCATCGCCCACCGGCTCCTCCAGCCAGTAGAGCCCCAGCGATTCCACGGCCCGCGCAATCTGCATCCCTTCGGCGAAACTGTAGATCCCATAGCAATCGAGAAGCAAGTCCGTCTCCGGCCCGATCGCTGCCCGCACTGCCCGAGCACACTCAATCCCCCGCTCGATATTCTCCGCCCGTTCCCGCGCATTTGTGCCCAGAGCAAAGGGCGCGATCTTCACCGCGTCGAAACCATCCCTGAGGGCCCCTTCCGCACTCTGTACAAACGCCTCCGGCGCCAACCCGTCTGTCGCTCGTGTAATATTGGCGTAGAGCCGCTGCTCGTCGCGGCACTTGCCCCCCAACAACTGGTAGACCGGTGCCCCAACCGACTGCCCGAACAAATCCCACAACGCCTGCTCCAATGCCGCCATCGCATGCACGCCGGGCCTGCTTAGAGTTGCCGGTCCGAGCCCGGCGCAAAACGCCTCGACCCGGCGCGGATCCTTTCCCAACGCGTAGGCCGCAATCCGTTCGACTTCGTCGATACACGCCCTGCGCGGCGCCGAGGGATTCAATTCCCCCCAACCCTCCAATCCATCATCGGTGCATACCCGGACAAAAATCCAAGAGCTTCCGTTCCGCACGTTCACCGCATCGATATCCACGCGCCTGATCTTCATTTTTGCGTCGGCACTTTTTCGCTCCAATCCTGGCGGTCCACCCACGCCTGCTGCTGCCGGGCCAGTTCCTGCCCCGCCTCGTAGTACTTTCCCTCGCGCTCAAAAGGCGGATTGTAGTCGATCGCCCCTTCAGGGTACAGATACCAGTCCTCGCGCCCGACCAAGTAGCCGCGAATATACGCCCGCGGCGCGTCGTCGGTCACATAATTGACCACGTATAAATCCCCGTTTGCCAATTGCACCCATCCCGAATAGCCGCTGTCGGGAGAAACCGAGCGATCGTTATCCAAAAAGGCAAAGCGCACCTCCGAGTCCGAGCGATAATCCTCCCGGGCCTCCGAGTCCACCGCGCCGGTCAGATTTTGCAACGCCGCCGTTGGCGTCTCCACATAAAGGCCCAGCGAAGTCGACAAGCCACAGCTGACGCGATAGGTCACCGCGATCTCGCCCGAGCGCAATCGGCCGGTCGAGGGACGACCCAGGCAGTGCATCATCTGGGTCCGCTTTGGCACTGACCAGGTGCGGCCTCCATCGCGCGAGAGGCTCTTCCAACCGCAGATCCGCTCGCCATCCTCGCGGATATAGCAGACCAGCGCGCCGTCGTCGAGCTCGACGAAGTCTCCTTCGTTGAGACGCCAGGGCGCACCATTGATAGTCGGCTCACCCGGATTGGGAATTTTGAACGGACCCTCCCAATTCCGACCTTTATCCTCAGAAAGATACGCCGTCTGCTCCTCGACGAAGTCTTCCTCACCTTTTGCTCCAGGCCATTGCTCAGTAACCCCGACGATCAGCCGCCCATCACTCAGCTCCTTGATCGAGGGGACGATCCCCTCGCTGATCCCGGTTTCTTCAGGTCCTTCCCAAGTCGCACCCGAATCGGTACTGCGAAAGAGCAGGTTCATACACATATTGGGCTCGAGATACTCGGTGAAGGTTTCGCGCAAAAGCAAATCGACTATCAGCAGCAGCGTGCCGTCGGCACAGGCGGTAATCCGCGAACAATTGAGTCGACCCGCACCGGCGATGGTCTCTTCGCAGTTGCGCTCGATAACCACCTGGCGCGGTCCCCAGCTCAATCCACGGTCGAGACTGCGCCGCACGATGACTCTCGACCAGGGTCTGGAACTATGACACATACTTTCGCGGTACGTACACACCAGCACTCCGTCCGGAGTCTGGGCGATATCGGCGAAAGCCTCATAGATCTCGTCGTTGCGGGAAACAGTGATGGTCTGCATGGCTAATCCCTATTAGACATTATTGAGTGTGTACTCGAAAAGAAAGGACTTTCCGACCCTGGGGCAAAATCAGCGAGATCTGGCAGCATTGGCCGGCGGCCACCACCAGGATCGGCCAGCCGGCGAAAGGACAGTCGATTCATCGTGTAATGGACAATGGTAAACAGCGGATTGAACTCCGAGCTTAGTAGGGCAAGTATTGACTTATGCAAAGCACGGCAATACTATAGCATAGCCGCGCAGCTGCGGATATCAGCACGTATTAGTCAGCTGGATACAAGGTAGGTATTATCCGTTCCTCCTTCTCATCAAACACCCTTTAATGATGGACGACACCAACGCTCGCCCCGGCGTAACCCTGCGGTCGGTCGCTATCGGCATTATCGGGTGCCTGACGATCTCCGCAGGCGAGCCGATCAGCGTCCTGGTGATGCAGAGCTCACCCATGGCCGCCGACTACTCCACTGGTGCGGCGCTTTTTTTGTTCTTTGTCCTCACCCTGGTGATCAACCCCCTGGCCAAAGTCCTGACCGGCACCCGTCTCTCCCCTCGCGAGTTGGCTACCGTCTACATCATGATGGTCGTGGGCGCTGCCATCCCCTCGTGGGGATTGGTGATGAACCTGATTCCCCTGATGGGCGGGTTTATCTACTATGCCACCGTCGAAAACGACTGGGCCGCGCTGATCCAACCCTACCTGCCTCGCTCGCTGGTGATCGACGACTACGACGCGATCCAGAAGCTCTTTGAAGGAGTCTCCCAAGGCGAGGCGATTCCCTGGGGGGTCTGGCTGCAGCCTCTACTGGGCTGGAGCCTCTTTATCGCAACCCTCTACTTCGTCACTCTCTGCGTACTGGTCATCCTGCGCAAGCAGTGGGTCGAGCGCGAGCGACTCAGCTTCCCTCTGGCCACCCTGCCTCTGGAGATGAGCACCAACGCAAAAGACGATACCATCCCGCCTTTTTTCCGCAATCACCTTACCTGGATCGGCTTTGCTCTCCCGGCACTAATTGGTTCTATCAATGCCCTCCACAGCTACTATAATTTCATACCCTGGATCGATCTCAATGTCTACGTGCCGGTTATGCGCAACTCGGTCTGGATCAACTTTCGCCCGCTCTTCGAAGTAATCGGGCTTTCCTACTTGCTCAACCTAGATGTATCGATGGGCATATGGTTCTTCGCCATGCTCAACCACCTGGCCATGGGTGCCCTGCGCATGATGGGCTGGAGCCTGGGACCGGAGCAGCCCTATTCCTCCCCCTCTCCACCCAGCATCGCCCACATAGCCCTGGGCGCGCTGTTCTTTCTTGTATTTTCCAGCGCCTGGAGCGGCCGTCACCACCTGCGAACGGTCTGGCGCAAAGCCTGGCACGGCGATGCCGACATCGACGATAGCGGCGAACTTCTTTCCTACCGCGTAGCGGTCTTCGGCCTGATCATCGGCCTGGTCCTGGGAACCGCGTGGCTCTACCTGGCCAATATGGGCCTGCTCACCGCCATCGTTTTTCAGTTATCGGCCCTGGTAATCTTCGTCGGCCTGGCGCGGATCATCTCGCAAGCAGGACTGGCCTATTGCCGGGCTCCGGTAGCCCCTCCTGTATTCACCGTCAATACGCTGGGTTCGTCGGTAGTCGGGCCTTCGGGCCTGACCGCACTGGCCCTCAACTTCCCCTGGTCGGCCGATATCCGCACCTTCGTCATGGCTTCGGCCGCTACAGGACTCAAGCTCGCCGAAGTGACGCGGCTTGAACACCGGCGACTCTTCTGGGCTATCGCCATCGCCATCATCACCACCTTTATCGGCTCGGCAGCAACCGTCATCTATCTGGGATACGTCTATGGTGGGATCAACTTGAGTAGCTGGCAGTTCGGCCATATGACGACTTATACCGGCAATTGGATCGTACGCAATATCAACAACCCCGAGCCCATCCACTTCTGGCACCTCTCCTTCACCGGTATCGGCGCGATGCTGATGGGCCTGCTGACCTTTATCAAAAATCGCTTTGTCGGTTTTCCGATTCATCCCATCGGTCTGGCGGTAGGTCTGCCACATCCGGTGCAAATCATCTGGCCCTCGGTCTTTATGGCTTGGCTCTTCAAGGTGCTGATCCTCAAATACGGCGGCGCAAAGCTTTATATGCGACTGCGACCCTTTTTTCTCGGTATGGTACTGGGCGCATTCGGTACCGCCGGAATCTGGCTCATCATCGATCTAGTTACGGGCATGACCGGTAATCGACTGATTAGTATCGGCTGATGCTTAAGTCGCACTTCACCTTCTGCAAGATTTAGCCGGACTACTGCACTCAAGTCGCCCTGCCGACTGACGCTGAATGCCATTAGACCGCAGCGGAGTTCTTTGCCAACAGGTCTTATACGGTCTTGCCCAAACCCAATGCGTGTACCACTTTTACCCTAAATCGGTAGCAATCACCTGAGCGAAAGGCTAGTGCCCAATGAGCGAAATCGGCTCCGCCAAAGACCAGCTCGACACGCCCGCCCTCTGGGTCGACCTAGACAAGATGGAAGCCAATATCGACACCCTGGCCGCCTATTTCAACGCCGCCGGAGTTCAGTGGCGACCCCACACCAAAGGCATCAAGGTTCCGGCCATCGCCCACGCGGCCATCCGCGCCGGCGCCATCGGCGTCACCTGTGCCAAACTCGGCGAGGCCGAAATCATGGCCCAGGCCGGGATCCAGGACCTCCTCGTCGCCAACCAGGTTGTCGGCCCGCGCAAGGTCGAGCGCCTGGTCCGCCTCAGCCGTCACGCCGATGTCAAGGTAGCCGTCGACAGCGCAGCCAATATCGAAGAAATCGGTCGCGCTGCTAGAGCTGCCAACACCGAGGTCAGCGTCCTCGTCGAGCTCAACACCGGCATGGACCGCGCCGGCGTCCTGCCCGGAGAACCCGCTCTCGACCTTTCGCGTTTAGCCCATGCGACCCCTGGTATTCGCTACCAGGGTTTGATGGCCTGGGAGGGTCACGCGGTGCGGATTGAGGACGTCGACGAAAAACGCCGCGTAGTAGAAGAAGCCGTCGGCCACCTGCAAAACAGTGTCGCCCTCTGCCGCGACGCCGGATTGCCTGTCGATATCGTCAGTGGCGGTGGCAGCGGCACCTACAAAGTCACGCCCTTTCTCGATGAAATCACCGAAATCCAGGCCGGCGGCGCGATTTTCTCCGATGTCGCTAACCGCAGCCGCCACGTCACCACCGACCCGGCGATCTTCCTCCGGGTCACCGTCACCAGCCGTCCGGCTCGCGACCGGATCATCCACGATGCCGGGTTCAAGGCCCTACCCAACTCCTATGGCGACCCGCAACCCATCGGTCTCGAAAACATCGAAGAAATCCGCACTTCCGCCGAACACGGCAAGGTCGTCCTCTCCACCCCCAGCGACACACCAGCAGTCGGCGACGGCGTTGATTTCCTGCTGGGCTACGGCGATGTCACGGTCTTCATGCACGACGTGCTCTATGGAGTCCGAAACGGCATCGTGGAGACGGAGTGGCCGATTGCAGGCCGGGGTAAACTGCACTAATACAACGAGTAAAAACCTTTGCGTACGATTTTCTTGACGCCTCGCTACTATAATCGTATAATGGCCCTTCTAACCCCTTAGACCGGAGCCCATACCATGAAACTCGGCACCTTCATGATGCCTCTGCATCCGCCTGAGAAAGACCGCACCGCATGCTTCCAGGAAGATGTCGAATTCATCGTCCGCGCCGACCAACTCGACTTTACCGAGGCCTGGATCGGCCAGCACCATACCGTCGCCTGGGAACCAATTCCCTCCAACGATGTCTTTATCGCCCACGTCCTGCCGCAGACCAAAAAAATTCGCCTGGGTACCGGCGTCTCGATCATGCCCCAGCACCACCCCACCAATATCGCCGTGCGCCTAGCCTATCTCGACCATCTGTCCCAGGGCCGCATCAACTGCGGCTTCGGCCAGGGTGGAGTCACCACCGACTGGGGCCTCTTCGACCTGCCCGATCCCAAAACTCAGGGTCTGATGACCGTCGAGAGCATCGATATGGTACTCAAGCTCTGGCAGGCAGAGGCACCCTTCGATTTCAAAGGCGATTTCTACCACATCAAGATCGACGAACCCCGACCCGAACTCGGCATTGGCGAGGTGCTCAAACCCTTCCAGCAACCGCATCCCCCCATCGCCATGAGCGTAATCAAGGGTGACTCGATGGCCGCGACCATGGCTGGCCAGCGAGGCTATATTCCGATCAGCACCAACCTGACCCTGCCCGCCACTCTGGTGCAAAACTGGCAGACCTATTGCGCCGGTGCAGCTGCCGCCGGCCAGCCCGAACCCGATCGTTCGATCTGGCGGGTCTCGCGCAGTCTGCTGGTGGCCGACTCGGACCAGCAGGCCTTCGACTACGCCCTCGATCCCAATAGCGCTTTCAGCCGCGCCTTCGAGTATCTGATCGTGGTACTGAGCTCGGCAAATATGCTTTATATCATGAAAGACGATCCGCAGATGCCCGATGCAGAAGTCACACCGGAATACCTGGTCAAAAACCTCTGCATTGTCGGTAGTGTCAAAACTGTTAAAGAAAGACTGGAAGCACTCTGGGAAGAGACGGGAGGGTTCGACACCCTGCTGATGATCGCCCACGACTGGGACGACCGAGATCTCTGGCAACGCTCGATGGATCTTTTGGCCAAAGAGGTCGTGCCCGCTCTGCCTTCGGTCTAAACCGCGAGCGCTCTGGCCTTTTCTCCCAGCGCGGGCAGATCTTCGACGATCTGCCGCAGCCTAGGTCTTTCGCGGAGTACTGGGTCGACATCGAAAGCACTGGACGCATAGCGCTGCATCGAGCGGAGTTTGGCGTCCGAATCGGGCCGGGTCACGAACTTGAAGGCGATATAGCGCCGACGCGGAAACTTGCCGAAGGCCGCATGAAAGAGGCTGTGGTGGAAGAAGACCACGTCACCCGGCACAATCTCCAGCACACAAGCGGGGATGTCCTCGCCCTTCACCCCAAAGCTATTGCCGATCGTCCCATCCTTGTTGTGATGTGACTGCAAGGGCCAGAGCCACTGGTGAAAGGGCGGCCGGTGCGAACCGGGAATCACTCGCAGTGCCCCCTGCTCTTTGGTCGTGGCTTCCAGGTAGATCATCACCTTCAATCGCCGATACTCGGTCTCTTCTACTCCCGGTCGATCCGCGTGCCAATTGTGTTCGCCCGTCTCGGCGATCCCCTCTTTGTTGCCCTCCGATCCCGACCAGAGAAAGTCGGGCCCCATCAGGTCGGAGACCACCCCGTAGATCCGATCGTCTTCCGCTAGGTCTAAAAGTCGCGGGCTCCGCTCGGCAAAAGGCGCCAGACTCTGGTGTCGACCGTCGTCGGGCTTACCCCCCCGGTCCTTGGTCCAGATCTCGTCGGCCGCCCGAATGATCTCCTTCATTTCATCCGGTGCAAAGGCCTGGCGCAAACAAAGGAAGCCAAAGACATCGAAATGCTCCTGCTCTTCGGGTGTCAGCATCAGCGATCCTCTCTTCGAGTTCGATTTCTGTAAAGCAAGATATATAAATCTATTCCCGCCACCAACCGATCCCAATGGCTATAATTCGCTCTTTTATTAGCTTAGTAGGCAGGTTTTATCACCAACCACAATTCGCGACTCCCAAAAACGGATCGGCCGTAGCCGGGCACAGGATCGGCAAGAGCAACGAAGGATCGCCCCACAACCAGCTCTGCAGATTGTAATTCGTCCTCCAAACCCAAATTACCCATGCGCCCAATAATTCTCTGCCTGCTCCTCTCTTTCGCCCCGTGTGCCACAGCCGACAACGCTGATCTTCACACCCACGCACTCACCCTCTACGGCGAACCCCAATACTCCTCCGACTTCACCCACTTCGATTACGTCAATCCCGACGCACCCAAAGGGGGACAGATCCGCCTCGCCGCTATCGGCACCTACGACAACCTCAATCCCTTTATTCTCAAGGGCGTCGCCGCCGCCGGCTCGCTGATGCTTTACAACCGGCTCTGCACCAAATCCCAGGACGAGCCCTTTACCGAGTACGGCCAGTTGGCCATACAAATGCAGATGCCCGCGGACCGCTCCTGGGTCGTCTTCGAATTGCACCCCGAGGCGCGCTGGCACGACGGCGAGCCCCTAACCTCGGCCGACGTAGTCTTCAGCTTCGAGACGCTGGTCTCCGCAGGGATTCCCTTCTTCCGCAGCTTCTATGCGGATGTCGATACCGTCCTGGCCATCGACGAACGGCGAGTGAAATTCGCGTTCAAGCCGGGAACCAACCGCGAGATGCCGCTGATCGTGGGCCAAGTGCGGATTCTGCCCAAGCACTACTGGCAAGGACGCGACTTCACCGCAACCACACTCGAACCGCCCCTGGGCAGCGGCCCGTACCGCATCGCCGAGTTCGAACCCGGTCGTTCGATCACCTACGAGCGCGTCGAGGAGTACTGGGGCCGCGACCTCCCCGTGCACCGCGGTCGCCACAACTTCGACCGCATCCACTACGAATACTACCGGGACCAGACCGTAGCCATCGAAGCCTTTAAAACCGGGCAGTACGACTATCGCTACCTGGGCAATTCCAAGGAGTGGGCCACCAGCTACACAGACTTCGCGCCGATCGATGAAAAACGCGTTATAAAAGAGCAGATCCCGCACCAGCTCATCCGTGGAATGTCGGGCTTCGCCTTCAATACTCGACGCCGCAAATTCAGCGACCCCAGAGTGCGGCAGGCCCTGGCTTATGCCTACGATTTCGAATGGACCAATCGCCATCTCTTCTACGGCCTCTTCACCCGCAACCGCAGTTACTGGGGCAACTCGACCCTCGGCTCCTCTGGAGTGCCCGAAGGTCTGGAGCTGGAGATCCTGGAGGCCTACCAGGGGCGGATCCCCGACGAAGTATTCACCACGGCCTATGCGCCGCCCACCACCGACGGCTCGGGCCAGATCCGAGAAAATTTGCGCCGCGCAAAAAGACTTCTCGCCGCCGCTGGCTGGACCGTCGTCGATGGCGCACTGACTCACGCCGCAACCGGCGAAGCCATGCGTTTCGAATTCCTGCTCGGCTCTTCATCTCAGGAGCGCGTGCTCGGCCCCATCGTGCAGAACCTCGAACGCCTCGGCATCCAGGCCACCGTCCGCACCGTCGACGCGGCCCAGTATCAGAACCGGGTTAAGGACTTCGACTACGATATCATCTCAGCTTCCTGGCGCCAGACCTTGAGCCCAGGCAACGAACAGCGCAACTTCTGGTCGAGTAAAGCGTCCCTATCTCCGGGAAGCCGCAACTACGCCGGGATCT
The DNA here is from genome assembly GCA_964520345.1 of uncultured Gemmatimonadaceae bacterium. Classification (GTDB taxonomy): domain Bacteria; phylum Latescibacterota; class UBA2968; order UBA8231; family UBA8231. The sequence goes on along the minus strand of CAZFMY010000026.1, from coordinate 43,670 downwards.
CAGACCCGGTCATCGACGAACTGATCGAGCGCCAGATCGCCGCTGCGAACCGACCGGCCCAGATCGCCTTGACCCATGCCCTGGATCGGATCCTGCTCTGGGGCCACTATCTGATTCCCGGTGCGCACAGCCGCTACCATCGCATGGCCTACTGGAATAAATTCGGACGGCCACCCGAGCCACCCCCGAATGGATTTGGCTTTCCCGACACCTGGTGGTGGGACGCGGACAAGGCGGCCAGACAGATAGACAACTAACCTGATAAGGATAAACCAAGATGTACACAGTACACGCACTGATCATCGCCACGTTGACGACACTACCTCTGATAGCCGAAGCACAAACGGGACACGGCATCTCGCTCTACGGCGAGCTCAAGTACGACCCGGACTTCACCCACTTCGACTACACCAATCCCGACGCGCCCAAAGGGGGCGAATTACGCCTGGGCTGGATCGGCACTTTCGACAGCCTCAATCCCTGGATTCTCAAGGGCATTTCACCACCGCGAATGCCCGGGCTGATCTACGATACACTGACCAAGCACGCCGAAGATGAAATCTTTTCCGAATACGGCCGGCTCGCAGCCAAAATCGAGGTTGCAGAAGACTACTCGTGGGTACTCTATACCCTGCGAGAATCTGCGCGCTGGCACGATGGAGAACCCATCACCCCCGAGGATGTAGTGTTCACCGTCGAAACCTATAAGACCAAAGGACATCCCGGTCTGCGCACCTACTACGCCTCGATCGATCGCGCTGAAAAAGTCGGTCCGAACCAGGTCAAAGTGATCTTCAGTGAAAAAACCAACAAGGAGCTGCCGCTGATCACCGGTCAGATGTCGATTCTGCCCAAACACTATTGGGAAAACCGCGACTTCGAAGCGACCACCCTAGAGCCCCCCCTCGGCAGCGGACCGTATCGCATCGCCACCGTTGAGGCCGGACGCTTCATCACCTACGAGCGCGTCGACGAGTACTGGGGCCGCGACCTGCCGGTCAATAAAGGTCGCTACAACTTCGACCGGATCCACTTCGACTACTACCGCGACCAGACCGTGGTCATCGAAGCCCTCAAAGCGGGAGAGTTCGACTACCGAAGCGAAAATTCGTCCAAAGACTGGTCCACCGCCTACGAAGTACCGGCCCTCGAAACCGGCAAGCTGATCAAGGATCCGGTGCCACACCAGCGCTCCACCGGAATGCAGGCTTTCTGGTTCAACACCCGACGCCTTAAATTCGCTGATCCCAAACTACGCGAAGCCCTCGGCTATGCCTTCGACTTCGAATGGACCAACAAGAACCTGTTCTACAACCTCTACACGCGGAGTAAGAGCTTTTTCTCCAATTCAGAACTAGCCGCATCAGGGCTGCCAACGGGCCGAGAATTGGAGATCCTCGAAGAGTACCGAGGCCGGGTACCCGACGAAGTCTTCAATAAAGTCTACACCCCACCGCAAACCGATGGTTCAGGTCAGATCCGCAATAACTTGCGCAGCGCAAAGAAACTGCTGGAAGAAGCGGGCTGGGAAATCATCGATGGCGCATTGACTCACGCCGCAACCGGCGAAGTGCTGAACATCGAATTCCTCATCAACTCTTCGTCGTGGGAGCGAATCATCGCACCAGTAGTCAGCAACCTAGAACGCCTCGGTGTCGCCGCGACGATTCGAATCGTCGATCAGACTCAGTATCAGAATCGGGTGCAGGAGTACGACTACGATATCATCACTCAAGTTCGTGGTCAGAGCCACAGCCCCGGCAATGAACAGCGCAACTACTGGACCAGCGCAATCGTTGACGAACCCGGAGGCGGCAACTGGTCCGGCATCAATGATCCGGTCGTCGACGAGTTGGTCGATCGTCTGATCCAGGCGCCCAGCCGCGCCGAGCTGGTTGCGACAACTCGAGCTATGGACCGGGTGCTGCTCTGGGGCCACTATATCGTCCCGCACTGGTACAGCGACACATTCCGCATCGTCCACTGGGACAAATTCGGCAAACCCGAAACCTCGGCCCCCTACACCAGCGACTACTTCGTCATGCCCTATACCTGGTGGTACGACTCGGAGAAGGCGGCTCGTCTGAAATAGGACAACTACGCAATCAGTAGTATTCGCAACCTTTGTCTATTTGACCGAAAGCAGTGCACACTGGTCGATCAAGTATGGTAGATCACGGTGTATTTCCCTGCCATCTTGCTCTTAACTAAGGCTTGGCTTACCCTAGAATAATGCTCTATCCCAAACGATCGACCTCCCAGCCTGAACACCGGTGGAGCCCCTGATTCTGTGGGTGCCTATATACTCCGACGACTGATCTTCATGGTGCCGACCCTCTTCGGCATCATGGTCGTCAATTTCCTCATCATTCAGGCAGCCCCAGGCGGCCCCGTCGAACGAACCATCGCCACCATCCAGGGATTCGGCACCGATGCCACCGAGCGAGTCAGCGGCGCCGGTTTCGGTGAGACCCTGGACCCGGTCCAACACGGTGACTTCAATAGCAAATATCGCGGGGCTCAGGGCCTTGATCCCGAACTGATCGCCGAGCTCGAGCGCATGTACGGCTTCGACAAACCGATGCACGAACGCTTCCTGCAAATGATCGGCCAGTATCTGCGCTTCGATTTTGGCGAAAGCTTCTACCGCGACCAGCGGGTGGTCGATCTGGTCGCAGAGAAAATGCCGGTTTCGATCTCGCTCGGACTCTGGACCACGCTCCTGGTCTACTGCTTCTCGATCCCGCTCGGAATCGCCAAAGCCGTGCGCGATGGCTCCCGCTTCGATGTCTGGACCTCGGGAGCGATTATCATCGGCTATGCCATACCCAGTTTTCTCTTCGCGATCCTGCTAATCGTGGTGTTTTCCGGAGGACACTATCTCGACTGGTTTCCCCTGCGCGGCCTGACTTCGGCCAACTGGGACCAGCTCGGCTTCTTCGCCAAAATCGCCGACTACTTCTGGCATCTAGCCCTGCCGATTAGCGCGATGCTCATCAGCGGTTTCGCCGGACTGACCCTGCTGACCAAGAACTCCTTTCTGGACGAGATCAATAAACTCTATGTCACAACCGCCCGAGCCAAAGGTCTGAGCGAACGCCAAGTGCTCTACGGCCACGTCTTCCGCAACGCCATGCTGATCGTTATCGCCGGATTCCCCGGAGCTTTCATCGATATCTTCTTCACCGGCGCGCTGCTCACCGAGATCATCTTTTCGCTCGATGGACTCGGCCTGCTCGGCTACGAGGCGACGATAAACCGCGATTACCCGGTGGTCTTCGCCACGCTCTACTTCTTCACCCTGCTCGGTCTGGTGATGCAATTGATCGGCGACCTGAGCTACACGCTGATCGACCGCCGCATCGACTTCGAAAGCCGCGAAGTATGAGCACCCCTGCAGACACCATCCCGCCTCCATCTGCATCCGGGCGAGTGTGGATTTTCCACCTTTCCCGACTCAACCAACGCCGACTCGCCAACTTTCGCCGTAACCGCCGCGGTTATTGGAGTTTCTGGGTGTTCTGGATTCTCTTCGCCGCCTGCATGCCTGCCGAATTCATCGCCAACGACCGACCATTGATCGTCCGCTTCGACGGCGAGTTCTACTTTCCGGTCCTGATCTCTTATCCGGAGACGAGTTTCGGTGGTGACTTCGAGACCGAGGCCGAATACCGCGACCCCTTCGTCGCGGAGTTGATCGAGGAAAAAGGCTGGATCCTCTGGCCGCTGATTCCCTATCGCTACGACACCGTCAATTACGATCTCAAACTCCCGGCACCCTCTCCCCCGGATAGCGAAAACTGGCTCGGTACCGACGATCAAGCCCGCGACGTGGCCGCCCGCGCGATCTACGGCTATAGAATCTCGATACTTTTCGGCCTGCTGCTGACCTTCTTCAGCGCTACGATCGGCATTGCCGCCGGTGCGATCCAGGGCTATTTCGGCGGTTGGATCGACCTGCTCTTTCAGCGCTTCATCGAAATCTGGCAGGGCCTACCTTTGCTCTATCTGCTGATCATTCTCGCCAGCATCGTCGAGCCGAATTTCTGGTGGTTGCTGGGCCTCCTGCTTCTCTTTCGCTGGATGGGGGTCGTCGGAGTGGTCCGCGCCGAGTTCCTGCGCGCACGCAACTTCGACTTCGTTAAAGCCGCACGCGCTCTAGGCCAGAGCGACCACCGCATCATGTGGCGGCATGTGCTGCCCAACGCAATGGTCTCTACGCTGACCTTTCTACCCTTCGTACTCACCGGCTCTGTCGCAATTCTGACCTCACTCGACTATCTCGGCTTCGGGTTGCCGCCGGGATCGCCTTCGCTGGGCGAGTTGCTCAATCAGGGCAAGCGCAACCTGCAGGCACCCTGGCTCGGTTTCACGGCCTTCTGCACCCTGGCCGTGATGCTCTCGCTCTTGGTCTTTATCGGCGAGGCGGTACGCGATGCCTTTGACCCACGCAAGATATACGCCGCAGAAGAGAGCGCATGAGCCTGCTGACGATCGAAAATCTGGGTGTGCATTTCCACGTCGAGGACGAAGATATCGAGGCACTGCGCGACGCATCTCTGACCATCGAACGAGGGGAAACCGTAGCCCTCGTCGGCGAATCTGGATCCGGCAAGTCGGTAACCGCGCTTTCGATATTGCAGCTTTTGCCCTATCCCCGCGCCAGTCATCCCCACGGCAGCATCCGCTTCGGCGGCGAGGAAGTACTCGGGGCCTCACCTGCCCAATTGCAAAAACTGCGCGGGGGACGCATTGCCATGATTTTTCAAGAGCCGATGACCTCGCTCAATCCGCTGCACTCGATCGAGAAGCAGCTCAGCGAATCGCTGATCCTGCACCAGGGCCTGGAACGCGAAGCCGCACGCGCCCGAGCGCTGGAACTGCTGCAACTGGTCGGTCTCCCCAATGTCGAAGAACGCCTCGACGCCTGGCCGCACCAGCTCTCGGGCGGCCAGCGTCAGCGAGTGATGATTGCGATGGCCCTGGCCAACGAACCTGAGTTGCTGATCGCCGACGAGCCGACCACCGCCCTCGATGTCACTATCCAGGCCCAGATCCTGGAGTTGCTCAAAGATCTGCAAGCCCGCTTCGGCATGGCGATCCTGCTCATCACCCACGATCTGGGTATCGTTCGCAATATGGCCAATCGCGTCTACGTGATGACCGAGGGCCAGATCGTCGAACACAACACCTGTGCCGATCTTTTCGCCACCCCGCAACACCCCTATACCCGCAAACTGCTGGCCGCCGAACCCCGGGGAGAACCCTCGGCCATCGACACCAAAGCTCCCATCGTGATCCAAAGTGCGAATCTCAAGGTCCACTTCCCGATCAAACGCGGTTTCCTGCGCCGCACGGTGGGCCACGTCAAAGCTGTCGATGGTCTCTCGCTGCAGGTGCGCGCCGGCCAGACGGTAGGAGTGGTCGGCGAATCGGGCTCGGGCAAGACCACGCTGGGTCAGGCCCTCTTGCGCTTGGTTGCCAGCGAGGGGAAGATCGAATTTCTCGGTCGCGATATCCAGGGCTGGCGCCAGCGCGAAATCCGACCCTTGCGCCGACAGATGCAGATCGTCTTCCAGGATCCCTTCGCCTCGCTGAGTCCGCGACTTTCGGCGTTCCAGATCATCGAGGAAGGACTGCTGATCCACGGTCTGGGCGCAAGCGAAAACCAGCGGCGGCAACGGGTAGCTGAAGCCATGGCCGAAGTCGGTCTCGATCCACTGACGATGGACCGCTATCCGCACGAATTCTCCGGGGGCCAACGCCAGCGCATCGCCATTGCCCGCGCTATCGCCCTCAAACCGCGTCTGCTGATCCTCGACGAACCGACCAGCGCTCTCGACAAGACAGTCCAGGCGCAGGTCGTCGAGCTTTTACTAAAGCTCCAGAAACACTACGGCCTGGCCTATGTTTTTATCAGTCACGATTTGAAAGTAGTTCGCGCCCTGGCCAACGAGTTGATCGTGATGCAGAGCGGATCCGTGGTGGAACAGGGACCGGCACAGCAGGTTTTTGCTCGACCACAGCAGGCCTATACACGAGCGTTGATTGCAGCGGCTTTTGATCTCGAAACGGTCGAAAGAAAGAGCGAAGAAGATAGAGGAAACCAACCCCCCAACCAGCACTAGCAAGCCGTCGGTGTGCAGTGAAGCCGGTCGAAGCCGGTCGAAGCCGGTCGAACATTCCGCTCTCGATGAAAAATCCGAACGAATAGTGCTTGGTGCAGCCCCACCCCAATTCGTACCTAGTGTTCCCTCTCACGACCCCGGAGCCGACTCATCGCATCCGGGAATTGGACATCCACATATCCGGATTGCGGCCGAGCGCGTCTTTGACCGGCTCGGTCAAACGCTCCAAATCGGCCATCGTCGCCGCATCTAATTCCAGGGAGAGCGACGAGAGATTCCACTCGAGCTCCTGCGGATTCCGCCCCCCAACCAGCAGCGAAGCCACTCCCCGCTGCTGCCGCACCCAGGCGAGAGCCACACTGGCCATCGGAGCATCGATACGCCGACTCAGATCGGCTATGCCCGCGAGGGCGCGGAAAACGGCTTCTTCGCATCCGGGCTCGCCGTGCTTGGCCAGCGGTCTGGCATTCGAATACCACCGCGTCCGCGCGAGGCCATCCGGAACCTCGTCTGCCGCCGCGTAGCGTCCACTCAGCAGTCCCTGCGCGAGCGGGGCATAGCAGATCAATCCGATGCTGCGCTCGCGGCAGAGTGCCAAAATCTCGAACTCGATCGCCCGCCAGAGCAGACTATAGGGCAGCTGATTCGCCACCGGTCGCCCAACCTCGACCAGCTCAGATAGATCGCCGACGGCAAAATTGGCAACGCCCAATGCACGCACCTTACCAGCGCGCAGCAGATCTTCGAGCGCACGCCAGGAACTCTCTATAGGAATCGCGTGATTGGGCCAGTGAATCTGGTAGAGATCGATATAGTCGGTCTTCAAATTCACCAGGCTCTGCTCACAGGCCACCGCGATCCCTTCCGGACTCAGATGATCCGGGCTCACCTTGGTCGCGATCACCGCCTCGTCGCGCCGCCCTTCGAGCGCGCGTCCGAGAACGCGCTCGGAGTGACCATGCTCGTACCCCTCTGCGGTATCGAAGAAGTTGATCCCCGCATCCAGTGCCGCGTGCACCGTCGCGATAGACAGATCGTCATCCTGATCGCCCCAGACCACGCCGCCGGCAAAAGGCCAGCAGCCCAGAGCCAGCATCGAAACTTCAATATCCGCCGCACCCAGTTTCCGGTATTCCACAGCTCAACCTCTCGACAGTCGCTTCACGCCAGCACCGAACAAACCGGTGCGGGAACCTCCGTCTCGCTGCCCAGCACCAGCTTGCCGCTGCGGTCGTCGATGTGGAAGGCACTGATTTTGTTGCTCTGCGTATTGGCGACGAAGAGCAGCTTGCCATCGGCGGAGATCGTCAGGTTCTGCGGCACCGGCCCTCCGCTCGGCTGAATTCCGTTTGGCGTCAGGATACCGCTCTCCGCATCCACGGCAAAGATCGCGATGGAGTCGTGACCGCGATTAGTACCGTAGAGAAAACGGCCGTCCGGGGTCAGGCAGAGATCGGCAGTATGGCTGACGCCGCTGAAATCCTGCGGCAGGGTCGGAACCGTCCCCTGCTCCAGAAGCAATCCGCGCTCGGCATCGTAGGCGAAAGCAGTGATCGAATTTCCGATCTCGTTGATCACATAGGCGTGCCGATTCTGCGGCGCGAAAGTGAAATGGCGAGGACCTCCTCCCGGCGCTACGCGCGCAAAGGGCTGCTCACCCGGGGTCAGCGTCCCGGATGCCGCATCGAGTGCATAGATCATCACCTTGTCGGTGCCCAGATCGGCCGCGAAGGCAAAACGCCCATCGGCCGCAATTTTGAAACAGTGAGCATGCGGCTCCTGCTGCCGATTCGGGTTGATACTGCTACCCTCGTGCTGATAGAACGATCCCGCTGCTCCGAGCGCACCATCTTCCCCAAGCGGATACGAGATCACACTGCCGCCGTCGTAGTTGGCCACTACCAAAGCACGACCGGTCGGATCGACCTCGACATAACAGGGATATCCACCCTGGGTCGGCTGATCGACGATCCGCTGCAGCGCGCCGTTCGCGCGATCGAAAGACAGCGCCGTCACCAGCCGCTCTCCTCCCGGGTCGGTGATGCTGTAGAGCACTTGCCCATTCGGATGGATGGCAATAAAGAACGGATGGCCTATATCGGGCGTCTGACGCACCAACTCCAGACCGCCATCGGCGTCGGCGACTTGAAAGACGAAGATGCCGTCGTTTTCGGTGAGAGTGCTGACGATGAGCAATGGAGCCATGTCGTCCTCCAAGAACTAAGGTGGAAAAACCACCGCCGGTCGTTCTAACCAACTGGCGGTGCACTCAGTGCAATTTAAGAGTCCAAAAAATCAGAGCCAAACGCGAATCTGGATCGAGTAGTCTTCCCTGGGATACTGGCGTCCACTGGCATTTACCCCCACGCCATAGGTACCGCCCATCTTCACCAAAACACAGCATATATAGAGGTACGCATCGGTTCGGAACGCGGCAACTATTTATCAGCAACTCATTTTTTAGTCGGCCAGGCCAAGCCGACCAAGAGCGAACTCGCTAAAATCTTAAATGCCGATCGCAATCCCGGGAGCGCGGGGATCGCTTGCACCGTGGAGGATCCCCGTGGAATCCATATGGATAAACTGGTGTCGACTGCCAATCCCGTACTTTCCCATCCTCTGCAAAGTATGGCCGCGCCCCTCCAGAGCAGCAGTGGCCGCATCGGCAAAGCGATCTTCGAACCAGAGCTCGAAGGGTGCATCGATTTCAGCAGGGTCCGCACCGGGCCAACTGACCCATGCCGGCGCACCCACCGCCTGCCCGATACTCATTTCGTAATCGATCAGATTGGTGATCGCCTGAACATTCCACTGGACCTGCCGATCGCCCCCGGGCGTGCCGCCGACCACCCACGGCCGACCATCGCGACAGAGCATATAAGAGTTGAGCGTGTGCATCGTCTTCTTGCCCGGTGCGATCGAATTGGGGTGATCCTCTTCCAGATTAAAGCCGCGACCGGCGCGATTATTCAACACAACTCCGCTACTACCCGCCATCACGCCACAACCGAACCAGGCGGAGAGACTGTGAATGAATGAGATCGCATTGCCGTCTCCATCGGCTACCGCAAAATAGCTCGTATCACCGGCTCGCTCGGGCAACGCGCCCGGCACCGGGCTCATACAAGCTCGGCCCATATCGATCGCCTGCCGCCGCGCCGCTGCATAGCCTTTGTCCAGCAGGGCTCCGATCGCATCAGGAGAGAATTTCGGGTCGCCGCAATAGCGCACGCGATCGGCAAAAGCCAGCTTCTTAGCCTCGACGAGCAGGTGCAGGGCGTCCGCCGAGCCGAAGCCGAGCGCCGCGAGATCATCACCCGCGAGCAGGTTCAGCCACTCGAGGATGATCAGCCCCTGCGAAGGCGGTGCGGTCGCGAAGACCTCTACGTCGCGATAAGTGGTCGCAAGCGGCTCATAAACCTCGCTGCAATGCCCTGCAAAATCAGCAGACTCGAAGGGACCACCGGCTTCCTCAGAGGCGCGGACGATTTCGGCGGCGATCGCCCCGGTGTAGAATGGCTCGACCCCCTCCGCCGCCAGAGTGCGGATAGTGCGGACGAGATTGGGCGAGACCAGACGAGTACCCGGCTGGAGTGCCGCCCCGCCCGGGAGGAATACCGCCGCGGCTTGCGGATCCGCGCGCAGTTTGTCGGCCGTCGACGCAATCGCCGCACTCATGGACGGCGAAACAACAACGCCCCGTTCGGCCGCTTCGAGCGCCGGAGCCAGTAACTCGGCGAGCGGGCGCGTACCAAATTCGCGATTCAAGGTGGCACAGGCATCCGGAGTACCCGGCACCGAGGCCGCGTGCCAGCCGGCGAGCGGCATCTTGTCCAGGCCCTGGCGCAAATAGGTTTCGCGGCGGGCATGGGTGCCCGCGACACCGCTGCCGTTGATCGCCACCAGCCGATCCCGCTTGGCGTCGAAGAGGACGGCAAAGGTATCTCCCCCCAGACCGCAGTTTTCGGGCATGGTCAACCACTCCATAGCCGCCACGGCAAGGGCAGCGTCGAAAGCATTGCCGCCGCTTTGCAGAATCTGAATACCCGCCGCCGCTGCTCGCGGCGATGCAGAAGCGATCATTCCGCGGTCGCTGATCGCTGTCTTATGCACCGGCGATTCGGCCATGTCTTTTCCTCCGGAGATAGTTTATGTGTATATCCATTCCTCAAAAAGCACATCCACACCCCACGAACGCGCATCTGGTTTCAGAAATCTTCGAGTCCGAATCGGTAGCCCCGGATCTGAGCCATCGGCGCATCGTCGTGTATATAATTGGCCACCAGGAAGCGCCCGCGCTCGTATTCGACCCACCCCGTATACCCGCTATCGGCAAATGGACTCGCATCCAAATCCAAGGGCAGGATCAATCCTTTTTGCATCGCTTTCTCAGGCGCCAACGCGCTCTCCACCGGTTCCAAAAAGGCGAAGGTATGCACCGATGAACCACCCTGTGCGATGATCACCTCTTCCGCATTCTCCTCCACCTGCACCCCCCGCTCGATCCCGGCAATGAACTCCGCGGTCTCCGGCACCTTGGGAATGACGATCCCGCGTTTGGCAAAGCGCCGCCGCCAGAGTTCGGGGCTTTGATTCGGACGCCAGGTGCAGGAGAGTCCATAGCGACCCGTGACCAGCACCAGGCCATCCTCGGTCAACCCGGCGATCGGCATGCCGATCGCGGCGGGATTCAAGGTATCGTAAGGGCCGTCCCAGCTGAGACCCTTATCGCGCGAGATCAGCTTCTGCAAGGGCCGTCCCAGGTCTTCGCGCTGGTAGGCGACCAACTCGCCGGAAGGCATCTGCACAATGCTGACCTCATCGAGCTGATAGTCGGGATGGTCGTAGAGCGTGCTCGGCGCTTCCCAGGTCTGCCCCTGATCAGAACTGGTGGTGATATTTTGCACGATGCGGTCGGTACGAGTACTGCGTACATTGCTCGGCAGCAGCCAGCACCCGTCGGCTAATTCGGTGACCTGGTCGGGACAGATCCCCAGTACGGGAGTAGGTGCCGGTTCCGACCAGGTCCGCCCCTCGTCATCGCTGAACCAGAACCAGATTCGACAGCTATTCTCGCTGCCCCACTCCCCCGGCGGATAGCGAATCTCGTCGCATAAGAGCAAGATGCGGCCGTCCTCGAGTTGCTGTATCTTAGGGCAATTCCAGGTCGTCAGCACTCCGCTAGAGCGATCCTCCTCGCGGATGACCCGGCGGTCGGACCACGAATCGCCCGCATCGTCGCTATAGCGAAGAACGAGACGGCAATACTCGCTGGCCACGTGGCCGTTGCTCTCCCTATAGACCAGCAGAATTCGGCCGCTTCGCGTGCGACACAGATGAGGAAAGCACTCATAGACCCGGTCGTCGCGAGCTATGGTGTATTTTTCGACAGCCATCGAAAACCTCGTTGGAGATATGCGGTAAAAAACAGCACTGCAACTAAGTAAAAGGAGACGCAGATGGCAACTACAACAAGCGATATCGCCGTCGTCACCGGCGCCGCCTCCGGCATCGGCTTGGCCACGACCGAAATCCTCGCCGCGCGAGGAATAGACGTCATCGCCATCGACCGCGACGAAGAACGACTGGCGGCGCTAGAAAATCGAGGGCGGATCCATCCCCTGCACGGAGACGTCAGCGCCAACGCCACCTGGAACCACGTCGTCGATCGCGCTCGAACCGATCTCGGCGGCGTCCCCAATATGTATGTCGCCAACGCCGCCACCGTCATCGTCGGCTCGACCCTCGAACTGAGCGACGACGATTGGCACACCCTCTTCGAGACCAATCTGATGGGTACTGTGCGCGGCGCACGTGCGCTGCTGCCCGGCATGATCGCCGCCGGCAAGGGCGCAGTGGTCGCAGTCGGTTCCATCGACGGCTTTATGGCCGAGCAGGGCCTGGCCGCTTACTGTGCCTCCAAAGGGGCGATTCAGCAGTTCAGCCGGGTGCTGGCCGTAGACCACGCCCGCCAGGGCATCCGCGTAAACTGCGTCTGCCCCGGTGTCACCGATACCCCGCTCTTCCGCTATCACCTCTCCAAAGCCGACGAGCCCGAAGCCGTGCTCGCCGCCCGCACTGACCGCAACCCGCTGGGCCGGCTCCTCGACCCAGAGGATATCGCCCGCACCGTGGCCTTCCTGCTCTCCGACGAGGCCGCCGGTATCACCGGCGCCGTGGTACCCGTGGACGCGGGACTATCCACCAGTTTCGAGTTTCGCAGCGGCGACGAATGGGGCGAAATGGCCTGAAGGAAGAGCTTCCCCTCGCGCAGCTGCGGCCCTTATCCACATTATCTGTCAATCCAAGGCTCTCGGTATAAAAAAACCGAAAGCGCTGGTGGACTCGATACAACGAAGAGATTAAATTTACCCCATGACCACTTCCGCCACCTGGACCCCTTTTGAAGCACCGATCGGCGAGATCCTCTCCCAACACCCCGAGCCCCTGCTGGCCTTGGCACACAACGAGGTGCCGGCCTTCGTCCTGCGCCAGCACTATGACCCTGCCCACTGCCGGGCACTGATGCAGCGCTTCTACCAGCGCGGGCTGCTCTACGACCCGCATCAGACCGGCGCCGGGGCCAGTCGCGTCGATATCGGCACCAGCTTCGGCCGCCACCGCGCCGACCGCGAAGCCTTTCACGCCCACTCGGCCGAGACCCTCGCGCTTTTCGAAACGCTCTTCGACAGCTACGACGACCCGGTGCTCTCCATGTACGGCGCGCTGCAGGAGCTGGCTCCATCCAAGCAAGTCAAAACCGCCCGCGAGCCCGACGGCCGTCTCTACGGACCGGCCATCTTCCGCGTCTACCACCGGGAGACCGGCCACGGCCCTCATTACGACTCGGTTGCCAAACGCTCCCAGGCCTTCGAGTACCAGATCTCGCGCTTCAAACACCAATTCGCCGGAATTCTCTGCTTCCAGAACAGTAGCAAAGAGGCCGGAACCGGAGAACCCTATCTCTACAACTGTCCCTTCCAAGCTGAAATCAAGGAACATCTCACGCGCGAAAAATTCCCCACCTATGTCGCAGAACAGGGCATCGAGCGCGTCCAGGTCCAGCTAGAGCCGGGCGATCTCTACTTCTTCTGCACCGAAAATGTCCACGAGGTCCCGTCTATCGTCGGCGAACAGCCTCGGGCAGTGCTGGCGATCTTTTTCGCCATGTCTCCCGACGACGACGAAATCTACGTCTGGGCCTGAAACGCAATCCGTTCCAGTTCCCGTGTTTGACAGCACCTCGTTTTTCGAGATGAGTCTTATTGCGGGAACGTTGCATACAGAGCTCCCAACCCAGCTATGATCCCCAAAGCAATGCCAACAATCCGGTCCCTCTTTTCGATGCTGCTCCTATCAATTGCGAGGCAAGCCGCAAGCATCGTGGTGGTCGCGCTGTCCTGGCTCGTTCTGCCGGGCTCTACTCTAGCCGCTTCGATTGCCGTCGATACACCTGTAGACCCACCGTCTTGGGCTCTTCTGCAACGCCAGTTACTAGGAGCCCAGACCCAGGCCGCTGGTGAATTTTTCGAACGTTACTTCGACGAACGAGGCTATATTCGCTGCGTCCTGCGCTGGGGTGGCGACGACGGGCCCGATGACGCTATCGAAAGCCTGGAGGGTTGGCCGATCTTGCACGCGCTGGGTGCATCGGATTCGGTCCTGTACATGTACAAAAAAGCCTGGGAGGGACATCTACGGCAGTATACCGAAGCCCGTACTCTGCAGGTGCCTTTTGCCCGTCAAGGCATGTACTATCGGGAATTCCCCGTCATGTTCGACTGGTTGCACAATGCAGAGGGCCTCAAAGTATTCAACCTCCAAGGCTTGTCCGATCCGTACGATAAAGCTTTCCAGCAGCGCGTCATCCGCTATGCCGAGTTCTACACTGGCGCCGATTCGACCGCCCCGAACTACGATCCCCAGCAGCGCATTATCCGCAGCATGTTCAACGGCAGCAAAGGGCCACTCCTGCGACCAGCTACAGCTCTGGACTGGGCCGGCGACCCCATCGAGATCGAAGGCCGCTTCAAACCCCGGCACGGCGAACGCAACTATGCCGAAATGCTCGCCCACTTTGAGGACTACACCGATATAGTCGGGGATCATCCGCAGAACCTGAGCGCCACGACTCTGGCCTTCAACGCCTACGCTCTCACCGGCCAAGAGCGCTACCGCCAATGGCTTTTGGAGTACGTCGATGCCTGGCGTCAACGCACCTTGGAAAACAACGGTATCATCCCCACAAAAATCGGTCTGGACGGCCGAATTGGCGGCCCGCAAGGGAAATGGTACGGAGGCGTCTACGGCTGGGGTTTCACTGTAGTGGTGCCACAAAATGGCCAACTGGCCAACCGCAATACCCACTACATGGGCCTGACTGGTTTTTCCAATGCCTTGTTAGTGACCGGGGATTTATCCTATACCCATGTATGGAGCAGTATGATCGACACGATCAACGCCCAGGCCAGAGAAAGCGATGGCCAAACCCTCTACCCCCGGATGTACGGTGACGAAGGATGGTACGACTACCAGAAGAATCCCTATGCGTACGGGGCACTTGAATTATACTACTGGTCGATGGAAGAAAAGGACCGCCAGCGCCTGGGAGCAGGTGGGTGGTTCGGGTATCTGGAAGGGCGAAACCCGACTTACCCAGAAAGCGTCCTGCGGGGGGATCTCAACCGAGTTGCTCGTCAGGTAGAGGCCATGCGCAGGGATCCCACCACTCCGAGTACCCGCCTCTCCGACGATCCGATGGTATACAACCCGGTCTGGGTAGGACACCTAGTCCAACTCATGCTGGGGGGACCAGCACCCGGCACACCGCTTATTGGAGGCCCATTGCATTGCCGGGTACGATATTTTGATCCGGTTCGCCAGCGCGCTGGAGTGCCGCCCGATATCGCTGCTCTGGTCGAGAATCTGGGCCGCGATAGCGCCACACTCAACCTGATCAATACCCATGCAACGGAGGCCCGGAAAGTGGTGATCCAGGGCGGGGCCTACGGCGAGCATCAGATTCTCGCCGTAGCACACCAGGATACAGAAATTCGAGTAGAGAACTCCCATTTCGTGGTACACCTGGCGCCCGGGGCCGGTGGGCGCCTACACTTGCGTATGCAGCGTTATGCCCGACAACCGACCTTTATTTTTCCCTGGCACCAAGAGGCAAACAACGACCGCCAATAACCCTTATTTGAGTAGTATCATCGACCGGGTCTGGTTGAACTCATCGACCTGCATAGTGTAGAAATAAAGTCCACCCGCCAATTCAGCGGTTTCCAACGTGATTTTGTGGTAGCCGGCAGGCAGATCAGCCGCTACCGGGGTAGACAGACGCTGGCCCAGAACCGAATAAAGATCTATCCGCACCTTTCCACCCCGCGGTAGGGAAAAGGGAATAATTGTTGTCCCGTTAAAGGGATTGGGGTAGTTCTGCCCAAGCCAATGAGCGATGGGCAGAGTCCCCTGGTTCTCTGCCACCACCGTGGGCACATTATTGGGAAGACCCGGCGAACCCACCCCTCCCACCCAATTCTCCGGCCGCTCGTTGTCGAGTTCGGGCCGCAAAAGGGAGAGCGTTCCCCCTTGATCTTCCTCGACGAGAGGCCAGGGAGACTCCCGGCCATAGGTCAGCGCATCAGCTAAAACGCCTCGACGATCGAAGAGGCGGATCCGTTCTCCTCCCTGGTTCAGGCCAAAACCGAAATCACCAACATAGTTGTCCACCCCCGGGTAAGAGCGGCGGAATTGCTCCTCGGCGCTGCAGAGCACGAGATAGCCACCCGGCGGTATGACCGTGCGACCCGGAATTGCAAAGGGACGGGTATCCTCTTCGTCGTTGAAAATCCAACCCGATACATCGACCGGTGTCTGATAACCATTGTGCAATTCCACCCAGTCCCCACCGATACCCTGGCTACGGATCTCGTTAATAACAACGCGGTTCAAAAATGTCGTATCTTCGATAAAACGAGCTTTCAGAACCACATCGTCCTCGAGCATCAGTACGCCATTGGCCCGCTCCGATAACGGACTAGCTGCCCAACCGGCAAAGCGATACCCCGGCGCAGGCAATGCAGTTAGTTCAATAGGGACTTCCTTGAAATAAACTCCCTTCCAGGGGAAGGTATCGACAATGAGACTATTGATTTGGATGATACCGGTCCCAGCCTCGGCCACATCCAGCTCCACCGTCGCCGGGTCGCCCAAATCGAAATGCCGGGAGATAAAGCGCCGCAGAGGCACCGGGCGCTGACGAACATACTGCGACTGCTCTCTCAGATTCCGCTCCCAGTTCTCCCGGTCGCCCCCCCAGCGGGCGAAATGCCGATCCACTTCGGGCTCGAGCACCGTCTTGAGGACCTGGATGGTCGAATCGACTCGTTCGGGAAGAAAAATCGAATTCATCAAATCGGCACTGCGATTGGCGAAGTCACGCACAAAATCCTCGCTGGCGAATAATCGGCGGATCAGAAAAGTGGTCCAGGCCGGGTAACGCCCCGGACCATCGGGGTCGGTGGCCATAGCCAGGGTATTGTGCTCGACTCCCCCCCGGGCCCGTCCCAATCCCCAGTCGATATCGAAAAGCATCCAGCGCCAGCGACTACCCGGCGTCTGCGGCCGCCAGAATTTCACGTTGTTGCCCAACCAATCGATGTTGCCCAGATAGATTTCCGCCGCGATATAACTGACGAAGTGATCCATATACATCTGGGTCTTGACGTATTCGTAGTGCTCTGGGTCGCTCATCGAGTGGTCTTCAAGATAGGCGATGAGCGCATCATAATGGCGCGAGTCTCCCTCCACAACTATCGGAGGGGGCGAGCCATGGTAGAGCTCCAGGATATCCACCCGATCCGGATCAACCCCGTGGTGAGAAGCCAGGTAATCCTCATTTTGCTTCTCGCGGAGATTGTGGATACCCCAGTAAGCCCCGTTGATATAGACGATGCACGGCCGATAGGCCTGTTGATCGAATTGTAGATCGGAGACCAGAGCCTGACACAGTTCATCGCGGAACAGGGTGGAGTGTTCGACGAGATCGCGGCCGGAATTGCGCAGCACCAACGAAGTAAAGCGCTCGATGGGTAAGTCGGGAAAGACCCGATGCTCAAAAGCCTCAGAACCGTAGCGTTTGCGAGCGAAGAGGGCCATCCCCTTGCGGGGATAGGTCCGCCCTGCAAGGCCGATGATCTTGACGCCACCGGCAGCGCTAAATCCCAGCGAACCATCCGGCTCGAAGAACTCGATATGCAGGGGTCGCTCCCAGTCTTCACCGTAATTGGCCTTGTAGCGCTGGTTTTCGTAACTCTTATTGGTACCCTTGACATAGATGCCGATTTTGTCGTCGAAAAAATTATCCGGATGGGTCGATAGCGATACCACCGGCAAGGCGAAGTCGCGGCCGACAAAATAGGAATGAGTACTCACCGGGCCCGCCAGGAGACCTGGCACGAATGCTCGCGCTTTGACGACAGCCGTGCTATCGACGACAATGGGCTCTTCGTACTGCCACATCTCTGCGCTTTCACCTGGATCGGATCCGTCCAGCGTATAGAAAACCTGCGCACGGGGATCATCGACCGTCAGCGTTAAACGGGTACCGTGAAAATAAAAACCACCCTTCGGAGCAACCTCGACAGCAGGCCCAACTCCCACCAAACTCTGGGTCGTATTAGATGTTCCAGGAGTCGGGGTAGGATAAATCATCCACTTCGGATCCCCATCGACCAGACGGCCCCAGGCAAAATCTGTAGGTAAGCGCTCTCGCTTTACCCAGTCGACCAGAGACCCATTCGGTGCACTGAGGTATATCCCCTCACGACCGTTCTTTATTTTAAAATTAGTATGCTGAGATCTAGGTAAATCCAGCTGGTCGGCAAGAGCCCGCCCGCTCAGTGTTCGGCCAGTGCTCCCCAGAATCAACTGCGGTCGGACCGAGAGATGGTGTACGGCTGAAAGGCTATGCACTTGGATCGCCAGGACATTCTCGCCCGCTACCAACAGATCCCCAATCTCCGCCAGGGAAAACGAAACCCCCTGCATATCACCCACACCCTCAGCGACCTGGTCGTAAGCCGGCGGCGTTCCGGGTTCGCCGATATTGGCTCGGGCGACTTCGCGGCCATTTATATAGGCGACAAAGGCATCTTGATACTCCAGATGCAAAAAACCGCCCATCGCGGCACTGGGCTCGGTCAATTCAAAGCGCGTTCTCAGATATACCGATGTCTGGTTCGACGGACCCACCGTGCGAGGCAGGACCGTGGCATATTGGTCCTTGTAGCCAAAAGGACCGGGACCGGCCAGCCAGGACCCATCGTCAAAGGAATGACGGTGCCAATCAATCGGCGGTGCTTCCAGCCCAACGAAATAGCGCCATTGGTCGCCGGCATCCACTAATACTTCCCAGCGGTCGGGGACCTGAGTCCGATCCTTGCCCGAAGCGAAGATCAACCGGTATCCGCCAGGCTCGAGCAGGCCGTGTTGGAAAACCCACTTGAAGGGTTCGTCTATATCGTCGGACAGACCATAGCCAGCCAGTTCAACAGCTTCATTCCCGGCATTGAACAACTCGATCCAATCCGAGTAATCGCCATCTTCATCTTCTAGGCTTGCAGTATTGGAAGCCATGAATTCATTGATCAGCAGACCAAGCCCTTCTTCCTGAGCATGAGCCACCCCCACGCACCAGCCCATAGCCAGGACTATCAACACTCCCAAGATAAAAGACTTATCCAAGACGGAATCTATAAACGATCTATACATGGAGCCCAACCTAAAAGTGGAGGCAAAGCGTCTGCGACACTCACCTTATCCGCACCAGCCGTACCCCCACGTTATTGAAACGCAAGTCGGGAGCGTTCCAGCAGCGCTGTGCAGAACGGGAGAATGATGCTACATCCGTGAAGCTACCACCTCGAAAGACCCGGGCCGTGCCCTGATCCGGACCCCGGGGATCACTCTGTGGGTTTCCTGGATAAGGACCCAGCCAGTCACCAACCCATTCCCATACATTGCCATGCATATCGTATAATCCCCAGGGATTGGGTAGTTTAAGTCCCACAGCCTGGGCACTGGGTCGACCCGTCGGAGCGGTATTATCGGCCCACCAAGCATATAGATCCAACCTCTTGTCTGTATGGCCAAAAAACCAGGGCGACCGAGTACCCGACCGACCGGAATATTCCCATTCGGCCTCAGTGGGCAATCGATAGAGCTCCGCTCCAGCAGCAGTGTTGAGCTGGCCGATAAAATCCTGCACATCGACCCAGGAGATGTGCACAGCCGGGCGATCCGGACCTTCTGCCAAAGCATCAATCGCGCCATTCCAGGGACGCGTCCCAGTCACAGCTTCCCATTGATGCTGAGTCACTTCACATCGGCCCAGATAAAATCCCCGACTCAGGCTCACCTGGAATTGCGGACCCTCATCTTCATTCCGACCCCATTCGTCCAGTGGCGAACCCATCGTAAAAACTCCAGCCTCCACCCAAACCATGTCCATAGTTACACCCGGAACCAACTCCACAGTGAGCATCCGACGATCCGCAACGTCGACCGGTTCCGCAGACAAAGAAATCCCTAGCGGCGCGACCTGCCCTGACACCAGGTCGAGGCGAGCCCTACCGCGAACCACAACTAATCCGGCCTCATCGTAGCCCTCGATACTAAACTCTCGGGCAGGACCCGCCGGAATATTCCCCACCACACCGACCAACCGTTCGCCCTCGATATCCAAATCCTGACGCATCACGAGCATATCGGTCGCCGTCACCACAACCTCGGCACGATGCACAACCGCAACCACTCCAGCATCCAGTTTAGCCACCAGATGCACCGATGCACCGATCTCTCCCCCCTCCGGACCAGTACTCGAATCGCTACAACCCAGCAACACGGCAAGGATAGCCAACAAGAAAATAATCGATCTTTGCGCAAAATACGACATAGAGAGTTCGAAAAGAATTGATCCAGCAACCAGGGTTTTTCTGGACGCAGTAGAAACTATAGCTAATATTACATAAATTCTTGACAACTGCAAAACTCTCAGACGTACAGCCTATCCATGCCTCCACCCACCCTATCTGGAGATTATCAATGCCGGAGCCCACTATGGCCGGCCCTCCTGCTCGTGGTGCTTAGTGCCGGAGTCTATCTGCCGGCTATGAATGGCGGTTTCATCTGGGATGACGACGACTATGTGCAGGACAATCCCACGTTGCGCTCACTCGAGGGCCTGGAGCAAATCTGGCTGCAACCAGGTGCGACGCGTCAGTACTACCCCCTGGTACACACCAGCTACTGGATAGAATATCGCCTGTGGGGTCTGAACCCAACCGGATACCATATAGTCAATGTGTTGCTGCACGCCCTGAATGCCGTCCTGGTCTGGCGACTCTTGCGCTTACTGCAGGTACCCGGCGCTTGGGGTGCTGCCCTGCTCTTCGCTCTCCATCCAGTCCACGTCGAATCGGTAGCATGGATCACCGAGCGCAAAAACACCCTCTCAGGCGCGTTCTACCTGGGTGCGGCCTGGGCCTACCTGCGCTATGAGGGGACACGTGAGAAGTACGCCTACTGCGCGGCGCTGATCCTCTTTGCCGCCGCCCTGCTCAGCAAGACCGTCACCAGCACCCTGCCGGCGGCACTGGTACTGGTACTCTGGTGGCAAGGTCGGAATATCAACCGACGGACGCTGGGAGCTCTGATTCCTTTTTTCATCTTGGGAACGGCAATGGGGCTGGTAACTCTGTGGATGGAGGAACACAGCGTCGGCGCCTGGGGACCAGCCTGGGATCTATCGGCATTAGAACGCTGCCTGATCGCCGGACGGGCCCTGTGGTTCTACGCTGCCAAGCTTCTGCTACCGATCCATCTGAGTTTCATCTACCCACGCTGGGAAATCGACACCACAGCAGCCTGGCAGTACCTCTATCCAGTTGGAGTCCTCGCTGTGGGAGCACTGCTCTGGATCTTTAGAAGCCGGATTGGACGGGGACCGCTAACCGGCCTGCTCTTCTTTGCCGGTACCCTGACACCGGCTCTGGGCTTTTTTAATGTTTATCCGATGCTTTATTCCTTTGTCGCCGACCACTTCCAATATCTGGCCAGCCTGGGGTTGCTCACGCTGGCCGCCGCCGGTACGAGCCTGCTGGCCGCACAATTGGGTCGCAGGGCCATCGGCACTCTAACGCTGACCCTAGTCGTAGCCGGATACAGCCTGCTCACTTGGCGACAAGGGCAGACCTATGCCGACTTGGAAACTCTATGGCGCAGTACGCTGGCCACTAACCCCAATGCCTGGATCGCTCACAACAACCTGGCCAATATTCTGCGCCAACGCGGCGAGTTAAACCAGGCCATCCGCCACTACCGCCAGGCTCTGCTGCTGCTGCCAGGCGACGCTCAGATCCATCTGAATCTGGCCGATAGCCACCAGCAACGAGGCGAATTGGCTACCGCCATCCGCCACTACCGACACGCCCTAGATGCGGCACCCGAGCGCAGCGATACCCACCTGAAACTGGGCAATATCCTGCTGGCTCAGAACGCACCCGAAGAAGCGACCCACCATTATCTCCGTGCTCTCGAACTCAGACCTGGCCTGGCTCCGGCCCACAGCAACTTAGGTGCGGCCTTAGCCATCCAGGGAGAGACGGAGGCGGCTATTGACCACTACCGACGCGCCCTGGAATTAAAGCCCAATTACGCCAAAGCGCGCAATAACCTAAGCATTGCAAAGCGAGCTGCACGGCAACCGGAATCGCAGCCTTGAAAAAAACCATACCGCTCGATTATCTCACCCATATAGCACGCCGTAGCGATAGCGAACCATCTGCCGAAGGAGCCGCCGTTACCTGGAGAGGTGTGCTGGTGGGTTGCGGCCTCTGTACACTCATCGCCGTAGGCGCCCCGTACAGTCGACAGATCATAAAAGGGACTGCCCTGGCCCTGACCTCGGCTACCCCAGTAGCCTTTTTTCTGCTCTTTGTATTGCTTCTGTCCCTGCACTTGTTCCTGGGATGGTGCCGTAGGAGTTGGGCTTTTACCCGCGGCGAACTCATCACCGTATTTACCATGATGACTGTGGCCGCGGCGATACCGACCAAAGGCGTGGTAGGCATGCTCCTGCCGATCATCACCGGCACTTTTTACTACTCCGCACCCGAGAACAAATGGGCCGAAGAGATCCACCCTTTATTACCCCGCTGGATCTTGGTCGATGATATCCAGGCGGTCAAAAGCTTTTACGAAGGCGGAGAATCGATCCCCTGGGAACACTGGCTCTCGCCGCTGGCTGCGTGGCTGGCTTTCTACGCGGCTTTCTACCTGACCCTTATCTGCCTGAGCACAATTCTGCGCCGACAGTGGGTCGAGCACGAACGCCTAGCCTACCCCCTGGTCCAGGCCCCCCTAGCGATGATTGGCCAAGAGGAAGATGGCAGCTTGCTCAAACCCTTCTTCAGAAATTGGATTATGTGGATCGGCTTCGCCATTCCCTTCTTCTGCAACAGTCTGATAGCCCTGCACCACTATTTCCCCGAAATCGCCACCCCCTCCCTGGGCGTTACGGTACAACCTTTTGACGGGGGGAAACTCCTCCGCTTGAGTATCAACTTTCTCATCCTGGGACTGGGTTATTTCATCAATCTTGGTATCGGTTTCAGTCTCTGGTTTTTCTATCTGGCGTCTTATCTCCAAGATGCGATCTTCGGCTATATGGGCGTTTACGGCAATGCTGATCTTGGCCACTGGAGCTATCCGATCCGCGGGCACCAGATGATGGGGGCCATGACCATCCTGCTGGTCGCTGTCCTGTGGACGGGCCGCAGCCATCTCAAAGCCGTTTTTCGCCAAGCCTGGGACGGCGTGGAAGGCATAGATGACCGCAACGAGATCATGTCTTTTCGCAGCGCGGTAATCGGCCTTGGCATCGGCCTTGCCGGCATGTGGCTCTGGCTCTGGCAGACTGGAATCCCCGCCTGGATTGCACCGATCGTCCTGACAGCCGGTCTGGTTATTTTCATCGCCCTGGCCCGCATTATCGCCGAAACCGGACTACCTATCGTCAAACCGACCATGGTACCGACCGGTTTCACTCTTTCGAGCGTGGGCTCCTCTGCGCTGGGACCCCAGGGAACAGTCGCCCTCGGTTATACTATGGTCTGGGGCGGCGATCTGCTGGTCTTTATGATGGCCCCCCTAGTCAACGGCCTGCGTCTGGGCAGCGCGTTGAAAAGCGGCCAGCGCCGCCTGCTCTGGGCCATAGCCACAGCGATGCTCCTGACCTGGATACTATCCTTGTGGTACACCCTGTACCTGGCTTATCACCATGGTTCGATCAATATGCAAATCTCGACCCAGTACGCCACCGAACCTTCGCGGCTGGCCGCCCGACACCTTCTCGACCCGACCGCACCAAGCCTCTCCGGTTGGCTGTGGACCGGCAGCGGGGGCCTGTTCATGGGTTTGCTCCTGACCGCCAGACGCTACCTTTTGTGGTGGCCTCTGCACCCATTGGGCTTTGTCGTCGGCTTCGGCCGGGTGATGGAGGGCATCTGGTTCTCCATATTTCTCATCTGGCTGACCAAAGGTTTTATCCTGCGATTGGGCGGGGCCGCAACATACCGCAGAATGCAACCCTTTTTCCTGGGCATGGCTCTAGGTCAAATCGGGGTCGGCGGAGTCTGGTTAGTGATCGATGGATTCACCGGTACAGTCGGCAATCGCATTCCCCTCTATTACTGAACCAGCCCATCGGCTTTTGCTCGGCTGATCGAATACCTATCTTAGCGTCATCATGCCGACCAGTCAGTACAAGACCCGCGCGGTCTTCAATACGCTGTGGTCCATGGCTACCTTATTTCACCTGACCGCGCGAGGAGAATGGCCGACGCCGCTTCTGCAAGGCCTTCTAGCTGCGGCCGCCCTCTACCTGTTGCACCGACCTAGCGCGGCACCCCGACTCTTGCTCCTAGCCGCCATCCAGTTGTGCGAATCTTGGACCACCGCCCCATTTATTTCCAACCACTGGCTCTTCACGGGTCTGGTCAATTCGACTATCCTGCTGGCCTATGCCCGATTGGCCTGGATCCACCGCACCCCGAGCGTGGACCCGGACGCCTTCTACCGATCCTTCGCCCCGGTCGTCCGCCTCGAGTTGATCATCCTCTATTTCTTCGTCGTCTTCCACAAGTTCAATACCGACTTCTTCGATCCACTGACCAGTTGCGCCGGCCATTTCTACCTGGCCCAAATCCAGCGTTTTCCCCTCTTGTCATCTCTGCCTATCGGCGAGAACAGTCCTATCTATTTCACCCTGATCATCGAGGCTGCTATTCCGCTCCTGCTCTGCCTGCGCCCCACCCGCCAGGCCGGTATTTTACTGGGACTCGCCTTCCACGCAGCCATCAGCTTCAACCCCATTAGCGGATTCTACAATTTTTCCTCCATGCTCTTCGCGCTCTTTTTTCTCTTTTCTTCCTTTGATCTTGAGAGCGCATCGTTCTCCAAATTGGCGTCTCCACTGCGGCTCTGGCAGGGACTTTCTTTCCGCCACCAAAGCCTCTTGGCCATCATCGCAATGCTGGGAGCCCTGATCGCCCTATCTGCTCTCAATAACCTTCTGGAGACCACCAACGATTTAGTGCTCTTTCTATGGGCTCTGTACTGCATCGCCCTCTTCACTGGTACCGTACTGCTACCCAAAACCACTCCTGAACGCGGGCTATTTTCGCCTCTGCCCGGTTTCCTCTTGCTAGTACCCCTGCTGACCATTCTGAATGGCACTAGCCCCTATCTGGGTCTCAAGACCGAAACTGCTTTCGCCATGTACTCCAACCTGCGAACCGAAGGGGAGCGAAGCAATCACCTACTGGTGCCGAGAGCAGTCCAGTTATTCGATTTCCAACAAAATCTAGTGGAGATAAAGGACTCCTCCTCCGGGTTTCTCAACAACCTTGCCCAACGACGTTTACTCCTGCCTTTCTTCGAAGTACGCGCCTTTCTCAATAGCCACCCCAATACCACACTCACCTACCTGCGGCATGCACCTCCTGGCGCGCCTCCAGACGACCAGCTGCGGCAACCCATACCCTGGCCACTGCGCAAATTGCTCTATTTCCGTCCAGTTGCCCTCAGCGGTCCCCAGCCCTGCTCCCACTAGGAGAATCGCAGATGGATAAGCATTATGACCTCATACTCATAGGCACTGGCTTTGCCTCCTCTTTCTTTCTATCGACCTACCTGGACCGCTGTCGCGCCAATGAACGCATTCTGGTTCTCGAACGTGGTCGTCGAGATACCCATGCCTGGCAATTACGCCACCGCAGACCGGCCAGCACTGCACCGCACTCAACCTTTGTCAACCGGCACCACCGCAAAGAATGGTTCTACACCCCGGCGCTGGGGGGGGGGTCCAACTGCTGGTGGGCAGTAACTCCGCGGCTGATGCCCAGCGATTTCGCCCTACACTCGACCTTCGGCGTCGGTGTCGATTGGCCTCTCAGCTACGACGAATTAGAAGAGTTCTACTGCCAGGCCGAATCCCTGATGGCCGTATCGGGCCCAGCCGACGGATCACCCCAACCGCGCAGCAGACCCTATCCACAGCCTCCCCACCACTTTTCCCAACCCGATGAATTGCTAAAAAAGGCATACCCCGATCTTTTCTTTCACCAACCTACAGCTCGGGCTCGGCGCGCTACTGCTCACCGATCCGCCTGTTGTGCCAGCGGTGTTTGTCACCTGTGTCCAATAGATGCCAAATTCACGGTGCTCAATGAAATGGGACACCTCTACGACGATCCTCGGGTAACGCTGGAACTCGAAGCGGTGGTGCAGGATGTGGAAACTAAGGGCGGTACCGCGCAGGGGGTTCGCTATATAAAAAATCGCACCTCATCTCGGGCACGCGGTCAGCTGGTGGTCCTGGGAGCCAACGCCCTTTTCAACCCACACATTCTGCTGCGCTCGGGGCTGGACCACCCCCTCTTGGGCAAATCACTGCACGAGCAAATCGCCGTCACCGCTACCATCGATCTGGACGGAGTTGATAATTTCTCGGGAAGCACCAGCATAACCGGCCACGGCTACATGCTGTACGACGGTCCGCACCGGGCCCAACGCGCCGGCTGTCTCATCGAATCCTGGAACGTGCCCTCGCTGCGCCTCGAACAATCCAAGTGGCGCCAGCGGTTAGTGCTCAAATTCATGTTCGAAGACCTTCCCCAACCACACAATCACGTCCGTTTAGACCCCAATAACCCCCAACGACCTGAGACGGTGTACCACCACCATTCGGCCTATGCCCAGCGAGGCATCGACTCGCTAGAGGAGAACCTGCCCAAACTCTTGAGCCCCCTGCCAATTGAACACGTCGATCTCAATCCATTACCCTCCGCCACCGAGAACCATATCCTGGGCACCGTGCCCATGGGCACCGATCCCCATCGCAGCATTATCGACCGCTACCTAATCCACCATCAAGTGCGAAACTTATTAGTATTGGGCGGCAGCGCCTTCCCGACTTCTTCGCCATCCAACCCCACTCTGACCCTATCGGCCCTATCGCTCTGGGCGGCCGACCATCTACTCAGCTAATCATGGGTCTCCCCAGAAATCGCCGCGCCTTTCTGGCCAGTCTGGTCTCTTTTGTCTCGCTGGGAACCGGAGCCTGGTGGTGGTGGCGTGGACAAAAATCCCCACCGCAACAAGAGGACACCGATCCCTGGACAAAGTTAACAGCGGAAACACTGCGCCAGCTGCTGCCTTATCTGCAAGTGGACGACGATGGAGTTGCCCAATTCGCCCGGGACCTCCGAGCCGCTAGGCAGCACACTCTCTTGCACCGCGCGAAAGCTGGCAATCTCGGGGCAAGAGAATGGCTCGGACAACAATTTTTGCTATCGAGCGATTTCTTCTGGAATGGAGCCGACGAATCCAGAACCGTCCGCTATCGCGTCTACTACGACCCCTATGTCCAACCCTGCGCCAATCCCTTTGCCAAGCAGGTTTGAACCTATGATCTCACCCGCTCTTCAACGCCTCGTACCTTGGCTGCTAATTGCCCTGACTCTAGGACACTCGCTCCACGTATGGCACTATAACTTCATCGCCGACGACACCTTTATCAGCTTGCGCTACGCTGCCAACCTGATCGCTGGACACGGGCTGGTTTTCAATCCGGGGGAACGGGTAGAGGGGTTCACCAGCCCGTTGTGGACGCTGCTCCTAGCAGGACTCGGTTTTTTCGGCTGCGGTCTTCTGGAGACCGCCCGCATCCTAGGATTTCTCTTTTCCGCCCTCACTCTGCTGCTAACTTTTTGGCTGGCCCGCCGGTGTGGAGCATCACCTCTTATGGCCTTAGTAGCCCCGGGAGTGCTGGCCTGCAACGGCTCCTTCGCCTGCTGGGCCGCTGCAGGGATGGAAACGCCGCTCTTTGCCGGTCTGCTGGTCGGTGCTTTGGCCAGTGCCTTGGCCGGGCGCTACTGGACTTCAGCGGTCTTGACCGCCGCCACCGCCCTGGCCAGACCCGAAGGTCTGCTGGTCTTATTGATCCTGGGTGCACACCAGATCTACAACTCACAGCGTACCAACACCCAACCCTGGATCACCTGGATATTGACCGCTACGGGTCCGGTGATTCTCTTAGTCGCCAGTCGTCTATGGTACTATCAAGACTTTTTGCCGAATACCTACTACGCCAAAACCGGTGGAGGGTGGATACAAATCCTGCGGGGCTGGGACTATGTGGGGGATTACGCCGCCGACCACGAGGGTCTACTGCTGCTCTTGGGCGTAATCGCCTGGGCCTTTTGTCGCCGAACCACTAGCCTCCGACTTACTGCTGGCACCTGCTTACTCTGCTGGTTGGCCGTTATATGGGTGGGCGGCGATGGTCTGCCGATGTACCGTTTCGCCCTGAGTCCACTGCCTCTATTCGCCGCTCTTGCCGCAGCTTTGGTCGACGATCTCTACCTTCGCGTACGAGCCTGGCTAGCCAGCACCCCTAAAATTAGCATCACTATCGTCGCGGTGCTGACCACAGTCTGGGCCTATGCGCACCTATCACCGCCTCGTCTCAAATCACACTACGGCTCGTACCAATACCAGCAACGGGTAGAAATCCCCCAGTGGACCCGAGCAGGCCAGTGGCTGGCCGAGAACGCCCGACCAGATGCCAGCCTCGCAACCGTGCCAATTGGTGCCCTGGCCTATTATTCGGGATTGAAAGCATACGATATGCTGGGACTGACCGACCGCCATATCGCCCACCGCACCGCATCGCACCTGGGCCAGGGCTGGGCCGGCCACGAAAAGCATGACGGCCAGTACATCCTGAGACGCCAGCCCACCTACCTCTTGCTGGGTAATATCGATATCACCGCACGGCCGCGCGATCCGAGTAAGAAGCCCTTCATTCCTTATGACAACCCCCATATCTGGGCGCGCGAACAAGATCTATTCACTACGAACCTGATCTTTACGCGCTATCAGCCCCGCTCGGTGCAATTAGCCCCCGGAGAACATCTCAACTTCTACGAACTGAAGCAAGAATTTCAACCCCGACCTTAACCACGCACTGGCGGTGGAATACGACTCTGCGAACGCATTGACCGCTGCAAAGACCCCTGGAGCAGAAAACCAAACTCTGCGAGCAATCTACAAAAAAGGGGGTAACCACCGGACTGGGGCTAGAATCGGCGCCAGGAAAAAGACCGGGCACCGCACAATCCTTCAATTAACCGACAGAAAACATTTTGATTTGACACACCATCGGTAAAAATGCTAGAGTAACGACTCAATACCCGTATTCACCCCTGGAAAACTACTTAAATCATGGCTAAACAGTCGACCTCTCGCAGCACCGATCCCAGACCAGAATTCGATGCCGTGTCCCACGTGACAGTGCGCGGCATTCTCATTGGCTGCGTCCTCTGCGCGATCATCGCCATTGGCGCGCCCTATGGACGCCAGCTGATCAAGGGAACTTCCCTAGCCTTAACATCGGCCACGCCCGCCGCCTTCTTTCTCTTTTTCGTTCTGCTCCTAACCCTGCACTTAATCCTGGGTTGGTGCCGTCGCAGCTGGGCCCTGCAGCGGGGAGAACTCATCACGATATTCATGATGATGATGGTGGCCTGCGCAATTCCCACCAAAGGTGTGAACGGCCTGCTCCTGCCCATGATCACAGGCACCTTCTACTATGCCACGCCCGAAAACGATTGGGTCAACCAGATCCATCCCCTGCTGCCTCATTGGATACTGGTCACCGACACCCAGGCAGTTAAGGAATTCTACGAAGGAGCCAGGAGCCAGGGCGGCATTCCCTGGATCCACTGGCTAAACCCTCTGGGCGCCTGGCTGCTGCTCTACGGCTCTTTGTATCTGGCCTTGACCAGCATCTGCGTGATCCTGCGCCGCCAGTGGGTACAGCACGAACGCCTGATCTACCCGCTCATGCAGGTGCCGCTGGCAATGATGGATGACAATGGGCAATCCAGCGTACTCAAACCTTTCTTCCGCAAATCGACCATGTGGGCCGGTTTTGCCATCCCCGTGGTCTTTATGAGCTTTTTTGCTCTGCACAACTACTTCCCATGGTTCCCCCAGATCGTTCTCAGGGCTCCGGTCGAGATCTTCCCCGACAGTATCACCCTGAATTTCGGAATCAACTTCCTCATGTTGGGCTTCGGCTATTTCATCAATGCCAATATCGCCTTCAGCCTGTGGATTTTCTACTTGCTGCATCAGATACAGGAAGGATTAATGCTGCACTATGGTCTGCGCAGCACCCAGGCCGTATTGGGATGGTGGACCGAAC
Organism: uncultured Gemmatimonadaceae bacterium; assembly: GCA_964520345.1. Taxonomy (GTDB): domain Bacteria; phylum Latescibacterota; class UBA2968; order UBA8231; family UBA8231. The sequence goes on along the minus strand of CAZFMY010000026.1, from coordinate 13,709 downwards.
CGGGCATGGGACACCAGATGATGGGAGCGCTGATCGTCCTGGTCCTATCGAGCCTTTGGGTAGGACGATCTCATTTCAAGCGGGTGCTGCAAAAAGCCTGGCGCCGCGACGCACCCGTAGACGACAGCGATGAGATCATGTCCTATAGGGCAGCGGTCTGTGGGACCGTTATCGGCATTGCCGGCATGTGGCTCTGGCTCTGGCAGACCGGCATCCCCGCCTGGATCGTTCCGGTCTTCCTATTTGCCGGTCTGGTCATCTTCATCGGCCTAGCCCGCGTCATCTCCGAAACGGGATTGCCCATCTTCAAAGCCAATATGATTCCGGCCGGCTTCGCCGTATCCAATGTCGGCGTACCAGCCCTGGGTCTGAAAGGCATGGTCGCCACCGGCTATACGATGGTCTGGTGCGGCGATCTCTTGGTCTTTATGATGGCCCCCCTCGCCAATGGGCTCTACCTGAGCAGCGAAGTGAAAAGCGGTCAGCGCCGTTTGTCCTGGGCCGTGGTCCTGGCCATGGTGATCGCTCTGGTTCTATCGGTCTGGTTCACCATTTACCTAGCCTATCGCTACGGCTCGATGAACTTGCTGATCTCCGAACACTACGCCACCGAACCGTCTCGCTTCGCACTGGAAAAAATCACCAATCCCACCGGCCCCAGTTTGAGCGGGTATTTGTGGATGACGGGGGGCGGTCTAGTTATGGGCCTCCTGCTCATAGCCCGGCATCAGTTTTTGTGGTGGCCCTTCCATCCACTGGGCTTTCTGGTCAGCCATGGCCGGGTAATGGACGGGATATGGTCGACGATCTTTTTGGCATGGCTCTGCAAGGTTTTGGTGCTTAAATACGGCGGGATACATCTGTATCGACGACTTCAGCCTTTCTTTTTGGGATTGGCCTTGGGCCATATCACTATCGGCGGAATCTGGCTTCTCATCGACGGATTCACGGGTATGGAGGGAAACCGAATTCCGCTCTACTATTAACTAACTGTGAAAATTTCTCACCAAGCATCTCAAACATTAAGCATTCACATAATAGGGACTCATATTTTATGACATAATTTATGGAAGTATAAAAAAAATATTGTTGCGTTAAATGTTGATTATATACAACTTATGCCTACAATCAATGCTCACTTGCTCGTGAGACTATGTTTTATTCTTGATATCGAAAAAAATCCATTTTATCTTGAGGGCAAATGTTGCCAATCTAATCCACCTGGAAATCGCTTTTTCAGGCTATATGCTTGGCATTTTCTTTACACCCATCCGAAGGAGGTTCGTTTAATGAAGCGCACCGTTATCCTTTTTGCAGCCCTGGCCTTTATGGCTCTGCCTAACACAGGTCAGGCCCATTGGGACACAGGAGAAGTCTGGTTTGTCGTGCAGTTCCCAGACGGAGGCACTCCCGTTATTGACGGCAACCACAACGACTGGCTCGGTGTACCGTCGTCCTATGAAGTAGATAATTCCGTTTTCAGCGATGCTCGCGGTTTGGTACCCGAGGGCTGGACTCATGCAGATTGGGATGTCACCGACTTCAACATGTTGCATCGGGTGGGTTGGAACGATAGTGCCAACAAGATCTATATGGCCACCCAAACTTTCGACGATGAACACAACATGGATCGTACCAGCCACTGGAGCGAAGACGATTCGTGGGAAGTGTCGTTCACCTATAATCACGATGCTATTGTCAGCGTCGAAGAAGGTGGCTACACCGACATCAACGATGAGACCATCGGCATCAACACTCGCTACAATTACGCAGTCCCCGTCCATCCGACTCTCGGTGATTGGTTCTGGTTGCGTCCAGGTGAGTTGACCGGCACCGAATGGCTCTGGCCCGGTACCGATTGGCTCGAATTCAATTACAGCTGGGACGGTGACGAATTCGGCGAAAGCACCTACTATTACGAAATGAGCCTCACGCCCGTCGGTTCCTATCCCAAGGGCCAAGAGGGTGGCTACCAACCAGATGACCTGGAAGTCTGGGACCTGGAAGAGGGTCAGATCATCCACATCTCCATCGTCCAGATCGACAACGATGGCGACTTCAACAACTATCGCACACCCGGTTGCTGCGGTTATTGGAGCACGGCTGAGAACTGTTGCTACTCGGTCAACGACTGGGTGCTAGCCGAGATGGATGAGAATTTGGCCACGGCAGTCGAAGAAGATAGCTGGGCTCGCATCAAAGCTCGCTTCCAGTAGGTCATTTTAACGCTGGAGTTGGATATTTTTATATAGTACAGCGACGGAGCAACTCTGGAAAGCCCGTGTTCTCCCTCTGGAGCACGGGCTTTCTCTGTTTCTTGGCAATGAGACTCATGAATAAATGTTTGTCGTTATGGCTGGTCGCGATGGTTGCAGGTCCGGCGTTGGGAGATCGAGCCGAGTTCACACTAGGCGGCGAGGGCGGTAACCCCTGGACCACACCGCTGGCTCTGAGTTCCGAAGACGGCGGCTTCTATGCCATCTACGGAGCAGATGGTCAGCTGGTTGAAAAGGTAGCGGTGGGCACATCCAATCAATGGATTGGGGCCGATACCTTAGTCGATTACTCCAGCGGATCCATGATCCCATTCTGGGTCGATCCCAATATGAACCTGACCCATATTGTCAGTTGGGACCAAAACGGCCAGAGCCAAGTTCCCTTCCACGATCTAGGTGGCAATATCCGCGTAACCCAGGGCGAAAGTTCGGGTTTCATGGGTATGACTCTACCCAGTACACTGCTGGCTTACGACGGCGACCGCACTACGGCCATGTTCCGGATATTCATCCAACGCGAGGGTTCACCCCCAGGAGTTGGACGCGGGTTCCGCAATAACACCATCACAAATTTCGGCACAGAGATGCCCATAAATCGCATCCGCTTCTACCCTAGGCTCAGCAAGACCGAGGACGCCCATATTATCGCCGCTATGGCCGAGCCCAAACCCGATCTCGAATCTTTCGGTGACGAGAGTTTCGCGGCCAACTTCCTCGAGTGGTACCAAATCGGCATAGCCAACAACAGTGCCCCCATAGCCGACGATGTTTTCGCAATCTCCAAAGGGTTGCGCTGGCACAAGATCTTGTCGTCAGCCGGCATCGGCGGCTACCGGGTGCAAAACGATCAGGCCTATTCTATCCTGCGTACCGTGCGCGAAAATCTCGACGTGGTCGTCGATTACCGCTTCCCTTTAAAACATTTGCGATGGATCGCTATACGTGCCCTGGATCCGGTGCGCGATTGGGAGATCTCCGAAGTTGAGATCTACGGCCAGGGTTATGTACACAAAGCAGTATACCTGACCGATATCCTCGATTTTGGCCAGCCAATCAACTGGGGCAAAATCCGCTGGAGTGGCGAGCAGCCTCCCGGCACCCAGATCGAGATTCGCACTCGAACGGGAAAAGACCACGACCCCAACACCTACTGGCAACCCAATTCCATCACTGGCGACACCGAAGAAATCGATTTCACCTCCCACTTCAAACTGCCCGTTCGGGAACGCGAGCACCCCCTTTACGACCGCGAAAACTGGAGTTTCTGGTCTCCACCTTACGAATTTAGCGACGGACTTCGCGACGAGACTAAAACCGCATCTTCATGGAGCGACGGCATGCCGCTGCAATCACCCTCTCCACGTCGCTATATGCAATTAAAGGTCACCCTATTCTCCACTGAGACCCAAGCCCCCCGTATCGACCAACTACAATTCCAACTAGCCCAATCGCTTTCAGCATCCGAGCTACTTGGCGAAATCTGGCCCATTGAAGTGTCCGACAACCTTCCGCAACGATTCACCTATGTGGTACGCCCCGATTTCAAGGTTGGCGATACCGGTTTCGACCGGCTCGAGATACTCACACACACACAAGCAGACTCGATCCATCAGGTAAAGGTTGGCGGAGTCGAAGTCGATTTGGCTGCCTTCCCACCGCAAATCCTGTCTGATCGTCTGATCGTGGCGCTAGATCGCCAGTTAGTAAGCCCCGAGACCGATCGCTTAAAGCAGGTTGAAATCACCTTCGAGGTTCCAGTGCTGCGCTTTGGTGCCGAATTCTCTAGTTGGGCCTACAACAGTGACGACACCGACCTCATAAAACAACGAGTACAACCAGGAAATGCCACTTTTCGTCACAGCGGAGACGTGCTGGCAGTACGCACCCGGGTGGGTGGTCAGTTGCTAATCGACGCTCAGGTGGAACCCAATCCCTTTACCCCCAACGGCGACGGCATCAACGATGCTACCCGGCTCTCCTACAACGTGCGCGAAGTAGTCATGCGTCGACCGTTGCAAGTCTCTTTATTTGATCTCTCGGGTCGCTTAGTGCGGATCATAGCCACAGATCAAATCAAAACCGGATCGGTAGAGCATTTCTGGAATGGCCGCGATCTCTGGGGCAATCTAGTCGCCCCGGGGGTTTACCTCTACCAAATCCAGCTGGAAACCGACGAAGGCATGGAGGAAAACGTCGGTACGATTTCCGTCGCTTATTGATCCAGGCGCTTTTGCCGCCCTCGTAGAAGGAGCCTAGTTGCATGGTGGAAAGGACGCTCAGATGTCTGCTTTGTAGTGGTGTGGCTAGCCTTGCCTTGACCGTCTCCCCTGCGCAAAGCCTAGACACCCTCAGCGTGGGACTGGACGCTCCGATCAACTGGGACGGCAGCGGTGCCTCTATCGCCACAATCGACCCGGAGTACCGCAGTTTGGTAAACCCCCAGCAAGTGCTAATAGGCAACTCCCCGGGCAATCTCATCGATTTTGACCACCCAGTTTTTCCCAGCGCTCTGGTGCCTAGGGAATTACGCGAAGGCGAAAATATCGCTCCGGGAACCCTGGAGCGCGGAGGCACCATTAATGCACCCACCATATTGCGTTTTTCCACAGATTTTACTCGCGAAGATCTCGATGAAGCCCTGGCCGAAATTCTCAGCGACGAGGTGGGCGGCGAGACCCAAGCCTTTGAGCGCAAAGGCGACGCCTCGCGTGGTACGCTGATCATCAGCGACCTAGGTGCTCGTTTTGGCGTCAACCGCATCCGCTTTTACCCGCGCAACACCGTCCATCCCGCACCCACCGCCGCATTCCAAAACGACTTTTTGCGCGCCTATGAGTTCTTCATCAGTGACGGTCTCAAACTCACTGCGGACGGTTTTCCGATATGGGGTGCCCCCCTGGTCGAAGAGGCCCAAAACGACAATCCGGTGGTCGATATAGAATTGGACCCGCCCCTCTATATTCGCTCTTTCCGTCTACGTTCGGCCACTCCAATCCCCTTTGAAATAGACGAGATCGAAATCTACGGTACCGGTTTCCTGCCCACAGCGACGTACTTCTCAGACATTTTCGATACCGGTCTTTCGGCCTGGGGACGCATCAAATGGACCGAACGAGCGATCGGCGATTCAACCCGATCGCACCTGATGATCGCAACTCGCAGTGGCAACGACGATACGCCCTTTATCTTCAACCGCAGGCGCGCCGACAAGCGGGACGACCCAGAAATCCCACTCTCCATAGCCAATCCCGCTGAGCCCTTACGCTTAAAGGAATACAATAAACTACCCACGATCGACTCCCGCGGCGTAGAGTGGATCAAGGGCACAATCAAGGACGACCTGGAAAACTGGAGCCCCTGGAGTTCTCCCTATCCACTTGATGAGGGCACAGGTCCTGGAGGTACGCCTATCCTTTCGCCCTCGCCCCGACGCTATCTCCAATTCCGCGTCACCGCTCTGAGCAATGATATCCGTTCGGCGCGTCTCCTTGAGAGTATTTCTCTGACCTACTTGACGCCCCCCCTGGCCGACGAATTCGTGGCTGAGATTTTCCCCCGCCAGGTCGATGTCTCCGTCTCCACGACCTTCACCTATTCCGTGCGAGTGCAAATTGATTCTCCGGACCTGCTCGGATTCGATACTTTTGCTATCAGTACGCCTATTCGAGCGGAACGAGTAGAACGGGTGGAAATACTCAATGCTCAGGGTCAGATAACTGCATCTCATACCTTTACCCCGGACGATACGCTTGGTGGCTCTGAAATAAGCATCAATGCGATTGAACAAGATCGCTTCAGCGTACGCTTCCCGCGCATCAAAGAAGACGGTAGCCTGCTAAAGATCTCCTTCCGAGGAGCCGTACTCGCCTTCAGTACCGAATTCCGGGGGCAAGCCTCACTCTCGAGCGAACCAGGCTCGTTCCAGAACTCAACCTCGGGCAACAGCACCGATCTAGGACCGGACGATCAACCTACTCGCTCTGGCACGACGGTCACCAGCCCTTCGGTAATCCGCAGCAACCAGTTGGTCGATGCCCTGCACCTCGATCCCAATCCCTTCACGCCCAACGGCGACGGTAAAAATGACCAGGTTGAGATCACGTACAATATTCTGGCCCTGACCAAGGCTGGAGAAGTCGTCGTACGCCTCTACGATCTATCGGGTCGATTGGTTCATACACTGCAGCAATCCTCCTTGAAAAACGGCCGCTATACTCTCACCTGGTCCGGGCGTACAACGACAGGCCAACTGGTGCCCCCAGGTCTCTATCTGCTGAGTGTGACTGTCTCGGGCGATTCGTATGAAGACCTTCAAGCCCGCCCCATAGCTGTTGTCTACTAATCTTGGAAAGAACGTGAAAACTATTTCGCCGGAGACCATTAACCCTTATGACCCTCAAATAGTCTAACTTGGACAGGTATGTCTCTAATACACATCACCGCCTCATACCGATGGATCGCCAGTGCACTGATCAGTGCTGCTGTGTGGAGCTGCACTAATACGGAACCCTCTATCGTTGCCAAAGTAGGCACCCGCACGATAACTGAGGAAAATCTCAAGACCTATGTCATGGGATTGGCAGAAAGTCAGAAAAGCCGCAAAAAGGCCCCAGAAGTACGCCAAGACTATCTTCAACCTTTAATAGACTACGAACTCATGTGGCTGGAGGCCGAGGCTCTGGGACTGGATACCTCAGTGGTATTGAGACAACAACTGGAGCGCAAAATTCGCCGCAACCTAGTCGCTATCTATCTCAAGCACAACGACGTGCAAGCCGCTCTAATCAACGAAGAGGAAATCGAAGAACGCTTTGCCCGCCGAGGACTGGATCGCGAGTCCATGCGGCGAACCTCGGGCATCATGACCAAAACCCGGGCAGAACTGGTCAAGGCCGTAGCCGAGTTGGAAAGCGGCACGCCTTTTGCCGAGGTCGCCGCCCGCTACTCCGCAACGCCTGATGCCGAAAACGGTGGTCAACTCGGTTGGCTCGGGATTGAAGCAACTCGCCGAATGAGCCTACCCGACTCGCTTTTCTACGGCTTAGAGCAGGGCGAATTATCGCCTATATTACCCCATTCCGCAGGCTTCTTCATCCTGCGTTTTACCGAGGACAAACCCATATCGTACTTCGACTTCAGAGAGGAACTGCTGCAAGAATTGCAGGAGGAGAAACGCAACGAGGCCCTGGACGCCCGCGCCGAACAATTAGCCCGGCAATACGATTGGCAGCCCAAGGGCAAGGGCTGGGACCTGCTATTGGAAAAAGGGCGTCGGCTACCCGGCGGCGGTCTGCAATTGACAGCGGCAGAAAAAAACCTGTCGCTCTTTCACTTCGATGGCGGCGAAGTACTGGTAGGCGACCTACTCCACGCCTTCAAAACCAGCAAAGTTAATTCGGCACCGGCAGATAGTGCGGCCCTGGTCAACCTGGCTGAGAACTTTTTGCTGAAATCCCACATCTTCGCGGCCGCCGCCCTGCACCACAATCTAGTCGACGATAGGGATCTGCAAAATACGAGAGACCAAATATGGAGCGAAGTTCTATTGAACGAATTGCGCCAACAGAAAGTAGTGGAGGATATCGTCATCACTCCGGAAGCCATGCACCAATATTATGAGGAACAAACCCAGCGCTTTTATAACCGGGACCAGATCGAAGTAGCCGAAGTACTGCTGGAAACTCGGGAAGAAGCCCTGGCCGTGAAAGACCAGATCGAAGGTGGTGCAAAGATCGCAGATATAGCCCGTGAGCGCAGTACGCGACGGGGGGCTAAGGTCCGAGGAGGCATTTTCCCGATGGAAAAAACCTCCGACCTAGTACCTCATATCCTAGCCGCCCAACCGGGTGTAGTGGTCGGCCCGGTTGAACTCCACGACGGTTTTTCGATCTTCGAGATCGTCCGTCATGAAAAAGGCCAGCTAAAACCCTTCGCACAGGTGCGCCGACAAATTAGGGATATCCTGCGGCTAACAGAAGAACGCCAGCGTTTCCAGAGCTACATCAACGATCTGCGCAATCGGTATTCAGACCAGATTCAGATCGATCAGGCTCGACTAGTAGCCACGCTGCCCGATGATTTCCTCGCAACTTTTTGAGCGATCGGAATAACCCGGAGAAATTCCATGCACACCAAACGCTACCCTCGTAGAAATCGCGTCTGGTCCCTGAGTCTTTGTCTGATAGCGGCTTTGGGCCTGGGGGAAAGTGCTGCCCAGATCTCCCTGGGCCATCGCCAAGTGGGCAATCGAATCATCATCGACCAAGCCGATCACTGGCGCCACTGGACCGGCCCCACCCACGTGGTCGACGTACTCCCCGATGGTACATTCAAACCTCATTTCTTCCGTCACGTCTACGATATCATCGCCGAAGACCGCGAAAGCTTCGCCCAACCAGTAGACGCACCAGGCATTCGCAAAGATGATCAGGCCATCATGAACCTGCACCGAACTCCGGTCCTGGAAAGCGATGGTACTTTCAAAACGAGCAAAGCAGAAAAGGTCAGCAAATTTCTCGACCGAGACTTCAAGCGCTTCCCAAATAATGTCAGCCATATACCCATCAATGGCCAACTATTGGCCATTGTCGATACCGCACTCAGCAGCGACGCGAAAAACATCACTCTGAATTTGCGCAACGAACGCACGGGCGCCACATCGACAATCGAACTAAGTGCTAAAGAGAAAATCGCATTCCCCGTGTACGACTACTTCCAACGCGTCGGTGTCAGCCGAGTGGGGTCCAATGCGGAACTGGCGGCTAATATCGTCGATGGAGATTACTCGACCTACTGGCAACCCGACTTGGCAGCCAAGTCAGATAAATGGTGGATAGAAATTGATCTGGGCCGCAGTGTCGTGGTTGAGAAGGTTGTATTGCACTTCGTAGATGCAGAACTGGGCGACCCCTTCCGCCAGTTCCGCATCATGCTGGCCCCCCAACAGAAACTGGTCCAAGCCCAGAGTCGGGTATTAGGATTCAAAGTAGTCGGGCAAACTCGTGCACCTAATACCGACCAGCGCACAATGACCTTTTCTTCTGAGGACACGCCTGGATTTTCAGATGACGACGACGGTCGCACCGACTGGACTGGACGGATGGCACAGACGATGCGCATCCTCATCGGCGACAGTAAACTAGGGCGAGCTCGCCAGATCGACGAAGCCGAATGGGAATCCCTCTCACCTTCCAATCGCGGCGACATCATCTACTATATTCGCGATGATGCCGGTTTCGAGGAACCAGTGGACCAGGATATCTACGAAAACCTTTCAGCCCAACAGCAGGGCCGCAAGGAGTATTTTATCCGGGAGCGCCCCCGCCTGGCCGAAGTGGAGGTTTGGGGCTGGGGCGACAATCTCTCTCCCAAATTAGTCAGTGGAGGCGGCAAAGTGAGTTTTACTGGCCCGGAAGTTCCGATCGGAGGCTTCGATGGAAATTGGAACACCACCTTCCGCATGCCAGCCTGGTTCAGTTCCAACCCCGCGGCGGGGATCCTCACCGTGGACATTGGTGCCCGCGTATGGCTCGACGCCATGCGCCTGGCCGTTCCCGGTATCCCCGGCTACATCACCGAGGCTGCCGACGGCACCCGCGACCCCAACGGCCGCCTCCGCTGGCGCCAGATTAGCTCGCCTGACCGCATGGAGGGCGGCTTCGCTCGCGCCGCCGACGAATTTGACCCACCCCTGGAAATCCGTTTTCTCAACTTGCGCCTTCCCGGTATCTCACGCACTTCGGGTTTTTTCTACGATCTGACCGAAGTCCTACTCTACACCGAGGGATTTGTCAGCGAAGCGCCCATGATCTCCGATATTATCCGTCTGCCAGGACCACGCAATTTCGGCGCTATCCGCTGGGATCCACATCCCGACACCCAACCACCCGGCACTGACGTTGAAGTGCGCACCCGAACCGGAGATTTACTGGTACAGAAAATCATCCATTATGACGTCAACGGCAACGAGAAGACCAAAGAAGAATGGGATAAACTGATCAGCAGCTGGAAAGGTCCCATCGACACTACCTTCGCCCTAGGTAGCGGCTGGAGCCCCTGGAGCCAGAAGTACCTGGAACCAGGCGACCGAGTCACTTCACCGGGCCTGCGCAATTACATGCAATTACAGGTGCGGTTCACCAGCCGAGACCGATACCAGGCCGGCGCAATCCGTTCCATCGAAGTCGAGCTATCCCCACCGGTGGCGCGTTCGCTGACGGCCGAAGTATGGCCCACCCAAACCGCTCCGGGACGCATAGACACCTTCGACCTCTATATACGACCCGTCTTTATCAACGCACCAGCGACCGACCGCACTCCGGGTTTTGACGAGATCCTCTTGCAGGTACCGACGGGCATCGATCTCCACTTGCTCAGTCTGAGCACCGGCACCGAAAAAGAACTTAGTCAAAACCAACCCTTTCAGAAATTTGAATCAAACGCAGACGGCAACCTGGTCGATGCCTCCGGAACTGTCGCCCAGGTGCTGAGTAACCATTCCGACTCAATCTGGGTCCTCTTGCCCCAACTGCACCAGACCCTGCCCGAGGAATTGGCGGTCACTACCTACAACCGTATCACTCCCCAAGGTGGCGAAACCTCAGTGGGAAACGACAACGACCTGATCACCGAAGCCGCTTATGGATTACTGGATGAATACGAGCGCGGCACCATCCTATATCTACAGCGTACCAGCAGTGGCCTAACACCCGTTTCCGGTCGAGCCGAGTACGATGATCTGCCCATAGAGGAACAAGGTCCTATTCGCTATTTTCGCAAACTGCGCGGCGGCGGAGCTCAATCGCCTTTCGATGCACTGGGAGACTCTCTCACAGTCTCATCGTACAATGCCTTGGACCGGTCCGAACGCGGAACCGTTTTGGGCGAAGGCCGCTTGGTCCACCTGCGTTTTTCCTCCGCGGTGTACCGCAACGGCATAACCTTCAAGCCTTTTGTCCGCCGATCTGCGACTGGAGCGAACACCAATCTGTGGCAAGAGGTCGAGGCAGGAGATGCTACGATCCTAACAGAGAGCAGGGAATTAACGCTGGGCGTACCGGTGGGCGACCAAATACTGGGCGACTTTACCGTCAACCCCAATCCCTTTACACCCAATGGAGATGGCATCAACGACGAGCTAGCGATCGATTTTTCCGTCTTCCAGGTGAGCCAAAACCGCCAAACCCGTGTGCGCATATACGAACTAAGTGGACGCCTGATCTGGGCCAATACGATCCAGGTAAGAGGCGGTAGCCAGCAACTGAGGTGGGACGGAACAGATGCAACCGGCCAGGTCGTACCGCCAGGTCTTTATATCTGCCAGATCGATTTGGGTGCCGACTCGGACCGAGCCGATGGCACAACGTTGTCCCGGACCATAGCTATAGCCTATTAGTCAATAGAACCCAGCCGGCCCGCCAATACGCCGGTCTCAGCAAATGGAGGGAATTATGCAAGCGATGGGGCGAAATACCGCCTTTGTCCTGGCCGGTCTGGCCCTTTTCCTTAGTGCCGCCTGGGGTCAGGTAAACGACTACGGCAACCGGCTGGGCGTACCCCGAGGGGAGGGGGAGATAAGCTATGCCCCATACGGTCCGGGTGTCCTATTCGACGCCTTGGACCCGGCAATTAAAAAATGGTACGTGCCGCAGGAACTTTACAACGAATACCGCTGGCGACAGTGGGAGTACACCAACTACGCCCGCGATCAATTTCAGCGCTACGTCGATATCCGGCTGGAGGGCGACTATTATTACGATCTCTTCGGCAATTCCATTACCCGCGGCTGGCTGATCTTCAGCAATTCGCAGACCCAGCCGCAGCAATTCGGCAGTTCACTGGTCAAGGCCACTCGTTTCAGCAATTGGTTTTCGGGTGTGGTTATCTCCTCAGACAGCAAAGGCCAGTACCATTACGCCATGACCATATCCAACCGCCTGCGGACCACACTCACCCCGATGAGCTTCTCCAAACCCTTCTGGGACGGAGTCCAATTCGATGTCGCAACAGATAAATACCAGGGAACCATCATCTATTCGCGGATCAGCGCTCCTGGTGGTGCATCGACGGATAACACCGAGTTTCTCACGACCAACCTGACCACCCTGATGGGCGGCAGGGCCACTGCCCAGATCGGCGATTTCACCCAATTGGGCCTGCATTTCGTTAACACCCACCAGTCCAATACGCTGGTCGATGGCTTCAAGGGCAACCCCATCGCCGGAGCACTGACCGTGGATCAGAACCAGGCGGTATCCTTTATCGAAGTCGTCTTGCGCGACGACTCCCCCGAAGATGGCAGCGGCGGCGCAGCCTACTTCCCGGTGGGTTCGGATATCATTATCACCTATAACGATGGCACAGTCGACCAGGGTAAAGAAATCCGCTTCGAACCGGCAATCCAAGGCGGATTCATTCAGGAGGGATTTATCTCAGCCGACGGCAACGAAGAAATCAGGCTGCTCTACGACTTTGATACACCCGCTTTTGTCAACCGAGCTTCAGGCCCCAAAGAAGAAATCAAGAAAGTCGAGTTCGAGTTGACCATCGGCAACGACTACCAGGTGTGGATGACATCCAACAACCAAACCAACAAAAGTGATGAACCCGTGCTCTTGTTGGTCGCCCAGGCCGAGGGCAATGTACAGGACAACACCAACCTGCGAGTTCTCAATTTCGAATACGGCTTGCCGACTGCCACCCAGATCGTCGGCGCTACCATCGAGTTGCAGGATGTCATGGGCTTCAACCTCTACGGCGAATACGACCTTAGTCTGGCCTACCGCAAATATCCCAGCGTAACGCGAACAAGCCACACTACTTCAGCAGGTGTAGTCGGAGAGCGATCTCGACCCGGCTGGATGGTCAACCTGTCAAAAATATCCTATCCTTGGGTGTTTTTCAGCGAGGCTTTCAGCATCGATCCACTCTATAACACCAGTACCTTCATCACCGGACCGGCCGGGAACATAGACTATGGCAACGAACGCTTCCACGTCGTCGAACTGGTCGAAGACAACGACGATCAAGACCGAACCCCCGACTTAGTGCGCGCCGATTCCCAGGCTGGCGATCGCCGCGTCTTCCCCGGCTGGGATGAAAACTACGACTTCATATCCGACTTCAACCAGAATGACAACTTGACGATCTCCAACGGCATCCCCGACTACGATGAGGCCTTCCTTAGACATCGCGTAGATCGACCCGACTTTCTCTATGGGATCGACATGAACAATAATCTGTGGGTCGACCGCTTCGAAAACGATGAAGAACCGGACTATCCCTATCCGAAGGATCACCGCGGCTTCAATGCCTATCTCGGCTACAGTTTCACTCCTAGCATCCGTCTTACCGGTGGACATTTGCGCGAAAAACTCATATCGGCGAATAAACGCAACCATACTTCCTACGCCCTGCTCAGCATGGACCAGCACA
>CAZFMY010000025.1:0-67606 GCA_964520345.1 uncultured Gemmatimonadaceae bacterium | reverse complement strand
CACCATCATCACGATCATCCGCATACCCACGAACCCTTCGCCTCGCCAGGTGAGTTTGCCGCGCGCGAGCCGGTAGATTCCGATCGCGATTATGCGGCGCGGGCTTTCACCGTGGGTATCGGAGGGCCGGTCGGCAGCGGCAAGACCGCGCTGCTGCAGGCGCTCTGCGAGCGCTTGCGCGGGTCTTATGGCCTGGGGGTGGTCACCAACGATATCTTCACCCGCGAGGACGCCGAATTTCTGCTCCGCCATCGGGTGTTGGAGCAGGAGCGGATCATCGGTGTCGAGACCGGGGGTTGCCCGCACGCGGCAATCCGCGAGGATATCTCGCTCAATCTCAATGCGCTCGAAGAGTTGATGGATCGCTTTGCCGATGAACTCGACCTGCTGCTGGTAGAGAGTGGCGGCGACAATCTGGCGGCTCATTTCAGTCGCGAGCTGGTGGATTATTCGATTTATGTCATCGATGTATCCGGCGGCGACAAGATTCCGCGCAAGGGCGGACCGGGGACGACCCAGTCGGATCTGCTGGTGATCAACAAAATCGATCTGGCCGAGATGGTCGGGGCGGATCTGGGGGTCATGCAGCGCGATGCGGAGAAGATGCGCGGCGCGGGGCCCATAGTTTTTGCCTGTATCCGGGATCGGGAGGGGTTGGAGGCGATTGTCGATGAGATGCTGGCGGCGCGCGCGCGGGCGCTTGAGTCCAGGGCATCAGGCTGAGTAGGTACACTGCTTTCGGCTCTAATCCTCGCGTATTTTTTCGTCTTGCCCCACGACTTTCTGAACTCGCCTCTTTCGCAAGACTGAGGGAGTCTGTTCCCAATCCTGTATCTAAGAGATCTCAGCCGCGCCGGCACGAGAAAAAAACTTGTATCTTTCCGGTCGGCAATTTAGAGTACATATATCCTGTACTGATTATAGAATGGTAGCCTTATAGGGGTACCGAGAGATGCAGGTTCTGGAGTGAAGGTAATTCACCGTATATATCACTGTTTTATATATCACTGTTTTGTCGCTACTCTGGTCTACGGGCGTTTTGTTCCGGGTCGGCGGGTGCTGAGCGTGGTTTGCCTATTGCTCGTTGCTTCGTCGGTTGATGCGCAGCTCTCTGCCCCGGTGCTGGACAACTCCGGCACCATGAGCCTGGCCGGCATCAACGAGGATGAGACCACTCCCAGTGGCGATACCATCGCCAGCCTCATCGCCAGCGCCGGAGGCGATCGTATCATCGACGCTGATGCGGGCGCTATCGAGGGGATCGCGGTGATTGCGGTCGACAATACTAATGGCGCCTGGGAATTCTCCACCAACGGCGGAGGTAGCTGGACCGCTTTCGGTTCGCCTTCCACCGCCGCGGCTCGACTCCTCGGCGCCGACGGCGCCAACAACATGGTCCGCTTCGTACCCACGGGCGACTTTAGCGGGTCGGTCGATCCCGGCCTCACTTTCCACGCCTGGGATCAAATCACCGGATCTAATGGTAACACCGCCGATATCAGCGGCGGAGGCGCCACCGGAGGCATTACCGCCTACTCCACCGCCACCGAAACCGCCGGGATCGCCGTCGCAGCGATTAACGACGCCCCGGTGCTGGCCAGCATCGAGGGCTCCGATCTTGCCTATGTCGAGGACGATGGGGCTACGGCTATTACCAGCACCCTGACCCTGACCGATGTCGATGATGTCAACCTCGAAAGCGCTACTATCCAGATTACAGCCAACTACACTAATGGCGAGGACGGGCTGGCCTTTGTCGATCAATTGGGCATCACCGGCTCCTTTAGCGCCAGCACTGGAGCGATAACCCTTTCCGGTACTGCTTCGGTGGCCAACTACCAGACCGCACTCAGGGCGGTCACCTACCAGAATACCAATACTGGCAGCCCCTCGACAGCCACGCGTACTCTCACCATTAGTGCTAATGACGGCAACACCGACTCTAATGCCCAGACTCGAAATATCACCGTCTCGGCCGTCAATGATGCTCCGGTGCACACTGTACCCGCCACGCAGACGATCGCCGAAGAAGCATCCCTGACCTTCGCGTCCGTCAACGGCAACCTCATTGGCATTGCTGAGCTCGATGACGGTGGCAGCGGCTTAGAGGTCACCCTCACCATCACCAACGGAACCGCTACGCTCAACGTCACCACCGGACTCGCGTTTTCCACCGGCGACGGCACCGCCGACGCCTCGATGGTCTTCACCGGTACGCTGACCAACATCAACAATGCACTCGATGGGATGGTCTTTGATCCCACCATCGATTTCAGTGGGGCGGCCAGTGTCCAAATAGTGACCGACGACCAGGGCAATACCGGCAGCGGCGGTGCGCTGACCGATGACGACACTATCTCGATCACCGTCTCGGCCGTCAATGATCCTCCGGTCCTGGCCAGTATCGAGGGATCCGATATCACTTATACCGCTGGTGATCCCGCGACTCAGATTAGCGCCGCTTTGCAGCTCACTGATATCGACGATTCGACGATCGAAAGCGCCACGGTGCAAATCACCGGCAATCTCGATAGTGCGGAAGATCTACTCGAGTATGGCTCTACCGGATCTATCACCGGAACGTACGCCTCTGCTACGGGTTTGTTGACCCTGAGTGGCAGTGTTCGATTGGACGATTATCAGACTGCTCTGCGGGCCGTAACTTTTCGCAACTCCAACTCGAATAACCCATCGACATCGATTCGCACGGTGAGTTTCCGCGCTTTTGACGGGGACGCCAACTCCAATACCCAGACCCGCGATATCGTCGTGGTTACCGTCGATCCGTCCGAATCGGTGGCGGCCGCGGGTTTGCTGGGCACGACCAGTGTAGTACCTGGTACCGAGGTGCCGTTGCTTGCGATCAGCGTGATGGCTCCTGGTGGCGAGACCTTGAGCGGGATGGAGCTCATACTTTCGGACCTTTCGGGTGTGACCGGTATCGCAGGCACCGATTTTGATGCACTCAAACTCTATCGCAGCAGCGACGCGTCGTTGGACGGCGCGACCGAGATCGGCTCGCAGAAGACGGTTAATATCGGTAGCGCGACGACGGTCGCGCCGAGTTCGACCGAGACGCTCTCGGCGGCGGCGACCTATTATATCGTCAGTGCGGTGCTTTCTAGCTCGGCGGTTTTGGGCCGTTCGTTCCGAGTGGGTTTTGCGTCGGGCGGATTCCAGACAAGCGGTGCAGATATCGGCACGGTGGTGACGGCCGATGATGCCAATCGGGTAGAGATTGACGGTTTTCTCGAGAGCGCTGCTTCGTCCGGAGTCGACGATGCTCAATCGGGCACCGGTGCGGTCTGGGGCGACCTTGACAACGACGGCGATCTGGATCTCTATGTCGCGACCGATAGCGGGGCCAATCGACTCTATCGCAACGACGGTGGACAATCCTTCACCGATATCGCTTCGGGAAGTGGGGCCGACGATAGGGGCAGCGCCGGTGGGGTGGCGCTGGGCGACTACGATCGCGACGGGGATTTAGATCTTTTCGTCAGCAATTCGGGTACTGTCGATCGGCTCTATCGCAACGAGGGTGGGGGTACCTTTGCCGAGCGTGGATCCGATGCCGGGGTCGATGATACGTCGAGCGGTCGGGGCGCGGCCTGGGTAGATTACGATCTCGATGGCCAACTCGACCTTTTCGTCAGCAACTCGGGCAGTGCGGATCGGCTTTATCACAACGAGAGCGATGGCATTTTCGCAGAACTCGCTTCGGCAGCCGGTGTGAGCGATACCGGGGCCGGTGAGGGGGCGTTCTGGTCCGACTACGATGGCGATGGCGACATGGATCTCTACCTGGTCGTGGACGGTACCAACCGGCTCTACCGCAACGAGGGCGATGGCACTTTCGCCGAACTGGGCTCCAGCGCCGGAGTCGACGATGCGTCGAGCGGTCGGGGTGCAGCCTGGTCGGATTACGATCTCGATGGCGATTTCGATCTTTTCGTCAGCAATTCGGGCACGGCCAACCGGCTCTATCGCAACGAGGGCGATGGAACTTTTGCCGAGCTGGGTTCCAGCGCCGGGGTCGATGATGCTTCGAGCAGTCGGGGTGCGGCCTGGTCGGATTACGATCTCGATGGCGATCCCGATCTCTTCGTTGCCAATATAGGGGCGGCCGATGCTCTCTATGTCAATGGCGGCGTTTCGTTCACTGAGGCGGCGGCGGCGGCGGGTATAGACGATGCCGGGGATGGCTACGAAGGGGCCTGGTCCGACTACGACGGCGATGGCGATCCGGATCTTTACCTGGTCGCTGATGGCGCCAACCGGCTCTACCAGAACAGCATTTCGGGTACCCGCTGGCTGCAGGTTACGCTCACGGGTACGGCGAGCAATGAGTCGGCGGTCGGGGCCGAGGTTGTGGTGGTGAGCGGATCGTTGCGGCAAACCCAGAGCTTCGGTGGTGGGTCCGGTGCGCGGTCGCAGAGCGCGCAGCCGCTGGTCTTTGGTTTGGATGCTGCGGCGACCCTGGACTCGCTGATCGTGAACTGGCCGTTGAGCGGTCGCTGGGATACGATCGGAGTGGCCACCGATCAGGTGCTTTCATTGCAAGAGCCGGGGGTCAGCGAGGCGGTGGCGGCCACGGGTCTGTCGGGGGAAGTTGAGCTAGCGCCCGGGGCTGAGGAATTGATCTTTTCGATGGGTGTCATCGGCGATGGCCAGACTTCGGTCAGCGAACTGATCCTGACGCTTGAGGATCACTCCACCCCGACGGGGTTGAGTAATGGTGATATCGAAAGCCTCAGCGTATATCTGAGCACCGATGCCAAGTTGAGCCAGAACGACGATGTGGTGCTGGTGGCGCAGAGTAATTTCGAGATCGGGACGGCGACGACGCTGAGCTTCAGTCCTCAGATCATCCCTGCTGAAACGCTGAATTACTTCCTGGTCACGGCCAAGATTTCTGCTGCTCCGACCGATGGTCACTCCTTCCGCGTTGGATTTGCCGCAGGAGGATTGGGCACCAGTCGGGGTGGGGTGGGCACGCCGGTTGTGGCCAGCGACGAGAACCGGGTTAGGGTGGAGGTCGTTGCCACCCGCCTGATCTTTAGCCAGACGCCAGCGGATGGAGCTGTGGTCGAGAGTGGTGACGAGGTAGTGAGCGGCAAGGCTTTTGCGACCCAGCCGATCGTCGAGCCGGTGGATGTCCTGGGCAATGTCGATCTCGATTTTGCCGAGAAACTGACCATCGGTCTGGCTGGAGGGGATGGGGTGCTAGGTGGGGTTGTCGATAAAGTAGTTTTCAACGGTCAGGCCGATTATGGCGGCAATGGACTTTTCTACACTGCGTCGGCCGATGGTGAGGACTTCATCCTCGCGGTCGATGACGAAGCCGGAGGCACTGATCTGGAAGCAGCTACTCTGGGCTTGAGCGCCGATGTGGTTGGGACCCGGCTGGTCTTTGTTCGGCAGCCGTCGTCGCTGCTCGATCCGGGGGTGAATTTTGCGCCGGACTCGGTGGTGGTCGAAGTCCGGGATGAGGATGGACGGATCGATAGCGACTACACGGCTGAGGTTGCGATTCAAGCTCTGAGCGCCGGTGAGAGCGAGGTGGTTATCGCCGATCTCAGTGCGACGCCAGCCGCTGAAGTGATAGCCGCTGCTGGCATCGCCACCTGGTCCGAACTCAAAGTCGAGACCGCCAACCTGATACAGTTGAAGGCGACCAGCGGCAACTTAATATCGGCTCTGAGTTCGATCGTCGCCATCCCGGGGGCACTGGTCGTTGCTCGGGCCGATTCGCTGGTGGCGGCCAATGCTCTGGACGGATTGGCGGGTCAGGGCGGGACCCAGTTGGTGCTCAATGCATTGAAAATGGAAATGATCGGCGAGCGCGTGCCCTTGCTGGAAGTGCAGGTGAAACCGGTATTTTCGGGCCTCGATAGCGATGAGTTGCGCAATATAGATCTGATATTCGACACTGCTGCCGATGGTCGCGTCGACAGCAGTGATCACTCGGTGCTGGCAGCTGCGGTCGACGATCTTGGCAGCGGAGTGGTGCTATCGTTGAGCGTGGTCGATACGCTCCCTGCCGATACGCTGCGGAATTATCTGGTGGTAGCCGATCTCGATCACACGGTGCGTTCCAGCGATCAGTTACGGGTCGACGTTGTCGGCCTAGGGGTCGGGAGCGGACTGGCGATCGGAATCGCGCCGGCGGTACCAGTTAGTAGCTCACTCGGGTGGGATCATGTAGTAAGTGGATCTTTACAGGTTGTATCCGTGGATTTGCAGCGGCCTCAAGTGGGGCAAAGCGGCAAGGCGACCATCCTCTTCGATACGGTTAGCGATCTGGATCTTGGTGACGAAGTGGTCATCGAGTTTCCCGGTGGTTTCGATCTGAGCGATGCCAGTCTCGGTTCGGAGTCGAGTGCTCCGGGTGGCGTCGCTCTGGTCCAGAGCGAAGAGTCGACCGATCGCGTTCTAGTGCTGAGAACCGCTGCTGCGGTGCAGCGGGGCCGCTATCGGCTCGTCGTTGATAATTTGCGCAACCCGTCTACCCTTGCCGATGAAGTGTCTCTGCGGGTCCATACCCGTAGAGAGGATGGCCTGGTTCTCGATGCTATTGACTTGTCGGCGCCGGCTCTGCCGCTGGAGGGCAGGGGGCAGATCGATCTGAGCAGTGCGATGCTGGACAATGGCTCGGTTGGTCAGGTTGGGGTGGTTCGGTTGAATATAACTACCGACTCGATCCTTGGGTTAGGGGACGAAATCGAAGTGGTTTTTCCGCCTGGGTTCGATCTGAGTTCGGCTCGTGTCGATTCGGAGACCCGCACGCCTTCGGGCATTGACCCGTTGCTCGTCGAGGAGGAGTCGAGTGGAGAGAAGTTGATCCTCGAAATTCAGGCCAGCGAACAAGCCGGAGAATTAGAGCTGGTCATCGAAGCGGTCGGTTTTCCGGCGAGTGCGGGGCGTGAATTGGCCATTGAGGTGCGCACTCGAGATGACGGCGAGAGCGCACTGGATCTGGCCGATCCAACGCCAGCGATTTTCGACCTCCCGGGTCGTTTGTCGATCTCGGATGGCTCCAGGGTGGCATCGGCACTGGTCGGTCGGGCCGGTCGGGGTGGTCAGCGGCTGGTTCTTGCCGCTTTCGCACTCGAAGCCGCGGGTGATTCAATCCCGGTACAGGCGATAGATCTGCTGCCTCGTCTTCCCGGCAGCGATGGGGTCCTGACCCGAGTTGCTTTGATCCGCGACGGCGAGTCCGCTGATCCGGACGCGGCCGGTGAATCGGATCTCGGCATGGTCGAGTTGGGAGCTCTTGATGCGGGTAAAACTCAGCGCATCGCGCTCTTGGACGAAACGCTGGCTCCGGGAGAGCGCCGTACTTATCTGGTGGTTGGTGATCTCTCTGCCGAGATTGGTTCGACGGACGAGGTGCGGGTAGATATTGTCGGCGTTGCCGCAGGACAGGGAGTGTTGAGCGGACTCGTACCCGTGATTGATGGGGTACCGTTGGCTGGGCGCAGGCACGTCGCCACCGGTTATATCGAAGAACGCGCGGTCCAGTTCGACCAGGTTAAGACCGGAGCAATGGGTTCAGTTGTTTTCTCGTTTTCTACGGCAAGCGCGCTGGCGGCAGACGACCGTCTGGTACTGGAGTTTCCAGATGGCTTCGATCTCGCTCAGGCCACGCTGGGGCCAGACTCCAGAGCACCATCGGGGGCGGCGCTGATCAAGGATCTTGCGGCTTCGACCCGGCGAGTATTGATCGTCGCTCTCGCCGCAGCTGAAAGCGCTGGGATTTATAGTCTCGAAGTGGCCGGGGTGTTCAATCCAGCGGTCGCTGCCCGCGACCTGAGCGTCACTATTCACTCCGAGCGTGCCGACGGCACGCTCGTGGACAGTCCGGATAGTACACCGATAATTTTTACTATTGTTGCAGAGCGAGATCCGTGTCGTGCCGATTTCGATGGCGATGGGCGGATCTACTTTGCCGATCTCTTTCTTTTCGGCGATGCATTCGGCACTGAGGGAGGGTCGCTGTACGATCTCGATGGCGACGGGCGGGTGGATATGGATGATTTCTTCGCGTTCGGCGATTTATTCGGCACCCGCTGCGAAACGGTCGCGCACGATCTGGTTGACGAGACGGCTCTGCCCTTGGAGAAGGTGGTCGATATTGCGGACGGGGTTGGGCTGGCGCTGGTGCTGGTTCGCAGCGGTACTTTCGAGATGGGCTCGCCGTCTGGTGAAGAGGGTCGATTGGACGATGAGGGACCGCAGCGAGGCATCGAGATCGACCAGCCGTTTTATCTGAGTCAGTACGAGCTAACCCAGGCCCAGTGGGAGGCGGTAATGGGCACCCGGCCTTGGCTGGACCTGCCTGCGGTCCAGGATCAGGCGGACCACCCGGCCGTCTATATCAGTTGGGAAGATGCCTTGGACTTTGTACAGCGGCTCAACGCGGCAGCTGGCGACTCGCTCTACCGGTTGCCGACTGAGGCCGAGTGGGAATACGCCGCCCGAGCCGGGACCGCTACCCGCTGGTCTTTCGGCGACGACGAAGGAGATCTGGGAGATTTTGCTTGGACGCGTCGGGTGCCGGCAGTTGTCAGCGAACTAGTGACCCATTCCGTGGGCAGCAAGCTTCCCAATCCGTGGGGCTTTTACGATATGCATGGTAGTGCGGCTGAGTGGGTGCAGGATTACTACGGGCCGTACACGACTGAGTTGCAGGGGCCGGCGACCGGCACCGAGCGAGTTCTGCGCGGGGGCGGGCTTACGCTGAGTGCGGCGGAGACCCGCTCGGCGGCGCGGGCCTCGTTTGTCGCCAACGCGAGATTGAGCACTTTCGGTTTGCGCATCGTGCAGCGGATCCGCGAAATCGACTAGCGGCAGCCGGTTTTTCGCGCCACGGTCTTGCTCCTTCTTGGCCGTCGGTTGCTCTGACCGGATCAGTGGTGGAAGAGCCGCACCCCTGAATTGATCATCAGCATTCCGTACTCGTCCGCAGCGGCAACGACCTGGTCATCGCGGGCCGACCCGCCGGCCTGGACCAGGTACTCGACTCCCGATTGAGCAGCGCGGTCGATATTGTCGCGGAAGGGGAAGAAGGCATCTGAACTCAGTGCGACCTGGTCGAGTTGATCGAGCCAGGCTCTTTGCTCATCGCTCTCGAGCGACTCGGGGGGCTGATCGAAGTTGCCCTGCCAGGCTTTGCGTTCGGCCGGGGTGATATCGTCCTGAAGATAGATGTCGATGGCGTTGATTTTCTCGGGTCGTTTGAGGCCGCGGGCGAATCGCATTTCGCGTACTCTGGGGTGCAGGCGTAGATACCAGTTGTCGGCTTTGCTGCAGGCCAGACGCACGCAGTGGACGCGGGATTGCTGACCGGCACCGACGCCGATGATTTGTCCATCGCGGGCCAGGCATACCGAATTGGACTGGGTGTACTTAAGGGCGATCGTAGCCACCGTCAGGTCGCGTCGAGCTGCCGCCGAGAGATCTTGGCGAGTGGTGACGACGTTGTTGAAGAAGGCTTCGTCGGGGGTAAAGTCGTTGCGCCCCTGTTCGAGTTCGATGCCGAAGATTTGGCGTCGCTCCGTAGCAGGAGGGGAATAGGTGGGATCGATTCGCAAAATTCGATATTGGCCACCCTTTTTCTTTTTCAAAATCTCCAGTGCCTCGGGGGTATAACCAGGGGCGATAATTCCGTCGGAAACCTCGATGCGGATCAGATCTGCGGTTTCGCGATCGACTTCGTCGCTCAGGGCAATCCAATCGCCGAAAGAGGCCAGCCTGTCGGCACCTCGTGCGCGCGCATAGGCTGTGGCTAAGGGGCTGAGTGCGCGCCCGGTGACGAAATAGGATTCGCTGAGCGCCTCGTCGAGGGGGACCGCGACCGCGGCGCCAGCGGGCGAGACGTGTTTGAAGGATGTGGCGGCAGGCAGACCGAGTGCCGCTTTGAGTTCGCTGACCAGCTGCCAGGCGTTGAGTGCATCCATGAGGTTGATATAACTGGGTGCGTCGTTGAGGGGCTCGATGGGTAGATCGTGTCCATCGGCCAGATAGGCTCGGGCCGCTGCCTGATGGGGGTTGCAGCCGTAGCGCATGCGGATCTCGGTGTTCATGGTCTCTCCTGGATAGGGCCGTGTATTGACAAAGGTCTTAGGGCGATTTATTATGTTCCGCAGATCGGATCAAATCGGAATCAAGAGTCGCAAATCAAATCCTTTTTGGCAACCCCTCCACACTCGAAGGTGAACGACCATGTTCAATGGCTGTAGCACCGCGCTGGTGACCCCCATGCGCGCAGATGGCAGCATCGACTACGACGGTCTGGAGCGACTGGTCGAGTTCCAGATCGCCAATAATATCCAGGGCGTACTGGCTGTAGGAACCACCGGGGAGAGTCCGACCCTTCTCTGGGAAGAGCACAACGAAGTGATCGAACGCACGATCAAGCTGGCCAAGGGGCGGACTCTGGCCATCGCTGGCACCGGTAGCAACTCGACCAAAGAGACCTTGGCCGGCAGCGCGCACGCCGCCCATGTCGGTGCCGATGCGGTACTCCTGGTCGATCCCTACTACAATGGGCCGAGTTCGCTGGAGATCCGCCGCGAATATGTCGAGCCGGTGGCCAGTGAGTTTCCCGATATGCAGGTTATTCCCTACATCATTCCCGGGCGCACTGGCTGCATGATGCAGGTTGAGGATCTGGCGATTCTCGCAGCGCAGTACCCCAATGTGGCCCAGGTCAAAGAGGCGACTGGTGATCTGGAGAATATGGCCAAGACCCGCAGGCTCTGTGGTGACGATTTCACGATTCTTTCCGGTGATGACGATAAAACCGTGGCGATGATGAAGAGCGCCGAGATCAAGGCCGCCGGAGTGATCTCGGTGATGTCGAATATCATCCCCGGTCCGATTCAGCGACTCACCGAATTACTCAATGACGGTCGCGAAGTAGAGGCCGACGAGCTGGCCCAGAATCTCGCGCCGCTATTCGGGATCGTCGGTGTCGCGACGAGTGAAGAGAGCGCGTTCGGGCCGGTCGAATGCAAGGCGCGCAATCCGGTGCCGGTTAAGACGCTGATGAATATTCTCGGCATGCCTTCTGGACCCGGGCGGCGTCCGCTGGGCAAGATGACGCGCTCTGGTTTTCAAGTCGTGCTGACGGCAGCGCGTCAGGTCCATCAAAACGATCCTACCGCCTTTGCGCCGATCGCCGACTTTTTCGGTGTCGATATCGACGCGCGCCTCAATGACGATGCGCTGGTGGATGGGCTGGTTTACTCCGCTTATTGAGGTCGAAGCCATGAGCAAGATTGTAGTCTGTGGTGTAGCTGGACGAATGGGGCAGCGACTTGCCGATTTGACGCTGGCCGCTGAAGACCTGGAACTCTGTGGTGGCAAGGAGCATCCCGCCCACGAGGCGATAGGACGCGATATCGGCGAGGTTATTGGTACTGGGCGTCTCGATCTGGCGGTGAGTGATACGTTGGCTGGTATCGTCGAGCCGGACCGGGTGGTCATCAGTTTCACTACTCCAGAAGCGACTCTCGCAGACGCCGTTTTCTGTGCTCAGCAAGGGGCTGCGATGGTGGTCGGGACCACGGGTTTCACTCCCGATCAATTAGCGGAATTCAAGCGAACCGTATCGGGGATTCGGTGCGTTTTTGCTTCGAATTTCAGCACCGCGATGAATGTGCTCTTCAAGCTGGTCGAAGAGGCGGCCTCGATTCTTGGTGACGATTACGATGTAGAAGTGATTGAAGCGCACCACCGTCACAAGGTCGATGCGCCCTCCGGGTCGGCATTGACACTGGCGGAGCGGGCGGCGGCAGGGCTCGAGCGGAATCTGGATGAGGTAGTAGTACATGGGAGGCAGGGCGTCGTCGGCGAGCGGACTCCTAAGGAGATCGGCATGCATGCGATCCGCGCCGGTGATCTAGCCGGGGAGCATTCGGTCCTCTACGCTGCTCCGGGAGAGTATATCGAGCTAAAGCACCACGCGACCAGCCGCGATTCATTCGCGTTGGGAGCGCTGCGCGCTGCGCGTTTCGCGGCGGATGCCACACCGGGATTCTACTCTATGGGAGACGTGCTGGGGTTGAGCTAGAGTATAGAGTGATTGGAATAAAAAACGGCGTCCGGAGCAGGGGCGCTGTTTTTTTATTCAACGCTTGGGATGGAAAAGGCGTTTCGGCCCTGGCCACAGGGTTTGGATCTTGTCGCGGATCCGCGCGGCTTCCTCAAAATTTTCTGATTCTACAGCGGTCTGAAGGTCGCGCTCGAGCTGTTC
Source organism: uncultured Gemmatimonadaceae bacterium (assembly GCA_964520345.1). Classification (GTDB taxonomy): domain Bacteria; phylum Latescibacterota; class UBA2968; order UBA8231; family UBA8231. The sequence continues at coordinate 55,344 of CAZFMY010000025.1, read as the reverse complement.
GCGTTGTGAGAGTGGACGCTCCTGTTCAAGCTCCTCGTACCACTCGCGCAAAAAGGAGATCTCGGGCAGGTCTTCCTCTAATTCGGACTCCCATTCTTCAACGAAGCTCTCGATGTGAGCGATACCTTCTTCCACGGCGCGCATCGCTTCCTGGTGGTCGTCATCTTCGAGGGCCAGCATCGCGCGAGCCCGGGTTTGCATCATGATTGCATGGGGATAATACTGTTCAAAATACCAGCGTATATCGTCGTTCGGCGCACATTGATCGATGAGATCGAAGATCTGCAGGGTATGTTCGGTATCGGCGGCCACCCCCTCGTAGTCCTCTAGATAAAAGAGGCTCAAATATCGGTGGTAGTACTGCCAGGCCTCCTGGAATAGATCTTCGCATTCATCCTCGTTGAGTGCGAACTCTTCGGAGCCCTCGCGTTCTTTTAGAAGGTTCTGGTAGTAGGCGAGGAGCGAGGGACAGCTATGCGGCTGCTGACCGTCGGGCCGACCGTTCAATTCGAGCTGCAAGAGCCCCATATCGATACGGATCTGGATTTTTTCCTCACCGCTTTCGGTGCGGATCCGGCGAGCGAGGAATTCATCGTGTTCGAATTCCCATTCGTTGAGCAAGTCGCCGATATCGTAATTCATGGGCGCGCCCTCGCAGGATGAGGAATGAAGGAACCCGGCCCTATTAGAGGGCAGGGAGTTGCAGAAAAAATATACGGTAGAAAGCGTTGCTGCGCTACCTGCTACTGACCTGTGCGGTAGGTGGCGTCGACGAGTGTGGACAAGGCGATAATACGCACTGATAATCAATGCAGTGCGAACGATTTTAGACCGCTCTTTGCCGCAGAGGGCCTGTTTTTTTCCACGGTTCGATTTTTTTGCTGCCGACAGAGTTGGTGGTCTCAAAGGGATCTGGTATGCGCGGATACCAGATCCTCGCGAAGCTGTAGCGCGATGGTCTCGGGGCTGGTCGAATGGATCCGGCTAGGGAGCGTTAAATGTCCAGGAGCCTTTCATTGTAGTATCCGAAAATTGATTGGATAGGTGTATTGAATTGCTTTATTAAGTTGAAAATTCCATTAAGTATTTTTTTTCAAAGTGAAAAATTCATTATATAGAATATATTCATTTCTTGTTTAGGCTTTAATTATTGTCAGGGAAGACGTATATTGGGTGATCCGGTGTGATAAGCCCGAGCCAGGTATACATGCATAATTCTACCGACGGTCTTGCCCGTTTGCAAAATCAGAGCCGAATTTCGGCGACTATTTGGCGTCGATGGTGCACTTTGCTCAAATTGGATCCCGGCGAGGCGATACGGGTTTGGGAAGAGATTGGCTATCCGGTGATGGTCGCTACGCGCAAGGTGCCGGATATGTCCTATATCCTGCAGATGCGGGTAGCGCGGTCGAAGCTGGATATTTTCGACTTCAAAGAGGAAGTGCCCAAAGTTCTCCATACTCTTGCTTTTCTCGATTCGCTCAAAGACGAAGAGTTGACCAAGCGGCAGACGAAGAGTGTCTTGCTAAAGTTCTATCGCAAGATTGCTCTGCGGCCTTTGGCCGACCAGTCTCCCGACTCCTTTTTGCACAGATATCTGATCGATCTATGCGCGGCAATCGTTGTAGCCAAGATTCTGCCAGTGGCTAATATTGCTCTATCGGGTGTGATGAAGCCGGTCCTTACCGGGCACGTCAATATCGACGCGATTGTGGGGTTGGGGCTCAAGACATTGGGTGAGAAATCATATGCCAGCAAAGTTCGCGAGTGTTTGGCGAGTTGGGAGCGTACTTCTACACGTCTGTCTCTCGTCGCTGACAACAAGGTCATTAGTGGCGATGATGGGGGTGATGAAAAAGTAGGAGGTGATGGAGAAGAGGACTATGCCGAAGGTGATTGCGGCGACGGGGAGGTCGCCGGTGGTAGCGCAGAAATCGATTCGGTCGAAGTGTATTTGACCCAATTTAAATGTGCTATTCAGGCGCTTTACGAGAGCGAAGCCCAAGTTGAAGCGGAACAGAAGACAGAAGACGAAGCAGATGTTGAAAAGATAAAGGCGCTCTTGGGTGTACGGATTAAGGCTATTGATCGATTTAAGCCATTGCAGGAGGCGATCCCTTCGATTGAAGAAGCGCAGCTCAGGGCCAAGGTGAAAGAGTCCAGACAGAGTCCAGTGCGCAAGAGGGAATCGACCGTTGGAATCAAGTCTGGTAATAGCGGCAGTGGAAGGGCGAGAGGAGCAATGCCCGGCGCCAGTATTATCAAGAACGTCATCGCTCGTAGGCAGTACTCTGGAGGGGAGGTCGACACAGCTGGCGAGAGTGTTCAGTCTACCATTGCGGGAGGCGCTGATACGGGGGAGATCGACCTGGTCGAGTTCGCGGATCTGAGTTTGGCCGAATTGACCGACAGGGTGCGCGATATCGGTAAGCTGCTGGCCGCGGTCGAGACCGATGAGTCGCAGTGCTGGGAGTTGCTAACCGATCCGACGTTCCCGATAGTGGACCTGAACGAGCTGGCACGGCGGATTAATACGGTTGGTACCGGTGCCGATAGGGCCAGTCGAAGCATAAGACGCATTTTCTGTCACCTGAAGCTCAAGGACTTCCTCCAGGTTGCTGAAGATGTGACAAACGAGGATCGTCTTTTTCAGATTGAGGTCCGCATCTTTATTAATGCAGTCAACACCGATCGCGCTCTAAAGCTGTCCAGTCGACTCCTGGCGTCTCTCGGTCGTATTATCGACCATGCGGGAGCGGCGTTAGTGCGCCTTGAGATGCTAAAGATCAACCACATTTTCGCCCTCAACAATCCCCAGGACTATGATCGGGAGGCGGTGGCACTCCGCTTTGAGGAGCTTTGGGGCGCTTTTATCGATCGGGTCGATCCAAAGATCGGCGGTCCGGCTCGTCGAGTGGCCGACGCGGACACCGCAGCGCTATTGGCCCTTTTTTGTGGAGAGCGCTTTGTCGAAAATCTCTTGGAGACGGTGCGTCATTATATGGCGGCGCTCTGTGCAGGGGGCTGGGGCAAAGAAATCGCCGATCTCAAAGCCCGTTTTGCCGAGCAGCCGATCCAGTTTGAGAAGGCTGTGGAGGATGAGTCGCAGTCGGATCCGATCCCTGACGAATTGCTGGTTGCCAGCGAGATGGGTGAGATCTTCGATGAGGCCTACTGCTATGTGATCACCGCAGCGTGGTCCGTGTTATCGCCCGAGCATCAGCGCGAAGTCGTGGCGCAGCAGATCAAACAAATTCTGCGCGAGGTGCTGGTCGGCTCGATTGTTTTCACGCCGGAGATGCGTCATCATCAGGATAATCCCTCAGAGGCTTTGCCGGTTGTCAGCCTCGACAAGGTTACGGGGAATGGCAATTTGAGGGATTACTACCTCCAAGTTCGCAGCAGCGGAGAGATCGCCTATATCGAGGATTTTGCAGACGGTCAGTACATCGATATTTTCGAAATCCGCGAATTAGAAATCCGGCGGATGCATGCGGCGACCCAGCAGGAGAAAGAGGCGCAAGGGGCCGATCCGGCCCAGGCTGGTCGCAAATACTTGTTTACCATTGGTCGTACTAAGCATATTTTCGGTGATACGCCCAACGAACTCATCGACGGGTGTATCCGCGCCGAGAGCGGCGGTCCCAAGATTTTCAACGATTTCTGAGAGGAGATATGGCACACCACACATTTACCCCAGACCACTACTACACCACGATCGGTTGGCACCAGCCGGTGCTGGCGATTGCCCCCGGCGATTCGGTATCTACGACCACGGTGGATGCTCGTGGCCAGGATCAGCACGGCGAGCAGGTTACCGAACGCGGCAATCCGATGACCGGGCCTTTCTACATAGAGGGCGCTGAGCAGGGCGATACGCTGGTCGTTCATTTCGACCGGCTCTACCCCAATCGCGACTGGGGCTGGACGGGAATGCAGATCGCCCCCAACGTATTGGATCCAGGTTTCGCGACCGGGATTGAAGCCGATTCGGCCTTGCACCGCTGGGCTATTGATTTGGAAGCGGGCACGACGAAGGTCGCGGCTCTGCCGGGTCTGGAATTGCCGCTAAGGCCGATGCTCGGATGTTTCGGAGTGGCACCACCGCGGGGTCAGGCGATTTCGACGGCGACTTCTTCGACCTACGGCGGCAATATGGACTATCGCGGCTTCGTCGAGGGAGTGACGGTCTACCTGCCGGTCGAGGCACCCGGCGCGTTATTTCATCTCGGAGATGGACACGCGGTTCAGGGCGATGGCGAGATCGTGGGGACCGGAGTGGAGATTTCCTTTGACGCGACATTTAGCGTGGATTTACTCAAAGGGCAGGAGATCGGTTGGCCCCGGGCTGAAAATACGACCCATATTTTTGCGGTGGGCAATGCACGCCCTCTGGATCAGTGCGTGCAGCATGCCACCAGCGAACTGGTGCGTTGGCTCGAGACCGATTATGGACTCTCAGCCTTGAGTGCCCACGCGCTTTTGGGACAGTGTGTCGAATACGATATGGGCAATGTCTATGACCCGGCCTATACGATGGTCTGCAAGATCGCCAAATCGTTGCTTGAGGATCTAGGCGTTAAGCGCGACGCTTGAGGGCCTCTAATCGATGTGGACAGCTGGGGGTTCGGTTGAGATCCGGACCCCCAGCTCATTTCATAGCTCCGATATGGAGTCCAATCCCTCGGGTTGGGGCAGGACGTAGCGCACGGGTTGGATGGTTCCGTCGCGCCGACGTACCTGCTCAACCCGTTTGCACTTGATGACCGAGTGTTCGATCAGGAGATCGTCGTCGATCTGGCAACCATAGAGATAGCTGGTGCCTTTGACTGTTACCCGCTGGCCGACGCGCATCGGATGATCGTTGCTGCCGGTCATGATTACGCCGGACTCGATCCGGCTCTGCGCTCCGATCTGCAGATTGCCTTTGAGGATGTTGCGACTGAGTATTTCGACTTCGTCGCTCAGGAACAGCGTTTGTCCCGGGTAGGCGCTCAGTTCGACGCCGACCCCGATCTGTACTTCTTCGCCCAATACAATATGACCGCTGAGGTGAGTGCGATCCCCGATCCGAACTCTGCGATTGAGTTGGACCTGGGGGCCGATATGGACCCCCTTGCCGATGACGATATCGAGGGGTCCGCGATCCTTGTCCATTTTGAGGATTTGCTCGATGACTTCATCGGCGATGAAGAAGTCCTGCTCGTCGGCGATGGTGATGGTGTCCTTCAGGGCCTCGTAGGCCCAGGTGCGTGCAATGGTCTGCATCTGGTGCCAAACGCTTTTGACATTGAAGGCGAGGATCTCTTCTTCGCTCTCGGCTATCGCCGCGCGTACTACTAATTGGTGCTGGTTGAAGATCTGGACCAGGTCGGTGAGCATCAGCTCGTTCTGGACATTGTCGGTGGTGATTTGCTGGATATAGGTACGCAGGGCACGTTCTTTGAAGGCGAAGACTCCGGTGTTGATTTCGCGCGTATCCAGCAAATCCTGGCGGGTGAAGAAGTAGGTGCGCCCGTTATAGATTGCCTGGTACGGGTTTGCCGGATCCAGGTCGAGGATATCCTTGTATTCTTTTATTTCAATGACCTTGTCGCGGTCTTCGCCCGATGGTGCATCGGTGCAATCGGTTGCGGGTACGCGCAAGATTCGGCCGTAGTAGTTGGCCTCGCTCGGCCCGCTGTAGAGTCCGGTTAGTACCATCATATCGCAGGAGATCTCTTCGAAGCTGGTGCGGAATTGAGCAACGACTTTTTCGGTCAACAGGCCCATATCTCCGAGGAATATATAGATATCGCGATCGGTATCGGATTCGGCAAATGCCTGCAGGCCGACGCGCACCGCATCGCCGGTGCCGGCGGGCAAGCCCAATACAGGGTTCTCCTGGTAGGCGAAGAGGCGGCCGAATTGGGATCCCGTCGCTTGAGCGACATCGATTCCTTTGATGCCGACGACCATGACCTGGTTGGGACTCTCCAGCCCCTTCTGCACGGCATGTGCTACGCGCAGGACCGTCGGACGTCCCCAGATTTCGTGCAACATCTTGGAGGTTTCGGAGCGGATGCGCTTGCCGTGTCCAGCCGCTAGGACGATGCCGATCCGAGCAAATTCGTCCTCTATCGATGAGTTGAGCGATGTGAGCAGGTCCCGGACCTGCCTGGTTTGCTGCGACATATTGGGTACTCCCGAACTAGAAGGTATCGTTGTGATCTGTGCGGTATCTGGGGTGTTATCCGCCCTTGGAATTCTTGAATGCGGCGACCTTTGAGGGGGTTTCGGTCTGGGGGGGATCGGGAGCGGCCAGGGGGATTTCCTCTCCCAGTGCCGATCGCATCAGGAGTCTCTGCATATCTAACTCTTGATCCTGGAGCTTGGAGATATGGCGGCGAGAATAGATCCCGTCGGTACTCATCTGGCGGGATTTGGCGCGGTCGGCGAGAGCCAATTCCAGCAAGTCGCGCCAGATGCGTTGTTTGAGCTGCTGATCGCGAATGGGGAAGACGACTTCGACCCGGCCGCGCAGGTTGCGATTCATCCAGTCGGCGCTGCCGAGCCAGATTTCTTCCGCACCTCCGTTGGCGAAGTAAAAGACCCGGCTGTGCTCGAGGAAACGGCCGATGATGCTGTAGACGCGGATATTTTCGCTGATGCCGGGCAGTCCGGCTCGCAGACAGCATATACCGCGCACGATAAGGTCGATTTCGACTCCGGCCTGTGAGGCTCGGTACAGGGCGCGGATGATCTCCGGATCCATCAGGCCGTTCATCTTGGCGATGATAGCGGCGGGCCGGTTTGCCCGCGCGTGCTCTATTTCGCGTTCGATCCGATTGAGCATCCCCTGCATCAAGCCGTCGGGAGCCACTAGTAACTCTGTGAAATCGTTGGTGCGATGGTGGGCTGTGAGCAAGTTGAAGACCTCGGCGACCTCGGCGGTGATCGTCGAGTCGGCGGTGATCAGACCGAGGTCGGTGTAGAGTCGGGCGGTGGTGTGATTGTAGTTACCGGTGCCCAGATGGGCGTAACGGCGCAGGCGATCCTGGTCGCGTCGTACCAGCATCGAGAGTTTACAGTGAGTTTTGAGGCCCATGATGCCGTAGACCACGTGGATGCCGCTGTCCTCCAGACGCCTGGCCCATTCGATATTGGCCTCTTCATCGCCCCGGGCTTTCAATTCGACCAGCACGGTCACTTCCTTGCCGCGCTCGGCCGCGTCGATGAGCGCTTGGGCTACGGCTGAATCGTCGCCGGTGCGATAGATGGTCTGTTTAATGGCCAGGACTTTAGGATCGGTGGCTGCCATGCGAATAAAATCGATCACCGTGGAGAATGATTCGTAGGGGTGGTGCAGCAGTATATCGCGGGTGCGAATGGCTTCAAAGAAGGATTCGGGCTCGGTGGGGAGCTCGCGTTCTACGGGCGAGAAGGGGGTATCTTTGAGTGCGGATCGCGGTACCAGATTGTAGAGAGTCATGACTCGGTGGAGATTGACGGGGCCTGCGACCTGGAAGACCAGGCTCTCGTCGAGGTCGAAGTGCTGTTGCAGAAGCTGTACCAGCTTTTTGGGTGCACTTGCGGCGATCTCGAGTCGCACCGCGTCGGCTTTGCGCTGTTTGATGACCTGTTCTTCGATCTCCTCCAGAAGATTGTCGGCTTCCTCCTCGTTGAGATAGAGTTCGCTGTTACGCGTCACGCGAAAGGGCGCAGACCCCAGAACCTGGTAGCCGCGGAAGAGTTCGCTGACTTGCAGGTCCATAATGCCAGCCAGGGTGACGAAATGGAGTTGGTCGCCATCGTCGGGCAGGCGCAGAATCCGCGGCAATACCCGGGGGACTGTTGCCACTCCCATGACCGATTGACCGTGGGTCTCAAGTAGGGCGCCGATACAGAGCGCCTTGTTGATTACGCGGGGAAAGGGATGGGCTGGATCGACGACGATCGGTGTGAGTATCGGTTCGAGTTCTTCCTTCCAATAGCGGTGCACGAAGTCGAGATGTGCTCCCCGCAATTGGCGTGCTTCCCAGAGATGGATTCCTTCTGCAGCCAGCGCCGGAATCAGGTCCTCGTACCAGCAACGGTACTGCTCGGTCACCTGTTTGTGGGATCGTTCGGCAATTTGTGCGAGCTGTTCAGCAGGGGAGAGTCCGTCTGGGCGACTCGTATTGACTCCCGACTCGTGCAGTTGCAGTAATCCGGCGACTCGGACCTCATAGAACTCATCGAGATTACTGGCGACGATGGCCATGAATTTGACGCGTTCGAGCAAGGGGTTGCGCAGATCCTGCGCCTCTTCGAGTACGCGGGAGTTGAAGTCGAGCCAGGAAAGTTCGCTATTTATATAGTATTCAGGCCGATCGAGGTCTAGTTCGGCTTGAATTTGGGTTCCACTCATGGAGGAAAGGCCTTTTTTCTAGTTTCCTAAATTGTATGATAAACAGTAGGATAAGTCAAATAAAAGCCTTGTGCGGAGGTGGGGAAATTCGATTCTGCACAGTGCCAGAGGGTTGGATCACCCGGGGCTAATCGAGTTGGGCTATGGTTGATCGCACCAATTCTACCGATTGTCTCAGTGCCTCTTTGGGTTCACCTTCGATGCCGCACTCGTAGGCTAGGTAACCTGTAAAGCCGATGTCTTTGAGAGCCTGCAGGCCGGCTCGCCAGTCGATGTCGCCGCTACCTGGCTGCAGACGGGTATTGTCGGCCATATGTACGTGAGCCACGTGTTTGCCGGCCTGGCGGAAAGCTGCGGGGGTATCGGTCTCCTCGATATGCATGTGAAAGAAGTCGCTGAGCAGCGCCACGCCTTTCGGCTCGCCGGCGCGTTCGATGATTTCGATGCCGTCGGCCTGGCGGCGCAGCAGGTGCTGTTCGTAGCGGTTGAGGGGTTCGAGGAGGAGCAGGGTCTGCTGGCCCTCGGCATAGGCGGCCAGGTCTTTGATCAACTCGACGAGGAGGTCCTTTTCCAATGAGATGGCATCTCTGAGCGGTGAGAGGTCGGGGATGCGGGGAGGACCGAAAATCGGGGGTACGATCTGGCCTACAGCCTTGAAGTGGCCACAGGCGGCCAACTGTCGACGGGTTTCATCGAGGCTATTTCGGCGTTTGGCCGGGTCGGGGTCTAGCCAGTCGAAGGTCTCCTGGCCGCAGACCGAGGCGATCACAATCGAGCGACCTTTCAAGGCTTGCTCGTAGGTCTCGATCTGATCGTAGAGGCGAGACCTGCCGGCGACTTCGAGTCCTTCGATCGCCAACTCTTCGGCGAAGTCGAGCTTTTCGCTGAGGCTCTCCCCGGGCAGCAGGCTTTCCTGGAGGGCGATTTTCATGGTGGTCCTTCTTTCAGAAGCGAACCCCGAGTTTGATATTATCCTCGGGGCGAGTGGCGATTTTGGGATATTCTTCGATCAGGTCGTCGAAGGAAACGATCGGTTGCACGATCGGTTCACAGTCGATCTGGCCTTCGCAGAGCAGGCGCCAGCAGACCTCGTAGATGCGTTCGTTGTTCCAATTGGGATGGTCTGGATTGGGTTCGCTGTTGGCTCGGGAGAAGACGATCCGTGGCCGATTCATATGGGCTTCGGCTCCCAGATCCAGACCGGTCGACCAGGCGCCTGGATAAGCGCCGGCGACTAGAGTGCCGTGGTAGGCCACTCCGCGCAGGGCTTGCTGCATGGCGGTGGGGTGGCCGCTGTAGTCGATGACGATATCGGCGCCTCTCTTGCCGGTGGCCTTCTTGATTTCCAGGCCGGCGTCGCACGCGGTGGGGTCGATGACGAGGTCGGCGCCGCAGGCCTGTGCTGCTCGCCGCCTGTTTTCCAGTGGGTCCACGGCGATGATTGGGTAGGCGCCGGCCAGGCGGCAGACCTGCAAAACCACGAGGCCTATAGCACCCAGACCCGAAACGGCGACCGCATCGCCGACGCGTACCTGACCATCGCGAACGGCGCCGAGGGCGAAATCCGCTGGATCGAGGCAGACGGCGGCTTGCCAGGGTACGTCGATGGGCAGGGGGCGCACGGTTTCGGGCCAAATATGTTCTTCGCGGAAGGGTCCGTAGTTGAAGACCTGATCGCCTTCTTTGCATCGGGTGACGCCGGGGCCCAGCTCGACGACGGTGCCGATACCCATATTGCCCAGACCCAGGGGATAGTTGACACCCTCTCCCTGGTTGTCGAATATGCGCAGTTCGCGATCAAAACTCCCGCGCGGGTTGGCATAGCCTTTGAATAATGACATTTCGGTGCCGTGTTTGGCCGCGGCATAAAGGCTTTTGACCCGGATTTGGCCTGTGCTGAGGGTGGGAGACTCGTACTCCCGGAAGGCCACTTGCTCCACGGCTGGTGCGATAAACTCTCTCGGCATGGGTTGACTCGCTTGACGAAATGCATGCTTTTGGGTTTATATGGTTTGGTTTCGCAGCGGAGAATATACACTCGCTGAGTTCGGTCAGCAATTCACAGAGGGATATCATGAAAGAACGCGCAAAAATCGTAGTGCCCGGGGATAACCCGACCCAGATCGGTGGTTCACCCCACCTGGAACGGCTTGGTTCCTATGGGGATCTCGAACTCTTTACCGACACCCCGGCCGACTCGGCGGAAAAGATCGCCCGGGCAGAGGGTGCTCAGGTCATAATTAATACTCGCGGGGTGGTCACCTGGCGCGAGGAGATGCGTTCGTTGCCGGATTTGAAAATGATTGCGACCTGTTCGATCGGCACCGATATGATCGATCTGGATATTGCCAAGGAGCTGGGGATCGTCGTCTCCAACCAGCCTGGTCGAACGGCGCCGGTAGTGGCCGAGCACATGTTCGGGCTGATGTTCGCGCTGGCTAAGCGCGCCTATTTTCAGACTGCAGAGCTCAAGGCGGGGCGTTGGACCCGGATGATGAATACCATGCTCCAGGGCAAGGTGCTGGGTGTGGTCGGCACCGGTAATATCGGCGTGGAGATGGCGCGTCTGGCGCGGGCGATTGGAATGGAGGTTGTCGCCTGGACCTTTAATCCTTCGTCGGAGCGCGCGGCTGAATACGGGGTGCGCTTTGTTGAGCTCGACGAATTGTTGCAGCTGGCTGATGTGGTCAGTTTACACGTCAAGTTGACCGAAGATACCCGGCATCTGCTCGGGTCGCGGGAACTGGGGTTGATGCGGGAAGGGGCCTTGTTGTTGAATGGAGCGCGGGGCGATGTGGTGGATATCGAGGCGCTGCATGAGAGTTTGGTAGCGGGTCATCTAGGGGGGGCCGGGCTGGACGTGTTTCCCCAGGAGCCGTTGCCAGAGAATCATCCGATCCTCGAGTGCGATCAGGTGGTATTGACCCCTCATGCGGCGGATCAGACGCTGGAAGGGGTGGATTTGCTGAATGGAGGGGCGGTGGATAACGTGATCGCGTTTTTAGAAGGACGGCCGCAGAACAATACTGCACTGTGATAAGTGTAACGTGTAGAGTGTAACGTGTAGAGTGTAACGTGTAGAGTATAGGAGGATCGAACTATTACGAGCCGGGTGTCGGGGTGTGGCAGTGGCCTAAAGTACTGCCCGGGTATCCGGTTCTAAACAATAACGCGGAGAGAATGGGTTATGTTTCGATCACTGGGGACTGGTGCGCTCGGCGTGCAGGTCGACGGGTTGGCCGATGGGCTTGCCCTGGCGGCCCAGCACGGATTCGCGGGATACAATTTTGCTATCGGGGAAGTCGTGGTGCTGGGGGCGGAAAGAGCTATGGACTTGGCGGCTGCGCATGGGGTTCGCCTGGCCTCGTGGGGGTTCCCGGTAGATTTTCGCGGGGAGGAGAGTCAATACCGGCAGGATATGGAGCACTTGCCCGAATTGGCGAAGGTTGCTGGAGCGTTGGGCGTATCGAGGACGGCAACCTGGGTGATGCCCGCATCGGATGAGTTGACCTATGAGCAGCATTTCGCCCTCCACGTCGAACGGCTCAGGCCGGCGGCGGCAGTGCTCGGTGGCGAGGGGATTTCTTTGGGATTGGAATACATTGCACCGAAGACCTTGCGCTCGAATAAAAAATATGCCTTTGCCCATACGATGGAGCAGATGCAGGAGCTCTGTGATGCCGTGGGCGAGAATGTGGGTTTCTTGCTCGATAGCTGGCATTGGTACACGGCCCATGAAACGGTGGACGACTTGCGCAGCTTGCGCGCCGATCAGGTCGTGGATGTACACGTCAACGATGCGCCGACCGGGGTCGCAGTCGATGAGCAACTAGACCATGTGCGCGAATTGCCCGGGGCGACGGGGGTGATCGATATCAAAGGTTTCCTGCGGGCCCTGCAGGAGATCGGCTATCGGGGGCCGGTGATGGTCGAACCGTTCTCTCAGCAGGTGCGCGAAATGGAGCGGGAAGAGGCGGTTGCCGCTACGGCGGCGGCGCTGGGTCGGGTATGGGAGCAGGCGGGCCTAGTTTGAGCCTGAGGGTCGCTCATGTCTTTCCCACCGACCGAGTGGCCTATTTGATGCGGGCGCGATTGATGCGTCTGCAGGAGCTAGGCTTCGCGGTCAGTATCATCTGTGGTGATCGAGGGTATGGCGGCCGCCTGCGCGAGTGCGGCCTCGAGGTCATCCAGATTCCCTTTGCCCGAGAAGTCTCACCGTGGACGGATTTGCGCTGTCTGTGGGCGCTGCGGCGCGAACTGGGCAGTGGGCGCTACGATATTGCCCACTCGCATAATCCGAAGGGAACGTTGTTGGGACCGGTGGCGGGCCGACTGGCCGGAGTCAAAGCCGTGGTGCATACGGTGCACGGTTTTTTATTCAACGAAAACAGCCGCGGAATGCACCGTTTGGCTGCCGAGGGGGCTGAACGATGGTGCGCCCGCTGGAGCGACGATCTGTTCTTCCAGAGCCGCGAGGACTTCGACTATGCTCGGGCGCATCGCTACAAAACGCCTGAAAGGTTGCACCTGATCGGCAACGGGATCGATGAGCGGCGTTTCGCACCAGCATTGCATCCCGGGGCCCGTGAGGAGAAGCGCGCCGAGTTGGGTTTGGATGCGGACGATTTGGTAGTGGGGATGGTGACGAGGTTGGTGCGGGAGAAGGGCTGCATCGAGTTCTTTCAGATGGCGGCGCATATAATCCAGAAGTGGCCGCAGGTGCGCTTTCTGATGGTTGGGATTCCCGAGGAAAAGGATCAGTCGGATGCCGTTGACCCGGCGGTGTTGATGCGAGAGTATGGAGTAGCGGATCGCTGTATCGCGCTCGAGCATCGCACCGATATGCCCGAGCTGTACGCCGCGATGGATCTGCTGACACTGCCTTCCTATCGCGAGGGGATTCCGCGGGCGGTGATCGAGGCCGGGGCCATGGCGCTACCGGTGGTGGTCAGTGCGATTCGCGGCTGCCGCGAGGTCGTGGTCGAGGGAGAGACGGGGATGCTTTTTCCCCTGAAAGATGTACCGGCCTTTGCCGCAGCAGTAGATCGGCTACTGAGCGATGCAGATTTACGGCGCAAGCTGGGTCGGGCTGGGCGGGAGCGGGTAATGGCCCATTATACCGAAGCGCGGACAACCGAGCGGATCGTCGAGTGCTATCGGCGATGTTTGGCGGAAGGACGTCGCAGGTAGCGGTTATGCAAATCGGGCTGGTGCCGATCGGAACGAGCGGTGGTTGGTTCCTGCTGATGAGATGGTCGGGTACAGAGAAAAAGGAGTTTGGTGCGGTATGGCGGGGTGCTGCGCACTCCGCCATACCGCCAGTTCTCTCTACTAGCGCCGCTTCTTTCCTTCGGTGATTCCCTGGTGGACTTGTCGCTCAAAGGTTTGGATCTCGCGCTGACCGTCCAGGACGCCGATCTCGATATTGAATTCCCGTACCTCGCCTGGTTCGATGTATTGCAAGGTCTTGTGCTTGCGGTTCCAGGCGCGACCGAGCACCGAGCAGTTGCCCGGCTCGATGCCGGTGACATAGGTTCCCTTGTGAAAGTGCTGCCAGTGGTTGACGATCGGGATCTCGCTGCGTTTGAACTTCCAGTAGAGACCCAGGCCCAATTTATCGTTGAGCAGACCAACGTGGACCTGGCCCTGGCGGTCGGAGAGGGGCCGGTGCACGTACACGTCGTCGTGGGCTTTCTGCTGGGGTCCCTTGGCTAGGGCGTAGTCGGCAGGACTGACCTCTCTATCTTGCAGCCATTCAGTGCTCTTATTGCTGTGGAGCATCAGGCGCGTGCCCCGGTCGAGGAGGGGGAAGCCCGGGTTGCAGTGATAGACCAGCATCAGCGGCGATCGGTCGGCGGCGAGGTTTTCGACGCGGTCGCGGATTTTCACCCGGCGTTCGCCGAGGACGGTAATGATCTCGCGGGTCAGTTCGAGATTTTCGCCAAAGACCTCGGCCTGGCGCATCTGACCGCGGATGCGCATGACGTAGTCCTCGCCTTCCCACTTCGCTTCGATGCCGACGTTTTTGGCCGGGATATAAGAGAGGCGGCCGTGCAGCGGCATTTCGACGTTTTCCTCTTCGGGATCGATTTCGGGGTGACCGACGAAGTCTAAACCGCAGGAGGTGACCAACCCGCCGAACCAGCCGCGACCCCATTTAAAACCCTCGGGTTCGTAAAAAGCGGGACCGACATCGCCGGGTCCGGAGCGGAAGCAGAGCGACTGTCCTTTGTAGTGCGCCGAAGAGATATCTAGGGCTCGGCCGGGCAATACGGAGAACCCTAAGCCCGAGGCATTGAAGACTTCGATGAGGTCTGCACCTTGTGCGAAGCCTTCGCGCAACTCAGCGCGGCGGGCGTGGATCACTTGGCTGATATCGCCGACGCGATCGAGGAGTTGGCGGCGAGTGTACTTGCGTCCGAAGAGTTTGGGCATGCGAGTCTCCTTTTGTCGATGCACTAGTGCGATTGGGTGTCAAGGGTTGAGTCGGGTTGTGGGCAGACCGGTTGCAGCGTAGTGGGTCTTTAGCGCGTTGCCGCAGAGCGGTTGCATATCTGGTCCCCAGGGCTCAATCAATATCAGTCTGCGGCCCAGTGCCCGATAGAGGTCGGGCAGGTCGAAATGGTGCAGCGCGTTGCGAAGAAAGTTGGCTGCCGGCCAGAAGACCAGCGGAGCACGAGTCCATTCAATCCAGGAGAGCGGTGCGTTTTTAAGAGTGATGTGTCCTGTCTGCGGATGTAGGAGGCCGGCGCAGAGAGCGAGCAGTGCGCCCTGGCCACGGCCGTAGAGGTGGATTTTTCGCGCACCGGAATCGGTGAGCAGGTCGAGGGTGCGCAGGAGATCGTACACCCGGCGGCCCAGATAGCTTTCGCCCAGCAGCAAGGCGTGACCGTGGAATAGATAATCCATGCCATAGGGGTGGAAAAAGCCATCTTTCTCGGCTCGTGATTCGCCGAGGCCGCGGACGTCGAGGGCATAGAGCGGTTGGTCGGGACAGAGGTCTCGGGCGTCTGTCCCGAGGTCGTCCGCGCTGGATATATGCGGTACGTAGAGCTCGACTTCGCGTTCGACATCTAGCGTATAGGGGTGGTTGGTTTTGAGTCTTTTGTGCAGAATGGCGCGGATATTGGCTTCAGTCTCCACCGCGTAACGCGCGCAGGCACGGCCATTGGTGCGGTTGGGACGGAGGACGCGGTAATGGGGGACGCCGTTTCTTGGGGGTAGGCAGAGCAGGTTAGTGAGGCGTTTTATCAGGTTGGTGCGGACGAGTTTTTTGCGCTGCAGGGCTAAGCCATCGGCGCGGGCGGCTATCTGCTCGTAAATGGGTATGGCGCCTGCCGCGACCGTATTGCCCTGGGGCGTGGCATCGAGTTCCGTACTGGTCAGGTGTTGGGGGCGGCGCACTTTGCTCGGCGTGGCCAACCCGGCTTGGCGGGCGAAAAATTGGACCATCGACTCCTGATTGTGGTGTGAGAAGCCATGGCCTTGAGGACCGATGAAAAGGTCGTGGTTTGTGGCCGGGGCACCGAGTATCTCGTAGAAACGCGCGATTTCGGCATAGGCTTCGTCGAGGCCTCGGCGATCGAAAAAGTCGTAGGTCTGGCCAAGAAGCAGTACCGGGTCGGGTGCGCGGGCAATCAGGAAGTCGGCGATTTCAAGGCCGGCGCCGATTACGCCGGGAGGGTACTGCTCGCAATCGGCGGGCAGCTCGTTTTCGAGGTTGGCCATAAAAGTGGTGATGAAGCACGAGGGGGCCGCCATGGTGATCCGCTCTTCGATTGGCCAGAGCCAAGTGGACACCGTGCCTCCGCCCGAGTTGCCGGTCAGGCCGATATGAGTCGGATCGATTTCTGGGCGTGCGAGGAGGTAGTCGAGTGCGCGGATTCCGTCCCAGACTCGCCACATGCCGAAGAATTCGCCGTTGAGTTCGAGTTGTTTGCCCATCATGTTGTGAGCGTGGGTGCAACTGGCGACCGGACCCTTGTCGGCGAGGTGCCAGTACTGGTCGCGCTCGCCCTGGTTGAAGGGGTCGTAGATCAGCACTGCAAAACCGGCTCTGGTCAGGCGCTGGCAAAACTCCTGGTAGATCTTGGCTTCCTTGCCCTCGGCATCGTGGCCGCAGGTGCCGAGTACTGCCGGGACCCTGGCGCTTTGATCGCGGGGCAGGTAGAGATTGGCGCTGACCAGTGAGCCGGGTCGGCTGTGGAAGAGGATATTCTCAATTCGGTGGTCGCGGGTCTCGGTCGTGCCGGTGATCTGGGCGTTGAGCGCTGTTTTGCGGGGACGGGGGGCCATGGCGCGACGAATCGCACGACGGATTTCGCGCTGGTATTCGCGCGCTTGGGATGGTGTGCGGATGCGTTCGAGACGGTCGCGGCGGCGGGTACGGATCTGGCGCAGGCGCTCGACATAGTAATCGTGGACTAGGTGCTGAAAGGGAGTATTGGACATGGGCGTTCCAGTGGGGCTAGGCATCCTCGAGGACGAAGCCGCGGTCTCCAGCTGAGTAGGCGACGATCGTATCGGCATCTTCGTCGCCGATGGAGACCGCGTCGTGAAAGACGCCGGGTGGGATGGCCAGGGTATCGCCCGGTTCCAGAATATAGCTCTCGTCTCCGAGGCTATGCCTGAGACGGCCTGCGAGCAGGTAGAGGACTTCTTCGGATTGGGGATGACAGTGGCGGGGATTGGACTGGCCGCGTTTTATCACGACCCGACCGAGGGTCATGTCATCGACATTGCCGATCTGGCGGCTGGCAAGCCAGGTGAGGCTGCCCCAATCTTCGACGATGGGGGGAATTGCAACGGCTTTGCGTAGCGGAGTGGACATTGGGAAACTCCTTGGGGCTATCTGATTGAAGGTGGCTATCTGATATTCCGAGTTGAGATACCGCTAAATCGGATCGAGCTATTCTCATCCTGAGGAAAAAGGACCGGGTGATATTGGCTCCAACGACGATAATTTTGTCGAGCAAGGGATTCCTATTGAGGGATGCTGCACTATATTATAGAGTTGGTACAAGGCGTTGTCATTGGTACCTGTCCGCGCACGATCAGCAAGACTGGGTCGTTGGCGGAGCGGGCCGGCCGTTAAAAGTCGGGTAATCGCCAATAGAGTGCGCATGTCAACCTTATATTTGAGTTGCGATATGCACCTGTCTGGCATCTCGGTACAGGGCAATGTAGGGGAAAGATTGATGCGGGTCAAAGGGTTGGCAAGTTGTTGGATTGCGGCGACAGGGGACCTCGATTCTGGTGTGGTTGGGCTCTTGGCATGCCTGATCGACCACGGGATTCGCCAGTCTCCGAACGCGGTTTTGTCGCTCATAGCTGGGTCGGTGCAATCCGGCTGACGGACCCGTGCCCAGCCGGATTGGCCCGGGTAAAGGAGACGATTTCCAGTCCTTGTTGCGAAGACCTGGATTCGGTCGTAGGCTAGATGGGGCCAGGGCGGATCTCGGGATAGAGATAGAGACGCTGACAACACGCACCTTTTTTAATTTCTGTGGATACCTAACGGAGAACACATGTTCGAAATAGTTTATAAGCGCGGCTCCATGAATATCGGAACTCTGCCCTTTCTACTGCTTCAGGCTTCAGTACTACTGATTTTTACCACCTTTTTTTCCTGGACCGGTGTGTTGATCTGTGTGCTTTCCTATCTGGTGAGAATGTTCGCTATAACGGCTTTCTACCATCGCTATTTCTCGCACCGCACCTTTGCTATGGGGCGCCCGATGCAGTTTCTCGCCGCGCTCTTGGGGGCGACGGCAACCCAGAAGGGTCCTCTGTGGTGGGCGGCACACCATCGGCAGCACCACAAGAGCAGCGATACTGAAGACGATCCACACAATTCACATGAGGGCTTCTGGCACGCTCACTGGATGTGGTTTCTCTACCAGGAGAGTTCCACCCCTGAGTACGATCGGATAGCCGATTTGGTTCGCTATCCCGAACTCCGCCTTGTGGATCGATTGTGGTATATTCCGCCCGTACTACTCGGGGTGGGACTTTTTATTGTCGGAGGCTGGCATTGGGTGGTGTGGGGCTATTTCGTTTCGACCTTTCTGCTGAGCAATGGTACGTATACGATCAACTCGTTGATGCACTTCTGGGGTCGACAGCGCTTCTATACCGGTGATGAGAGTCGCAATCACTGGCTGCTGGCTTTAGTTACGCTGGGTGAGGGT
The DNA here is from genome assembly GCA_964520345.1 of uncultured Gemmatimonadaceae bacterium. Classification (GTDB taxonomy): domain Bacteria; phylum Latescibacterota; class UBA2968; order UBA8231; family UBA8231. The sequence goes on along the minus strand of CAZFMY010000025.1, from coordinate 36,765 downwards.
TGGCACAACAACCACCATCGCTATCAGTCGGCGACCCGCAACGGTTTTTTCTGGTATGAATTCGATCCTACCTACTATCTGCTCAAGTTGATGAGTTTTTTCGGGCTGGTTCGCGAGCTGAAGCCGGTGCCGGATAAGATTATGGAAGAAGCTCGGCTCAATCGGCATCTGCGTCGCAAGGCCAAGGGGCAGGGGATGGCGTTTGCGCCGAGACAGGTGGGAGTGCGCGACCTGTTGGTACAGATGCCCTTTGCAGCCCAGGGCTTTGTTGCCGAAAATCTGGATCGAGTACGCGGAGAGATGCAGGGCCTGGGCAGATTCCTGGAACAGAGAGGTGAAGAATTGGGTGCCGAGGTCCAGGGTTTGAGAACCCAGGTCGCCGAGCAGGGCCGGGTCTTGGAAGAGCAGGTCCGGGGGCTGGCTCGAGAGAAAAATGGTGAATCGGAGTCGCCCGATGATCTCTTTAGATGGGGTGAGGAACTAATGGAGCGGGGTCAGGCGCTTCGGCGGGGGATCGAGATACTAGGCGAGGAAGTGTTGGATCGGGGTCAGGAACTTCGGAGAGAGGTCGAGGCGTTGGGTGGGGAGGTGGTGGAGCGGGGCCAGACACTCCGTCGGGAAATCGAGGCACTGAGCGAAGAGGTTGGGGCGACAGCGCGGCACTTGGCGGTGGAAATGGAGGCTTTGCGTCATCAGGTAGCGGATACGATCGTCCAACTTTGCGAAGAGGTAGAGGTTATGCGGGACCATCTGGCCGACGGATTGCGCGACCAGATGGGGGTGATGACAGACCAACTGGTGGTGGAGATAGGGGTATTGAATCGGTTAGTAGTCGATCGGGGTCAGCCATTGCGGGGTGAAGTTGAGGCATGGAGCCGTCTCCTGCCGCAAATGGCAAAGGGGTAGCTAGTTGCTCATTTAGTTGAGCTTGCTCAAATGATCGGAGATCGCCTGGATATTCTGCTGGATCTCCTTGGCGTCGGGCGGATTCTCCGCCCAGCGCAGATAGCAGTTAAAGGCGTCTAAGGCCTTGTTGTATTCGTGTCTCCCGTAATAGAGGAATCCGAGGTCGCGGTAGTTTTCTGCCTCGGTGGATTGAAGCCAGGCAATTTTTTCTGCGCAGGGGATGGCCTGATGGAATTCGTGCGCCTGGATATGGATGCGTTTGAGGTTGCGCAGCATGCGCGCCAGGATCTGCAGCGGTGGGGTCGGGGCGAGGAAGTCCGGGGTTAATTTGAGCTTGCGGCCATCGATAACGGGTAACCGATCGTCCAAGTCCCGATTATCGACGAAAGTGCCATTGGAAAAGGGATCGATGAAGAGAGGCTCTCCTCGTTCGGTGCTGCGCACCAGGAAATGATAGGGAAAATTGACTCCGGCTAGTGGCAGGCCCAATCGACGCCCTAATTCTAGATAGACGACCGAGAGGGTGATGGGAATGCCAAGTCGGCGGTCGAGGACCTCGTTGAGATAGCTGTTGCGGGGGTCGTCGTAGTGGGCCTGGTTGCCGCGAAATCCCAGATCGACAAAGATATATTGGCTAAGGTTTTCCAGCTTTTTAGCCAGGGTTTCAGCTCGATCATAGCGAGTGCGAAAGGTTTCGCTCAACGCGTCGAATTGGTGTAGGTAGTGTTCGATATCTAGATCGGGGTACGCCTGGCGGGCGATGAGCAAGGCACCCCGGGCTAAGTCGATGTTCCCAGGCTGAGTCGCAGCGGGATCTAACGATTCCTGAACGAGCGCGAAAAATGGATCAGAAGGCTGTGGACGCATGGCAAGCGGTTGATTCCCGAGCTGCGGGAGCGGGAAGGATATTTCAGACCGCGCGGTTGTGAATCCAGCTGAATTGCAGCGGTGGGTCTTCGGTTTGTCGCCGAGCGTTGCGTTCGGCCAGTTTGGCGTAGCGCGGGCCGAGTGCGCAAAGATAGTCCTGGGCTTTGGCCGCTTCGTCTCCGAGGCCGCAAAGCGATTCCAATTCCCACTGCCGGACCAGGTGCTGGATGATTTCGGCGTAGTTACTGCCGGTGTAGACACCGAGGCGCTGGGCGACGATCGCAAAGTGTTCGAAGAGATCGGGATCCTGACCGTCGGTCATCAGGTGGGCGGGCATGATGATTTGGTCTTGCATCAGGTCGCGAAAGGCCAATATTGCCCCTTCGGGATCGATCTCGAAGATTCTCTTGATGAAATTCGTGTAGGCCTTCTCATGGCGAGCTTCATCGCCGGCGACGAGCCCGCAGATCATTTTGAGGTGGGAATCGCCGGCTTTCTGGGCCAGACGTGCCACATTGCTGTGCGAGATTTTGGTCGCTCTTTCCTGGAAGGATGTGTAGACGAATCCCTTGTAGGGGTCCTGGGCGGCCTGGGGATTGAATCCATTGCGCAACAGGTATTGGATCGTGGTCTCTATGGCGCGCATATCGACCCGACCGGTGAGGAATAGATACTTATTGAGCAGGTCGCCGTGGCGATTTTCCTCAGCAGTCCAACCGCGCGACCATTGAGCCCAGGCACTGGTATCGGTTCCGCTGGAATCGGATACGCCTTCGAAGCTGTTGAGCAGGGTCTGGTAGGTCGGAAGGGCTTCCTCGGTGATCATATCGCCGACCAGGACAACTAGGACATCATCGGGGAGTGCAGCGGCGCGGGTGCGGAACTCGCTAACCTCGTCCTGCCAGTTGTCGGCATTCATATCGGGGAGAAAATCGTCGGGCTGCCAACTCTCTTCAACTGACTTGAGCAGTTGGAGCTGGTCGGTGACAAAGCCCTCCATGCTTGCTATGACTTCCCTTTTCTGCGGATCCAACGAGTTCGCTCCTTTAAGATGGCGTCTAGGCTGACTTAAAGTTACATTGCGGATTAGAATCCGTAAATAGGCCGTTGGACAGATCGACTAGTAACGGCATTTTGATTTTTTTCCACTTATTACAATATACGTTATATAGTAGAGTTCTAAAAATGACAAAATCTGAAAGCGTGCGATAGGGGGTGGTGCGGTCTGTATCGGCACCAGGTATACGGTGAAATTTGCAAAAGTGAATCTGGAGGTTGAATAGTCCATGAGTTTTTCGACGGCGGTTGACCTTGAAGACGTATGGAAGCGATTTGGTTCGGTAGAGGCGGTGCGCGGAGTCTCGCTGCACGTGCCGGCGGGGTGCATCTACGGCTTATTGGGCCCCAATGGTGCAGGTAAGACGACTATCATTCGCATGATTATGAGCATTTTTTTTGCCGACAAAGGACGAGTCGCGGTGCTCGATGGGCAGCAGGCTCTTGCGGTCAAAGACCGGCTGGGCTATCTGCCGGAGGAGAAAGGGCTCTACAAGAAAATGAAGGTCGGAGAGTTGATGACCTATTTCGCTCGACTGAAGGGGGTCGAGAGTCGCCAGGCGAGAAAACTCGCCACCGAAGTGCTGGAGCGCTATGGACTCGGCGAGTGGTGGGATCGGCGTTGTGAGGCGCTTTCCAAGGGGATGGGGCAGAAAGTACAACTGCTGGTCACGCTGATCCACGAGCCCGATCTGGTAATTCTCGACGAGCCCTTTTCGGGACTCGACCCGGTCAACCGCGATCTGATGCGCGATTTGATCTTGCAGATGCGCCGCGATGGCAAGACGGTGATCTTTTCGACCCACATCATGGAACAGGCCGAACAAGTTTGCGACTATGTTGCGTTGATCAATCGAGGCGAGAAAGTGATCGACGGGGCGTTGAGCGAAGTGCGCTCGAGTGGAGGGCGTGCTGCGATACTTGACTACGACGGTGATGGTGCGCGGTTGCAAGATTTACCGGGAGTTGTTCGGGTCAACGATTCGGGCAAGCAGGCTGAGCTTTTTTTGCAGGAGGATGCCGATTCGCAGCAGATCATAGCGGCGCTTTTGCAACGGGTTCAGATCCGGCGTTTCGACCTGAGTGAGCCTTCGCTGCACGAGATCTTCATTCGCGTTGTTGGAGGTACTGAAGATGAATAAGATCGCTCTGGTCGCCTGGCGCGAGTATATGGAGAATGTCCGGACCAAAGGATTTTGGATCGGTATCCTCTCTCTACCACTGATTTTTGCTCTCAGTGCGACGGTGCCCTTTCTGCTGACCAAGGCCAAAGATGCTCGGACCTATGCTGTCCTTGACCACTCGGGTTTTGTGCTGGCGGAGGTCGAAAAGAAGATCCTGGCCGAGGATCTGAGGGTAATTCTCGAGACTGCGGCGGAACGCTATCGCGATGGTGGCAAAGCCTGGGAGCGCTTGCCGACTCCTATACGCGATACCGGGATGGTCTACGTGAGCCTGGATCAGGGCCAGCGTCAGGCCCTTGTCTTGGCGCTGGCCCTGATCGAAGCCGACCCTAGCCTGGGTGATGAAATTGTGGCAAGAGTACCGGAACTGGCTGCCGGCCTGGCAGCGTGGTGGCAGCGGGTCTCGGTCGAGGAATTGGACGAGTTGGATTTGGAACTCTCACGGGGCCGTTATATACGGGTTTCGGTTGCGGAAAATAACCAGGCTGTGCTCAATCAGATGGTTAACTCCGGTGAACTCTTTGCCTATTTCCTTATCGGACCTGATCCGGTCGAGAGCGATGAGGGCTGCAAATACGTCTCTTCGAACCTGACCGATCGAGATCTGCGTCACTGGTACGAGCAGCGCGTTTCACAGGTGGTACACGCTAAACGGATCGAGCGCCAGGGCATTGATCCTGGGGTTGCAGACTGGTTGCAGGCCTCGGTGCGATTCGCTACGCGCAAGGTCGATAAACGCGGTTCGGAAGAGGAGATCTCCTCAGTAGATACTGCAAAACAGTGGGCTCCGATAGCTTTTGTCTACCTGCTCTGGATGGCGGTCTTCGTCAACTCCCAGGCTCTCTTGACTAATACCATAGAGGAAAAGTCGACGCGGGTTATCGAAGTGCTGCTCTCCTCGGTTTCCCCTTTCGAACTGATGGCTGGTAAGATCGTCGGTATGGCCGCCTCGGGGTTGACGGTGGTTGGTACCTGGGCGATCTGCATTGGAGTTGCGCTGGTCGTAGTGCCCGAGTTTTTGGGGGCCTCGGACAACTCCCTCGGGGGGATTGTTCTCGATCCGCTATACCTTTTTTCGTTCGTCTTCTACTTCCTCTCCGGTTATTTGCTCTATGCCAGTTTTTTGGTGGGTATCGGTTCGGTATGCAATAGTTTGAAGGAGGCACAGAATCTGATGTTGCCGATTATGTTCCCGCTGATGGTTCCTCTTCTTTCGATGCCCTTGATCAGCCAGGATCCCAACGGAACGCTGGCGCGAATTTTTTCCTTTATTCCGCCTTTCACCCCCTTTGTCATGATGAACCGTGCTGCTGGACCGCCGCCCTTATGGGAGTACCTGGCGACGACGGCATTGATGATCTTGACGATTTATTTGACGGTTAAAGGGGCCGGCAAAGTTTTTCGGATTGGTATCCTGATGACGGGTAAGCCGCCGCGGATGCGCGAGATCGTGCGGTGGATGACTCTTGAAGAAGGGCATAACCCGGCAGAGGGCGATGCGGGCTAGAGGGTCGGTTCGATGCAGGAAGGGTCTTCGAACCTTGCGTTATTGACGCGGGTCGAGACCGGATGGGCCTGCAGGTCGCCGCCGGGGTAAGGGATGAGCAGTGGACCAAGATCTTTAGGGTCTTCACAGGACGGATCGAGCCAGGCCGATTGGCCCGGGGTATCGAGGATGACGGGCATGCGGTGGTGGACCGGGGCGGTGAAGTCGTTGGCCTCGGTGGTGATGATGGTACAGGTGCGTACAATCTCTTCTTCGGGAGAGATCCATTCCTCCCAGAGGCCAGCCAGGACGATGGGCCGGTCGTCGCTCAGGTACAAGTAATGGGGGATCTTGCCATCGGGGGTCTTTTGCCACTCGTAATAGCCGCTGGCCGGGATGAGGCAGCGCCGACGCTTGAGTGCGGCTCTGAAGGCTGGTTTTTCGCTGATGGTTTCGGCGCGGGCATTGATCATGCGCTGGCCGATTTTGGGATCTTTGGCCCAGAAGGGTATCAGCCCCCACTTGAAGAAGTCGAGGACGCGCTCCTGCTCCTGGAGCACGACGGCCACAGGTTGAGTGGGGGCGATGTTGAAGCGCGGTAAGAGGCCTGGGCGCATCGCTGTGATCTCTAGTGCTTCCCAGAGGCTGGCTTCCCCGTGGTGGAGGACGAAGCGTCCGCACATAGTTGTATGGCTCCGATAGGAAAGGGTATAGTGTTAACGAACGATGGTGACGCAACCGCGTCAAGCAAATTTCCATCTCTTCATTTCGCGCCGCGCCGATGTTGAGTCGGGGGCTGGTGATGGCAGGGGAGTTGGTGCAATTGGCGCCGGAGTGTGGCGATTGCCCGTTGATGGAAGCAGGAAGGCTGTGGAGCAACGCGCGATGAATGCCCTGTTGAGACGGCAATTGACGGCGTACCTGGGCGGTTTTATCTCCGTGCATCGTCGGGAGCGGATGGAGCAGGTACTGGCCTGGCGCACGCGTTTTCTGACCGTGGTCCTCGAGGATCTGTACCAGCCCCACAACGCCTCGGCCGTGTTGCGCTCGTGCGATTGCTTTGGCGTGCAGGATATCCACATTATCGAGGAGCGCAATGCCTACCAGGTCAATCCCGATATCGATCTAGGGGCTTCGGGTTGGCTGACCCTGAATCGTTATGGCGATTCAGATGCCGCGCTTAAGACGCTGAAAGAAAGTGGCTATCGCCTGATCGCAGCGACGCCACATCGCGACGATTGTTCCTTGGACGAACTCGCGATCGACGCGCCGCTGGCCGTACTTTTTGGCACTGAGGAGTTGGGGTTGAGTGAGAGGGTTCTGGCTGCTGCTGACGAATTTGTCCGGGTGCCGATGTTCGGCTTTACCGAGAGTTTTAATATTTCGGTTTGCGCTGCGCTGATTCTGCGCGAGTTGACCGGTCGGTTGCGGCGGGGGGATGGCGATTGGGGCCTGACCGAGGAGGAGCGCGAGATCTTGCGCCTGACCTGGTACCGCCGTTCGGTGCGGGGAGTCGAAATGATTGAACGGCGTTTTAGAGAGGAACGCGGGTTGTGAGGTCGCGCTATTTCAGTGGTGGAACACTGATCCTGCCCGATCGCACGGTGGTTGCAGGGGCTCTGCTGGTCGAAGACGGGTGTATCGCCGCAGTGGGGCGGGCGGCGGATTTGATCTGTCCTCCGGGGGTCGAGCGAGTCGATGCCGGGGGTGGGTACATCGGTCCGGGTTATGTGGATCTGCACGTACACGGTGGGGCCGGGGCCGATTTTATGGATGGGACGGCTGAGGCCTGGCGCAGGATACTCAAGGCTCATGCGCGGCACGGGACTACGAGTCTCTCGCCGACTACGACGGTGGCGGCCCATCATCAGATCGTGGCGGCGCTCGATCTGGCGGTTGTCGCGGTGGAGCAGAGAGGTTTAGGCCTCTGGGCCGGAGCACCCGGTTGTCGGGTGTTGGGCGCGCATTGCTACGGTCCATACTTTGCCCCGGGGGCCGAAGGCTGCCATCCATCGGCTCCGCTGAGGGTGCCGGCGGTCGGTGAATACACGGAGTACCTGCTTCGCGAGGAGGCGATTTGCTCGGCGACCGTCGCGCCGGAGTTACCGGGGGCCGAGGACTTCGCCCGGGCCGTGGTCGAGCGCGGCATCTGTTTGAACCTGGGCCATACCCATGCGACCTTTGCCGAGGTAGAAAAAGCTCTGGGTTGGGGGGCTTGCCATGTGGATCATCTCTATTGCGCGATGTCGGATAAGAGCAAATTGAGGGCTCTGCCCGGGGCGCCGATCTATCCGATGCGCGGTGGGGTGTTGGAAGCGGCGCTCTATTTTGACGAGTTGAGTACCGAAGTTATCGCCGATGGCAAACATCTCGCACCGGATCTGCTGCGGCTGGCTTTTAAGTGTAAAGGACCCGAGCGGTTGATTCTGGTCACCGATTGCAATCGGGCGCTGGATTGTCCTGATGGAGAGTATCTTTTCGGGCCTTTGGATGGGGGTGCGCCTTTCGCGCGCCGCGATGGGGTGGGGATCATGCCCGATGGTGGGGCTCTGGCCTCGGGGTGTATGGGGATGGATCATATGGTGAGGACTTTCTATACTCAGACCGAGGTTTCGTTGGCGGAAGTCGTGCGGATGGCGAGCGCGACCCCGGCTGAGATTCTGGGCCGAGGGGATATCGGGAGTTTGGAGAAGGGCAAGCGCGCTGATCTATTGATGCTCAATGAGGATCTCGAAGTGCAGCGGGTTTTTGTCGAGGGCGAAGAATTGTCGTGAATCGCTGGCGGTTTCCGCCACTCGTGGCGCCGGTGGCCATCGATGGAGTGGTATAGGGGAAGCCGTGGCATCCTAAGACATTGTTTATAAATGATTTTAGTGAAATTTAGATAACCGGCATGCCTCTTGCTTATCGAAAATTGATGATTCACCCCTAGCAAGGAGTTCGCTCAATGAATAAAGGAGTGCAGCGGGAGCAAATCGAGCGAGTGGCGCGGATCTACAAATCCAATCGGGACGCTAGTCGGGCTCTAGGCATCACTATTCGCTCCTTCAGTCGGCTTTGCCGCAAATACGAAATCGAATCGCCCTTCGCCCGGCATCGTCGGCACTTGCACGAGTTTCGCGGCAGGGGTCTGGCTAGCTGCTAAAATAGCGTGCTAGCGAAGAGAAGGCGGTCGTCCGATGGGGCGACCGCCTTTTTTTGGCGAGTTACGCCACCGGAATGGCGATCAAAGCCAGTAAGATCAGGCATTGATTTCATTTAATATATTTATAAACAGAAACTTATGAATTAAGGCGCCAAAGGCTCCTCACTGGCATGGCACTTGCAATAGATTGGATTATCACGCAAGATTGGCAAACTACAACAAAGGAGTGGACAGCATGGCGCAGGGAACGATGGAGCGGATTACCGCCCTTGTTAAGTCAAATCTCAACGAGGTGCTCGACCGGGTCGAAGATCCGGTGAAGATGGTGGATCAGATCGTTCGCGATGTGGAGGATTCCGTTGATCAGGCGATAGCTGCGCTGGGCAGGGCTAAGGCTAGCGAGCGACGCTGCGCGCGCGAAGTGCAGTGCAATACCGAAGCGATCCGAGGTTGGTGGACCAAGGCCGAAAAGGCGGTAGGAGCGGGGGACGAGGAGTTTGCGCGTCTGGTATTGGAGCAGAAGGCGCGGTTGGAGCAGATCCATACTCGACTGGAATCGGCTCTGGCAGAGAGTCGGGAGACCGTGGGGCGGTTGCGGGTTCAGGTGGGGGAGTTGCGCGACAAACTGGGCGAAGTCCGCACCCGGCGGGAAAAACTGGTCGTTCGCCATCGAGCCGGGAAGTGGTGCGATGAGTCGCCGGGTTCGGAGATGGTCGGGGAGGTTGGGGCGGTGGACCGTTTGGCTGCTATCGATGCCCGAGTGAAGGGTCGCGAGCGCGAATTGGCGCGGTTCGAAGAGCAGGTCGAAGAGTTGGTAGCCGCGTCGGAGGTGCAGCGCGATTTCGATGAGGAGCACCGCGCCGAAGAGGAGTTGTTGCAGGTCGAGCGAGAGCGCAGAGTCGCAGATGAACTGGCGTCGTTGAAAGCGGATAAGGCATCGTGAATTATCTGGCGGCCCAAATCGGGTTCGTTGCCCGGCATTTGTTCCATGCCCTGATCAAGGTCGGCATCGGCTTGCTGATCCGGTGGTTGGGCAGGTGGATTGCTGGTAGGAGTGCGCGTTTGAAGTGATGGCGGCCCTGCGGGTCTGATGCTTATATCGGCGAAGGAGTATGGTCTTGCGGTTGGTCGTTTATAATTCTATATGAGCGTTTCTAAGAAACGCGTAGGGGAGAGATTTAATGTTGGCGAAAATAGCGGGGGCAGTCTTGCTGGTCTGGGGTGCGATTATGGCCTTTAAACTCGTTTTGCCGGTGATTAGTGGCCTCTTCGATTTGATTGTTGTACTGGCGATAGGACTTCTGGCGGTGGGCGTACTCTATATGGGCAAGCGGTGGCTCGATGGTGAGGGCACGTTGGGGCGATTCATTGGGGCGCTGGTTTTAATCGCTGGAGTCGCCTTGGCCTTTAAGGCAGCTATGGGGTTGGTCGTGGGCGTGTTCGGCGCTCTATTGCTGATGCTCAAAGTCGCTCTGGTTCTGGTGATGCTTTACGTCGGATTGCGCTGGCTGAAAAACGGAGAATTCAGCCTTCGGAGCAGCGACGAGTTACGGGCTTGATTCTGTGTTGCCGATAGTGCTCTGGTTCAGTATCGGGATCCTGGTTTCTGTCCTGGCGGCGATTCGCTTGCAAGTGGTCGTATTGGCCGTGGAGCCCGGCGCGGATTGGCTGGCGGTGGGGGTGGGGCTGCTGGTCGGGGGAGGGGTATTGGCGCTGATATGTATTGTCGGCCTGGGTTGCCGCTCGCTGCGCAAGATGGGGTTTGCAATATTTGCCGCTCCGCTCCTCTTCCTGGGTTTGGGGTATTATGGGATCGCGCATTCTCCGGGGTGGAATCCCAAGACTTCGGAGCATGCGGTCGAGTGGACGGTTTTGCATCCGACCCTGCGTCTGGCGCTGTGGCTCGTCTCGTTGGAAGACCGGCGGATGGTGATTGGCGATATTGCTCGCGTGTCGGACGCCGATGTCGGGCTGGGGCAGAGGACGACGCCACCCCGGAACGATATTCACGGCGATGGCTATGCTCTCTCAGTGGATTTGCGCGTCTCCAGAGTCGGCGAGACGCGCAAATGGGCTCGGCAAGGGCTCTTGTTATTGATGGGCCTGGCAGCAGAGTGGAAAAGCGACGACACTGATCATATCCATCTGGCCCTATAGGCTGATCGAATAAACGTCTATGGGCAGGAACTTTTTCCCAGTCTATCAGTCGTATTTAATAATACTTGGTACGATATGGTTTTTTAAGTATATTGTGCTCCCCCAATTCGAGGTATCGCGTTATGAAAAAAATAGATCAACCCTATGAAGTTGATGTCCAGATTCTAGACGAGGGGTTTCGGATTGCCAGCGACCTAGGTGCCGAGAGCACCAAAGAAATCGTCGACTGCGTCGATGCCAAGATGCGCGAGATAGCGAGTCGATCTCCTCATTTGTCGCGGGCAAAAATCGCGGTATTGACGGCTATGGAACTCGCAGCCGAGGTGGTGCAAGTGCGGAAAGAGCGAGAAAAATTGCTCGAGCAGACCTACGAAAATATCAACAAACTCAACGAATTGATCGATCAGCGTTCGACCTTGTTGCCGCTTACTTCCGAATGGATAGATCGCAGGGCGGAGCGTCGTAGATTTTAGCCGTTGAATCGCATCGAAATCACAAAGTCTCGGTGGTGTCTTATGCCATCGGGGCTTTTTTGTGGTCGATGAGGTATGGAAACATCGATGCTGGAAAAATGACGTATTGGCGAGAGGGCTGGCCGGAGACCCGTGCCGACCGGGCAAGTCGATGACGGGTTACGCGGTTGTGGCTACCACTTGTAATTCAGGGCCAGGCGAGGCCTGGGGTTGGTATTGGTGCTGCCCGAATGGGCGCATAGATATTGGTAGAAGAGCACATCGCCTCGCCGTGGAGCAAGTACTACGGGTTCACCTAGCTCCGCCCGGTGCAGATCCTGGTTTAATCTCCACATATATTCGTACTGCTCGTTATCCGAACGCGCCAGGTCTTCGATCTTTCGCTGCGAGCCGGGCCAGACCGCGGTACCGCCGCCCCGCCGATCTACGCTATTGAGAAAAGTCATCGTGGCGACGCGAAAGGGGCGCGGAAAGGTCTTGTGGCCATGCTCTTTGATGGCGTGGTCGATGTGGGGGGTGGGGAGCTGCCATTCTGTAGTGGAGGGGAATATGTTGATGGCCAAGGCACCTTCCGGTGTTGCCACGCATGGCAGGGGATCCCCGCAGAGCGCAGCGGCGGTGGAAAGGAATTCCGGTGTATAGCAGGCGCATAGTGCAGGATGGCCGTGTCCCTGGGCATAATTGCCATCCGGCCAGGTTTGGGGGTCGTTCGGATTGGCTTCCATGCACTGCCACATAGCGGCTTCGGCGGCGGTGGTTATCGGATCGGGAATCAAGTCGGAAACCAGTAGATAACCGTCCGTTGCGTAGGAGTCTAATTGCGATTGAGTGAGTGCCATGGTTGCTCCGGTCTATTGAAGGGCCACGAGGGCAGCCAGCAGGAAAACGAGATAGAGTCCCGGTCCGCTGACGGCAAACCACCACCAGCGGTTCAGGCGCAGGGACGCCCAGGCTGTGACTAGGGCATGGATGAGAAATCCGAAGCCGAGATAGAGGTTGAATCGAGTCAAGATTGCGGCCATCGTGGGAGTTTGCAGTCTCAGGCGTAGTTCCGGGGGAAATAGATCGACATAGCGGTCGAGTGTGGTCAGGAGCAGGGGTTGGTGCAGTGCAGAAGAAGTGAGAAATACAATGCCCATGATACTGCCGATGACCGTTGGTTTCAACAGGAAGAAAATGGGGTTGTTGAATCGGTAGGAAAGAGTGGCGAAGACGAGCACGGACCCGGCGAAGAGGAGTGAGAAGGAGTTTATCGTGCCCAGTGCCCAGTAGCTGTAGCCTAACTCCAGGGCGGCGGCAAGTACCGCACCGAGGACGGCGTAGCGCAGCTTGCCCAAGCTGTCCAAGATGACGAAGACCAGCAGCGGTATGAAGTCGAAGAGGATCAGAAACCATTCCATCAGCTTGTGTCGAGCTGTAGATTGACCAAGTCAGAATGCATGGTTTTTTATGATAGGTACTGGGGCTGTCAGGTCAAGTCGGCCAACTGGCAGGAGTCGCGTGTGGGGAGTATTAGTGCTGCGTTGGAGATAAGTGCGTTTTAGCCGCGATTCCGACCTGAAGGGGATTTGTCGGAGTTGCTATTGGCCTGGTTCGGTATCCTGACACGCGGGGTTGTTAGTTCGGTATTGCTATGGTGATCATTTCGCGCTGTTTTTGGCAATTATTTGAGTAAAATAGTATGTTGAAAGAAAGATGAAAATCCTGCTGACGGTAGCGGGAAATCGCTTGACACCTGCACTGGTGTTCAGTATATTAAAAATACTGAACATTTGTGTAGCCCATGGCATTCTCAAGGTCCTCTCCAGCGCAATCCCCCGTGCTGGACACTCCCCCAGGAGGTTTATCGATGAAGAGGCAGCAAATTTCTCTCAGAGCTCGATCTGTAGCCGATCTGGGCAGCGAGCTTAGCGCGGTTATTAATCGAGTACGCAATGCTTTCGGTTCGATGCCGATGCGCCGTTTCGCCACTCTTCCGGCCGTTCAGGAGGCAGAGCAAGCGGTCGATCGCACTGCGCGCCAATTCCTCCGTGGCGAGGCGGGTCTGAGCGCCTGGTATCGGGTTTTGCGTCAATACGAGGAGACCTGGATGCTCGAGCTGGAGCGTGTGCGCAGTGTCCAAGCCGAGCGCTGCGCGGCCTGAGGCCGGGTCTGTTTTTATGTGTTCTGGCGGTTTTGCCGTGTCGCAGATTTTTTGTAGAGGGGCGCTAGCCTATCTATCTGAGTCCTCGAGCACCGTCCGGTGCTCGTCGATATAGAGCCCGATCTTATCCACGGGGATCCTTTTAAAGCCGAATTCATAAGCGGGGGAGTCGATGCGCAACTGGTAATCCATGGCGTGTTCATCGACGAAGAAAGGGTCTTCATCCGTCATATTGTACTGGATTGCGATCAACGATTCCTCGGCGTGCCAGCCGATCTCCAGCCATTGACTGCCGCAGCAGATATTGCGCACGACAAGGTTGCCTTCGGGGGGGATTCCCACCCCAGCGATGTAGTAGGGGGCGATTTGCTTGAGGTCGGGGTAGCGGGTGCTATAGGGGGGATTGAGATAGTCGATTGCATCGAGGCGCTCTTTCATGGTCTGGTCGATCATCTGGCGCCAGACGGGGGCCGGGTCGAGTCCGCGTCCGTCGATTTGCACCGCGGGCGCGCAGTCGACGAAAATATTGTTCTCGACCCGGTTATTGCGGCCCCCGCCGATAAAGACGGCTCGGGTGCAGCGAGAGAAGATATTTCCGAAAATCGTGGTGCCGGAAGCGCAGTCGTCGAGATAAACGCCCATCGAGCCCATGCCGACTCCGCCGGTATCGTGAATGAAGTTATAGCGTAGTACATTGCCCCGTTCGGTCCAATCCCGGCCCATATAGAAGGCACCGACATCGCCGCTTTCGCCGCAGATGTGGTGCAGGTGGTTGTACTCGATGAGGTGCTCATTGCCCGATAGTTGAATCGCAGAATGCGGACCGTCGTGGATCAGGTTGTGGCGGATTCGGTGCCCGACGCCGGCCAGGCTGATGCCGGGTTGATAGCAACGCGACCATTCGCCGAAGTGGGCGATGTGATTATTTTCGATGCGGTGATTGGCCTTGGTCAACGTGGTGCGGTCACCGCCGGAGAGGCGGATGCCGCTATCGCCGAGCCGATCGATATCGCAGCCGAGGACCGCATGTTCGGTGCCTCCATCTATGCCAATGGCGTGGTTGCCCATCTGGCGGATTGCACAGCCGGTGATCGCGACGTCTGTCCCCTGCCGGATCTCCACTCCACTGCCCCGTCCATAGACCAGGGTCAGGTCGGCGCAGTGCACGTGGCTGGCGCGATCGATCCAGAGCAGGGGATCTGCCAAGGTGGAAATGGCGATCTCGGCTTCGGCCACGGGTTCCGGTGGCCAGAAGTAGAGCCGACCGCTGGTGCGGTCGAGATAGTACTCGCCGGGACGGTCGAGCTCTTCCAATACATTGAGAAAGTAAAAGCGCTGTCCCGCTCGGAAACCGTAGAGCCCGTGCGGAGGTCGGGTGTGAATCAGGCCGGTTTGCTCGTCCCAGGACTCAAGTGCCTCGTAGGAATCAGCCCAATCCCAGGACCAATAGCCGTGCAGCCAAATATCTTCTAGGTTCTGCCAGCGCTTGGGTCGATCTCCGGTGTAGAAGAAGCCCGCCTTCAGATCGCCTTCTTCGCCGCCGTGTTGATCTTCTTTGGGCTCAGCCGGTCGGTCGATATGGGTCCAATCCTGGTTCGGCCAGCGGGCGAGCTGCATCCGCGTTCCGGCGAAGAAGAGTTCCGTATGCGCCGGTTGAGTCGGGCGGCTGAAACCGCGCGCTGAGAGATGGCCGAAGGCATTGATGCCTAGGTCGCCGAGTTCGGCTTGGAGGAGATGGTTACGGGCAGCAGGGCAGCTGCGGGCAAGTACGGCCGGGTCGTTGACGGGGGTGAAGGAGTCGATCAGGCGTCCGCCGATGAGCCGGGCTCTTTCGCCGGGATAGCTGCGGTAGACGACCGGGGCGTCGGGGGTACCCGAGTCTTCCGCGCCGAGGGCGAAGCGCTGGTTGCGCAGATGGTCGCCGCCGCGTAGATATACCGTGACAGCTGCTTTGAGAGATCCGGTTCGCCGCATTGCGCGCAATCGGTCTCGTGCAGCCTCCAGGGTGGCCAGGGGGGTATCGGGATCGAGTCCTGATGCGTGGTCAGAGCCATCTGGGGCGATATAGAGTATGTGCATTGGGGCCTATTCCACAGCTGTTGGGAAAGGTCTTATCGGGCGTAAAATATAGGGTAATAAACTCTCTTCCGAAACTATGGCGTTGGTTTTATTCCTTTAGTTGTTTTGAATGCAATATATTGTTATTTATAGTGTTAAATGTATTTTTCTTGCGATTTAGGGCCTTGATGCGTATCTTGCGGGCCTATGACCGATCGATCTTTTGAAGCTATTGTGCCCGTCGGCAAAGCGCCGGTGCTGATTTTGCTGATCACCGTGGCGTCGGGTCTCTTCCTGTTGTTTAATCCGGTGTCCAGCGAAAAGGCTACGCTGCGGTTTTGGACCTTTGCTCGGAACCACGCTATTCCCTATCAGAAGGCCACGCCCTCTTTTGAGGCCAAGCATCCGGGGACCAATCTCGATGTGCAGTTGGTTCATGGCGAGGCGGTGACCAGTCGGTTGCGCGCCGCCTTCTGGGCGGATTTGGATGTTCCCGACCTGGTCGAGGTGGAGATCAGTCGGGCGGGTTCGTTTTTCCGCGGGCCACCCGAAGAAGTCGGTTTTATCGATCTCCTGCCGCTATTGCGCGCTAGTGGCTACTATGATCGAATTGTCAAGACGCGCTTCGCTCCCTATGCCGATCGGGGCAAGATCTATGGTTTACCGCACGACGTGCATCCGGTGATGCTGGCCTATCGTCGCGATCTCTTCGAGGCGGCGGGTGTCGATGTGACTCAGATCGAAACCTGGGAGGATTTTATTCGCGTCGGTCGAGAACTGACCCGGGTGGGCGAGCGCTATATGATCGAGCTTTCGGATAATCATTCGGGTCATTACGAGATGTTCCTCTTCCAGCGCGACGGCGGCTATTTCGATGCCGAAGGTCGATTGACCATGGACAACGAGGTAGCATTGGAGACCTTGCTCTTCTTCATCCCGCTGATCGCCGGTCCGGATCGGATCGCATCGGATCTGGGTTCGGGTCGGGTTTTTACCCAGGCCATCGAGCAGGGTTTCTTCCTCTCTTTCGTCTGTCCGGATTGGCGCAGCAAGGTGGCCGAAACAGATATTCCCAGGATGCACGGCAAGATGGCGTTGATGCCCCTGCCAGCGGTCGAACCCGGGGGACGTCGCACCAGTACCTGGGGCGGGACCATGCTGGGAATAACCAAGGCCTGTCCCGACCCGGAATTGGCCTGGCAGGTAGCCGAGCACATGTATTTCGACAAGGCAGAACTCGCTGTCCGTTTTCGCGAAACCAATATCCTGCCGCCGCTCAAGGATGCCTGGGAGCATCCCGCTTTTGACGAGGAGCGCGCGTATTGGTCGGGACAGCCGCTGGGCCGGCTTTATGCCGATCTGGCAGATGAAGTGCCGCCGCAATACGCCAGTCCGTTGGTCGAAACGGTTAAGTCCAAGATGGCGGGAGTCGTTTCGGCTTGTGCGGTATATTATCGCGATAATGGCGAGGAGGGATTTGCGGATTTCGCCGCGAAGCGACTGGGGGACGCCGCCGATGAGGTGCGTCGTTATATGCGGAGGAATCCCTATTGAGACCTTTGTTTTTTCGTCTCCAGCATCGATGGGCACCCTATCTATTCATATCGCCCTTCGTCGTGCTCTTTTTGACTTTTATGCTCTACCCGCTGGTCAAGAGCATTCTGCTCTCGTTCTATATCACCAATGGGCCCAAGTCACAGATCTTCGTCGGGTTGGAGAACTTCCGCTTCCTTTTCGGTGATCCGGCTTTCCACCAGGCGGTGTGGAATACCTGTGTCTATGCCAGCGCTTCGATCTTTTTGCAGCTGCCCTTGAGTTTGGGGCTGGCGTTGCTACTCAGGGGTAGCGGGGTCCGGGGGCGAAACTTCTTCCGCTTCGGTTTTTTTTCGCCGCATCTGTTGGGCCAGGTCTTCGTGGCGGTGCTTTTCTCGGTGATCTTCATTCCCAAATTCGGGCTTTTGAACCGAGTCTTGCATTTCCTCTTCGGCGTGGCAGTAGACACCAAGTGGTTGGGCAATCCCGATCTGGTGATGCCGGCATTGGTGCTGACCTCGCTGTGGATGTATGTGGGCTTTAATATGATTTACTTCCTCGCGGCGCTGGAGGGGGTAGACGCATCGCTCTACGAGGCGGCGCAGGTTGATGGGGCAGGGAGCTTTAAGCAATTTCTGCACGTCACCTTGCCAGGGATACGCGGTGTGGCCGTCTTCGTCGCGATATTGAGCACGATCGGTTCTTTCCAGCTCTTTGAACTGCCCTATGTGATGCTCAACAATACCGCCGGTCCGGACAATGCTGGGCTGACGGTGGTGATGTACCTGTATCAGAACGGATTTGTCTCAGGCGATCTGGGGTATGCCTCGGCCATCGGCTGGACACTGACTTTTGCCGTGCTGATAATTTCGCTGCTGCAGATGCAGATCTCGGGCACCTGGAAGACGGAGGGGTGATGAACGGGTCCAGAGCGGTACTCTATGCGGCACTCGTTTTCTGCACGGTGCTGATGTTGACGCCTTTGGTCTGGCTTTTTGCGGCGACGCTCAAGGGCCCCGACGATCTCTTCCACTATCTATTCTTTGCTCCGCGACTTTCGAGCTACAACTTCGAGCAGCTTTTCACGCAGATTCCCTATATCCGTTTTATGGTCAATAGTTTCTTCGTCACCGGATCTACGGTACTGGTGCAGCTCTTTTTCTCTTCGCTGGGAGGCTTCGCGTTGGCCAAGTACGAGTTCAAAGGCAAGAAGCTGATCATGGTGCTGATGCTGGCAATGATGATGATCCCGGCCCAGGTGATGCTGGCGCCGATGTATGAATTGATCTACTCGATCGGATTGGTCGATTCGCATCTGGGTTTGATAATCCCTGGAGCGGTGAGCATCTTCGGGATTTTCCTGTTTCGCCAATCGATGCTCGATCTGCCCGACGATCTCCTGCAAGCGGGTCGAATCGACGGCTGCAGCGAGTTGCGGCTCTACTGGAATGTGGTGTTGCCGGTGTCGCGGCCGATGATCGGCGCTTTTTGTTTGATTTCTTTTATGGGGTCGTGGAATAATTTCCTCTGGCCGCAGATTGTACTCCATCACCAGGACCGTTTCACCCTGCCGATCGGTCTCAATCAGATGGTGGGGCTCTATGCTCAGGAGTACGGGGCGATGATGGCGGGTACTTTTCTGGCGGTGGTGCCGGTGGTGATCCTGTTCTTTATCTTGCAGAGGGAATTTATCAGTGGGCTTACAGCCGGAGCGGTGAAGGGTTGAGAGGCCAATCGCAGAATTGCCGCACTCGGGCTTATGTCATTCAGCAGACCAGTTCCGGGCTGCGCAGCGACTGATTCAAGCTCGATCTGCAAGTTGGCACCGGCTTTTAGGTTCCCAGATCTATTGTGCTGCCTCTGAGTTTTTGAACGCGGTAATGCCCCTAATCGTTTTTGAAGATGCCGAAAGCGAAAGCCTCGGGCAGATCCTCGAAGATGATCTCACCCTTGTCGTCGGTTTGCAAAAGGGTGGACATATATTCGAACCACTTTTCCAGAATCGGTGCCTCACGGCTTTTATCCCAGTCCGCTTCGGTCGGGGCTACGGCGTGAATGATTAGGTTTTCGCCGCAGCGATAGATGGCCATGCTGACGTTGTTATCGGCCATGCTTGCGGCGATTTCTGGCCAGAGGTCGTCGTGGGCTTTTTTATATTCTGCGTACGCTTCGGGGCGAAGCGTCAGAGCCATACCAATCGAATACATGGAGGATCTCCTTTTAGAATTAATCGCGTCGTTTGATACGGACGACGATGTCGTGATGGAAGCTGGGAACAGAGATGGATTGGTGTCCGCCAGCTAAGTCTAAGGCTGGTGAGTGTCCACCGGTTTCTGGAGCGTAACAACTGATTCGGTAGCGACCGGATGGGAGTTCCAGTTCCAGGTCGCCCGTTATTTTCTCGCCACAGCCGGGATCCTCGCGTTCGCGTTCATCGGCTAAGTAGATAGCGTAATCCTCACCTTCTATCGCCAGTGTCGATACCACGGTATGGGCGGGTTGCGCCAGCAAAAAGTCCTGCAAAGGTCGGGCTCGGGCCAGGTCCAGCGCATGGACGAAAGAAGAGAGGTGGCCGAGCCAGTCGCGGATGCCGGCCCGCGATTCAGGGGTTCCCGTCTCGAGGTGGGGCATGATCGAAAAGTCGATCATATCGTAGTGACTGCCGCAGAACAAAGTGGTCCAGGCGCGTTTGCGGTGGATCGTCCATCCCTCGGTATCGCGGTAGCGGGTCGCGACATTGTCCTCGTCGTAGTTGAGTGGTTTGGGTAGGTGATAGGTGTTGATCGCGAAGTCGCGTACGGCCCGTAGTTTGAGCTCTTTGGACATGAAGTTGCCCATATCGTAGCTAACTCCATTCCATTTCGTATTGGGCAATGGATGCATGTTGACTATATCGAAATCCAGTCCGGCAAAGGTCTGGTCTGCCGGTTGGGTGAATGGGTTGTAGCTGAAGGCTTCCTGGCCGGCGATGAGATGCTGGTTGGGCTGGTCCTTCTCGAAATCGCGGATCATCCGGATAAAATGGCTCTGCCAGTTGTTGACTTCGTCGGCGGAGGGCAGGTCCTCTTCGCCTTCCGGCAGGAAAGACCCCGGCTCGTTACAGATCTCGTAGATGATATTGTCGTAGCGGTTGGTCTCGGCCAGGATGCGGCGCGCATGAGCATCCTGCCATTTGCACAATTCGGGATGGCGGCGGGTCACGTAGTCCTGCCAGCGGATGGCCTCTGTGTCATCGATGGTGATATTGTTGATCGGATTCAGCGGGTTGAGCGACCAGATTTCGTCGGCGTAGGTATTGGAAAAGAGTACGAGTTCCACAATGATACCCGCTGCCGAACTCAGCTCCAGAAAAGCGTGCAGCCGTTCGAAGAACTCGCTATCCCAGGTCTCGAGATCGAAGCGGAGTTCGCCGTCGTGGGCTTTGCCCGGGCCGGTGCGTGCGAACGGGGCGATATAGTCGGTCGATTCGGGTTTGCAGGTCGAGTAGGGATTGACCTGGTTTTGCAGTTCGCGGAATAGGGTGAAGAGCCGACTCAGGGTTTGGCCGCGCGATGCCGCGTCGTGGATATAGCGCTCGAAGCGGAAGGGTCGGTTGAGGACTGCGCCGTAGTGCTCAGTGGCGCAAAGAAGCGCCAGGGGCTCGTCGCGGTATTCGAATAGTTTGGGGTTTTGTGGATGAATGCGGATCGTCATGGTTTCGGGCTTCCAGTGTCCTGAGTGGGATCGCTTAGGGGGGCGGGTTCGCTCTTTGTCGCGACTCTTCGATCCGCCGCAGGTATTCAAAGAGTGCGCGTTGCCAGGTTAGGTGCTCGAGTACGGCATTTTCCGGGTCTCGGCTTTTTAAGTTTTCGCCCCCTCTATATAAGGTGTGAGAGGTCTGCTGTCCACTCATCGGCCAGCCCGAGTTCGGCGATGAGATGCAGGATCGTATAACGTGGGCGGATGTCTTTGCTGTGGCCTAGTGCGCGTCGGGCTCGCTCGGCTGAGATCCCGATTTGAGCAAAGGTAGTCGGACACTGGGCGGCGGATAATTCTGCCCGGATCGCCTCGGTCCGGCGTAGGGTGGAGCGCAGTTCGGTGCGGATCCTATCCCAATCTGCTTGCAGGAGGCTGAGGCGCGAACGCAGTTCGGATCTGCTTGGATAGCCTGCTGCCGCTTGGGGGAGAACGGCCGGGGCCAGTGGGCCGAAGCGCTGCTGGACGATAGATTGGTATTCCATCCAGGAAAGGTGGCGGTTCGCAAGATTCTCTATCGCGATGGTTCTTGAATCGAGTGAGAGCAGTTTCTCGTACAGTGTGGCCGTGGTCAGAGTTGCCACGCCAACCTGGCAGCCGTGCAGATCGTTGGGCTCGCCCAGGGCGTGGTGGGTCATGTCGAGATAATGGCTGATAAGGTGTTCGCCGCCGCTGGCCGGTGCCGAAGAGCCGGCGATACTCATCGCCAGGCCGGAGAGGCAGAGGCTGGCAATGAGTTTGCCCATTGCAGTGAGATCGCGGGTGGGCAGCATGGGTGCCAGACCGTCGAGCAGGTGGGCGCTTTCGCCGATCAGGTCGGCTGCTGCACTCGAATAGGCTTCGCCTTTGAGTCGATGGGCGAGCAGCCAGTCGGCGTTGCTCACCGGCTTGGAGAGCAGGTCGGCAAAACCGGCGCCGATCATGCGCTGGGGTGCCTGGGCGAGGAGCTCGAGATCGGCGAAGCAGGCCAGCGCCGGTGTACAGGGCTGGGTGGTCTTGATTCCATCGACGAGGAGGGCGGCAATCGAGGAGGTATAGCCATTCATCGAAGGTGCGGTAGCAAAAATAGCATAGGGTATATCGGCCCGGTGGGCGGCCATTTTGGCGATGTCATTGATGGTTCCAGAGCCGATGGCCAGCAGAGCAGTTGCGGTGTCTAGATCCGATTGCAGTGCGGCAACGGCCTGGTCTGAAGCGATTGGATGAGGGTCGTCGATGATATGGCGGGTCGTTTTGATACCCGAAGATTCCAGATCGGAAGCCAGCGTTGGTCCGACCAGTGGCCAGGTTGTACAGTCGGCGACCAGGACCCAGCGATTGCCGGGCAGGATCGCGGTTAATAAACGAGCGCTGCGGGAAATCAGATCGCGTTCCAGGACGACATGTCGGGTCGTCTGGAGGTGGGGATAGGCGCGGAATTGAGGCGTGATATCGATGGGGGATGGACTCATTGGTTTCGCTCTTGCAAAAAAAAAGATCCTAAAACAATAGTGCAATTCTGGGCCAGATCGCAATCGAGGGCGAGATATAGCGTTCTGCAAAATAAAGGAGAGTCGGATGCGCGGGCAAAATTGCAGTGGCCGCAATCGATAATAGATTCAAAAAAACCCCAGTGTATGCTTTATCGGCAGTGTCCTTTTTTTTATCTTGAGAGAAAATAAGGAGGAAAATTTGGCTATTGCGAAATCGTTGCAGCGGCTCTGCCGCCAGACCTTGCCCTCGCTCTTACAGGAAGCGAGTGGGAAAGAGCTAATCAATGCTGTGAGAGAGGTCGTACAGACGGATCGGTGGAATTCGTTTGATCGCTTTCACCAGACGACCGATACCCTGGTGAGGCGTTATGAGGAGGCAGGGGCAAAGGTAGAGGTCGATTCGATCCAGACGGGGGGCAGGATCGAATCGGGGCGGTGGATAATTCAAGAGGCGGCGGATGTCCGCGGGGCTACGGTAGATGTGGTGCGTCCAGTTCGGCAGCGAGTACTCGATTGGCGCGACGATCCATGGCATGTCATACAGTGGAGCGCAGCGACACCGCGTGGCGGTTTGGAGTTGCGGCTCGTGATCATCGATGAATTGGCAGAGGTCGAGCGACTACCTGCCGATGGACTCGCGGGTACAATTGTGCTGACCAAGCTCGATCCGCGCAGCGGGCTGAAAATGTTCGCCGACAAAGGAGCTGCCGGAGTCATCGTCGATCGCTTGGTGCCCAATTTGCCCAATGCATTGGCCTGGACCAAGTTCGGCTGGGGTGGGATTCCTCTGGAGCGGTCTTCGGCGCGGTTGGTGGGTTTTGTGCTCTCCGAAAAACAAGGCCAGAAGCTGCGTCGCCTCTCGCGCCAGCACGGGGGGTTGATGGTGCGGGTCAAGGCGGATATCCGCAAATATGTGGGTAGCCATGATGTGGTCAGCGGAATCATCGAAGGAGCGGGCGATCCGCAGGATGAAGTTTGGGCGATTGCGCACAGCGCCGAGCCAGGTGCTTTGGACAACGCCTCGGGTGTAGCATTGACCCTGGAGATCGCCAGGGTTATCGAAGGGTTGATCAGAGCTGGCAAGATCAAGCGACCCAAACGTACTATCCGTCTGCTTAACGCGTACGAGTGCTACGGTTTTTTCGCCTATTTGGAGCGGGTGCGGTCGTTACAGACGCCGCTGGCCGGTGTGTGCATCGATACAATCGGATCCAAGCCCGAGATCTGTGACGGTCGTTTGGAATGGCATTCGACGATCCCGATGTCGGCTGGTTTCGTCGATCGGGTCGGTGAGGCGATACTGCGGTCCGGGGTCCGGCGGCACAAACCGGGCTACCGCGTATGTCTGGCCAATTTCATGTCTACGTCTGATACGTTAATCGGCGATCCTCAATACGGCTTTCCCTGCCCCTGGATTACGACCCACCATCGGGAAAGTGGTCGCGGTTTCGACGCTTATCACTCTTCGGCCGATGTGGAGAAACTGATAAGCCCCAGAGGGCTGGAGACCTGTGCCGCTTCGATGGCGGCCTATTTGTATTATCTGGCCGATATGGGAAGTGGCGAAGTAGGAGAACTCGTTCAGGTGGAGAACGAGCATTTTCTCGGTGTTCTGGGGAGCAAGAAACGGCCTCGAGCAGAAGCAGAATATATCCGCGATGCGCATCACCGCAGCGTGCGGCAACTCGAGCGCTGGCTCTGGGGAGGGGGGCGCAGCGAGGTGTTGGGGGCGATGGCCGATGGCGAGGGTCTGCTCGCGACGGCGACGGCCAAGGTCTCGCGTCGGGAGAAGCGTCAGCGTTTGCCTGCTGCGGCGCGATTGGTGCCTCGCCGCACGGCGGTGCTCTCGCCTTCAGCAGAGAATACGCCGGCGGCGATAAACGAACAGATCGGTGCGGCGGGGCTCTCGCCCTGGGCGCTGTTCTGGGCCGATGGACGCCGTAATTTGGGCGAAATAGCCGAGCGTATTGCCTGCGAGGAGATAGATACCAGCGTTGGCGCGCGGCAGGAGTCGACCGCGCCGGTAGAGATCGAACGGGTTGAAGCCTATTTTGCGGCACACGCCGAGTTGGGCTACGCCGAGTTGATCGCACCAGCGCAGATGATCACCCGCAGAGAGCTGGTGGCGGATTTGCGCGCTCTGGGGGTAGAATCGGGGATGGATCTCATGGTGCATAGTTCGCTTTCGGCGATCGGCGAGGTTGAGGGGGGTGCCGAGACAGTGATCGATGCGCTCCTGCAGGCCGTCGGCAAGCGGGGAACGCTTTTGATGCCTTCGTTCAATCACCGCGCCGCCAAGGTCTACAATCCGCTGGCGACACCCACGACCAATGGGGCGATCCCGGATGCGCTGTGGCGGCGGGCCGAGGCGGTGCGGAGCTTGCATCCGACCCATGCGGTGGCGGCGATCGGCGCGTGCGCGCAGGACTATTGTCAGGGCCACCTTGAAGCCGGTGTCTGGGCCCCGGAGAGCCCGATCGGTAAATTGGTCCATCGTGGTGGATATATTCTGGCATTGGGTACGACGCATGATACCAGTACGGCGTACCACGTCGCTGAGATCTCGGTGCCCTGCGGTTGTATTGCATCTTTTGCCAATCCGGACCGAATCGTGCGCGAGGACGGGGCGGTGGAAGAAGTGTTGGGGCTGGCTTTTCGCAGCGGTCCCTGCCCGGTTCCGCCCAGTAAGATCGATGCTGCGCTGGATCGGCGGAAGATGCAGCAACGGGGCAGGATAGGTGCGGCCGAATCCGAACTCGTGCGGGCTCGCGACTTATGGCAGGTACGGCGTGAGCATCTGCGCAAAGTCTGTCCCACTTGCACGATTAAGCCTCGTATCACACAGTGAAGAGCTGGTTGGCAGTACTGCTCTGGGTGGGTGCTGCGCTGGCCGAGCCGGTAGCGGTGCGCGTGCTCGACGATTTCGAGCGCAGCGATGCGCTTGCGGCATGGGATCTGGACCTGGGAGCCCACGTGGATCAGGGCCAGGCCGAATTGAACTTTAGGCGTAGGCGGGTTTGGCAGATCTGGCGCGATCCGTGGCCGTCGCTGCGCCTCTCGCATGGGGATGGCCTTTTTTCAAGTGGCGATTGGCGAGGATACGACCGGCTGGAATTCGCGGTTGAGAACAGGTCCACGCTGGCGGTGCTATTGAAGTTGCGGGTGGATGACGAGAGCGGCACTCGCGCGATCCGTCTCTTCTCTCTGTCGCCGCAGATGCGACGGACCTGTCGCGTTGATCTGGGTCTTCTGGGACGGGAGATCGATCTGCATAAAGTGGCTTTGATCGATTTGTATATGAGCCATCCGGTCCGCGATTACGCTTTGGCCTTGGACGATATCCGCCTGGTTGCCGATACCCTTTCTGTGGCGGGCGCTGAAGTGTTGGCCGATCCCTTCGGCCGGGGCCGGGTACGGGTTCGAACGCCGCGTGGGCGCTCTGCGTTCTATAGAGCGGAAATCCGCGATGGACAGGGCGAGCCGGTTGCCGAGTACGCCGCGGAAACCGAGCAGCTCGACTGGACCTGGTCCGGAGGGGCTCCGGGCCTATATCGAGTCGTCCTCAGCGCCAGCGATCGAGCCTGGCCGACTGCTGACACTGTCGCGGATCTGGGCGCGTTTGGTGTTCTGCCCGAGACAGACCAGCCGCACCTGGTGGCCTGGGCCGCAAAATCGACGCGTAAAGTTATGCGCGACGATCTGCCGCGGGCGGGACAATTTATTCATACGGAACAAAGCATAGCTGCCGAAGAGGGAAGGCCGTTGCGGCTGGAGGTGGCGCGCAACGAAGTCGAAGCCTTGCAACTCGTCTTTAGCAGTGACCGGCGTGTGCGCTTAGGGCTGGTGGTTGAAGATTGGGTTCATCAGGAGCAGAATGAGGTCTTGGCACCGGGGGACTTGGACCTCTTCCAGGTAGGCTATGTATTTACGCGCCGTCCGCGGGAATACCCGGTCGACTTTGTGGGCTGGTGGCCGGACCCACTCTTGCCGCGGGCCGAATTCCGCGCGCGGCCGGGGGAAAATCAGGTCGTGTGGTTGGCGCTGCGGACGGGGCAAGAGACTATTCCGGGAACTTATCGCGGGCGCATCGGCGTTTGGCTGGACGGGGTGCGTTTGGGAGCCTTGCCGCTGGAAGTGCAGGTCTACGATATTGGACTCCCTGAGAGCACGACGGTGCGCACCGCATTTTCCCTTTACGAAGACCGGTTGGTGCGGGTCTATGGTCGCGAACGAGCTAGTGCGTTGCGGGGGCGCTATGTGGATTTCGTTCTCGATCATCGCCTCAATCTCGATCACCTCTACCGGCGCGAGCCCCCGGATCTGGACGAACTCGCAGCCTATGCCCGCCAGGGTCGGCTCAATGCGTTCAATCTGCTCTATCTCGACTCCCGCCAGGACTACGACCGCGCCGAATTGGAGACGCTGGCGGCGCGACTCGATTCGCTGGTGGCTCGAATCGATGAATTGGGGCTTGATGAGCAGGCCTATATATACGGATTTGACGAGGTCGAGGTGGAGGAGTTCGGCAAAATAGAACGCGTTTTCTCCTTTATCAAAGAACGCTATCCCCGGTTGCGGACGGCGACGACCGCGCGCGATCCAGGGCTGGGGTTGGATAATAAATTAGGGGCGCTGGTCGATATCTGGGTGCCTCTCTCAGCCGTTTATGAGGCGCGTACTGCGGCGAGGGCCAGACGGCGTGGGGATGAGGTATGGTGGTATATTTGCATCAGCCCGGCCCATCCTTACGCCAATTGGTTCATCGAGTATCCAGCCCTGGAAGCCAGATTGCTGTGGTGGATGGCGCATGAGCGCGGGATCGAGGGGGTGCTCTACTACGCGATGAATCGCTGGCCCAAGCAGCGCGCTCCTCTACGCGCGGATATCTATGGCCGTACTTACTGGGATCCTGCCTCGTACGGGACGGCTAATGGCGATGGCGCCCTCTTTTATGCTGGTCCAGATGGTCCGATCAGCAGCATCCGGATGGAAAATATACGCGATGGGATCGAAGACTACGAACTCTTAGCGCTATTGGCAGCTCGGGCGGGGCCTGAAGCGGCACGGGCGCTGAGTGCCCGGTTGGTGCGCTCGGCGAGTGACTATACTCGGGACCCCGAAGCCTTTGCTCTGGTGCGCAGGGATTTATTGGAAGCCGTATCGGCAGAGCCTTGAGGAGGGGGGATGTACGAACAACTCGCGGTGATTACTCTGAAGGACGGCGAGCAGGTCGAAGCCGGTTGCGTAGAGGGACCCGATCTGGAATGGGCCGAACGAGTAGAGGCGCTCCTGGGACACAAGGGGTCGCTACGGCTGTGGCAGAATGCCGAAGTGGTGCGTCGAGAATTGGGTATTGAAGCTCGGTTTTACCTCCTGCATCGCCGGGGGGAGCCCATGGCCAATATTATGACGGTAGCGCATAAGGGGGTGGGTTATTTGGGGCATGTATGGACCCGGCCTGAGGATCGGCGCAAAGGGGCATGCGATCAGCTGATGGGGATCCAGATGGAGCACTTTCGTCAGACTGGGGGCCAGGCCCTTTTTCTCGGCACCGGTTTTGCCACTCCGCCCTACCGCATCTATGCCGCGCACGGTTTTGCCAGTATCGAGGCCGAGAGCGGCAGCATGGAGTACTATGCCGGGTCTCGCAGGGATTTTATTGCGGAGTATTTTGCCGCGGCTACAGCGGAGATCGAGGAATTGGCTTGGCCGCATTGGCCGGCGTCGGCGGCGCTCTTTCTCGGTGATTTCCCCGGGGTTGTGCGCTCGGTTTCGCTTGCTCTCCTCGGTCGCGCTTCGACGGAGGGTAAATTTCTGCCCCTTATCCGCGACGAACTCCAACGTCGCGCGCAGGGCGAGACCGCGCGGGCACTGGCGTTGGTCCAGCGCGAGACGGGGGCGGTTCTGGGTTTAGCGTCGTGGGGCTGGGATCCGCTCTGGCCCGAGACGGTGCTGGTGGATCTATACTGCCATCCCGAGTGGTGGGGCTGGGGCAGCGAACTCCTGGCCGGTTTGAAACTGCCCCCGGCCGAGCGCTATCTCGCTCATGCCGATGGACTCAATATGTCCAGGGATGAAGTACTGGCAAAAGGGGGATTCGTGCCGGCCGAAATTCTCCGCCAGCGGGTGGCGGCCGATAGAGAACGGCGGGTGCAGGTCGATGTCAGAGTCTGGCAGCGCAGAGGCTAGATTTCGATCGATACTTCTCGGCCCTGGCGACTGGATTCATAGAGCGCATCGAAGATTGCATTGGTGTAGAGGAAGGTATCGCCGGCCACCGGGCTGGGACCGCCTTCGCGAAGGGCTGCGACAAAGCGCTCGACGGCATAGCCGACTTCGGTGCTGCCCTCGGGCAGGGAGGCGGGAGTGGTGTCGGCCAGGTTTCCATAAGAGCCGTGGGTGAGTCGCAGGCGAGGTTCGGGGCCAAAGGGTCGGATCTCCGCCGCTCCCTGGTCTCCGGCGACGCGAATTTGCCACTGCTCGTCGAAGTTGATGGCCCAGGCGTGGGCGAAGAAGAGTGAGATTCCGCCCTCTAGTCGCACCAGCGCGGTGCCGAAGTCCTCGACCGTGAAGTCCTGTGGATCCCAGTGGCCTTCTTCGGTCTGGCCGAAGATATTGGCCGCGGTACCCGAAGCAGTGAGTGGCCGCGGATGGCCCATCAAATAGAGCACTGCGTCGAGCGTGTACACGCCGTTATCCATCAAGGCCCCGCCCCCGGCCAGGTCGCGGCGGATAAAGGATCCACCGGGGATTCCGCGCTGCTGCCAGCCGACGGCCTCGGCGTAGTATATTCGACCCAATTCGCCGCGGGCGATCGCCGCGCGCGCCGCCTGGAGCTCGGGCATGAAGCGCCATTTCATTTCGACCATCAATAGCCGGTCGTTGCGCTCGGCCGCGGCGACCATCTTCCGAGCTTCGGCGGTAGTGTCGGCCATGGGTTTTTCGACCAGCACGTGTTTGCCGGCGTCGAGTGCGGCAATGGTCGGCGCGCTGTGGGCACAGGTTGGAGTGCAGATACTGAGCGCGTCAATGGTGTCCAGCGCCAGCAGATCGCGATAGTCTTCAAATACCTGCTCGACGCCCCATTGTGCTGCTGCGTCCCGAGCTTTATCACCGTCGATGTCGGCGACCGCGACGAGCTGGATTGCTGGGGCCAATTCGAGATAAGCCTTGGCGTGGGCCTGGGCAATACCACCGGTGCCGATGATGCCGATGCCGATACTCATGAATCCTCCTCCTGGGCCCAGTCTTTGGCTCGGCCAAGTGCTCGTTGCCAGCCCCGGCGTTTGGTGCGGACGGTGGCCGCACTTAGACTCGGCTCGAAACGGGTGGTCTGGGGGTTGGTGAATTCTTCGAGATCTTGCCAGTATTCGACGCCGAGCCCGGCCAGGTAGGCTGCTCCCAATGCAGTGGCTTCAGTGATTCCAGTCCGCAGTACGGGAATGTTGCCCAGGTCGGCCTGGAGCTGCATCAGCAGGTCGTTCTGAGCCCCGCCACCATCGACGCGCAATTCGGCGAGGGTACCGTCCAGGCGCATGGCTTCGATCACGTCGGCGACCTGGTGGGCGATCCCTTCGAGCGCTGCGCGGGCTAGATGAGCGGCATTGCTGCCGCGGGTGATTCCAACTAGAGTGCCGCGGGCATGGGGATCCCAGTGAGGCGCGCCCAGGCCGGTGAAAGCCGGGACCAGGTAGAGGCCGTCGGTATCGTTCACCGAGTTGGCCAGTGTCTCGCTTTCAGCGGCCGAATCAATCAGGCCGAGACCGTCTCTGAGCCACTGGATGCAGGCTCCGGCGACAAAGACGCTGCCCTCGAGGGCATAGGTCGTTTTGTCGCCTATTTTCCAGGCGACCGTAGTCAGCATGTCGCGGCGTGAGAATACGGGTTGTTCTCCGGTATTGAGCAGGAGGAAGCATCCGGTGCCGTAGGTGTTTTTGGCCAGGCCTGGGAGAGTGCAGTGCTGGCCGAAGAGCGCTGCTTGTTGATCGCCGGCGATACCGGAGATAGGAACGGGACGACCGAAGAGTTCGGGTGAGGTTTCACCATAGATCTCGCTAGAGGTGCGTACCTGGGGCAGCAGAGGGTGGGGGACGGAGAAAAGTTCGAGGAGTTCGTCGTCCCAGTCGCCCTCTTTGATGTTGCAGAGCAAGGTTCGCGAGGCATTGCTGAGATCGGTGATATGAGAGCGGCCTGCGGTCAATTGCCAGACCAGCCAGGTGTCGACGGTGCCGAAAGCCAACTCGCCGGCCTCGGCACGGGGGCGGGCATCGGGCACATGGTCGAGAAGCCAGCGGATCTTGGAGCCGGAAAAGTAGGCGTCGAGTACCAAGCCGGTTTTCTGGCGGATTCGGTCGGCGTGGGGAGCGAGGTCGGCACAGATAGCTGCGGTGCGACGATCCTGCCAGACGATGGCCGGGGCAATCGGTTGCCCGGTCCGACGATCCCATACGAGCGTGGTTTCGCGCTGATTGGCGATGCCGATGGCAGTGAGCTGGCTTATGTCGATACCGGACAGGGCTTCGCGGGCCACGGCAAGCTGCGAGGTCCAGATTTCCTGCGGGTCGTGCTCTACCCAGCCGAGTTTGGGGAAGTGCTGAGTGAATTCCCGCTGAGCCAGGGCTTCGATCTGGCCCTGGCGATTGAAGAGGATGGCCCGCGAACTGGTCGTGCCCTGGTCGAGTGCGAGGATATACATGGCTAGGATGGGGTTGGGGCGAGCGCTTTTTCGAGGCGCGCGAAGACGGTGGCGGTTTCTTCCCAGCCGCGATTGATCCAGCTGCAGGTGCCTGATGATTCGAGAATCAGACTGGGAAAGGACCTGGCCTGGAGTTTGCGGCGCAGATGGAAATCTGCCTGAAGCGCCTCCTCGATGGCTGCGGAATGAAGGTCGGCGGCAAAGCGCTCGGTGTCGAGATCGAGCGATTCGGCTAAGGTCACAAGAGTGTCGATATCGGAGGGGTTGCGGGCCTCCAGGTAGTAGGCGCTCTGGATGCGGTCGAAGATCGCCGGCCCGCGATTCTGAGCGGCAGCGGCGAGGACGGCGCGACAGGCTGGATAGGTAGAGCGACGAGGTTGACAGGTTTCCCAGAAAGCCCAGTTGAAGCGGGCTCCGGTTCGCGATTCGACTTCGCGCCAGGCGCTTTGGACATAGGCGCGGGTCTCTTTTGGCATGAGCTCTTCCGAATCGCGCGCCAGACCGCCCATAACGTAGCGGAATATAAAGGCGTCCGACTCTTGCTTGTGGAGGGCTGCGATGGTTGGTGCAAAACCCCAGCACCAGGAGCACATCGGATCGGCGACGTAGTAAAGGATCGGTGTCGTCATTATTTGCACTTGGGTTGAATTTGGCCTCTTTGAGAGCCGATATGATAGATAAGATGAGAATTCTCGGCAAGACAATGTATTTTTTGCAGCGGGGGATCTTGCTGCTCCCTATCGCGGTTATCTCGCTGGTGCCGAATTTTGTGGACTCGAGAGAGGGGGTTGATCGCAGCCGTGCAGGCGAGGTATTGCTTCGACACGAAGTCGAGATGATGGAGGAGTTCGTCTATCCCTACGCGACCGTTGATGTGCGCTGGTTGCCGGTGGTCAATATCAGTGCGATAGGGCGCGTGTTCCACGTCCGGCCCGCTGCGATTCGCCAGTTTCGCTGGGGGTATTCGCTGGCGCCCAGGGGGCATATTTTGGCGCAGACGGTTTGGTATACGATCTGGCATCGGAGCGAAGACGATCCCGAGCGGATATGCCGCACTACGCTCCGCATTGATGCCGACGATGGCAGGATCATCGAAGGGCGCGAATGGTAAGCCGGCTTGCTGAGCCGGCGTTTTTGTGCCTGCTCAGGGGACTGGGCAGGTGGTCTCTGTTGATAAATTGCAAAGTTTAGGTTCTTGATACTGGATCGATATTTCTTTATATATGAGAGGTGGGCAGGCGGGATAGGTGAATATCCGCGCCGTCGGTCGAAGAGTGAAGCTACTTTATTACGGCAAGGTCAAAGGTGTTGCTATGGCGGATTTTCGGTTGGATTTGAAGAAGGGGGATGGGGTTGGTATTATGGCAGTGGAAGGCTATATCAACAACGAGGGTGGAGAGGAAATCACTGCCGCTTGCGACCAGTGCGTCGAAGAGGGGATCAAGGACTTTGTCATCAACCTCGAGCAGTGCAAGATTGTTAATAGCATGGGGGTTTCCTGTCTGATCGAGGTGATCGAGAAGGTCAAGGACCTCAAAGGTAGCGTCGGCTTTTGCAATGTGGCTCCAACGATGGCCAAGACTTTCAAGATCATGGGACTTTTGCAAGCCTCGAGCATCTACGAAAACGAGGCGAAAGCGCTGGCGGGAAAATAGCCAGGACTGTTTTAGCACATCATTGCCTGCGCGCTCAACGAACCAGGGCCCGCAGGCCTTTTTTTATGAGGTATCGAGGCTGAAGGTCAATCCTTTCCACACGCTGAGCGTTGTCCCGAGTCCGCCCTGTTGTGGCAGAAGACAGCTGTTTTTCTCCCCGTACTACTCCGGTTTAGAATCTTTTTCCCAAATTTGATTTCGTCGTGAATCGAACGATTCCCACCCTCTACAACCGGCATCTCGAAGGCCGCCAGGATGCCTCTCTTATCGATAAAGACAGACGCTCGCACCTGTCCGCGCGCGCCTTCTTCGTCGGCGGCTTTCTCAGTTTTTTTCTGGCGATTGGCGCGCCCTATGCCAATATGGCGATGCGGGCGACCAATATGGCGTTCGATTTCAATACTCCGGGGGCGATTTTTCTTTTTCTGGTGCTGATCGGATTGCTCAACACGCTCTTTAAGCTCACGGCGCGAGATTTACGTCTGGCGTTGGGGCTGGCCTTGTCTGCCGTTGGCGGATTTTGTGCGTATTACGCGGGGCCGGCTGCGGTCGATATATACGAACCTGGTTTCTGGTTTAGTGCTTTCCTCGCGCTGACAGCGCTGTGGAATTTATTCGTGGTGCGACGCGGCGAGAGTTTTGCGCTCGACCGCGCCGAACTGGTGCTGGTCTATGTGATGCTCCTGGTGGTCTCGGCGCTTTGCACAATGGGCATGACTCAGCAACTGCTGCCGGCGATCACCGGTATTTTATATTTCGCTTCACCGGAGAATAAATGGGTTTCGGCGCTGGTGCCGCTCTTTCCGCAACGCAGCATCGTCGTCGATGATGCGAATGACAATACAGGTTTTTACGAAGGTGGGGCACTTGATCAAATCCCCTACGGGGCCTGGGTCGAGCCGCTTTGCTGGTGGGCGGTTTTTTTTCTGGCCCTGTACATGGCTATGGTGTCGACGGCGGTGATTTTGCGTCGACAGTGGATGGAACACGAGCGGTTGGCCTATCCGTTGACCCAGGTCGGCGTGGCGATGATCAGGGGGGAGCACGGCGATCGATTGCTCAATAGTATTCTAAAGCGCAAGGCTCTGTGGTGGGGGATATTGATTCCGTTGATGTACGGCAGCCTCAAGGCTCTGCACCAATACGATCCGACGATGCCGAGTATTCGTCTGCTTTGGGTGTTTCCACTAATAGGAAATCAGAGCGTGCAGTTGTGGATCAGTTTTGCACTGATCGGCTTTTCGTATTTAATCAATACCCAGGTGGCGGCTGGGATCTGGATATTTTACTTATTCTCCAAGTTTGAGGCCGAAGTACTGGCGATATCCGGGCTCAAGTCGACCAGCAAATTCGTCTACGGAGTCTCCGAACAGCCTCTGCTGGCCTATCAGGGGGGTGGTGCGTTGATCGCCATGGTGCTTTTGGGGTTGTGGACCGGGCGTGAGCATTTGAAGAATGTGTTGCGCAAATCGCTGGGGCGTGGTCGGGATGTAGATGATGGCGATGAGGTTATGTCCTACCGCACGGCGCTTTGCGGGCTGGTCCTCGGGTGGTTGGGGATGGTCGGCTGGTTGTGGCTGATGGGGACCAAACTCTGGGTGGCCGCGGTTTTCGTTTTGGTGGCGATGGCGATCTTCATCGGCATTACACGGGTCGTATGTGAGGCGGGATTGGCTGCGGTGCGCTCGCCGATGATTGCGCCCGACCTAGTGGTCCAGGGCATCGGCTCGCAATGGATTGGCGCAGGGGGTATCTTCAACCTCTCTTTTGCTTATATCTGGTCGGCGGATATCCGGATTTTTCTGCAGGCGATGGTGGCCAACGGTTTGAAGCTGATTGAGGATATGGACCGCCAGTCGCGGCGAATGGTGTTCTGGGCGATTGTTTTGGCTGCCTTTATTGGGGTAATGGGATCCTGTTGGATGGTTTTTCACCTGGCCTACAAATACGGGGGCGTCAATCTGGA
The DNA here is from genome assembly GCA_964520345.1 of uncultured Gemmatimonadaceae bacterium. Classification (GTDB taxonomy): domain Bacteria; phylum Latescibacterota; class UBA2968; order UBA8231; family UBA8231. The sequence goes on along the minus strand of CAZFMY010000025.1, from coordinate 2,234 downwards.
TCAATGGCGGTTTCAGGGCGGTCCAGCGACGATCTACAACATGGCGCGGAGAACCTTGGAACCGATGGGGGCGGACTGGTTGGGATTGGTTTTTTTCGTTGGTGGTGCGGGAGTGATGGTGGTACTCTCCTGGGCCAGGCAGCACCTTCTCTGGTGGCCGCTACACCCGATCGGTTTCCCGATCGCCGCCAATTACATGATGAACAAAGTATGGTTTTGCGTGCTGATTGCCTGGGCGGTTAAAAAAATCATTCTGCGCTTCGGGGGGCCGGCGTATTATCATAGCAGCCAGTATTTTTTCATGGGGTTGATCGTGGGTGAGGCGCTCTGCAATGGGCTCTGGCTAGTAATCGATTATTTCACCGGCCAGGTCGGTAACCAGGTTTTCATTCTGGGTTGAGACCGGGTGATCGCCATTCCTTCGATTTTTTTAAGTGTTGGCCTCCAATCGGCGGATTCGCGCCGGGGTGTGGTCCTGGGCGATTTCCGAGGATTGGATCCCCAGATTTCGATTATCCAAAGGCAACTCGACTTTGCTGCCGTTGCGGCGATGCGATTCGCGTAGCGCCAGCGCGATCTCCAGAGCTTTGAGTCCATCATCACCCGAGCATCGTGGTGGCTGGCCGGTCTCGATGGCATTGGCGAGATCTTCGATAATGGTCAGTCCCATACCCTGGATCCGCGTTGGCCAGGGAAAGGGTTTCACGGCGGGTACTCCGCGGCCTTTGTTGCCGCCTGAGACTATTTCGATTAATTCCCATTCCTCGGCATTGGCCAGTGAACGCACTCGGCCCTTGCTGCCGATGATATCGATCTCCCAGCCGGTGACTCCGCAGGGCGTGGCGCGTATAAAGCCCCGGACTCCGTTGTCGAAGGCGAGGTAGCCATTGCCTTGCGGGTCGGTTTCGCCCTGGGCGATTTCGTCGGATTCGATTTCCCCGAAGACCCATTCCACTTCGCCGCCGGCCAGATAGCGCACGATATCGATGAGATGGCTGCCATTGTGGGAGAGACCGCATTGGGCGTAGCCGGTGACCTGGAGGATTTCACCGAGTTCACCAGCTTCGATCATGCGGCGGGTTTCGGCGAAGAAGGGATTCCAGCGCCGGGCGCAGTTAATGGCCAGGGCGGTACCCGTCTCGCGGCAGGTCTGGACCATGGTATCGGCTTCGCTCAGGACGAGCGAGATCGGTTTTTCGGCCCAGATTGCGCGGACTCCGGCGCGTGCGCACTCGGAGACGATTTGTGCGCGGTGGCGGGCGGTGGTGCAGACGCTGACGATTTCGGGTTGGGCTTCGGCCAGCATTTCGCGGTAATCGGCATAGAGTTGGTTATTGTCCAAACCCCAGCGCTCGCCGAAGATTTCGCGTTGTTCGGCATGCGGGTCTGTGCCGGCGACTAATTCGGTGAGGGGCGAGGCGTGGTAGCTGGGGCCATGGCAGTAGGGTAGGAAGATCGAGCCGCCCTGTTCCATTTCATCATCGAAGGTGCTGCCCATGCGGCCTAGGCCAATCACGGCAGCGCGGTAAGTGCTCATAGCTGAGGTCTCCTGATGAGGTTTGGCGGGAATATAGGGTGTAATTGCAGCAAGGCCAAGTGGTTGACATAGGCGAAGCGAGGAGTTAGTACGTATTGGTGCATGGGTCGGTCTTATTCTTGCGGCGAGTTGCTTCGAGGTGGCCTGTTGGAGATCTACTAAGGGCTCCAGGGTTATTAGTGCTCGAGATCACCCGGGTATCCTCTGCTGTGTTGCGCTTGGGATCTCAGACACCGCCGCGCGAAAAAACCCTGCCCGAGACCCCGAATCGATGGGGGCGCGTTGTTTGCAGATTGGAAAGGAAGGATCCTATGGCAGTCAAAACTCATATCGAAGTGGAGCCGGGCCTCAAGGTCGCGGCACAGATGTCGGCCGAGCCTTCGGAAGCGGAGATGTCCTTTATTCGGCAGACGGGGGTGGAATATGCGGTGACCTGGATCGATCCGGACAAGGCCAGTCCGGCGTATTATCGGAGCCGACAGGAGCACTTTGCCAGTGGCGGGATCAAGCTCTACGGTCTGGGTAAGAGCAGTGTGCACAATGTGCCGGAAATCACGCTCAACCTGCCCGGGCGCGATGCGAAAGTGGCCGAATATCTGGAGCATATACGGAATTTGGGCCAGGCGGATATTCCCTATACGACCTATGCCCATATGGCCAATAGCGTGTGGAGCACGCCGCCGGAGCAGACCCGGGG
>CAZFMY010000024.1:59811-68442 GCA_964520345.1 uncultured Gemmatimonadaceae bacterium | reverse complement strand
TGCGGTAGTCGATCTGGATATCGCCGCAGCCGGCGACGCAGCATTTGCCCATGCCACGGGCGACCACAGCTGCATGGCTGGTCATGCCGCCGCGGGCGGTGAGGATGCCTGAGGCTGCATGCATGCCGCCGATATCTTCGGGAGAAGTTTCGATACGTACCAGAATAACCTGCTCGCCTTTGGCGGCTTGCGCTTCAGCTTCATCGGCAGAAAATACGATTTTACCGCTTGCAGCTCCCGGTGAGGCAGGTAGCCCCTTGCTGATGGGATCGGTTTTCTTCGCAGTGTCGAAGGTGGGGTGCAGGAGTTGATCGAGGTCTGAGGGATCAACTCGCAGCAGGGCCTCCTTGCGGTTGATTAAACGCTCGTTGACCATGTCGACAGCGATTTTGACCGCCGCGGCAGCGGTGCGCTTGCCGGACCGGGTTTGCAGCATCCACAGATGACCCTGCTGAATGGTGAATTCCAGATCCTGCATATCTTTGTAATGCTTTTCAAGCTGTTTGCATACGGCCTGGAATTCATTGAATGCCTTGGGCAGGATGCGCTTCATCTTGGCGACAGGCTCGGGAGTGCGGATGCCGGCGACCACATCCTCGCCCTGGGCATTGACTAGGAATTCGCCGTATAGCTGCTTCTTACCGGTGGAGGGATCGCGGGTGAAGGCCACGCCGGTGGCGCAGTCGTCGCCCATATTGCCGTAGACCATCGACTGCACGTTGACCGCAGTGCCCCAGTTATGGGGAATACCTTCGATATTGCGGTAGCGGATCGCGCGATCCCCTTGCCAGGATGAGAAGACGGCACCAATTGCGCCATAGAGCTGTTCAATTGGATCTTCGGGGAAGCTGCGCTTGAGGCGCTTCTTTATCACCGCTTTGAATTCGTTGACGAGTTCGGCAAGATCCTCAGCGGGGAGATCGCTGTCGATTTCTACACCGCGCTCTTTCTTTTTTTGTTCCAAAAGGTGCTCGAAGGGATCGACTTCCTTGTCCTTAGGCCGCAAGCCCATTACCACGTCGCCGTACATTTGGACGAAACGGCGGTAGACGTCGTAACAGAAACGCGGATCGCCCGATTTTTCACTCAATCCTGCGACGATCTCGTCGTTGAGTCCGAGGTTAAGGACGGTTTCCATCATCCCAGGCATCGAGACCCGGGCGCCGGAACGGACCGAAAGGAGTAGTGGATTTTTGGGATCGCCGAAACGGGCACCCATCTTTTTCTCCACTTCGCGAAGTGCTTTTTCGATCTGGCCATTTAGTTGAGAGGGATAGTTTTTCTTGTTGTCGTAGTAGTAGGTGCAGACTTCGGTAGTGATCGTAAATCCAGCGGGGACTGGTAGGCCGAGGCGAGCCATTTCAGCCAGGTTTGCGCCCTTGCCGCCTAGCAAGTTGCGCATCTCTCTGTCTCCTTCGGATTTGCGGGTGCCAAAAAGGTATACGTATTTGTTGGCCATGATTCTCAATACACTTTCTCTAGGTAGTTATCGTGGTCGGAAAGAACTGGTAGACAACAAGATCGGCCTATAGACGGCCTGGGAAAAGCTCAAAACACTTTCCCACTAAAATTGGGCGGAATAATATAGATAAAACAAAAGACTCATGCAAGGATGGGGTCAGTTCCAGACCTTTTCCCATTGGCCGCTTTCGGCTGAGCGGTAAATGGCTAGAGCGGTGCGGAGTTCGCCCATAGCCTGCTCGGGACCGGCTGCGAGAGCCTTGCCGTCGAGGACTGCGGCGGCAAAATCGGCTAGCTCGGGGCCGAAGGATTCGGTGTAGCCAGGGCTGGCGAAGAGTTTTTTGCCCTCGCGATTATCCGAGTCCCAGAGCCAGAGTTCGGCGCCTTCGAGACCGGCGTTGATGGTTAGTTCCCCTTTGGAGCCGGTGATTCGCCACCAGGGTTCGGGAGCGAAGACGGTGTCGATCATCATTGCATCGAAGATTGCGGTTTTGCCCGATTCGAAGCGGAAGAGTGCGCGGGTCAGCGACTCGCCCTCCATTTGTTCCAGGGGGTGGCCGAGTACGCCGACGACCTCGTCGAGTTCGCCCAGCCACATTCGGAGTGGTCGTATCCAGTGCGAACCGCCGTCGATGGTGATCCCGCCGCCGGTGCGTCCTTGTTCGTAGCGCCAAGGGCGCTCTTCTTTGAACCAGTAGTCGTCAAACGGATAGACAAAGGCTGCGCGGGCGGTGATGATCTCGCCAATGGCTCCGGCTTCGATCTGTTTTTGCGCCTCGACGATTTCTGGCCAGTACTGGCTGTTTTCGGCAACCATGAAAACACCCGAAGCCGCTTGTGCCGCAGAGAAGATGCGGTCGCAAGCATCCAGGGTTGGGGCGATGGGTTTTTCTAGAAGGACGTGCTTGCCGGCTGTAAGGCATTGGATGGCGATTTCTTCGTGTAGATCGTGTGGCAGCATGATATCGACGGCGTCGAAGTCGCCTTGTTCGAGCGCGGTCGCCAGCGAAGTGAATGTTTGTCCGCCGGTTTCTGCGGCGAATGTCTGGGCTTTGGACTCGTCGAGATCGACCAGCGTGGTGACATCGATACGGGGGGCGTGTCCTTTGATCCCATCAAGGTGAAAACGGGCAATGGCACCGCAGCCGATAAAGGCGAGTTTGAGTTGGTCGGCCATGAACAAGGTCTCCAGAAATGAGGGTTGTATATTATTAAGGTAGTTGGGAGCCTACGGGTGATCAATAGCTGCGGATTTTAGATGGTGTAGTTTGGTAATTTTTTCGTAAATTCGAAGCAAAAGGGAGGGGTTAGTTATGAAATACAAGTTTTTGGCATTGATTCTGATTGCGTCGTATAGTGCGGCCTCTGGCCAGGAGGCGCTGCTTTCGGGCAGAGTGACGGACTCAGATGGCTACTCGATCGCTGGGGCTAATGTGGTCCTCGAGGGCAATGCGATTCCAGGCGGCAAGACCGGCACGGTGACCAACCAGGAAGGTGATTTCCGTATTGAGAAGTTGCCTGCAGGAGAATATCGGCTGCGCATTACGCATATTGGCTATCGCGATCTCCTGCGAGAAAAGATCGAGATTGTGGCTGGTGGTGCATTAGAGTTGGAGCTGGAGTTGGAAGCAGAACTCATCTTTCTCGAACAGAACGTGGTTTCGGCTTCGAGGCGCCAGGAGAAGATCCTCGAGGCACCAGCCTCAGTAGCGGTGGTTGAGGCAAGGGAGATCCGAGATCGGCCCTCACTCAGCGTCGTCGAGCACATCCGCGACCTGCCGGCAGTGGATTTTTCTCAAACCGGCCTGGCTCAGAGCAATGTGGTTGTACGCGGTTTCAACAATATATTCTCCGGTGCCTTGCTGACATTGACCGACAATCGGATTGCCCGGGTGCCTTCATTGCGGCTTAATGCCTACAATTTTATTCCTGTTACCAACGAAGATATCGAGCGAATTGAGGTCGTGCTAGGACCTGGTTCGGCACTTTATGGGCCGAATAGCGCCAGTGGTGTTATGCATATTATCACCCACTCGCCATTCAATTCGCAGGGCACCAGTGTCAATCTGGGTCTGGGTGAGCGCGATGTGCGCAAGATCGGTTTGCGGCACGCGGGGCAGGTCGGTGAGAAACTGGGCTACAAAGTGTCGGCCCAATACTATGCGGGTACGGATTGGGAGTACAATGATCCCGCCGAAGAGGTGTCGCGAGCGCAGAATCCTTCGCTCAGGGCTCGCGACTTCGACCTCGAACGCAAGTCGACCGAAGTGCGTCTCGACTATAGGGCTACTGAGAACCTCACTGCCATTTTTGCCGCCGGTTATAACGTCGCTGACAATATCGATTTGACCGGTCTGGGTGCTGGTCAGGCCCGTGGTTGGACCAGCGGTTATTATCAGACTCGGCTCTTGTGGGGAGATTGGTTCGCTCAGGTATTTCAAAATTGGACCGATGCCGGGGATACCTTTCTTCTCCGTGACGGTGGTTCTATTGTCGACCATTCCAAACTTAGTGCCTTCCAGATTCAGCATACCGCCCAGCTGGGGATCAGACAGAGTTTCACCTACGGCGCCGATCTGCTTTTGACGCGCCCGGATACCGAGGGCACGGTCAATGGCGGCAATGAAGACGACGACCAGGTCAACGAGTACGGAGCCTATCTACAGAGCGAGACGGCACTTTCCGATATGCTGGATTTGGTCGTAGCCTTGCGCTATGATGACCACAACCGGATAGCCGATGGTGAAATCTCACCGCGCGCGGGACTGGTCTTCAAACCCAGTGAAACACAGACCTTGCGCCTGACCTATAATCGCGCCTTCTCGACTCCATCTAGCCTAAACCTCTATCTAGATTTGCGTTCGGCACCAGACGCCTTTGGAATTGGCTCGGGTTTTGAACCGTCGTTGGGGTTTGCTCCTGCGATAGATGTCCGTGCTCAGGGCACCTACCGCCAGGGATTTGCCGGGGGTTGGACTTTTGCCCGCTCTGCCGATGGCCGGCCGCAGTACCGTTCGCCTTTTGCTCCAGTAGTGGGGATGCAGAAGGCCGACTATATCGACCTCGACGACCCAGTTTTTACTAATGTGATGTGGGGTTTGGGCCGCCGCGCAGTGCTGGGCACTCTAGCTTCTCCGCTCTTTACGAATCTTTCTACGACGCAGATACAGGTCATCGAGGGATTGGAGAAGACCGAGGCTGAGGCTGCTGCGCAAAACCTGTTGCTCGGTCTGAATACACTGATTCCCGAGCAATTGCCCGGGTTGAAGAACGCACTGCTCGCACTAAATACCGGAAAAGTTGCCGCCGGCGATCCAGCACCTTTTGATCCTGTGGCGGATGCTTTCGATGTGCCGCTGACTCGCTCTACGATTACCTCGACCTACGAATTTGGTTATAAGGGAGTGATTGGTAAAAAATTGGTGATTGCGGCGGATTTGTACCGCAGCAGTACCCAGGATTTCGTTGCTCCACTAAAGGTCGAGACGCCGAATGTCTTTCTGGAACCGACGAGTTTGGCTGGGGCACTGGGGGAGAGTGTCGGTGCGGTGCTGGCCGATCCCCAGAATGCCGAGTTGGCCGAGGCTGTTGCTCCGCTTGATCAATTGCAAGTTCCGGGCACTTTACTGGGGAATAAAAACGGCACTCCGGTAGACGAGATTGTGGCTTTATTTGCTGGGAATGCGGCGGCCATACCGTTTGGTACTGTTACACCCGAAGAGGCCTATGATCCCACAGCGGTAATTTTGACTTACCGCAATTTTGGCGAGATTGCGATCAATGGTCTGGATCTGAGCCTGGCCTATTTTCCGAACGAAGCGTGGTCGCTGACGGGGAATTATTCCTATGTCGATAAAACCTTTTTCGAAGATGTCGACGGGATTGCCGATATTGCGCTTAATGCGCCTGGCTCAAAACTCAAGATCGGTACTTCTTATGCATTCGACGAGCCGAAATTGGTTCTGGGGGGGCAGTTTCGCTACGTGGGGTCTTTTCGTCAGGACTCGGGAGTATATGCCGGGGAGGTCGAGGCCTATGCGGCTCTAGATCTGAATCTGGTCTACCAACTGCCTTTCGATCGCAATCTGCGGCTCGGCGTGGACATTTCTAATGTCCTCGACAATAAGCACCGGACTTTTATTGGTGCACCGGAGATTGGGCGTATGGCTTTTGCCCAGTTGGGAACATCGTTCTGATCAGGGTATGGTTGCGGAAAGTAGAGGGGGACGGGCAATGGCTCGTCCCCCTTTTTTTAGGTCCGTCCCAGGGCTTTGGCTACTACGGCTAGGAGCCGGTCGGTGCGCACGGGTTTGCGCAGCACGCCGCTGATTCCCTCGAATTCGGGTCGGCCTTCGCTAATTCCCTGGTCGGTGAGGACGATGACCTTGAGCTTGGGAGCGAGTTTGCGCAGGATTTGCAGGACTTTGGTTCCCGGGGCGTCTTTGAGATTGAGGTCGAGTACGGCCAGGTCGATTTCGCGTTGGCGTTCCTGGAAGAGGGTTATACAGCTGCGGGCATCACTGGCAGTGAGCACGTTGTATTGATAGTACTCGAGTTGGCTTTTGAGGGTGCTGAGCGAGATTGGTTGTGCGTCGACCAGCAGGATGGTCCAAGTCGGTTTTCCGGACATAGTGGCGGATGGGGGAATCTTGGGTGTGGCAACGGAGTCGCCGTGCTGGCACCGATTGGTGGATTGGAAGCGGGCTTCAGGCTGTGGTCTGGTGAGAATCTCAGGTCGATTCGCCGCCGCGGGCCATGACTACCTTGCCGGTGCGGACCATCTCCTTGAGATCGAATTTGCTCAGCAGCGCCTCGAGAGCGTTCATTTTTTCGGTAGTTCCAGTGGCTTCGATGGTGATGGTTTCGCCCGATATGTCGACTGTCTTACCGCGGAAAACCTCTATGATCTGCAATACTTCGGAGCGCTCGGCAACGGTGCAGCCTATTTTAAAGAGCGCTAGCTCGCGGGTTATCGCTTCGTCATCGGTATGGTCCTTAGCATGGATTACATCGACCAATTTGTTGAGCTGAAGGATGATCTGGTGCAGTTCATCTGCGGAACCGATGCCGGTGATGGTCATTCGCGAGCATTGGGGGATATGGGCCGGCGAAACGACCAGGTTTTCGATGTTGTACCCACGGCGGGCAAAGCACTGGGCGATGCGCACTAGGACGCCCGGGCGATCGTTGACCAGTAGACCGATGGTCGTTTTCTGGTCCTGGGTTGTTGGTTTGAGTTGCGGGGCATCGACCGCTTCCTGTCGGGCGTTGAGTTCCTTGGCGGCAAAGTCTATGGCGGTTGACATCAGGTGCTCCCTTTGGGCTGAGCCAGCTTGGTCTTGGGTGCTTCGATGAGCATTTCGGTGAGCGCCGCGCCGGCGGGGATCATGGGGAAGACATTGTCCTCTTTTTCGCACTCGGCGTGGATAATGCAGGGTCCTTCGTCATGGGCTAGAGCCTGCTTGAGGATTTTGTCTATATCGGCAGTTCGCTTGATGCGAAATCCTTTGGCCCCGTACGCTTCGGCGAGTTTGACAAAATCGGGATTGCCCTCGAGATCGACGCCTGAGTAGCGATTGTCGAAAAAGAGGTTCTGCCACTGGCGAACCATACCCAGATACTTGTTGTCGAGGACCAGGATCTTAATCGGCAGGCGATGAATGACCGCGGTAGCCAATTCGCAGAGGGTCATCTGGAAGCCGCCGTCTCCGCAGACGGCGACCACGGTTTGGTCCGGGCAACCGAACTGCGCACCCACAGCGGCGGGGAAGCCGAAACCCATGGTGCCGGCGCCGCCTGAGGAGAGCCACTGGCGGTGGTGGGCTGTCTTGTAGAATTGAGCTGCCCACATCTGGTGCTGTCCGACATCGGTACTGACGACTGCACGCCCTGCGGTCAGTTCGTAGAGACGGTCCAGCACTGCTTGCATTTTGAGTCCGCCTCGCTTGCCGTATTTGAGCGGAAATTTCTCTTTCCACTCGCTGATCTGAGCGAGCCATTCAGCAGTGTCGAGTGGGCCGACGTGATTGATTAATTCTTCCAGCACATGGCGAGCATCGCCTTCGATAAAGACGTCGGGCATTACGACCTTGCCGTACTCGGCCGGGTCTATGTCGACATGGATCTTCTTGGCATCGGGACAGAATTCGGAAAGTTTGCCCGTGATGCGGTCGTCCCAGCGCCCGCCGACCGACATGATCAGATCGCAGCCGACGACGGCTTTGTTGGCGTAGGCGGTGCCGTGCATGCCGAGCATACCCACCGAGAGCTCATGCTGCTCGGGGAAGGCTCCCTTGCCGAGCAGAGTATTAGTTACCGGTGTACGGATTTTTTCGGCAAAGGCCTTGGCCGCCTCGTGGGCACCTGAGGCGATACAACCGCCGCCTAGATAGAGCAGAGGTCGTTTGCTCTGGCGCAGGAGAGTGGCTGCCTGCTCCAGAATTTCGGGTGCGGGTTTGGATTGCCAGTGATAGCCGGGCAGGTAGACTTTCTCTGGAAAGTCAGTGGTGCATTCGGGGAAGGGATCGCCCTGAGTGACGTCTTTGGGTAGATCGACGAGTACTGGACCCTGGCGGCCGGTGGTCGCGATATGGAAAGCTTCGGTCATTACTCTGGGGATTTCATTCGGATCTTTCACTAGATAGGAATGCTTGACCACCGGCATAGAGATGCCGAAGACGTCGGCTTCCTGAAAGGCATCCTTGCCCAGCATTGGGGTGACGGTCTGGCCAGTGAGTACGATGATCGGTGAGGAATCCATCTGTGCGGTCAAAAGACCGGTGATGGTATTGGTGGCGCCGGGGCCGGAGGTTACCAAGGCGACGCCGGGTTTACCCGTAGCACGGGCATAGCCATCGGCCATATGAGTGGCGCCCTGCTCGTGCCGGGTAAGGACGAACTTGATTTGTTTGGAGTTGAGCAATGCGTCGAAAATCGGCATGGCCGCGCCGCCCGGGTGGCCGAAGACATACTCGACGCCGAAGCGGTCGAGGGCTTCAATAACGATGTCGGCTCCTCTCGCCATAGCAGAATCCTCCTATTGAGGAAATAATATTTATTATGTTTACCTTAGAGTCTAATTATAGACTATTTATTGAATAAGAGCAAGTATGATTGACAATAAATGTTAACTTGAATAAAAAAATGCTATGAAATAAAAAATAAATCTTA
>CAZFMY010000024.1:49691-59711 GCA_964520345.1 uncultured Gemmatimonadaceae bacterium | reverse complement strand
CAATAGAGAGATGTAGATCCAAATCCGCCGCTGGCGGACATACAAATAGGAACTAATACTTAATGTGGTGCTGGGATAGTTCCCGACTCTTCAGTACTTGCGGCAGGACCGGACCCGATGCCCCGATGCATATCGCTCTGGGCATCAAGCGGATTTATGAGATTCAGCGAAGTACAGCGCGGGATAAGATAGGAGTTGAGGGTTCCTAAGGGCTCCAGACATCCTTGAAGAGCCGGATCCAGTTGCCCGAAAATATGCCCTCGATCTCCTGATTCGAGTAGCCTCGGTGTTCGAAGATGGGCTGGAGTTTTTGCAGGTCGGCGATGGTGTTGAGATCGCGTGGGGCCTGCTCGGTGCCAAAGCCGCCGTCGAGGTCGGTGCCGATGCCGCAGTGGCGGGAAGTGCCTAGGAGTTGACAAATATGGTCGATCTGATCGGCGACGGTTTCTAGTGTGGCATTGGTTAGCTGTTCGTAGGGCGGGATTTTGCGCTGCCACTTCGGGTCGAGCATCCAGGCGTCGAAGGCGGCACCAATGACGCCGTCGCGCTCAGCTATGGAATGAATCATCTCGTCGGTGAGCTGGCGTTGGCCGGGGGTGAGAGTGCGGCAGTTATGATGGCTGGCGCAGACCGGACCGTCGTAGATTTCGAGCAATTCCCAATGGGCCTGGTCGGTCAGATGAGTGAGGTCGATGATGATCCCGGCCGTCTTGAGCGCATCGAGCAGGGGTTTGGCCGGCGGCAAGAGCCCGCCTTCGGTGCCAGTCCCGTGTGAATAGGTGCTGGTGCCGTAGTGTGAAATAGACACCATTCTCAGTCCGAGCTCGTACCACTCGGGTACCTGATCGGGGCCGAGTATCGGATCGGCGCTCTCCATAGTGAGGATCAGGCCGAAGGGGGTATCGGCAGTGGGGGTCTGCCAAGCGCTGATAGCTGCATCGAGATCTGCAGTGCTCTTGATGAACTTCAGTATACCTTGGCGCTCAAGGGCTTGATAATAGGCCAGATGCCCACGACCGACTCCGTGGCATTGTGCTTGAGCGTACATGCCGGTGCGGGTCCATTTGTCATCGGGATCTAGTCGGGACATCACGGTGCCGCAGACCAGGCCGACCTTGCCGGCGCGCAAATCGGGGAAGGTTACGGTGCACGATCCGAAACCCTCCATAGTCTGGACCGAATCGTGGACGCGTACTGTGGTGACCGGTTGAGTCAGGTCGCGGTTGATCTGCAGGGCGGAGAATGCCAGGTCGAGGTGGCTATCTAAAATCAACGGGCGCGAATCGGTCATGCAATCAACTCCAGGCCTGACGGAAAAAACGCAGCAAATTGCCGTGGGCGATGGCTTCGATATCGGCACTCGAGTAACCGCGGCGTTCGAGGATCTCGAGGAAGTACTGCAGGTTGGCGATGGTATCGTAGTCGACCGGGGCCATCTCGCGGCCGAAGCCGCCGTCGAGATCGGAGCCGATGGCTACGTGCTGGCACTTACCGGTTAGTTGACATATGTGGTCAATATGGTCAACGACGGCCGACATTGGGCGGCGGGCATTGGGTGGAAAAGACGCGGGATCGTCGAAGTTGAGTGCAGGGTTGAGCATCGCTTCGGCGAAAACCATGCCGATCACCCCTCCGCGTTCGGTGATTGCCTGGATCATCTCGTCGCTGAGGTGGCGTTGTCCAGGCACTAAAGCGCGACAGTTGCAGTGGCTGGCATGGATAGGGCCCTGCCAGTAGTCGATTAATTGCCAGAAAACCAGGTCTGAGGCATGAGTCAGGTCCAGGGCGATGCGGGTTTCGGCGAGTGCATCCAGAAGCGGGAAGGTATCGGCGTAGAGCCCGCCCCGGGTACCGGTGCCATGTCCCCAGGTATTGGCACCGAAATGAGTCAGGCCGACCGAACGCAAGCCTTGCTCCCACCACCACTGAACCTGGTCGGGACCGAGTATCGGATCGGCGCTTTCCATACTCAGGATCAAGCCGACCGGGGTTTTATCGTCGGGGTTTTGCCAGGCGGCGACCGAGTTGTCGAGATCCTCCGTACTGTGAATAAAGCGAATCTCTCCTGCGCGTTCGAGCGCCTTATAATAATGGAGATGTGATTGGCCGATGGCATGGGCGGCTTCCTGCGTTCGCATGCCGTCGTCTAGCTGAGGCGTCGGGATCTGCACTCGACACATAATAGTCGAAAGCATGATCCCGACCCGGCCCTGGCGCATTTGCGGCAAACTCACCGTGACTGTGCCGCGCGAAGGGCTTTCGGGGCGTTTGCGTCTGCGGAGCGAGTCGGGATGGGAAGGTCCAGGGGGTTTGGGATCTTCCCACTCGCGGAGAGTCTGAATGTCCTGAGTGAGATCGCGGCGATGGTGAAGAGCGTTGAAGGCCATATCGAGGTGGCCATCAATAATGAGTATCGGTTGTCGAGACATGGGGGCCAAACCTGGTCATCGGGTGCTGGCGTTGGGGCGTCGGATCGGCCGCAACGCTCATTCTCATTTCAGATCTACGAAAATTTCAAGGCAGAATAGAGCAGGGGGCGCAACGGCGAACATGCACTATTCTGCTAAGGGGCCACCTGGAATCCCTGCCATAATTAAGTCGGTTTTTGCAACCTTAGAATGAGCAGGTAAAAACTAGGTTACTAAGTACTTCGCTATAACTTCTTCGTCAATGGTCACGCCAAGGCCCGGCCCCTCTGGTACCTGCACGTAGCCATCAATGACCTTGAATTTCTCAAGAGTCAGGTCGTGGCGCAAGGGGGAGTCGGCCATACAGTATTCGAAAACTTCGCCGTGTGGAACCGCAGCTAGACCGTGTAAGGAGGCGGCGATGGTAATGCCGCTTTTAAAGGAATGGTTCACAACTTTGCGGTGCAGGCGGTGAGCTAAACGGCCGACTTCGACCATGGTCGAAATGCCGCAGCGTCCTGGATCGGGCTGAACCCAGTCGATGAGACCGTCGATCAGCAGTCGTTCGAAGTCCTCATAGCGCGATTCGGCCTCGCCGGTGGCAATGGGTACTGGACTGCGCTCGCAGAGACGGGCATAGCCTTCTACGTCTTCGGGATGTAGAGGTTCCTCGAGCCAGAATATGCCCTCATCGGCAAATTGTTCGGCGCGTTTGAGCCCTGTTTTCCAATCCCATACCTGGCCGGCATCGACGAGTATATCTACCTCTGGACCAGCGCCTTGTCGTGCCGCGCGTACCAGAGCAATATCGTTTTGCTCATCCTGACCCATCGGACCCCAGCCGAATTTTATGGCCGTAAAACCCTCCCCGGCGAAGCGACGGGCCAACTCGCCGGTTTCTTCAGGCGTATCGCCGAAGAGGATTGAGCAATAGGCGCGGAACTTGGTCTTATAAGGCCCGCCCAACAACTCGTAGATCGGACATTTGCGCGCCTTGCCGGCTATATCCCAGAGCGCGAGGTTGATTCCGGCCATCGCGTGGGTGCCGACGCCGGTGCGGCCATAGTAATTGGCTGCTGCTAGCAGGCGGTCCATGCAGACGTCGATGGCCAGCGGGTCTAAGCCCACTAGCGCATTGGCCAGGCCGTTGCTGATCTGGTGCGAAAGCGGGGCTTCGATTATCGCTTTGACCACAGTGGGTGCGGAATCGACTTCTCCCCAGCCAGTGATTTCGGCGTCGGTTTCTATTTTGATCAGGCAGGTGTCCTGGGTGCCGTCGCAGCGGTCGCTGACCTCGGGTAGACGCAGGTAGTGGGCGGAAACGCGGGTGATTTTCATAGCTCAGAATTGGAAAGCGGTTTCGATGGTCATGATTTTTTGTCGTTCCAGTCGCTGGTCGGCGCCCCGCACAAAGAGAAAGCGGGTGTCCCAGAGCAGCGATACCCCCCCTGCCATTTCCAAACCGATATCGTAGCCGTAGAAGGTGTCCTCAGTCGGTTCCAAAAAGCCATCTTTGCTATTTTCTTCGCCGGCCTCGTTGAGGCGGGTGCCGATATTGTTTTTCTGGTAGTAGGCGCGAGCCCGGGTGAGTCGGGGGATCTGTTCGAGGAGTTTCTGCGAAAGAGAGGCCGCACCGATGAGTTGTTGTTTGGGGTCGTTTTCTCCACGAAGGTGCTGGTAGGAGGCCGAGGCGTAGAGATAGTCTCCCAGCTTTGCGCCCAAGCGCCCGAAGGCGCCGGAGAGATCTTCGCCGCGAATTAGCTGTGCGTCTTTGGGGCGTGCCCGACCCGTGGCCGCGTCCAGGCGAGCCCGGTCCACTTCGTAGAGTTCATCGAAATAGCGCGCGTCGAAGTCGTCGCGGAAGTGTCGGAATTCGAACTGGCCATTGAGGGGGCCTAAGTCGATCCAGAGGCCGGGGGCGGCGATTCCGAATCCTTCGGCTTTGCGATTGTCGGGAAAAACACCTTCTGCCTGTGCATCGAAGTCGGAGAGGGCATCCTCGTCATCGCTGAGCATTGCGACTTGACCGTAGAGTTTGAGATTGAGCGACTTGCTTTCTACGAGCGGATAACCGGCGTCGAAACCCAGGATCGAAAAAGAATCTCGTCCTACCCGGTTTTTGTTGAAGGGCTTGCGACGGGCGACGAGTGTATCGACTGGGAAAGAGTCGCCGTAATCGGCATTGATCCCCATCAAGGCTTCGGCGATATTGGCGTTTAAACCACTTTCGTCGTCGATGTCGATAATGCCATTGTTGTCGTCGTCGCTGTCGAATTCGTCTGCCACGCCATCGCCGTCGTTGTCGAAAGCCAGGGTCTCGTCGTCGGGGAAGGCATCGACCTCATCGGGCACGCCGTCGCCATCGCCGTCGCGCAGGCCACTGTACTGGTCGAGATCCTTTACCCAGGTCAGGCCCAACTCGAGCTTGCCGATCGCACGGCCGAAGGCCCTGAATCCTAGCAGTGCGCCGCCTTCCTGAAAGTCCTGGACGTTGTTGAGCATACCTTCGATACCGAAGCGGCTACCGCCGAGCTCGGCGAAGCGAAACTGTAGACCGGTTTTTTTGATGCCGGGATATTGCAAGGTATTGCGATAGTCGGCCATGATCAGTCCGTAGCCCAGTGTCACCTGGTCCAGAGCGCCGATCTTGAAGAAAGTCGCATCGTCAGGGCGGCCGTAGCGCACGTAGTACAGCTTGCGCAGGGCGGAATCGAAGATCTCAGTGGTCGAGCCGAATTTCCAACCGCGGGCACTGAATTTGCCATTGGCTTCGATGAATAGTTCGACGTCGAGGGCTACGCCCCAGCGACCGATTGGTATATCGGGACGTATGCTCAAACGGTAGAACTGTTCCTGGCCGACGGTGACGCTGCCCATGCTGCCCGAGTAGTTCGCCCCGGTATTCTGTTCCTGGGCTGAGGAGAAGACAGGAAGGGCTAAGAAGAAAAGTCCGAGGGCATATCTGATTTGGTTAAGCATGAGGGCCTGTTTGGTTTTGTGTCAGTCATGGGTGCCAGGAAAAGGTGTGGCCTATGGACCGATAGCGCAATAGTTGGGATCGTTGCGCTTTTGTGGTGAGGATAATTGGCTCCGTTTTTGAACTTTGTTGGAACTAAGGTCAGTGCGGTCTCTTAGTTTCTGCTCAATACAGCTAGGCAAAGATCCTATACATAGTACTTAACGGGTTGATTTACTATTCGATCGGCAATAGTCTATGATCGAAAAAAATAGCTGGAACTATAGCGATATTATATAATTGTGGATCGGAGAGAATATAGGTAATATAATTCCTCAGGGTAAATTCAACGTTCGTAATTTCGGCACAGATCGGATACTCTTGTTGCTCGGTAGCACTCTTCGTTTTGACAACGAATATCACTCCTTTTTTAAAAATTTGAAAGATACTGATAATGGGCCAAACATTGAGAGACTTGCTCGATAAGAGCTTTGCAAACCATGCACAGCAGACGGCCATTCGCGTTTTGAAACCTGTGCAGGGGAGTCGTGAATGGCAGTATGAAGCTCTGAGTTATGCCGGACTAAAAGAGTGCCGCGACCGTTTGGCTGCGGGGCTTGCGGCACAGGGTTTGGTCAAAGGAAAACGCGTGGGAATTCTCACGGACGGCGGCAGCGAGCCGCTTTTGATCTTTCTCGCTGCCGATTGCATTGGAGTCAGTGCGGTGCCACTATGCACCAAGGCGTCGGATGAAGTTCTCGCCCACGGAATAGAACATTCCGAGATTGAATTGTTGGTTGTCGATCGCAGAGGGTATGAGCGATTGGCGCAGGTCGGTGCGCGTTTGGGGCGGATCCCCCAGATCGTCTTGACCGAGGGTAGTGCAGAAGATGCGCTGTCCTGGGACGAACTGATAGACGTTGATGCTGTACTACCGCAGGTCGAGATCTCGCCGGAAGACGAATCGAAAGTACTTTATACTTCGGGGTCGTCCGGACTGCCCAAGGGCGTAGTCCAGACTCATGCTAATATTGTCGCTAATGTCGAAGAGATCTGGGATGCGATCAGTCCGAATGAACCCTTCCGGATGTTCAAGTCGGTGCCCGATTATCACTCTATGGGAATTCTCAATATTTATTATCCACTGGCCAAGGGGTGGATTTTAGATCTGGCTCGTTCTCCGGATCGCGTGCTCAGCGATATTCGCCTTTCGGAACCCGAGGGTTTTCTCACGGTGCCGCTGATTCTCGACAAGGTCTACGGCAATGTGCTGAAGACTATTGATGCGGGAGGGATGCGGGGGAACTTAGTGAAGCGTTCGGTCGCGGCTAAAGAGCGGTTGGCTCGGGGGCAGGGCGGATTCGGCGACAGTATCTTTTTGGCTATTATCGGTCGCAGTATAATCGGTAAAATTCGCGCTCAACTCGCGAATCGGGTCGGTGCCAATCTCGAGATCCTGATAGTCGGTTCGGCTAAGGCCGATCCGGAGGCGCTGGACTTCTTTCATGAAGTTCTCGACATCACTACCTACGAGGGATATGGTACTACCGAATGCGCGCCGCTGATTGCAGCCAACCATATGGGGGGGCGCAAAAGCGGCACCGTCGGGCGGCCCTTACAGGAGGTTAAGTTGGTGGCGGAGGATGGAACGGAACTCGGTTATGGCGATCCACTGAGCGGGGAGTACCGATCCAGCGGAGATCGAGTTGGAGAATTGTGGACCAGCGGTCCGAATGTCATGCGAGGCTATCTGAATGATCCCGAACAGACGCAAAAGGTTTTGGTCGAGGAAGGAGACAAAATTTGGTACCGGACCGGGGATCTCTTTAGCATCGACGACGAAGGTTTCCTCTCTTTTCGCGGCCGGGTCGGCCGGCAGTTCAAACTACGCAACGGCGAGTTTGTCAATCCGGAACTTCTGGAGCGGGTTTTTGCCCGGGTTCCCCTGATCGAACACGTGCTGGTCTATGGCGATCAACAGCGCGACTATCCATTGCCGCTGGTGACAGTGGATGTGGAAGAGGCTAAAAAGAGTGGGGTTGAGGGGTTGCCGCTGGATGATGAAAATGCTCTCCGTGTGCATTCCGGGCTCGGCGAGCGGATTCGCGAGGGACTCCTGGCTGAGGCTGCGACTCTTGGATTGCCGAGTCACGAGCGTCCGCAGCGGATCGCGCTCTTGCCCGAGCCGTTGAGCGAGGACGCCGGGACCTTGACCAAGGGCCTGAAGAAAGTGGTGCCCAAGGCAGTCGTTGAGGAGCATCGGGAACTCATCGAATCGACCTACGGTTCCTAAAGCCGATTTCGATTCAGGTCTTGTCTTCGCGCAAGATCGCCCACAGGTTGCTGAGTAGAATCCGGTTATCGCCCCCTGCATAGATCATTTCGCCGCCCATTCGGCTGAAGGATTTGCAGAAACGCAAGTAGTATGCCGGATTATCTCGCGGCGGTTCGTTCTGGCTCCAGTCCCAGTCGATTGCGGCCAGATCATTGACCAGAATAAAAGGCCGAATCGGGTCGTGGCTTTGCTGGCGGCGCAGGTTGTTGGCGAAAGATGCGGCTTTTTCAAAGACCTGCGGCGCCATGATTGCCGATCCCACCGAAAGAAATACTCCTCCATCCACTTGGCTTAGAGCATGGGCGAATACGCGGTAATCTGTGTCGGCACCACGCCCAAGTGCCGCACCGTTGAAAATTGGGTGGTTGCTGATGATATCGTAGCCGATGCCGGGATGGACCGTCAGCGGGACGCGTGCCCGGTAGGCGGCGGCAGTGAGAGAGAAGTCCTTGTGCGGGTGAGCGACCGGGTGGAAACCCGGGGCCAGGTCATGGCGCACCATGGCCTGGAGCAGTTCGGCGCGGGCGGGCATCAGTGGATCATCGCTTGGATTTTTCGCCCAGGCAGCGAGTGTGGCTCTGAGCGCGGTGCGCTCGGGCAATTCGCAGCCGTCCTCGGCGATAAAACGCCCCAGTGCTTCGCCATAGCCCATGCCTGCGATGGCTCCGCTCAGTACGGCCAGATGAATATAGCGCCCGGTTTCATCCCAGGTGCCGAAACATCCCGCTGCGACGTGAGCGCGTACGTCTTCTTCTGAACGTCCCCCGTAGGCGTATTCCCAATCGTGGATGGTGCCAGCGCCATTGGTGGCCAGGTGGGTGATCCACCCCGTTTCGAGGAGGCGGGTGATAATCGGCCCCAAGCCATTTCTAACCAAGTGGGCGCCGTAGGCCAGTATCACTGCTGCGCCTCGTTCTCTGGCCTGGCGGATAGCCGCAGTGGTCTGGGCAATAGCGGGGGCCATCGATCCAGGATCGGGCGGGCAGGTCTCCGGATCGACGCGGATTTCGTCGAGATGGTGTTTGCTTGTGCGAGCGGCCAACGGTTGGACATGAATCTGGCGTGTATCGAGTTGATTATAGGCCACGGCGAACCTCTTGCAAGCGGCGACGGATTTGGGTGGGCGAGGCGGTCCCGGTTGTACCCAGTTGCTGCACGGTAACTGAAGCGACCAGCGCGGCGAAGGTCGCGGCCTCGATCAAAGTGGCACCTGCGGCCAGGGTAGTGCTGATTGCTGCCGAGCAGGAATCTCCGGCGCCGACGGTATCGAGGGGACCCTTGACGCGGAGAGCGGGAATATGGGCGATTGAGTTGCCATCAGCGACGAGTATCCCTTTTGAACCGAGGGTGAGGAAGACGGGGCGACCGGTTCGGGCGCTGAGTGTTTGAGCATGAATACGAGACGCCTTGAGCGATGGTTGGCCCTCTGCGCCTAACGCGGCCATCGCTTCGTGCTGGTTGGGTTTGAGGATAACGCCCTTGAAATCGCCGATCCGCGTCCGCGCGTCGGCCAGGGCAACGGGCTGCGAACGGTGTGCGAGTGCAGAGGCGATGGCGCGGCGTACGCGGCTGGTGAGTACGCCGCAATTGGCTTCGGAGACCTGGTCGAGGAGGACTAGAGCGTCCCAATGGTCGAGTCGACTGTAGATGTGATCAATGATCTCGTTCTGGAGCCCGGAAGGGGTTGGGCGGCGGTTTTTGGTGTCGAGGCGTTCTAGCTCCTCGAGTATGGGCTGGTCGCGCTTTTGGCTACTTATATAGCAAGGCTTACCATAGGTCGGAGTAAAACGGTCAGGGACGGTGACGAACCCCGTCAGGTCCAGGCCCAAACCACGCATTGCCCGTCGTAACTCGTAGCCTTCTCCATCATCGCCGCAATAGCCTATTGCTTCAACTGCACCTACTCCCAGGGCTCGTAAATTGGCGGCGACGGTGCCGGCAGCCCCGGCCTGGCGGCGCTGGCGCACTACCTGGTAGCAGGTTTTGCCCGTCTCCAGAGATACTTCGTCTAGGGATGGATCGCAGTCGAAGTAGGCGTCGAGAAAGAAATCGCCGATCACGCCTACGCGCAATGCGGGCAGGGAATCCAGCAGGTTGCGCAGGCGGGTGGGTGTTAAGTCAATCATCGAATTCACCGCAGAGCAAGGACAAGAGCAGGGTGGATTCTTGCCAATCTGGAACCAGGATCTGGGCTCCGGCCGCACGTAGCCGATCTTTTTTCCACAGGTCCCAGCCGGTCGCTCCGTCTTCTAAGCTGGCAACGCCTATTGCGACAGCGTCAAGAGCCCGCGCGTTCTCGATCTCCACATAACCGTCGCCGA
>CAZFMY010000024.1:24132-49591 GCA_964520345.1 uncultured Gemmatimonadaceae bacterium | reverse complement strand
GATTTGGAAGAGATTGTCGCGGTTGGTCGGTGTGGGTGTCTTCTCGAGTTCCGCGATGCATTGGTTCAGCATGACTTCCTGCCAACCTGCGCGAATCAGCGAGAGCGTACCGTCAAAATCGAGTACGGCATGGAGTATAGGCCCCCGAGTGGATGGGGGGCAGTAAATTTCGATATTGTCGCCTAAACGTTGGGTTGAGTGGGTAGACATATGGATTTTCGCTTTGCAGCATTCGACGGCTGACCGAGGATCAGGCGAATGGTAGCAGCAGAGAGAAGAGGTGTCAATAGCATCCAGACTTGATTTAGGATCCACCGCATCCTATCTTCTAAGATATCCTTATTCTATGTCCTTTATTCTCATTGAGTTGAAATAAAACGTGAAAATACGCAAAGCTGTGTTCCCCGTGGCCGGCATGGGTACGCGCCTACTACCGGCAACCAAGTCCCAGCCGAAGGAGATGCTGCCCGTTGGTTATAAGCCGGTGGTTCAGTATGTGGTAGAGGAGATGATTGCACAGGGGCTGGACAAGTTTCTCTTTATTACTGGGCGCAAGAAGCGGTCGATCGAGGACCACTTTGACGACGATCCAGAGTTGGAGTCGCGCCTGGCTGATAAATCGATCGGCGAGGTCGACTACGCAGCTGAGGGTATTGAGTTTTACTACGCTAGACAGCGGCGTCCGGACGGCAACGCCGACGCCGTGAGAATGGCGCGGGAATTTGTCGGAGACGAATCTTTTGTGGTCGGTTTTGGCGACACGATCATTCATTCGCCACAAATGCCCGGAGTAGTTACTCGGATGATGCGATCGCATATCGAGCGGGGGTCTGCGGCGACAATCGGCGTATGGGAAGTGCCACGCGAGGAAACGCATAGGTATGGGATCGTCGCTCCACGGGGCGAGGCTAGTGATGATTTTGCCATCACCGATATCGTTGAGAAACCACCGGTAGAAGCGGCACCGAGCGGCCTTGCGGTGGCGGCCCGGTATATTTTTACGCCTGAGATCTTTGCTGCTATTGATGCAATCGAGCCCGGTATCGGCGGCGAACTGTGGTTGACGGATGCGATCCGTATTCTTTTGCGGCAAGGGGTCGAGGTGCGCTGTGTGCGGCTGCAGCAGGATGAAGCGCGCTATGATATCGGAACCCCGTTGACTTATTATCGGGCTTTCGCTGATTTTGCTTTGGCCGATCCCGATTTCGGCGCAGCGTTTCGCACTTATTTACAGGACAAGTTGGCATAGGATTATGAAGCTAAAGATCGATTATGGTCGCGATGGTCTGGATATCGAAGTTCCCGACTCGGTCCAGGTCATGCAGATGAATGCCGCGGCAGGACTCGATCGGATTGAGGAGCGGCTTGACCAGGCCCTAGCCCGTCCACTGGGGACTCCGGCATTACGCGAGTTGGCGCGGGGGCGGAAGAATGCCTGTATAGTAATCGCGGATATTACCCGACCCGTTCCCAACGCTATCATCTTGCCTCCGATGCTGCGGATTCTCGAAGAGGAAGGGATTGCTCGCGAGGATATTACTATCCTGGTGGGTACGGGATTGCATCGGCCCAACGAGGGTGAAGAACTGGTGCAACTGGTAGGGGCACAGATTGCTCGCGACTATCGCATCGTCAATCACCTGTCCCGCCAAAGGGAGACCTTGACTCATCTCGGGACAACCTCAGGTGGGGCTCCGATATGGATCGATACCCTCTATGTGGAGGCCGATCTTAAGATCGCCACCTCGCTGATTGAACCGCATCTGATGGCAGGATATTCGGGAGGCCGCAAGGCCATCTGTCCGGGCTTGATGGGTGTGGATACGATGCGCGTTCTGCATGGGCCCGAGTTGCTGGGGCATCCCCGGGCTTGTGAGGGTCAGATCGAGGGCAATCCTTTTCATCGCCAAGCACTTGAAGTCGCGCAGCGGGCCGGCGTCGATTTTACGCTCAATGTAGCCATGAACGATCGGCGTGAAATAACCGGTATTTTCTGCGGAGATTTGGAGCAGGCCCATGCCGCAGGAGTTAGCTTTGTAGAGAAGCAGAATGGTGCCTTTATAGACGAGCCGGCAGATATCGTCATCACTAGCAGTGCCGGTCTGCCGCTCGACCTGACATTCTATCAGGCGATCAAGGGATTGACTGCTGCATTGCCGATTGTCAGAGATGGTGGTATGATTCTGATCGCAGCTCGTTGTGCCGAAGGGTTGGGCAGTCCGGAATTTGAGGAGATGTTGCTCAATACATCTGGTGCCGACGAATTCTCTTCCCGTCTTGAGGATCCCAATTTTTTTGCGATAGACCAATGGCAGTTGCAAGAGCTGTGCAAGGTCCTCAACAAGGCTGAGGTTTCGATTTATTCCGAGGGCATCGCCCCCCAGTTCCGCGACCGGGTTTGGGTTGATGTCGTTAGCTCGGTCGAGGAGGGTTTGGCTGCTGGGCTGGCGCGGTGCGGAACGGAAGCGCGCATCGCCGTGGTGCCCAAAGGTCCCTATGTGCTCACGCAAACCAGGGGAGCAAAATAATGTCCGAGTTGCATCGGTGGGTACCATGGGGGGGATTGGCTCTGGTCGCTGCGCTCTGTATCTCGCCGCTTAAGGTCGGAGCTGCGCTGCCGATAATGGGGTTGGGAGAGAAAGAAGACGAGTCGGAGCAAATAATAGAGCAGGAAGTCCTCGTCGACTCTGTCGATGACGCACTTAAGCAGCTGATGTTATTTGTGCCTTTCCGCGACAAGTCGAAGTACAAGGGCGAATGGGATATATACTCCGAATTGCCCCGTGGCCTGACCGATTCGCTACGCGGCAGTGCCTTTTTTAGCACGATCCCGATCGATTCGGCTTTAGTGAGGATGAAGAAGAAAGAGCTGAAGGGAAAATTCGGACCAGATCGCGCTCTGGAGGTTGGTCGCGAATTGGGTGCCGACTATGTCGTATTGGGGCAGATCGATGAAATGAGTATGAAGCGGTTCCGCGCTACCGTGCCGATTGGGGGTTACCGCAGTTATCAAGGGTTGACCATCGTGCGGCTCTATCCCTATAAAGTCATTGATGGGGAACTGGCAGGTGAGGTGGTGCGTGAAATTGCTGAGGATAGCAAGCGGTATGGAATCACCAACCCGGCAGCCTATGTGCCGTTGGAGAAGGAGTATTTTCTTCTGGGGCAGATGGAATGGGGCAACGAGGAATTTCACCAGACCTTGTTGGGAAAATCTGTGAGTAAGTGTTTGGATGCGCTAGCTGCTGGACTCGATAGTCTGATCCAGCCTCCTGCGGCACTCAAGGTTATTGAGCCGAAGGTCATAGATATAGACGGGATTCACGCTTATATTAATGTAGGATTGGCTGATTCGGTGCAGAATGGCAATAAATACGGCGTATGGGATAAGGGGCGGGAATTGAAAGATCCGGATACGGGGAAGGTGCTGGGGACGGCTTTGCCGCGTCGGGTTGGTGTGGTGCAGGTTGAACAGGTACTAAGCGAGCATCTCTCGCTGGTGCGTATTCTCGAAGGACAGGACGAGGTCGAAAAAGACTATGGGATTCGTGCGGAGTAGGAGCTAATCGATTCGACTATGAATGCACTACTAATAAAATCACTCGTGGTGCTGGTTTGCTTGGTGATCCCTGGTTTGGCCACTGGACGAGACCTCTCTGCAAGAGGGGATCGGATCTTTTACCTATTCTCCCCCGATTCGGCCGCGGAGCGCCAGCGAGTCGTGGTATTGAAGCAATGGTTGCGGGAACGAGCCGATGGCCTGGAACTGGTTGCCATTGCGCGTGACGGGAATCTGGATCAGGAGTCGCCGTTTCTCTCTTCTGCTGCCGCTGCACGATCTGTGCAGGTGCCGGAATACATAAAGGCGCGGTTGGATGTGAACGGTGATTATTTCGCGCTAACCGGTTCGGATGGGGAGTTTCTTTTGGGCGGTCGGGGCAGTGAATGGCGAAAGACTCTTTCTCCCACAGTGGCTACCGAAGTGGACGAGAGCACCTGGGGCAAAGTAAAAGATTTATTTAGATAGTGCGCTCTGTTATGCGGGTCGTCCCGGATAGTATAGATTTGTTTCTCGTCGGTCCGTGGGATCGTTTTTTTTTGTACCTCAGCTCCGATTAAGATCCATGTCCGATCTATCCAGCGATTTCTCCATCCAGCGAGTCGATTCCCTTGCCTGTTGCGTCCGTCTGCTCGGTGTCGGGGCTTTACTATATCACCGGATCGTAATAGAGGGGGCACACCACCTGCCGCGAGAAGGCGCAGGTCTGCTTTTGCCCAAGCATCACGCCTATCGAGATATTGCCGTCGAGGGGGTACTGCTCCACAGGATTACTAAAAGATACGCTAGTTACGTTATGAAGGTCGGTCTGTGGGGGGTGATGGAATGGTTTGGCGGTATCAAGGTTGTGAGGCCTAAAGACGTACGGCGGATTCGCGATCGGGAGGAGCGCCGGGCGGTGATTCGTCGGGCCCGAGTGGCCAACCAGCAGATGCAGGATTACCTCGATGGCCTTTATCTGCAAGGCGAACTGGTTGTATCACATCCAGAGGGGATGCGATACAAAGACGAGTTGGGACCATTGCGCAAGGAAGTGGTCGAGCACTTAATGCTGGCGGAGGAGCGGTTGGGGATACGTGTGCCTCTGGTGCCGATCGGCTTGGAATACGAGAGTTATGCCCGTCCGGGAGCTCGGGTCTTTTTTCGCGTGGGTGAGCCGTTTTACGCCGATTCTTTTGCCGATCTCAACGAGCTGATGAATCATTTGGAAGAGCGCCTGCGGGTCCTTAGCGGCCTTTCTTAACGAGTGTATTGTACGAACAAAATAGTGGAGGAGCTGAGATGTTTAAACGATCTATGTTGGTTCTGGCCATCGCACTTTCGGGTTGTGGCTCGAACCAGATTACGGTCGAGATTCGGGGTGGAGACGGCCAATTTGTGCGACTCGATGCCAATGACTTACAGTACAAGTTCAACCACCTGGTCAAAGCGGGGACCTTTGTCTTTCCCGAACCTGATAGCAAAATCGATCTAAGCAGCGGTACTTATGTAGTCAATGTCTCTGCGGGGGGTTATTTAGAGACCAAGGTCTTGCAGCTAGATTCGCCACCTGTGGCCGGTGTGGAGAACTACCAAGCGATTTTCGAGATTCCCACAGAAACCAATACGCCTTTTAAGCGCCAGGGCACGATCCTCTATGCTTCGACGAAGAAAAACGTCCGCAACTGGGATCTGTACACCATCGATGCAGGTGGTGGCGAGCCTCGGCAACTGACCGATACCCGAGAATTTGAACAGCATCCCACCTGGTCGGCCGATGGCAAAAAAATTCTCTTCACCCGTGGTGATGTCATGTCCAATATCGACATTTATACCATGGATGCCGATGGTTCGAACGTAACGCGTTTGACTGAGCATCCCGAACGCGATCAGCGCGGTGCTTTTTCACCTGATGGCGAGACGGTCGCCTTTGTTAGTCAGCGCGATGGCGATGTAGCTATCTGGCTCATTGATGTCGATGGATCGAACCCGCGCAAATTGGTCAAGGGACGCGAGCCTTCTTTTTCGCCCGACGGTCGGCGTATTGTCTTTACCTCCTCGGCCTTCCACGATAACGATGAGATCTACCTCATCGATCTGGATGGTTCGAACATGGTTCGCCTTACCGATAACCGGCGCAAATTTGACTGGTTCGCCTCATGGTCGCCCAAGGGGGATCGTTTGGCCTACAACTCGGAGGCGTTCGGTGGTCAGGAATTGATGCTCATAAGGCCGAACGGTGAAGCACTGACGCGGATATCCATCGCCGAGAAGACCTATGAACAAGAGCCCGTTTGGTCCCCTGACGGCAAGGGACTGGCTTATGCAGGCAAGATGGGCGATGACGATTACGATATCTACTTGGTTGGCACCTCTGGCTTCGATCTGGACGAGCTCGACTCGCCGCCGCTCATGCCGGTCAATCTGACCGATAACGACGATCGCGACGATATGACGCCGAGTTGGCGGTCCTACTGATCCGGTATGGAGAACAAAGGGATCTCGGGCGTTTCCTGGCTCTGGATCATCCTGACGCTGGGGTTGGTCCTGCGGCTCATCGGTTTGCAGGAGCCGCTGATTGACAAACAGGCTTGGCGTCAGACCGATACTGCTGCAATCGCTCGGAATTTCTACCAAGAGGGTTATTCGCTCTTTTATCCACGAGTCGATTGGAGAGGTGCGACTTCCGGTCACGTCGAGACGAATTTTCCTCTCTATCCCTTTGCAGTCTCTGTACTTTATGCCCTAGCTGGCGGATCCTATGAATGGATAGGTCGATTCGTGGCTGCGCTCTGCTCTACGGCGACCGCAGCATTCCTTTATCTGCTCGCCCTGCGGCTCGGAATGAGGCCGCGAGGTGCGCTCTTAGGGGCGATGCTTTACCTGCTTTTCCCATTGAGTATTTACTACGGGCGCTCTTTTATGCCCGAGGGATTAATGCTCTTTCTGGGAGTGGGGGCACTTTGGGCATTCGCGCGCTGGATCGATAGTGGGGGGCGGTGGGATTTCGCCTTGGCCGCGCTTTTGGCCGCGCTTTCTTTTCTGGTCAAGATACCCACGCTCTATCTGGGTTTTCCACTGGTTGCTCTGGCCTGGATGAAGTGGGGGTGGCGTTTTGCGCTCAAACCATCACTTTGGCTCTACTTGGTATTGGTGATGATTCCGGCGGTGCTTTGGTACTGGCATGCCAGTATGCTCTTTGAAGAGACGGGTCTAACTTTCGGTATTTGGAATCGCTCCGGTTACGACAAGTGGGATCGGACCTTGCTCTTCAAATCCCATTTTTACCTGACGATGGCAGAGCGCTTCTGGTACCGTGTCTATACTCCAATTGGGTTGGTGTTGGTCTTGGGTGGGTTGGCCTTATTGCCGAACCGGCGTCGTGAGTGGATGCTTTGGGTTTGGATGGCGGGCCTCCTGTTGTATCTTTTTCTCGTTCCTGAGGGCAATCGAAAATTACATTACTATCAATTGCCCTTTGTCCCGCTCGGGGCGCTCTTGGTCGGGCGGGTATTTGAGGTCATTCTTGGTGAGGGCGAAGCACGAACAGGGGGTTGGGCCCGGATCGTTAGGAACTGGAAACCCTATCAACGCGTCCTTTTAGTAAGTGCTTCAGTGATCGGAATTGCAGCAAGTAGCACCTGGGCACTCAGGCCTTATTACGAGCAGCCTGGAAATATACACGATTACTACCAGAGTTGTTATTTAGCAGGCCAGATCCTCGACGCCAAGCTACCGCCCGAAGCAATGCTTGTTATTGGTGATGTGGACGAAAACGCCGGAGCTCCGGATCGATCTCAGAGCCCGACCTTTCTCTACTACTGCGACCGCAAAGGATGGCAAATAACCCCGGACGAGTTCGCGTCGGACCGCCTCGATAGCTTGGCGACGGTGGGAGCAGATTATTTTCTCGTGGCAGGTGGCTTCGCGATGCAAGACAAGGAGTTTTGGCGGGACCTCTTGCGCCGGGGAGTGACGATTCCTTCAGCGCATCCGCGGCGGTGGCATGACGAAATGGAATTCGCACGTTTTATGGCTCGACAACAAGGCAAAGATCGGGATTTCATTCTCGTGCCTCTTGCAGGGCCATAGGCATAACGAGGGTGAGGAGATGGGGAATAAGTCGTTGACAATTCCAATAGATATGACATATAGTATGTGGATTTTGCGAGACCGGTATAGCGTGTGTAATCGTGCATGAAAAAATCCACCGCGCATATATTTCTATTTCGCAAAACTCATAGATATATGAAACTTGGGATGGGTGGGATCTTGGGGTTCGGGGCAATAAAGCCCATTTAAGTCAGATTATCTCAAGGAGGGAAGGATGGAGTTGCAAACGGAGTTTCAGCGGATGCGAAATTGGTTTTTATATGGTGTTTTGCTTGCCGCATTATTGGTTTTCGGCGGTTGTGCGAGTACTGGTAGCGGCAGTGGCGGCGGTTATGGTCCGCCGGCGATTCCCGAAGGCAAGGGGCGGATCATGCTGGAAACCGGTGGCATCAACGAGGTGAATTTCTACGTGCTCGATGAGGAAACCGGAGAAGAGGTTCATTCCGAAACTCCTCGTTTGTCAGCCAGTTCACCTATAGGATTCGAGTCGGGTTATCGCTCGTTGCCCCAGTTTGTCGACCTGGACCCCGGTACTTATTTGGTCATAGTTAATACTGATGTTGATGACAGCGTTGAGAAAACGGTTGAAGTCCTCATGGGACAAGAAGTGTATGCGACGATACCCATTGGTCGTTTTCAGGTGATCTTTTCTGATGCGCAGGGGCGCAGTCAGGTGCCTTTTTTGATCTATGACTACAATTTGAGCACGATGCTGGGGCGGGGTATGACCTCGACTGAGGTGCGTTACTTCATCTTACCCGTAGGAGAGTACAAAGTTCGGATCGAAAATTCTCCCTCGGGTTTAGATGAGATTAGGCCCGTACAGGTAAATATGGGACAGACTCAAAATATTCTCATCGGACCACCGCCCTCGCCGGTACAACCGGGTGAAGAAGGGGGTGAGGGTGGGGCCTCACAGCCCTAGTTATTAACATGGAGCGATATATATGAAGCGCAAGGGACTATGGGGAGGTCTCAGCTTATTCGCCGTTCTTTGGGCCGTGTCGACAGGAGCTGCCACGTCTTCGCTCGAGGCGACCCTTATCGACCGCTATGGGAATCAGCATCAGGTAGATAAGTTCACCTTTCAAGGGCGTCAGGACCTGGAAATATACGTTGAAGGGCGCCGCCGATTGATGGCTTTGGTCAAGGTGGCACGCCTGCGTTTCGAAGGGGAGCGCGGCGACGAGGAACAACGCGTGGTGTTGACGCTGCGCAATGGCGATCGGCAGGTGGGCATGATGGTCACGGGTGGATCTTCTTCTCCCCATCAGGATGCCGTCGGCGGTGGGAGTAGCGGTCGCCGTTTTGCCGGGGTGACCGACTTGGGACCATTTTTCATCCTCGCCAGCGATGTGCGCGAGGTCATCCTGCGTCATCCCCCCGGTGAAAAACCACCTGTAGAGCAGGTGCTCAAGGCAACAGTGATTACGGTCGAGGGACAACGCTTCGAAGTGCAAGATTTGCGCTTCCGTGGCAAGCAGCGCCTGGATTTTTTTAAGGGTCGAAACAAGCGTTTCATTCCTCTGACTAAAGTCGAGCGAATCGACTTTGAGGATGGTGGTATGGGTGATGAGTTCAGACTGATGACCTCGACCTATTGGTCGGGAAAGATCGTCATGGGGACTGTCGAGGCAAGTATTGTCCGTTTCTCCGGTGAAACCGATCGGAGTTATATCGAGCGAGTGAATCAAGCCTTTACAGGAACTGTGGGGTCTGGACCCTTTGCGATTGGCATGCATCGCGTCAAGCATATTCGGTTTCGCGATAGTTCCGACGAGGAGGCCTCGGAGCAGGCTATAGAGGATCCCTAAACTATCACTGATTAGTAAATTGGGGGGCTGATTTTTTCTTGACATAATCTCAGCAGTTTCCTATTATAATACACTTGATAATCCATCATTGTCTTAAGATGAAAGGAGGAAATGGAGGATAGTGCGGTTTATTTAGGACTTTGTCTGTAAATCCGCTCTTGATGTGACGTATACGCGTTGTAAGTTTTTCATAATCAGCTTGTAAGATCTCTCGAGAAGGAGTTCAAGCAATGAAGAAATCTCTAATCGGCCTTATCGCCATTGGTCTGGTTTGTGGCCTGACGAGCGGCGCTAGCGCTCATATTGGCGAAGATGTGTATCTGCTTTTTGAGTATTCGGCAGCCGATCTTGCGGATATTGATCTTTCTGATGGAAGCATTGAGGATTGGGAGGATGTGATCGGTGAAGCTGCGTTTCTCCCGACGGATATGTATGCAGATCCGACCGTGGGTGATGGCGCTCAGTACGATCCAGCCGACCTCGACTATCGCATTTGGTTGGGCTATAATGGCGCTTCTGGCCACATGTGGTTTGCCATGGAACGCGTCGACAATGTCTACTTTGGTCGCGAATATGACGGTAGCTCTCCTTGGAACTACGAAGCTATCGAATGTATGCTTGATGGCGATCACACCGGTGGCGATTACACCGGTTCGGCCAACCCGGACTGGACTGACGAAGAGAAGACCCTGAATAACAATCGTCATGCCCAGCAGTACATCGCTGTTGCTGATGACCCCAGTGGCCGCCACGTCTTCTACTTGGGCGCCGGTGCTGAGTGGGTCAACGATGTGCCCTATGCTGATGGTGGTGGTATCTCGATCGGCGATGGACCGACGGAGAGCATCATTGAGTTTTACTGCACGCCTTTTGACGATCTGATCTGGAACAGCCCGGAAGACAGCAAAGCTACGCCGTTGACCGACGGTAAGATCATTGGTTTCCAGATTTCTTGCCCGGATACCGATCAGGGCCCCGGCCAGGATCGCGCCTTCCACACCATTTCCGGTCAGGCCGCGACGTGGCGTTACGCCGAGCGTTTTGTAGACGGTCGCTTGGTTGGTGCTGGTGGAGCTACCGCGGTTGAAGATAACTCTTGGGGCCGCATCAAGGCTTCGTTGAGTGAGTAAGTCAGGCTGCGATTCTATTTGCTGAGTCTGACCCTTTATGAAAAGTAAGGAAGAGGGGGGAAGTTTCCCCCCTCTTCTTTTGCAACTTGCTTTTTTAGCTGTTTTACCACATCTATTGGTTTGCAGGCTTTATGTTTTGGTCTGTGTTTAGCTTGCCTTTTGAATGGTTTTTTCAGGTAAGTTTCCGTAGCTTTCAACAATTGATTTGTGGCTTTACCTGATTTTTCTATGATATTGTTGTCGTAGCATACTTTCCCCTCGTTCCTTATGGTATGGATTGGCCTGGGCGAGTGAGTAAACTCTAGGAGTTACGGAATGAGAGTAGCGATATGGACCACCGCGTTGGTTTTTTTAGCTTTGGTGAATGCTACCGCGGAATTGCGCCTATTCTCCATTCCCGGTGATGCAGACTGGGTTGACGACCAACAAGGATCGCTTTCGGAAAATACCTATATTGAGCTAATCGACTTAGAGCGTTACGAAGATGGCATCGGCCCACTTACGCCGGCGCGTATCGTACCCGTACCCGATATCTCTCTCACTCTGACTGCCGATCTAGCCGATGCGGCTACTGATTCGGTCCTCTTTGCATTCTCGCTCAATGTGGCCAGGAAAGATGTGGTGGCAATGAACGATGCCGAGTTGGAGGATGGTTCGACGATTGTAGAAGGTACTGTGTTGGTTCCGCGCTGGACCGCTTTTCCGCGTGATTTAGCGACGGTCCAATTGCTGATTAGAGCTGGGGTTAGAGAGATGGAGGCGATGATTAATGTCGCCGAGTCTTTTCCCCGTCCTCCTGGCGCCGATAAATACAATAAGAGTGTAAACCTCACGACGCTGGGAGTTTTTGAAAGAGCTCTGACCGGTATACGTAAGCAGGAGGGCCTAGGACGAGTCTTTGATGGAGATCCGCGGACCAGTTTCGAGCGGATTGATCGTGTCGGACAGGATGTCAAGCAGCGGTGGGTGCTATATACTGATCTGGGACACTATTTTCCTATTCGTCTTTTTCGCCTCTATCCCCGCCTTGAAGAGCCAGTGCGCGTTTCCAGTTATACGTTCTCGCGAGGTCTACCCGGAACCGAGACGGTCATCGCCGGGCTCAGTCTCGAAGATCCTTGGACCGGCCCATTGGGCTTCCCGCATTTCAACCGGATCGCGCAGATGTTTCCGACCTTTGTCCCCGAGGCGACCGTGCCGGTCAATCTGAAGGATACGATAGCAGTCGCCTTTGATCCGCCGGTTAAGATGCGCTGGTCGCGCTTTGATTTCCAGACTCCATTGGACTACGATTTGGCAGAAATGGAGTTTCTGGCTGATGGTTTTGTGCCTAGGGCGGTTTACAACTCGAATGCCTTGCCGTTGCCCCCAGCTACGTTGGGGAGGATCTTCTGGGACGAGGAGAAGATCGGCGATCCCACCAAATCCTCAGTTATCGTGCGTACGCGGACGGGCGTCAATCCCGAACCCGATGTGCTCTTCCGCGTCAACTATTACGACCGCGAAATCGAGTGGCGCGAGGAGAATGCGATCATCGTTGATCAGCGGCTCGGTTCTGCGACCCAGGGGCAGGCTGTGGATCTGGAATCTGCCGAATTCAACTTGGAGGCTCGCGAAATCTTCAGTGCAGCTCTGCCCGAGGATCGCGAGGCGATCCGTCTTACTCGTGAGCAGTATAGGGGATTGCCGGTAAGTCTTCGCCGCCGTATTGAGCCCGATCTCGAATTTTGGAGTGCTGCTCAGGTTGCGTATCAAGGGGAACTAGTCAATGCCCCCAGCGGGCGGCCCTTCATCCAGATTGAAGTAGAGTTTTTGAGTCAGTCTTCGGAATCAGCCACGATTGTACGCAATTTGCGCGTTGAGTATTCGGCTCCCCAGATCACCGATCGGGTTCTTGGTGAAATGGCACCAGCAGTCGATGTGCTCGCGGGGCGCGATACCTCATTCGTATTGGCTGTTAACGCCTTACTTGGTGCCGAAAATAACGGTTTTAATCGCGTGCAGGTTTTCACCCCCGCACGCGTTGAAGGGATAGATGAATTCGAATTGGACTTTGGTGCTGGGCAGATCGAAAAACTGATCAGCGCGGGGATTGGCCCTGGGGAGATTGGGGAAGGTCAGTTTCGTCAACTCTACACCGCAGATGACCAATTCGTTCTTGGTTTTCCGAAGATTCAACCGGGTGATGGCGCCGAAGACGTCGAGGTAATGGCCAAGGTGCGCTTTCGTAGTCGGGTGATTGATTTTCGCACCAATTTCTCGGTTAATGTTTTCCTCGACACCCTTGGCGC
Organism: uncultured Gemmatimonadaceae bacterium; assembly: GCA_964520345.1. Lineage (GTDB taxonomy): Bacteria > Latescibacterota > UBA2968 > UBA8231 > UBA8231. The sequence continues at coordinate 36,705 of CAZFMY010000024.1, read as the reverse complement.
AGATGTGAATCGGCATTTTACGAGCAATGGCATCATGGCGACTACGGGTGAGGAGAGCGCACTGGATACATTGGCCATTTTCTTACCGCAGAGAGTAGAAGCTAGCGATGTGACGGACTTCGCGGCTACGGATCAGCTTTCGGACCGAAATACTCTGGCCGTTATTGCCGATATTTCTGCTCAGAGCGAAAATATAGTGAGCAATTTCCTGGTTGGCCCGAATCCTTTCACGCCAAATGGCGATGGGGTCAACGACGAAACGACCATTGAGTTTGATGTGCAGCGCCTGTTGACACCGAAAACCGTACGTTTGGAGATATTCGACTTGAACGGTCGCCAGATTTATCAAGTCGGGCGCGAACTTCTGTCAGGGGGATACACCGAGCTTTGGGATGGGCGGGGCAACGATGGGCTAATAGTGCCACCGGGTCTTTATATACTGCGAATTTCGACCGAAGCCGATGACGCTGGGGTTGCCAGGTCGCGTATTATTTCGGTCGCTTACTAGGTTCAGGTCGCATGGAAAGAGAGGATATGCTATGAGGCAGCTGCTAATGTGGGGTGTTGCCCTCACTCTGGTTTCTCTGCCGACGTTCTCAATCGCCCAGCAGGATGCGTATCGTCTGCTCGGCAATTCGATCCGTGTAGATCGGGCTTCTCTCTGGAATAATTGGGCTTATCAGAACGATCTGGTTACCGAATTAAGTGTTCCAGTAAGTGAAGCGGACCTCTTGAAGGTCGAGGCGGGTGGGCTACGTCCGGTTTTCTTTCGCCGGAATATCAATGCCTCCCTCACGGCAACGGACTTCACCTATCCAGATTTGGTTCGGGCATCCGGCGATATGGCTATAGGGGGAGCAACAGCCAAGTCCAACGACAGGATGGCCAACAATGTTTTGGACGGTGATTTGAGCACGTACTGGGAGCCCGATACTCCGGCGAGTTTTGCAAGCCGCCTCAGCGATCCTGGCGATTTTAGCTTGGATGGTCTGGGGAATTGGGAACTTGAAATTGACCTGGGGCGGTTGGTGTATGTCGATCGTATCACCGTCATTTTTCCCGCGGGGCAATATCAGGATCAGTTCTTAGGGCAACCCACCAAATCTTTTGCGATCTTCGGCTCGATGGGGGAGCGTTTCCCATTTCCGTTGGGTACCAATCTGCAGTTTTCGCTGATTCAACAGATCTCCTCTGGTTTTGCAGGTGGTGGTGGGGGGGGAGGTGGACCTGGTACAGACAGGGGGACCTCTTCGTTCAAACGAACTCAGGCCTGCGTGCGTAGCGAGGAATTTATTTTTGGCGGTTCGACTGAGTGCGGTAGTGGCGGAGGTGGGGCCGATACTGGGCCGATTACTCTGGTTCCAGTGCCTGGCACGGACGGCCGCTACGTTCAAATGACCTTTCCCCTCTCGCCCTTTGATCGGGCCGATTGGGATCTCGACGGTGTGCCTGATATCGATGGCGCATTCCTGCAATATGCCCGTATCAAAATTACTAACTCCGACCTGTGGCGCGATTCATTTCTCGGGGCTGGTGAAGAGGCGCGCCTGGCCTATGAAGCGTTGCCTGAGGTGCAGCGTGGCGCGCTTATCTATCAACGGTTGACGGCTGGCGGTTTGCTCGTTGCACTTCAGGATGACGAGAGAAAGACCGCTTATGATAAATTCCAGGACTTGCCGACGGCTAAACAGGGCCCGATCCTCTACTACGTTAAGGAAGTTCCCCGAATCTCCGAAGTTCAGGTTTGGGCAAAGGGTGACAATTACGCACTACAGCCCGAAAAACGTGCGGGGGCCTCGTTTGAACACGGGGGGTTGGGGGCACCGAATCTGGCAACGGATGGTCTTTACGATTCGGAGTGGACGGCGAATACCTGGTCGCCTGTTTATGTCAAGGGTACGGCTTGGTACGATTTAGGGGCCGTGTTCTGGGTCGACAATATCTCGATCGTCAACAAGCGGATCAACCAGAGTCATCTCGGCGCCTTCTTGGGGCCGGGTGTTCTGGTTTCTGACGGTACGCTCCTCAAACCAATGAGTATGAACGATCGCACCGACTTTACTCAATTGGAGGAAGGTCTCAAGTGGGACAACATTATCAGCGAAGAGCACGTCGATAACCACACGCCGGTGGTGCGCATATTCCGCGAAACCTTTCCTCGCCGCAAAATCCGTTTTCTACAGGTTCGAGATATCGACGTTACCGGCAATCAGTCGGGACGCTACGGTGCGTTGGCAACGGTCGGCGAAATCCAACTCTACGGGGAAGGGTATCCTACTAGCGTGTGGACGTACTCACCTCCGATAGCGCTTAAGGATTCACGCGGTAACTTTATTCGCAAGACCCTGCCGCGCGTCGCTTGGGAGGGCGATGTAATCGTCCGGGAATACGACCAGACTATTGCGGAGTTTGTGGAGCGAATTGAGCCGCTGGATTTGCATCCGGATGTCTCTTTGCAGATTCAGACCCGCACTTCTGACCAAACGGATTCCAACTTCACTTATTATCAGGTGGTCTCGGTGGCGGGAAATGAAGAGCGGGAGGAAGTGACCAAGGAGATCTACGACCAGGTGGTTTTGGAATGGGTGGCCTGGGAAATATGGCAGGGGCTTGAAAAAAAACACGCCTCAAAAACTGACGACGACGGTGATGGCTTTGAGGACGAAGATCCGATCGATCTTATAGACAACGATGGTGATGGTAAGATCGACGAAGACGGTAGAAAACTGCGACGGGCGCCGAAAACGAGCTTTGACAAGGTCGGAAATCTGGCTTTTGTCGGTTGGAGTGAGTGGAGTGAGAGCTATCTACCCACTAATGGGGTCAACGAGGCGACGATTACTTCGCCCAATCCTCGCAAATTCGTTCAGGTTCGCGTCAATATCTCGTCGGAGGATCCCTTCAAGACGGCGAGGATAAGTAACCTGAGCATTGACTTGGCGCCACCGCTTGCTCTCGAACTGGTCGGTGAATTGGCGCTTTTGAGTGAATCCGGAGTTGGACGTACTTTAAGCGACATAGATGTGTTGCCCGAAGATTATGCCTTGCCTCGCGATATTAATCCTCTCCAGCCCGAGGAATTTTCCTATTTTATCCGCGCTGCTGCGCCCGATCCGAACGATTCCGCTGTGCGCGATGGTTTTAATGAGATCCTTGTCGTCACACCCCGCGCTGCACACCTGACCGGAGTGCGTTTTGGGCAGGTCGAAGTTGCCGAGACGTCTTCGTTTCTCGATCCAGATCAATTGCAGACTACGGCTCTTGCTTCGAGCTTTGATCGAGTTTTTATGCCGGATGCCGATGGAATATTGCGCTCGGAGGATGGCTTAGCGCTGACGCAGATAGCGACTGATGCAGACTCTATCTGGGTGCAGTTCCCCTTCTCGCTCAATGCGGAAGTGGCCGCTGGAGCACACTCTCTTATTGAGGTTCGTTTCGAGTCACAGAGTTTTCGTGAGGGAATTGAATTCACTTCTTTTGTCCGCGCGTCCGATATGGAAGAGGGCGTATTTCAGCGAGTAGATACCGAATCGAAAGATGCTACCGAGTTGGTGGAGTCGTCGACAACGCGTATCAGCTTGCAGGAGATGGGTGGTTCGTTGATCGAAGATGTGGTATTGCCATCGGTATTTACGCCTAATGGAGATGGGATCAACGACCTGCTATCAGTGAAGTTCTCGTTATTGAAGATCCTGGAAGAGCGGCCGGTGGGAGTCGCGTTTTTCGATTTGGGGGGCCGGATGGTAGGGAGGGGGCAGAGCGAGGTAACGCAGGCAACGGCGGGTAATTATTCATTTACCTGGGATGGGCGAGATTTGGGCGGAAAGATTGTGCCACCGGGAATTTATCTCTGCAGGCTTGAGGTCGAGGCCGACGACCACAATGGACGGATAACAAGGCTTGTCCACGTCGCTTACTAACTTGGAGATATTGAAGTTTGGACGTGAAATGGCTAAAAAAAGGGAGGCATTTGTGAACACAGCTAGGAGATTCCGCGTTAGTGCGGTTGTAGTCCTTATGCTGGGAGTGATCGTGGAAAACCTCCCCGCACAGGAGGATTTTGGTACCCGGCTGGGAGTGCGTCGCGGTGGGGAAGTAGGATACGAGCCCGTGGGGCCCGGAGTGCTCTTTGATGCACTCGATCCTTCGGTAAAGAAGTGGTATATACCCCAGGAACTATTCAATGAGTACCAGTGGCGTCAGCAGGATTACACCAATTATGCGCGCCGTCACTTTGAGCGTTATGTGAGTACTTCCCAGGAAGGTGATTATTTCTATGACCTCTATGGAAACTACATCACCCGTGGTCAGCTTGTTTACGATTGGAGTGTCGCGGCACCGCAAACGGCAGGTAGCAGCTTATTTAAGACGCCTTTTTTCTCCAGCTGGTTTTCGAGTTTGGTTATCGCCTCCGACCAGAAGGGTCAGTATTCTTATGCATTGACCATTGGCGATCGGATTCGCACTACGCTGACTCCGATGACCTTTTCCAAGCCGACCTTCGCCGGTTTGCAACTCGATCTGGCCACCGATAAGTACGAAGCGACATTTCTCATTTCGCGTCCGAGTTCGCCGGGGCAGGTCGAAACAGCACAGACCGCTAGCACGGCCCGCTTTCGTTCCAACGATACCAATATGCTCGGTGGTCGCGGTACGGTACAACTCGGTGATTTTGTAAAAGTCGGTGCGACCTATATCAATGCTTTTAATTCTACGACTAAGGGTCAGGCATTTCAGGGTAATCCTTTCAAGGGTACGCTCACCGAAGGCCAGAATAATGCCGATATTACGCGTATCGAAGTGCGGCTGAGCGATGATTCTCCCGAAGACGATATCGGTGGTGCGGCTTTCTTCCAGGAAGAGATGATCATCACTACGGTCGATGGCGAGCGGATATCTAATCGCCGCAGGATCGGTGAGAACAATATTCTCGCCTATGGGCCGTCGATACAGGGTGGTTTCCGCCGCGAGGGATTTCTCTCTGCCGATGGTAACGAGGTCATCGTGTTGATTTATGACCTTGAAGGTCCCCAATACCGCAATGCCTTCGGTCCGCAACCCGAACAGATCAAGAGCATCGAATTCCAGTTGCTCCTAGCCAACGATTATCGCATTGACGTTACTTCCAATCGCCAGCTCAATGCCAATGGTCAGCCGGTCTTGCTCTCTGAGGGCATCCCGGAGCGTACGGTGCGTGCCGATGGCAATGTTCAGGATGGTTCAAACCAGGGTTTCGTGAAGGTCAAGTATGGGTTGCCGGTAGCCAATGAGATTTTTGGTTTCACCCTTGATGTTTCTGACGTCGCAGGGGTATATGTTTCGGCCGAATACGACCGCAACAGGCAACATTTTCGCTATCCGCGGCGGTCTGAGATAGATGTGACCAATCACCATGCTCATGATGTAACGGCCGATGCGTGGTTTATAAATGTGTATAAGCGAGCGTATCCTTATTATGGATTTGGTGAAGCCTATAACGTAGATCCCAGCTATAGCACGAGTACCTTCTTGGCTGGAACCTTGAACGATGCAGCCGACATCAATTACGACGATGCGACCCGTTTCCGTTATGAGTTCGTGGATGATAACGATGATCAGGATCGCAATCCCGATTGGCTGCGGGCGAATTTCTCGCAGGATCGAAGGGTCTTTCCTGGTTACGACGAGAATAACGATTTCATCAACGACTTCAACCAGAATGATTCCGACCTGCGCCGCAATACGGTACCTGACTTTGAAGAGCCATTTCTGCGGTATGCCTCTGATCGGCCCGAATTTCTCTTCGGGGTCGATATGAACAACAATGGCATAATCGATCGCTTTGAAAACGACAACCTGCCCGATTACCTCTACAAAAGGGATCGGCGAGGTTACAACGTGTACGCAGGGTCTCATTTGGGTCCTGAGGCGCGCCTGACCGTTGGTCGTCTCGCTGAACGCCAATTGGCTGATGAGCGGGAAAATGTTACCAACTATGCCTTGCTGGCTTTTGATCGAGATTATCCAGGTAAGGGGCGTGTGCAGATGTACAACAACTACCGCCGAGTTCAGGACGATATCCGCGACGATGTGATCGAGTGGGTGGTGCGCCAGGGATCTCGTGGTGATTTGGTGCCGTACACCGACCCGCTGCCGCTACGAGACGGTTGGGCTAACACGCTGTACCTGGGTTATCAGTATCACAGCGATCGACTTCATTTCAAAAATCGCTTCAAGTGGGAAGTCATCCAACAGTCTGATTATGCTGAGCGCCCCATTGAGGAACAGGATCTGCGCGAGACGGCTTCATTTTTTGGTGTGTTGAACAAGATCGACTATACCTTCGATTTCGGCGTTCTCAAGTTTCAGCCGCGTTGGAAAAGCGAATTCCAACGCCAGCGCCCATCGCGTCGCGAGGATACGCAGGTGCGTGTAGCTACTACCGAATTGCACGAACTCGGGTCGCTACTTCTGCGGTTGCCGATTTTATCGCGGACCGAGTTGCAGACGGGGCTAGAATATCTCTTTGTGAAGCAGTTCCGCGAGGAATTAAAGGATCATCAACTACGTTCCGATCGCAACGAAATCGTCTATGCCCTGCAGTTTACTAACAATGCAGACTATATGGGTTACAACTTGTGGACCCAGGCCGGAATTCGCATATCGCGGATCGACCGCGCCTCAGCCGAAAAACCCCGAACGGAGACGGCGATGTTCGCTACGGTCTTCGCTGGTTTAGAGTAGGAGGGCTTAATCGTGACGAAGTGCCTGATTTCGCTTATTGGGGTTTTGCTGTTTTTTCAGGGATGCGCATATCGCTATTATGCTGAGGATTTCAAGCCGAAGAGCGAGCAAGAACAGGGACCGAATAAGACTGTAGCTGATGACGGGACCGTGTCGTTTAAACAGGCTCGCCTCGGGATCAGTCTGCGGCCGATGACCGATGCGGAATTGAATCGTCAGTTCAGTGCTTATTCAAATGAGGGAGCAGATTCGCGCAATCCCTATACGTTTGGGAACTCGACGTATTTTCGTACTGGGGATACTCCGCAGCGCTTTACGGTCTTCCGTGCCTTTATCTCTAATTACGAATACCCCAAAGTCTATCTCGATCCTAAGAAAGTGTATATCACTACCTCAAATGGTCGCAAATACTACGCACTAACACGGGACCAACTCGCGATTTACTTTCGCCGTTATGTCGGTGGAGGCAATGGTGGTAATGCACCTGGTGTGAGTGGAATCTCCCATTCGGTATGGAAAGAGCGGGATGGTATTCTGCGTCGTTCTATGTATGTTGACGAACAGGTATTCAGTGCCCAGGAAAACAACGGGTTTCTGGTCTTCAAACCGCTGGCACCGGATATCGATGAGTTGACTATACATATTCCCGATGTGGTTGTGCGCTACGATTATAAGGGAGATCCGATCGAGGACATTGATGTAGAGATGCACTTTGAGCGGGAGATTGGTAAGGTTTATCCGGATGGAAGGAAGGAACCTATTAGCAAGTAATTAAGAAATCGTTTAACACAATAAACAAGTAGGATGCGCGGTGCTGTTTAGCTATAATGGTGCCGCGCGCATTTTTTCATAGAATGGAAAAATATGGGATGGAGATATCGCGCACTTGGGCTGATTTTCGTGCTTGCAGCCTGTAGCCAAGAGGTTAAAAAAACCGATTCCGTATCCGATTTGGCCAGAGTAATCGATGAGGTGATTACGGCCCAGGATCTTATGGATTATGAAAAGGTCTTGCCTGATTATCTACGCTCGGAGGATGAAGGCATCGAAGCCCACCGTTTACATTTGCAGGGCCTGATAGATAAGAAACTGCTACTGTACGAGGCGAAGAAACTGGGCCTCGACAAATTTCCCGAGGTTGAGAAAGCCCTGTCTGAAATGGTCAACGGGCGGCTGATAGAGGCTATATCCGCAGAATTCATCGCAACTCGCGATCGGTTGACCGAAGAGGGCTTGCTCGCAGCCTACGAAGAACACCAGTTGGGTTGGCAAGTGTGGCCGGCGCATATCCTTTCTGCCAGCGAAGCCGATGCGCGCGAGATTATCCGCTTGCTCGAAGAAGGAGCTAGTTTCTCTGAATTGGCCCGTGAGCGTTCATTAGCAGATGATGCGGAGAAAGGGGGCAATCTCGGCGGTTTTTTCGACAAGGGTGATGTCGTAGCCAATTTGCGCGAGGGTACCTTTCTTTTGGACGAAGGCCAGTTCAGTGAACCGATCCGTACTATCGACGGTTACGAAATCGTCAAGGTGCTAAAAAAACGCCGTGTTCCCTTTGGGGAGTTGCGTAGCGAGATTGCCGCGCAACTGGATCAGCGCAATGGCATTGATCGAATCAAGGCGGTAGTCGACTCGCTGAAGACGGCATGGAACCTGCGCTTTTATAACGATCGCATCAGCAATGTGCTTGACGGATTGTATCGCCGTGACTTGGAACCAGAGCAAGCACAGCAGGTACTGGCTGAATACAGAGGCGGAGTAATTCGGGTAAGTGATGCAGTGCGTGGACTCGGCGATGTGGGAAAAGGAAAACTTCCGCCCGATAGCTCGGCAGCCCTCAGGGTATTTGATACAATGATTCTTCGCGATTCGCTGCTCCTGATTGAAGCCCGATCCAAGGGTCATCATCTACGAGGCGAGCTGATCGAATGGAAAGAGAGAAAACACCTTGGACTGATGGCTACCCAATTGCGTGAGGATTTGGTGGAGGGGAAAGTCAAGGTAACGGAGGAGGAAGCTAAGGCTCGGTACGAGAAATACATAGATTCCTATAAATCCATCCCCGGTATCATTCAGATGACCGAGGTGCTCTGTGATACTCGACAAGAGGCCGAGGCCATTCTCGAACGGGCGCGTACTGGCGAGCGCTTAGAGAAATTGGCCAAGGACCATTCGGTGCGCCCTGGGATGGGACCGATAGGTGGGCATGCGTTTGCGGATAGTGGCAAGATCACTATCCAATCTCTTTATCAGTCTCCTTATCGCACAGCCTTTGGTGACAGCAATACCACGGATGTGGGCGTATTGAAAGGCCCTTTGGAAGTACAGAACAAATACAGCATTTTCCGTCTAGACCAATCCTTTGAAAAGGGAATAGTGCCTTATCGGAAGGTCCGTAAGCGAGTGCGTGCGAGTATTCGCAGGCAGCGCGAAGCGGATATATTCGAAGCCTTCATGGATTCGTTGCGCAACACCTATGATGGAGAAGTCGAAATTAGCGAAGCGGGCTTGTTGAATTATACTTCCACTCGTTGAGTCGTTAGCTCGAGGATGAAAGTACGGTTGATGCGTGGCCGGTTGGTGGCACTCCTGCTCGGTCTGGGTTTCGTTGCTTTGATAGAGCTCGGGTTGCGGTTGATGCCGACCTTGGAGCCTCCGCCTTTCACGCTTCAACTCGCCAAGGTCGAGGATCAGCTACTCACTGCGATCAATCCGGCGTACGCTCGTCGTTTTTTCTCTGGAGTCGCTGCGGATGTTCCCCTGAGCGGGATTCGCATGACCCCCAGGCCCTTTGTCGAACCCAGAGCCCCCAATGCGTTGCGGGTGCTATTTGCCGGTGGTTCGACTGTACAAGGGTATCCCCACCCCAAACGTCTGTCTGCACCCTCCTATCTTCAGGAGATGTTGGGCGATCTCTATCCAGATCATCAGGTTGAGGTTTTTAATGCGGGAATTACTGCCGCTTCGAGCTTTGTTGTTGCTCGTGCAGTCGAGGATGGGATCGAGGCATTAGCTCCCGATCTGGTTGTGGTATATACTGGCCACAACGAATTTTATGGAGTCTATGGGGTGGCCTCGCTCGCCCAGGGCGGTCGGCAATTATGGATTAAGCGAATCCACTACGAAGTGATGCAATGGCGGATGACCCGCCTGATCGGCCGATTGCTGGCTCAGTTCAGAGCCAGTTCGGGTCCACCGACGCCTTTGATCGAAGTCATGGCGCGGACCGGAATGGTGCGGGTGGACGATCCGAATAGGGCCAGGGCTGTGGCTAGCTTAGAAGAGAATCTGCGTGATATAGCGGTTTTATGTCGGGAAGAGGAGATTCCGTTGGTTCTTTCCACGCTGACCAGCAACGAGCGTGGTTTCGCACCGGCCCGTATCGATCCACCTTTGCCGGAACCGGTCAGGGTGCAGTATTTGGATCTTGTTGCTCGAAGTGGTCGATCGCAGGTTGCCGCGACTGCCCTGGAAGAATTGGAAAAAGCCAGGGGACTCTGGGCAGACGATGCGTACTTACACTATCTGCGCGGTTATCATATGGAAAAGCTTGGGGATGGCACTGCGGCCCGAGAAGCATACCTGAAGGCTCGAGAGCTAGACCAGCGGCCCTGGCGGTCCGTAGCCGCGTTTAATCAGGTCGTGCGCCGGGTGGCAGCGGAGGAGGAGGGGGTGCTATTGGCTGATGTCGAAGGTGCATTCGTCGACGCGAGTCCGGCCGCTGGTGTGGGTTGGGAGTTGATGGCCGACCACTTGCATCCTACTAGCACGGGGCAATTGTTGCTCGCCCGAACTTTGGTAGCAGCGCTCGATGGTGAACCCTACTGGGAAGCGCCTCGGGGGCAGATCCGTACCGATGAAGAATATCGTTTTCGCCTTGGTGATCTGCCTGTAGAGCAGCTAAGTGTGATCCAGGCGATGGCAGCGCTTTTCGGTGCGCCACCGATGGATCAGGGCAACGAGATCCGAGCACGTGAATTGGTCGATCAAATCGGGGGTCTTTGGGATCAACTCAGCGTGGGGGAGCAACAGGGGGTTAATCGCTGGCGCGAAGGTCGGGGGACGGATATACTGACCTTGAATGTGGCGGAAGCGCTATTTGAATCAGGGGATTATTCGAGGGCCCGATCCTATTATGAAGCTACCTACTTGGAAAAGCCCTACACCATATGGGGTGATCTGTGGAGTATTTTGCGCTCTATTCGCTGTCGGCAACTCATGGGATACGCTTTGGAAGCAGCCGATAGAGATGCGCTAAGCCAAATGCTTCATCGGCTGAGCTTCCTTGGCCAGGCTTCGGGTTTTTCGCCCGGCTTGCAAGCTTTCATCAAAGGTTATGCTCTTCATTTTCTAGGTGAGCGTCGCGAGGCGCTGGTCGCTCTGGAAGAAGCCGTTGAAGATGGAACTATTCGGCAGCGTTTTTTTACCGATTTACTCGAGTTGCTCGTCGCGGAATTAATGATGGCCGATCGCTATGCCGATGCAGAGCGATACGCTCGCCAGATTAGTGAAGAGCAAGGCCAATACGAATTCGGGCGTATACTGGTCGAGCGGATCAAAGCAGATCAAAATTTGCGCTGATGTCCACGGCCTTCATGGAGGGTCATCGTCTGGTTTGTTTTAAAAGGACCGAAGTTTTCGATCCGGCCTGAGGGCCATCGCACTTCTATGGTATCGAGTTGTTGCCTTGTTCCAAGACCGAGAGAGAGACTCAGCTGACTCTGTGAAAGGTAGGAGCGGCTCCCGCGCAGTTCCCTGACCTGAACCAGATCGCTACTGGTCGCTTTGATCCGGGCGCCGATACCATCAATATTGTGTTCGGCTCCTACTAAGCGGATGGTGAGCCAGTGCGTGTCGTTGGTTCGATCGTTTCGCAAGAGATTGAGTCGCTGACCTGAGTTGAAGATTAGCAGATCGGGATCGCCATCGTTGTCGTAGTCGCCGGTAGCACTGCCACGGCTCACTTGTTCCAATGCTAAGCCCGGTCCGGCCAGGGTGGAAATATCGGTGAAGCGGACCTGGGTACGATCTTGTGCTCCATCATTGCGGAAGAGCAGGTTGCGTTGTCCATAGCTGGTCGATTGGTCGATCTTCTCGACGTTGTCCAGGACATGTCCATTGGCTACGAATAGGTCGAGATCACCGTCGAGATCAGGGTCGAAAAATTGAGTGCCGAACCCCAGAAAGGGTATTGAAGGGAGTCCGGTGCCCGAGGCAAAAGTCGCGTTTGAAAAAAATCCATCTTCGGCTTTGTACAACGCATTGGGTTCGGCCTGGAAATTGGTCACCGTAAGATCGATGAGGCCATCACCGTCGTAGTCACCCCAATCGACGCCCATTCCCGCTTCCATCTGTCCATCCTGGCCGTAGGCTACTCCCGTGACAGCTCCTTTCTCAGAGAAGGTTCCATTCTGATTGTTGTGGTAGAGGAAATTGCGCACGGCGTCGTTGGCGACGTAGATGTCGGGCCACCCGTCCAGGTCGTAATCTCCGAAGACCACGCCTAGCCCTTTTCCTCCGTCGTCGGCTATACCGGCGGCAATGGATACATTTGAAAAGCTTGCTAGGTCATCGTTGCGAAAGAGTACATCGGCCTGGCCGCGAAAATTATCCGGATGCGGATATCCCGGAGGAATTTGAGTATTGTAGCTTTCGTACCCAGCCATATAAGGTATCTGGTTGGGGTTGTGAGTCGCAGGATCGTATTCGACATAATTGGCGATATATAGATCGAGATCGCCGTCGCGGTCGTAGTCGGCAAAGGCACAACTCGTTCCCCAGCCCAGATCATCGACCCGTGTGTGCTTTGCGATCTCCGTAAAGCGGGTATTGTCGTTGCGGAAGAGAGCATTG
>CAZFMY010000024.1:0-24032 GCA_964520345.1 uncultured Gemmatimonadaceae bacterium | reverse complement strand
TGTGTGCTTTGCGATCTCCGTAAAGCGGGTATTGTCGTTGCGGAAGAGAGCATTGGGGCCAAAGTTGGTGAGGTAGAGGTCGAGATCTCCGTCGGCATCATAGTCTGCGATGCCAACGCCCATGCCGATGCCTGAATCGGCGAGTACCGTCTCGACACTAGTGAAGCGGGTATTGTCGTTGCGGAAGAGAGCATTGACTGGATGATCGGTGCGATTATTCGTTCCGATCCAGCCGCCATTGATAGCGTAGATATCGAGATCGCCATCGCCGTCGTAGTCGAAAAAAGCCCCACCTCCCCCCATCGTTTCGGGGAAATGGCGTTTTTCACTGCGACCATTCTGGTGATGCCAGGTTAGACCGACCTCCACCGCCACATCGATAAATCGTATCGTTTGCGTCGATGATTCGGGTTGAGCCTTTGAATTTTGCTGCTGTATTGGTACAGGTTGATCGGGCTGGTCTTCTGGACTACAGGCAAGAAATACTAAGCAGATCAGTATCGAGAAGTTCATCGAGAGGTTTCGGTTCGAGGATGGTCCAATCCCGCGAGTTGCTGGCGCGCTTGGCGGAGAAAGCTCGGATCGCCCTGCCATTTGGCGATAAAAGCCCGATAGGCTTGTTTCGCTTCTTGGAGACGGCCCATTTTGTGGTAGATACTGGCCAGTGCATAAAAGGCACGGGCAAAGGTTGAATCGGTTCCGATAGCGGCTTTATAGGCCTGTTCGGCCCGATTTAAGTCTGAATTTTCCAGATATATACTGCCGAGATTATAATGTGCTTCGGCGATTTGCGGATTTGCGGAAATCGCTTCTACAAAAGATCGCTGGGCGGCGGCGGTATCTCCGAGGACGATATGAATATTGCCGAGATTGTTCCAGGCCTTAGCCAGGGAAGGATCCACGTGTACGGCATTCTCGAATGCGGTGATGGCATTCATATAGCGTTTGTTGCGCATATGGGCATAGCCTTGGTCAAAATAGAGATTACTGATCCGTGTGTCTTCAGGATTAAGTGCTATACCCTTACGAGATAGCTCGATGACTTCAGTGTCAGCCCCGTGCTCGAGCATAAATCCGCTCAGAGCTAAGATGGCTTCTAAGTTATCTGGATGGCTATCTAATGCCGAGTGATAGTGGGTGAGGGCAGCGTCGTCGTTACCGAGTCGACGATAGGCATAGGCCAATTCAATGTGAGTTTCGAGGTCGTCGGGATCGAGGTCAAGCTGGCGCCGCAGGCGAGCGATATGAGCGGCATATGTCGATAGTGTATCGAAGCGAGCCAGGGCTTCTCGAGCTTTTTCTTCGTGCTTAAGCGCGGTGAGCGTTGAAGCTAAGTTATAGTGGGCCTCGACAGAATATGGATCATATTCAATGGCTATATTGAAGGATTCCAGTGCTTGTTCATAGCGTTTTTCGGCAAGGTGTAAAAGGCCCAGGAGACGATGACTCTCGGTTTGGGTTGAATCGAGTGCGAGGGCGTGGTCGAGCTCGATCTTAGCCTCGCCATAGCGGCCCTGACGCAGATATAAATGGCCGAGTTGGCGGCGTTCGTCTAGGTGGACGCCATTCGTTCTTAACGCTTTATCTAGTGTAGATTCTGCCAGGTCATAACGGCCTTGCTTGGTATAAAAAAGCGCCAGGGTGCTGAACGCAGGGTTATAATCATACAATTCTTTTAATAGTTCGATGGCTTGGGGGAGTTGGCCTTGATCGGCAATGATTACGGCTAGATTGTGGCGAGCACGGTAGTGTGAGGAGTCTATTGCTACCGATGCCGAATAAGCTTGAATAGCTTCATTTAGGCGACCGAGTCGGGCGTTTAAATTCCCTAGTTCAAAGTGTGTGTCGGCATTGAGTGAATCGAGTGCAAGGGATTTTTCATAGGCCTTTCGTGCTTCAGCGAAGCGGAGATCCTCGGCCAGAGAGCGGCCGCTTAACAATAGACGCTGACTTTCACTTTCGGATCTCGAAGCCTGGTTGCAGCCGTACAGAATTGCAAGAGAAATACCAATCACTACAGGGTAATATCTCACGTTTATTGCTCTTGTCTATCAAGCTTTCGACGGACTTCTGCGATTCGTTGCTGCAGGTGATCATAGGTTGGGTCTGTCGCCGGTATGGCCTCCCACCGATCTAGTGCTTGTCGCAATTCGCCCCGGCTTGCATGGATTTCTCCCAATAGTATACGAGTACTGGGAAGGGTGGAATCTATTGCGCTGGCTTGTTCTGCAATGAGTTGAGCTTGCTCCAACTGCTTATTCTCGAAGTAGGCACTACCCAGGTTCGAAAGATAATATCCTACTTCAGGTGCGTGTTGTACAGCTTTTTTATATGCTTCGATCGCGCGTTGCAAATCACCCTTCTTGTAGAGGAGGAGTCCGAGGTTGTTATGGCTTTCGGCCAGGGTTGAGTCCCAGCGCAGTGCTTCTAAATAGTAACGGGCGGATAACGCATCATTGCCGCGTTGCTGGTACATATTACCCAAGCCCTGGTACCCTGGGCCATATGTGGAGTCGATCCGTATGGAGTGGTGGTAGTGCTCGGCAGCGAGTTTGAGACGTCCAAAACGATGGTATAACGAGGCGAGATTCGAGTGGGCTTTTGGTTGATCGGGATATTTGCGCACGGCATCCTTATGGGGTTGGAGCTGGTCGTTCTGATCGCTAAGAGCCCGAGAGCGAGCTATCAGTCGCTGTCCTTTGTCGGTTTCACCCGAGCGCAGGTATACTTGCCCCAGACCCAGAAAGGCATTCGGTTCGTGCGGATCTAAACGCGTCGCTTGGCGCAATCGGGCTTCGGCCTGCTGGTATTCGCCTTGCTGTAAATGGACAAAACCCAACCCATTGAGAGCTGGAGTGTATGTGGAATCATCAGCCAAGATGGCGGTAAAGATAGTGGAGGCTTCTTCTAAACGGCCTTCCCGCTGGTATATCTTGCCCAGTATCGAGCGGGCTTCGGTGGCTTGGGGGGCCAGTGTAATAGCGCTATTAAGGTATTCACAGGCCTCCTCGACCTTGCCGTGGACATCATAGAGCATTTTTCCCAGTGCGATTTGAGGTCCGGCGTAGTCCGGTTTTATCTCGAGAGCTTTTTTTAAATGCGTCTGAGCTTCTTTGAATTGGCTCTGGGCGTGCAAGACTACGCCGAGATAATAGTGGTACTGAGGGTTGGAAGGGGATTCTTTCAACGCTTGGCGAAAGGCTTGTTCCGCTTGGGCGAAATGTCCACGAGTCTGCAGTGATCGGCCTGTGGCAAAGGCCTGGGTACCCATTGTGGTTTGCGCAGGGTCAATCGGTGGTGGATCGGGTGAGCGGGGAGTGGGCGTTTCGCTCCCACAAGCAGCACAAATGAGCAAGATGATGAGAAATCGCATAGATATTTACTCTGTGGAAAGGGCGTCGATACCTTGATGGATGATATAATGGCGGTCGGCAGGTACGGAAGGGAATAATTGCCGCTCTCCGCCGGGCCAGACGATTTCTATATTGGCGATAGAAGCTGATCCTAAGCCAAAATGCAGGCGGGTATCGCTCTGGGACTGAAAACTCGAACCGGTCTGTACTTCCCTGATCTGGCGGTGGTTACCAGCATCAATTAATACCCGTGTTCCGATGGCGTCAATTTTTCCCCGGCGCAAATTCAGCATAATCCAATGGCCCTTGGATTCAACGTCGTTCCGCAATAGAGCTGGTCTGGCATCCAGATTGGCTATCAGGAGATCGAGGTCGCCATCCTGATCGTAGTCCCCACTTGCCGCACCTCGACTGACCTCGCGAGCTTTGAAAGATGCACCGGTTGCCACATCTTTAAAACCGCCATTGCCCAAATTGCGGAATAGCTGGTTGCGTTGCCGATAGCGGAGGCCACCACCGCCCTCTTCGATTGCCGGCATTAGATGTCCGTTGGCTACGAATAAATCTTGCCAGCCATCGTGGTCAAAGTCGAAAAATAGGGTGCCCCAACCCATAAACGGACGGCTAGTTCCCGCCAAGCCTGCACGCCCGCTGATATCGGCAAAAAAACCATTGTCCTGATTGCGGTAGAGCGTATTGTGGTCCTGAGAAAAATTGGTTACGAAAATATCAATTCGCAAATCATTGTCAAAATCTGCTAGTGCCACACCCATGCCAGCCTGGGGACGGCCATCGCTGCTGTAGGCCACACCGGCGGAGAGAGCAGTATTGACGAAGTCTCCATCATCGTTGCGCCACAGAAAATTCGGATCTCCGTCGTTTGCTACATAAAGATCGAGGTCGCCATCGTCGTCGAGGTCGGACCAGGCGACGCCCATACCGTAGTAGGTTGCGTCTTGGATTCCGGCTTGGCGGCTGATATCTTGGAACGTACCGTCCCCTTCGTTACGGTACAGTATATCCGGTTGGGCTTCCGCTCCAATTGGACCACAGGCAGCCGGTACGCCATTATGCGTGCATTGGCGATCGTAAAAAGGGGGTCCACCTGGCTCAAATTGGATGTAGTTTGCCACATAGAGATCGAGGTCTCCATCCTGGTCATAGTCGGCAAAGGCCGCACCAATGCCCCAGCCTTTCGAACCGAGTCGGGCGGCGGCCGTGCCGTTTTCGAATCTGCCGTCTCTATGGTTGGTCAAGAGGATATCGGGCCCCCAGCGCGTCAGATAGAGGTCGGGGTCACCATCCTGGTCGTAGTCGGCGAAGGCTATTCCCATATTCCATCCATTCAGTCCTGCGTTGGCGGATTTGGTCTTATTAGTGAAGAGGCCTTGGCCCATGCCACGATAAAGTGCCGTTCCTGGCACGGAGTCGGAGCGCGCTCCGCTGGTGAGAAAGATATCGAGGTTTCCATCGAGATCGTAATCCCAGAAACCGCTACCTGCTGATTGGGTTTCGGTAATATGCTTTTTTTCTGCGTCCCCAGACTGATTGACGAAGTCGATACCAGCGGCCTTTGTGACATCGGTGAACCGGGGTGTGGCCCCAAGAAAGATGGGCGACGTGCCAGTGAGGATGGCTATGGTGCATATGATGTGTACCGAATTGCTGCCTTTATTAATCATTGGTTTTCTGTCGATAGGCTTCCTCGAGGAGCCTCTGCGCTTGGGGAGAAGGATGGCGTTGCAGTACTTTGTGCAAACGGTCAATGGCTTTATGGAGATGCCCGTCTTGCATGTCGAGTAGAGCCAGATTGATATGGGCTTCCGGATTTTCCGAATCTATTTCTAATGCTCGTACAAACTGGCGGTGTGCTTCTTGACTGCGACCGGAGAGCAGGTATGAGGCTCCGATTGCAACATACGCTTGTGGCCTCTTTTCAAGTCGCAAGGCTTGCTGGAATTCGATGAGGGCTTCATTTGAGCGCCCGGCCTGCTGGAGCGCGCGCCCCAAGTCGTAGTGTAGCGAGAAGGAACTGGGTTGACCGATCTGGGCTTTTTGCAAGTGGGTAACGGCGGCGGCAAACCTCTTTTGGGCGTAGAGCAGACGGCCGTAAAAATAATGTGCAACAGCCGATTCAGGATCACGGTCCAGGGCTTGACGCAAAAAAGTCTCAGCGGGCTTGGGCCGCTGCGTGGCAAGATAGATTTTCCCGAGTAAAACCCGGGTGTCTATCCGCAATGGATTTTCGGTCAAGGTAGCCAGAGCTTCCTGCTCGCTTTTGGCGAACTCGTCTTGATGGAAATAGGCCAGAGCCAGATTGTGTCGAGCGTAGTTATAGTGGGGATCTAAAGCCAATGCTCGCCGGGAGTAGTCTGCTGCTAGGGGGTACTCACCGTTGCGCAAATGTACTTCGCCAAGGTCGAACCATAACTGAGGATCTTCAGAGCTTGGCGCCGCTTGTGCCAGGTTAAAGACAATCAGTAGGCCGCTTAAGGGACCAGCGAGCAATGTGGTGCGAGACCATGATCGGCTGCGAATGCTGAGGGATAGATGCCATATGGCCGACGCTGCAAAGACGATCAGTACCGGTAGCACCGGCATCCGATAGCGGGCGGCAGGAAAAAAGAGCACTATCGAAACGAGATAACAGATGGTGTATAGGCGGAGGATATATATTGCGGGGATGCGTTTTGTCATGTTTATCCCCAAACCTAGTAGACTCAATGGCCCGATCACGCCGAATGGAATGGATAAGTACCAATTCCAAAGCAGAAGGCTTAGAATCCACGATTGTTCACGGGCGTAGTAAATATCCTGGTTGCGCTTGATTTCTGGGCCTGCGAGAAAGTGATATCCTTTCTTGAGATAGAGGCCGAATACTTCGACCGGATTTTCAGTGATATAACGCAGGCCTTTATGCATGAAGAAAGATGATTTCGCTGCGGCGGTGGTATGTCCTGCCCGCACGGGCTCCATAACCATATGATCCCACTGCATACCGGGGCGCAGTGAGACGGTGTGCTCGTAATTGGCGTTATTGCCAATAAAAAAGTTGATACCGCCATTTGAGGAGATGAATACCAGGTCGGGTTCGGTGTTCCAATTGCGCCAGGTTATCGGCAATATTACTAGCGCGACTGGTACGATGAACCAGATCGGCGTACTGCGAGGTATATGGTCGGCATTGCGCCATTGACGCCAGCCCAGCCAGCTACAGAAAACTCCGATAAAGAGCAGAATATTTGGACGGGTCAGGGCTGAAAGCCCTGCCAGGATGCCGGCCAGGATCCACTTTGATCGCTGCTGGGTGTCCAATGCCGAGCAGATTTGGTAAAGCAATAGCAGGTTGAGTGTGATCTCGACGGTTGTTGATAAGAGCTCTCCTTCAAAGTAGAGAAGGGACCCGCAGATAGCAGCCATGCCTCCTGCAATACGACCTACGCGTTCGCCAAAGACCCGACGGGCAAGTGCATAAATCAGGACGCAACTAAAAGCACCTAGTACAGATTGTAAGAGCCTGATCCCGACCCAATAGGTAGAGGGTAAGAGCCAGATGACGAGGGAAAGCAGATAAATATAGAGTGGAGGTTGCCAATAGGGCTCGGTCCCACCCCATAACTCGCCACCGGCGATGAGTTGGGCTTTTTCAATAAAGGTTTTCGCGTCGACAACAGGCGAGTTGAAGAATGGACTCTCGCGGTGTTCGTAGAGATAGGCTATGCGTGGTGTCAGCGCTGTAAGGAAGAGTATAGAGGAAGGAAACAGGCGGTTAGGGCTATTTCCCATGGTCAGAGTAGAACCGCGTCAACAAAATGGGAAGGGACGGGAACTATGATGAATCCCCGTCCCTTCCCGATGCCGCGATGCTTGGCGATCGAGGTCAATATACGAGCGAAAGCGAACCAGACCGCTCAGTGGGCGTTTGGTCGGAGTCGATACTCAGTCGGTATATATACAGCCCGGGTGGAGCCAGCTGACCGTTTTTATCGCGGCCGTCCCACTGAAATTCAAGATTGCCTGCGGTGGATCCTTGTTTTTGCAATTGGAAAACAGATTGGCCGGAAAGGTCATAGATATCAAGTTCGGCCTGGACCTGTTCCAGTAAGAGGAACACGTTGAAGCTGAACGTGATTACGTCGTTGATCCCATCGCCATTGGGAGTGAAGGGATTGGGGACGATCTTCGGTGATTGCACGAGCTCTTCGACTGCGTCCGCGACGACGATCAAAGCATTGGTGGCTATGTCGGGTGTGGCGTCGCCATCGTAGGCTGGTTGTGGTATTGAGGTACTGGGGTCGCCGACTTCATCATTGGACACAGAGCTTGTAAACTCTTTCGATCCGCGAAAGAGCTTGGATTTGAAGACGATCTCGATATTTTGATCAAACCGGAAGTGTTCAGCTCCCATTTGCGGTAGTTTGATCTCTAGCTTTGGTGAGTTGGTAAGAGGGTCTATCGAGATACTCTGGGCGAACTGCCCCAGGCTATCGGCGCTGTTTTCGGCTGGGGCAAGCCGAGTGGGGAAGGTGTTTAATAGTTGATCATCTGCACCATCTGTTCCGGCTATCTCGACCCAAGCCTGTCCATCGTAGCGCAGAGCCTCGATTTGGGTGTCGATGCTGGGTACGGCGATCTCGATGCGATTAAAGGAGGATGTCTCCTCCGACTCGAAGAAAGGGCGTATAAAGTAGTTAAAAGTAGTTTCCTCCCCCAGTGGTACCCTCGGAGGATAGATTTCGGCAACGACGCCACCGGAAACCATGGGGGTATCATAATCGAATTCGATGAAGTCCAATAAGGCCGCGCTGTGTTGCGCACTATCAAATAAGATCCTGAATTGGATGTATCGGGTGCCCCCCAGTAACGGAAGTTGTACCCCGCTTTTCCACCACTCAGATTCGGGCAGGGTCTCGTCGATCTTGCCGTCAGCCAGTTTGAAAGGGGCTGACCAATAGCTCCAGCCTTTAAGCCCGTCTTCGCCCAAATCGATACCGATCTCGTTATACTGAAGCTCGCGTTCCGGAACGCGCCCTTCGGGGATCTTAATCCAGGAAAAAAGGTCCAGAGGAGCGCCGTCAGCGTCTTTGGTATCGGAAAGACCGGGGCCTAAACGCCGGGCGTAGATATGGGTGTCGAGCGAGTTGCCGACGCGAAACTGGATGCGGACATCTCCTTCGGGGCTATCCTGGCGACCCCGCCAACGCACCTTGCCCCAGTTGACTGCTTTGCCCTCGACATCTACCGCAAACTGGCTTTCATACGTGCTGCGGTCTGAGCCGGCGAATTGCTCGATCTCGCGGTCATAACGGCGAGCGCGTGGAGTTGGGGTGCCCACGTCGATGATGGCGGAGGTGTATTGTCCGTCGATCCCATAGCCATCCCCCAAATAAAAGAGTTCGGCGATTTGGCTCAGTTTACCCTCGGGATCAATGGACATTATATCAACGCGTCCAGCGACAAAGGGCGGGTCAAAACGGAGATCCTTGACTACCGGGTTAAATTGGCCGCGAATGGCCGGGACCAAAGTTTTGCGCGCCTGTATCGCTTGGGAGCGGCTGTCGATGCTGGTCTGATCGCCGTAGCGGATATAGTAGCTGGAGATAGATCCGCCGGGCAGGGTCGGCCGTGGGCGGAAGATGATGCGGTTGATATAGTAGAAGCCCATCAAGTTGACGCCGAGGCCGCCGCGACCGTATTTGGTAGAGGTAAAGGCCGTATTTAAATTGCCATCAGTGGCAGGTTCGGAATATTCGCGCGCGATGACTCCTGCTGCGGCCCAGTAACTCGCCGAAATCGGATCGGCGACCTCGCGTCGAAAACCATACGCACTAGGTACCACCATAAAGGGTCGTTGTGATGCCTTGCCGGGGATGATCCCGCCGAATTCTCCAGCATTGTAGCGTTGGTTGAGCATATAGGCCAAATTGCGCATGCTGTCGAGATACACTGGTCTGAGCCAGGTCGTGATGCCCCCGCCGTGTTCGGGTAAGGGTGGGTCTTCATCGATTAGCCCGTCTCCATCGTCGTCCAGATTATTGATTGGGTCCTCATTGATCTGGCCGTCCCAATCGTCGTCATAGGGGGTGTACAACCCATCTTCGTTGAGTCGTCCATCGCCGTCATTGTCGACTTGTGGATCAGGACCGTCCTCATTAATCAATCCATCGATGTCATTGTCGATCAGTTCGGGTGGGTCCTCATCTATTTCTCCATCGCCATCGTCGTCGATATTGTTATTCGGGTCTTCGTTGATCGCGCCGTCGCCATCGTTGTCGATTTGCGGGTCGGTGGGATCTTCATTAAAGAGGCCGTCGCCATCGTTGTCGTGAAGGTCGACAGGATCTTCATCGATCAATCCATCGCCATCGTCATCGGCGACGATTTCAACCACCCAACTGCGACCCAGGTCGAGTCGACCGGTGACGGGACGCATGGACCAGGGCTGAGCGTCGTCGCCAACGCGCCATCGCTTGATTTCGGTGAAGCTATCATTCGGTAGAAACAAGGTGCATAGCACTGCCGTCAACAGCCGGATCATCACAGGGCCTCCGTAAGAGATGGCCTAATCTAAGAGGTCAAATATTGTAAATTTTATTAAATATATAATAATGAACATATAAAAAAATCCTTCTTATTGAAAGGATAAAATCTCAATTTCTCTTTAACGGGGTTCGGTCTCCGATATTATAATTGCGCAAAATAATAGATGCAACCAGTGATATTCAATTATTATTCAATGATAAGTTAGTATATTGTAGATAGATCTAATTTTTATTCACAGATTTAGAATATTCCATTGTGAATTGACCAGTCGGAGTGTATTGTTGTCAATTATCTGCGGGTATCGGTTCTGGCATAGGCATCTAGTCGTTATTTTTTTGAGTCTGTCCGTTACTTGTCCCTTGTATGGGGTTGATTCACTCGGTGTGGGCTGGCGAGGGGGCGGAATCCCTAGATGGAATCGGGCATTGGCCGAGCACAGGTTTATGGCGCTGAATCAGGATTCCATCTGGACTTGGAATGTACAGCCCAAGAGCAATCTGGGTCCTGGGATTGATGGGCGTGGGGGCGTCGTACTGATCCCTAGTGCGAGTGGTGGCAAGGCCACGTTTCTGCCGGATGCCGGCGTCTTATACGACGGCGATCCGAACACTGCTTTTGATCCGGATGACTTTGCAGAGCGCACGGAACTCACGCGCACTTCGCCGATCTACATCGATTTGGGCGCCACGTTCCGCGTGAACCGCATCCGTCTTTTTCCGCGTTTGGATGGCGAACACAAACAGCTTTTTCCTCGAGCATTTAGTTTGGCCACCATCGATGAACTTGAAGAGGATCTCAATTTACTGGAAAGGACATTTACGCGGGTCTTTGACTTCTATCCTTCTAATCCGAATCGCCAGCCTGTGGTCGAGAAGCGGTTTGCCAGTCGCGATGTGCGCTATATCCGCCTGGTAGTACGCGAGGATCGTCGCTGGGAGCTAGCCGAAATAGAAGTGTACAGCGATGGTACACTGCC
Source organism: uncultured Gemmatimonadaceae bacterium (assembly GCA_964520345.1). Classification (GTDB taxonomy): domain Bacteria; phylum Latescibacterota; class UBA2968; order UBA8231; family UBA8231. The sequence continues at coordinate 13,160 of CAZFMY010000024.1, read as the reverse complement.
CACTGGAGAATTCGTATCGGTGCCGATTCTCGCTACGGAGGGTCCGCGTCCACTATGGGGCCGGGTTCGATATGACGGGGGAGATATTCAGGATTTGCCGGTTACGGTGCAGACGCGCTCAGGCCCGGACAGGGAGCCGTTGCACTACTTTCGGTTCACCGGCATTGGAGCGGACAAAGAACGAGTTAGTGCTGCGGGATGGACAACGCTCGACTCGGTTGAGCAAGGACCGATAATTCGCAATCCTGCCTGGAGTCCCTGGGAAACGGTGACTGACGGTCTGGTGCGCTCGCCAGATGCCGTGCCCTATATTCAGTTTCGCTTATTTATTCATGAGCCGGGCATTGCGATTAAGCGTCTTATTATCGAGTATCTCAACCCGCCGATCGCCGAGCGTTTGGAGGCCGAAGTGGCCCCTTTGCTTGTTGATGCCGGACGCGAAACTTTCTTTACCGTATCGCTGCGGACTCGGATTCGCCGATTGCGGACCGACGGGTCGATACTGCCCCATGGGGATACGGGATTTCAGGCGATCCAGATCGAAACTGCTGCCCGGGTCGATGCGGTGGAAAAGGTGCTGATCGATGATCGTGAAGTCGATTTCCTGGCTGCTTTTCCCTCTCGCGACAAGACGTCGATACGTCTGCGAAATACGGTGTTGCAGGACGGTACGTTCATCCAGGTGTTACTTCGCGCTACTGTTTTTCGCGATGCGACCCATTTCGACGTACAGGCGATTGATCAGCGCCGCGTAGATGGGAAGTTGATCGCCGTGCAGCAGTCAGCATATGCGGAGGATGTCGATCCACTCTCACTTGGCGGTGACTTGATCGTGCGGGTAAGAGATGAACAGGGCCAATTGCCTCTGCTAGATCAGGTCCGGACCAGTGCCGGGGTCTTTACTCCTAATGGCGACGGGGTCAATGATGCCCTGGTCGTCTCGTATGTATTGCTCAAGCTGACGCGAGCAGCCACAGCGTATTTCGATATCTATGATTTAAGCGGGCGGCGAATCAGGCATTTCGATGCCAGGCCAACTGCCAGTGGGCGGCGGACCCAGATCTGGGACGGTGGTAGTGATAGTGGGCAATTCGTTGTGCCCGGGTTTTATATTTGGCGTCTGCGTCTCAAAGCCGATACCGGATCAGTGGAGCGCCAGGGTATTGTTGGCGTGGTAAAATGAAGTGGTGTAAGTGGGTTTTACTCTGTGGAGGGTTGTCCTGCATATCGGTAGAAGCCCAGGACGGATATGTCCTACAAGCGGGGCGAGTTTTGGTTGAGGGTCAGGAGCAGTGGGGTGCTTGGCAGGGGCCGGCCGGAGTTCATGTTATCACACCTGGGGGTACCGTATGGCCGCGATTTTTGCGGGCCGATATCAATGCAGTGATCGATGCTGCTTCTTTTAGCCGAGTTGCTGCCGAAGGGGATACTCTTGTGGGTGGGATCAGCGAGGCGGGAAGCAATCTGGAGTTGGCCGATCGTATAATCGACGGCGATGTGTCTACTTCCTGGGCTCCGGATCCCGAGGATGGGATCGACAACTGGTATATAGAAATTGATCTGGGTCGGGCCACCGTTGTTCGAGAAATTGCGGTGCGCTTCGCTGCAGACGGCGATCCCTTTCTCAAGTTTCGGGTCATGGTTTCGGATGGTCGAAATACGTACGGTAGCGAGAGGAGACGTCAATTCTTCCGCGTTGGCCAGGTGATTCACCGCAACAAGGATCAACGCGAATTCACCTTTCCGATAGCGCCGGTCCGGCCGGTGCCTGCGGGGGTCGAGGGCGAAATGGTCCAGTTTGTGCGGATTGACGCCCTTGCCAGCGATGGTCCGCGCGGCGGTCGAGTTTCTCCCGACGAGTACACGCGCTTGACCATAGGCGATAAAGGAGCAATCGATTATTTCAGGGTCACTACGGCTGGCCGTGAAATACCAGTACTGCCCGAAACCTATGCCGTTCTGTCGGATGCAGAGCGGGGTCCGGTGCGACACTATCGTCGCGAGCGTCCTCGGTTGGCGGAGGTCGAAGTCCACGCCCTTGGGGACAACATAGTAGCCCTGACTCAACGCCCGCTCTTTGAAGATCAGCGCCTCGCTACTAATTTTATCCGACGGCAACTTACCGATGGACTGCGAAGCTCCTCTGCCGATCTCAAGGTGTACGATCCATTCAAGAATAAAAACCAGCTTGCGATTGATCTAGGGGCCAGGTATTGGATCGACCGAGTTAGGTTGGTAAGCCCACAGGATCCCCCGATGGCTTATCAATTACGGCTCTCCGATGGTTCGCTGGACCCATCTGGCGATTTAGTGTGGACTGCGTTTGACGAACGCCTCAACCCCTATTCTTTTTCGCAACTCGAAGAGTCGTTTCCGATACGGGAAGTGCGGCATATCGAATTGCGGCGTTTGGATCTGGTTGGATCTAGTGTGGAGAGGGTGAGTTTGAGCGAGATACAAGCTTACGGAGAAGGCTATGTATCCAATGTCGAACTGACCTCTCCGCTGATCAAGTTGGGCAAGACTCGTATTTTCTCTACGGTAGAATGGGATGGTCAGGCCCCGTTGGGAACGGATCTCGAGTTGTATACCCGGTCGGGCGATGATCTACTGACAGTCACGCGCTACTACGATCGTTTCGGTCGCGAAATTTCTGAGGATCGCTGGGTCAATATGCGCAATATCGGTCACCGTGGTCCGGTAGTGGTCGAGGAGTTTCCAGGGCCGCGGTGGAGTAATTGGAGTGAGGTCTATAGAGAAAGTGGAGAGATTTTCAAATCGCCGAGCCCAAGGCGAATGGCACAGATTAAGGTGGGTTTGCGCAGTCGTGATCCGATGCGTGCTGCCCAGGTGAGTCGGATCAAACTCAATTTCACACCACCGCTGGTCGATCAGGCTCTAGCTGAAATTTGGCCTGTGCGTGGCCTCGAATTAGGGCGGGAACACCAATTCACACTGTACTGGCAACCGCGTTTTGCTCGCACCGACCCGGGTTTCGACAAGATCACGTTGCGCTCTTCTACTGCGGCGCCTATGGATTTGATTTCGGTCCAAAGCGGTAGTGATTTTTCGATGCGTTCGGGTGGAGGTACTGCGCTATGGCCGGGAGAACTGGCGCTGAGTCGTGTAGAATCTGGTGCGTTGGAATTGGCTTTCCCCGCAGTCGTGCGCGAAGGAGACCCTGTCTACGCTATTCGCTTTCGCACTAAGATTTTTCGCAATAGTACGATTTTTTCTCTAGGGTTGGCTAATAGTCAGCGGCCAGGTGTCGAACAGAGAGTCAGCGAGGGAGATGTGGGATCATCTGCACCCAGCCAGTCTATGGTCGTAGTTGCTGCTCTGGATCAGGAACAATTGTTTATGAACCCAGAGATATCTTCGCGGATATGTACTCCCAACGGCGATGGAATTAACGACGAGACGGTATTGCGATTCTCTGTTTTTCAGGTCGATGGTCCCGGGATATTCAATGTCGGTGTTTACGATCTGAGAGGGCATCGCGTACGAGATCTTAGTTTTGCAAGTCAGCATATTAGCGGTGAACATCACGTGGTATGGAATGGAAGAGATGGAGGTGGAAGACGGCTGCCCCCTGGTGTTTATCTACTGCGCGTCGAATACGCTACTGATGCTGGAACAGGTACCCCTTTTACTGCTGCCGTATCCGTGGTTTACTGAGGCAAAGTCGTGCGGCGATACCTAATAATTTCAGCTGTCTTGTTCATGCTGAGCGCCAAGGCCGTATCGAGTCAATATCTGGCCGCAGGTCGGCCGGTCCTGGGTCAAACTGGTTCTGCTGGGGAGGTGGGTCCGAGCTTCGGAATGGATTATGTTCTGCCCGAATTGCACAAGTGGTACGGTCCGCGCCAACTCCGTGAAACCTATTCACAACCCTGGTACACGCGGGAGTCTTTTTATGCTGAAGAAGGGTATAGGCGGTATGTAAACCAATTGCTTGAAGGTTCGCAATTTTATGATCGTTTTGGTACTTTGCTTGGGCGTGGTTGGTTAGTCTATAACTGGACCCAAACCCAGCCTGAGGCGAGAGGTAGCGCGATCATGAAAAAGCCATTCAACGATTTTAGCAACGGCGGAACTGGCCGCAATACCTATACCGGTTTTTTCAGCCGATTGGTGATTGCTTCTGACGGAGATGGTCGTGGGACCTACCGCCTGATGGTCGGTGATGAGATCTATACGAGTTTTACTCCGCTGACCTTTTATAAACCGCGTTTCAATGGCCTGCGACTCGATTACGCAGCTGATGCTTACCGCGCCAGTCTGATCCTATCTCGACCCAGTGAACCCAATCGCGACACGCGGACCAATCTCACCCATGTGGTCGGGGGACATGCCGAATGGGATGCTGGTGAAGATCTGCGTTTGGGATTCTCGTATGTCGGTGCTCATAACGCCAATACCAAGAACGACTTCGTCAGTGGAAATCCTTTACACGGGCTTCTGACATCCCATCAGAACCAGGATTTACAGGATCTGTGGGTCAGGGTCAGCGATGATTCTCCCAACGATAATAGTGGAGGCCCGGTGGTGTTCTCCTATGATCTGGTGATGGTCGATACCAGTGGCCGGGAGATTCGCGGCAGCGAAATTGGTTTGCTGCCGATAGTGGATGGGGGGCGTAATGCAGGGGGGGCGCTTGTCGCCGATGGATCTGAAGCGATCGTACTTTATTACGATTTGAGTGGTCTCAGTGATTACGGTAGTGAAAATTTGGATTCTTCCGATCTGCGTCGAGCCTCCATCGAACTGGCCATCGCCAACGATTATCGAATTGAGATGACTTCCGATTTGCAGACCGATGGCCAGCGGCGCAATGCCGAGCCGGTCTTTCTCGGTTTTGACCGCGCAGCTGGCAATATAGCAGATCGCAGCAATAGCACCGTATTGAAGGTCGACTATACGCTACCTGCGGCCAACGAGGTAGCTGGAGTTAACTGGACAATGGCTAATTGGAAAGGGCTATCGCTGGAAGGCGAATTCGTATTGAATCGTCGCCATGGTTTCTATCCGAGTCCGAATGTCGCCCGTGGTTATCATGCGATAGAAGAAGCGACAGCCGCCTATAACACATTACTCTACCGCCGTTTTCCCTGGACTTTATTCGTCGAGACTTTTTCTATCGATGCTGCCTATTCGACTGGCTATTGGCTGACCGAAGCGAGTGGGATTATTCGCTATAAGGATCGGATTCCTCAACGCTATGAGATGGTTGATGACGACGATGATCTGGATACTATTCCAGAATGGGAGCGTCCGCTGCAAAGAAGCAGTCCAACGGTTTTTCCGGGCTACGATGAGAATGGTGACTTTATCTACGATCACAATCAGAATCGCAATTTTCAGCCCGATTACGATGAGCCCTTCCTGCGTTTTCGCTCAGATAGGCCCGAGTTTCTCTTCGGTCTCGATATGAACCATAACGGTACTATCGACCGATTCGAAGATGACGACCGTCCCGATTATCCGTACCGGCGTGACCAGCGTGGTTTCAACGCCTATCTGAGATTCAATATAAAACCCGGCATGGATATGTTACTAGGTCGTCAACAAGTTCGCGCTTTGGCCAGTTCCGGGCATACCAGGGCTTGGTATATCATGTGCAACTGGAAATGGGAGATGCCGAGGGGTAGACTTCGTTTATTCGAGCACGGTGCCGTGCTGCGCGACGATATAGCCGATCCGATAAACCGCTGGGTCCAGCCTGCAGGTTTATCGGGGCGGATGCGACGCGTCGAGGATTTGTTGGTGGGACGCAACACCTGGAAGAATGTGCTCTATGCAGACTTTGAGCATTGGGTAGGTGACGGTGTGCGAATTTTGCATCGGGCCAAGTGGGAGTACTGGCGCCAACGAGATCCCAGGGAACTGGTCTGGGGAAGGGAAGGGCGGATGGAATCTGGTTTCTTGGGGATGATTAATAAGGCGGAATGGAGCATTCCTATTGGCCTATCGGTACTCGAGCCTCGCTTCAAGAGCGAGTATCGCAAGGTGCGGCCTTTTACTCGCAGGTTACCAGCGGCATCGATCCTCGAAGAGACATTTTTTCTAATCTGGACTCAGCCGATCCTGGCCGAGACGGTGGGGGTGAGTTATTTCCCGCGTTACGGTCGGCAGCAGTTTCATACCGAAGTTCAGTTTGGTTTGGAACTGACCTGGTTGCGGCTTCTCGATGGGGAATTGGTCGATGTGAAGAATGACTTTAAGGGATGGACAGCGGTGGGGCAGTTCATAAATAGAGTAGGTTACCAGGGTTACCAACTGGCAGCGAGAGCAGGGCTGCGTATCGGACAGAGATCTTTCGCTACTGGGGACAGTCAACGGACTAGCTTGTTTTTTTTATCGATCAACGCTGGCCTCTAATCATGTTGATGGTGGTGGCGATGATCTTCATACATCTCTTGGCCTATAGCATATGCGCACAGCCGGTACGGATATTCACTATCGGTCTGGGGGGAAAGGATTGGCAAGGCGGTGGCGATGGTATCGATCCTGAGATACTTGTAAGCAACGGAGCGAAAGTCGTTGTTGATACAACCAACGCGCTCGAGAACGGTATCGACTTCACTGGGCGACCAGGTTGGATCAGTCCGGTATTCTTCGATCTCGATGAAAATATCGCTTCACGTGTCCTGCTCGATCGCGGAAGAATTTCTGCTCCTAACTCACTGCACCAGGCTCGGTCACTGATTAATTTATGGCTTGAGGGGACAGTTAACGGCGACCACGAGGTTGCCTATCAGCGCAAGCCTTCGGTGACCTATCCCGATGCCAATGCCGATGGGATCTGGATCATTCTCGATATGGGTATTCTCACCGGGATTCACCGCGTTCGTTTTTATCCGCGTAACTCATTAGTCAAAACACCTTCGGCTCCTTATCACGACGATTTCATGCGTGGTTACGAGCTATGGATCAATGACCAGCAGACCAATACGGCTCGGAATGCGCCGGATCTTCTTGTTGCCCGCGAGGTTCGCAACGAGGAGGCCATCGTCGATCTATCGCTAGATCCCCAATATGTCCGCTTGATCAAGCTGAGATCGATAGCCACAACTCCCTTCGAATTGGATGAGATTGAAGTGTACGGTACAGGGTACCTAAGCAGCGGTGTATACTATACCGATTTGCTAGACTTGGGCGATCGCGCAACTATCGGCCAAGTCAATTGGTTGGAAAATGCGGTTGGTGAACGGGCTTTCTCATCGGTGTCAGTAAGGGTCAGATCCGGCAATGACGATACGCCGGTGCTTTATCGTCAGAAGAGTCTAGACGATTTTGGCAATTCGCTCATCACCGAAGTAACGGGCGAAGAGTACTATCAACTTGATCGCTTGGAACGGGCGCCGCTTGTTGCCGACGAAGCGAATTGGAGTCCTTGGAAGTCGGTCGAAAATGGTGGATTGGTGATGGCGCCGGGGCCGCGGCGCTATCTCCAGTTTCGGATCGATTTCTCGGGACGAATTTTTGACACCCGAGAAGTAGGTCGCTTGCAATTCGATTATTTAGAGCCGCCGCTTGCCGATACATTGCTCGCTGAAGTCTTTCCTCGTCTAGCCGAGGCGGAAAAACCGGCGACTTTTCGTTATGCAGTAAGAACACGGGCCTTGGGGGTGGTCCGCGGCTACGACCGGTTGGAGGTCGATACCAATATCAAGGTCAACTCGATCCGGGGCGTACAACTCAATGGCAAATCGTTAGATTTCTCGATCGCCGAAAATAAACCCGAATACTTTGTGATCGAATTTCCGCTAGTTGATGGTGATGGAGACGTATTGGAATTTACATTCGACCTGCCCATTTTTCGTTTTGGTTCGACCTTTTCGGCGCGAGCCTTCAATAGCCGCTGGCCGCAGGTGCCGCAGATATTGCAGCCGGGCAATGCGGTTTCTTTCGGGCCGGATGATATCGATGAGTTATCGGATCTGTCAGTTGCAATCCCTCGGGCCCAGGTGGGAAAGCTCGTCGGGGATATCATTCTCTCTAGTCGATGGTTGACACCCAATCTGGATGGTATAAACGACGAATTGGTCATTTTTTTCAATCTCTTGCAGTTGACCTTGCCGACGCCAGTGATTTTCGATGTCTACGACCTTGCAGGAAACAAAGTGCATACCGTATTCGGTGCAGAGCACGGTTTAGGTCCAGCTACCCATCGATGGGATGGCCGTGGTTCAGATGGGGAACTGGTTTTGCCGGGAATCTATATGTGGGTGATGCGCGTGGAGGCAGATTCGTTTGAGGAACGGCACAGCGGAACGATAGGAGTGATGTATTGATGGGTGATTGCTGGACCTGTTATTCAAGATCAATGCTCAGTACCCTGTACCGTGCATTGATCCTGGCTTTGCTGGCGCTAACCACTGGGATCAATGCTCAGGATTATGGTACGCGTCTGGGTACAGTCAAGCGGGGGGGCAAGGTTTCTTTCGAACCCAAAGGTCCAGGGGTGATCTTTGACGTGCTGGATCCGGTTGTCCGCAAATATTACGTGCCCCAAGAATTGTATTTCGAGTACGGTTGGCAACAACGCGAATACGATAATTATGCCCGTCAGCACTATCAGCGCTATGTTTCGACTGCGCTGGAGGGCGAGTATTTCTATGATATATACGGCAACTACCTCATGCGCGGCTGGTTGATCTATGATTGGCGGCAGGAGAATCCTCAGCCTTTCGGTAGTACTGTAGAGAAGTCTGGTCGTTTCAGTTCATGGTTCTCCAATCTCGTGATTGCCTCAGATCACAAAGATCAGTATCACTATGCGATTACCGTGAGCAACCAGATTCGAACCACCCTGACGCCGATGACTTTTTCCAAGCCGCTCTTTGATGGCTTGCAGTGGGATTTTTTTTCCGACAAGTACGCGGCGACACTCATTCTCTCGCGAGTCAGCGATACGGGAATCTCGGGGCAGCCGATTCCCCAGCAGCGCACAGATAATACCAACCTGATCGGTGGGCGGTTGGAAGTGCAAGTGGGGGATTTTGCTAAGGTCGGAGGCACCTTCATCAATGCGCATCAGGCCCATACCCAATTAGAAGCCTTTGGCGGCGATATGTTCAAAGGAGCATTGACCGGGCCGCAGAACGCCTCCAGCATTGGGAGAATCTACGTTCGGATCACCGACGATTCTCCCGCCGATGGAGAGGGGGGTGGTGCTCTTTTCGCCAGCGATATTGCGATCTACGATCTCGACGGTAGTGAAATCCGCGGATCGGAGATCGGCTTTCGTCCGCTCATTGAAGGCGGTTTCCAGCGCAAAGGTTTTCTCGCCGCAGATGGCAATGAGCAGATCGTCATCAGTTACGATTTTACCGACCGATCTTATACCGGGCCGGACCCCGGCGATATCAAAAGGGTGGCCATCGAGTTGGTGGTAGCCAACGACTACCAGATCGAGATCGCATCCGATCGGCAGGGGGTCTATCATCCTCTGGTGACGGCGGCGGGCAATGTAAAGGACAATTCGAATCAGCGGGTTGTCTCCTTTGATTACGGTTTGCCCACCGCGAATCAGATCGCCGGTTTTACTTTGGAAGTCGACGACCTGACAGGGTTTAAGGCCTATGTCGAAGTGAATGTCAACCAACAATACCGGCAATATCCCAACCCGGGCCTTGATTTTCATTCTACCGCTTCGGAGCAGGCTACCGCTTGGCTTTGCAACGTGTCGAAACAGTCCTATCCATTCTTCGCTTTCGCTGAAGCCTTCGAGGTTAGCCCGCGTTATACCACGTCAATGGCAGTTGTCAATCGCACTGGCGAGGTCGAGTTCGGCAGCGACTTCCAGCTCTATGAGTTTGTCGATGATAACGACGATCAAGATCGCCGTCCTGACTGGAAAAGGCAGGGATGGGAAGGGGGGGACCGCGAGGTTTTTCCAGGATGGGATGAGAACAATGATTTCATCTCTGATTTCAATCAGAACGACAATGAGAACAGTCCCAATTTAATTCCGGATTACGAGGAGCCTTTTCTGCGTTTTCACACCGACCGCCCGGAATTTCTCTACGGGATGGATATGAATCACAATGGTTGGATCGATCGTTTCGAAAACGACGAGGAGGCAGACCTTCCCTATCCCAGGGATCGCCGCGGTTACAATATATTCAGTGGAACCCATTTGGGCCCTGCGGCGCGGTTGACCGTTGGCCAACTCCATCTAAGGCAGGTCTCAGACCAGCGTCGCAATCTGGCAACTTATTTGATCCTGACATTCGATCGGGACCAGCCAGGATGGGGGCGGGTGACCTTCTTCCAAGATCTGCGCAAAGTCAAAGACTCGATTCGCGACGATCTCTTCCAATGGCAGCAATTGCCCAATACCCGTGGCGGAATGCGTCTGGTCACCGACCCATTGGCGGCCCCTGATACCTGGATCAATACCACCTGGCTCGGTCTGGATTTCAAGCGAGTACCCGGTCTCAAGTGCAATGCCAAGTTGAAGTGGCAATTCTATCATCAGCTAGGTGAACGAGTCGCGTTGGAATTGAAGGATTTGCGAATGAATGCCTATTTTTTAGGGCTGATCGGCAAGGCGGAGTACAGTTTCAACTTGGGGCGTGGGACTTTGGTCTCCAGATGGAAGAGCGAACTGCGCCATCAAGCGGATGTGCGGCTGTCTTTTCCGCTGCGCGGCGAGTGGATACATCTTTTTTCGGGGTTGTTGCGCTTCCCGGCCTTTCGCAGCAGTTTTGTAGAAACGGGGATTGAATACGAAATTTTCCAGCAACGGCGCCAGTTCGTTGCGCCCGGAGCGTTGGACAGTTTCAGAGGTATGGTTGCCACTGCGCAACTGAGCAATCTCTCCGAATACCAGGGATACCGTTTGACCACGGTTTTGGGTTTTGAAGTGGCTCGGCGGCGGTTTGAATTCGACTCGGTCGAGACGCGGACCAGGGGTTTTGTAACCATTTATGCCGGCGTAGAATAGCTTTGTCTATAAAAAACAATTATTTATGGTTCTAAATGCCGATTGAGAAACGCGTTTCTCTCCGTTTTTGCTGTGCATTTCGATAAACATGTGATTTTTTTGAGTTGCAATCTCGGTATAGTCGTCCAAAATGAGATTTTTCCGACTAGTTTTCAAGCACTATAGTGTGAGAAATTCATATCGGGAAGAAATGGATTTAAAAGGATGGTCAAATTTGTTATTGACAGCTTCTGCGATTTAAAGTAAAATGAGTTTGTCACTAGCGGGACCTATTATTATATAGCTTGACACGCTCTTAGGCATTAGTTATCATACACCCCTAAATTAGGGAAACATTTAAAGTCCGGTTAAAAAGGCGTTGGCTGAAATTTTTGGGATGCGTTTTTTTTTCACCGCGCTGATACTGCGAATAGCAATAATAGTTTCAGTCAGCCCTGCTTGGGGGCATCAGCCTGAAGGAGAAGTCTACAGCGCTTTCCAGTTTTCCGATTCCCAGGTGCCAATCATTGACGGGGATTTGAGTGATTGGGATATTGTAGGCGACTCTTATACGATATTGACAGGTCAGTTTTACGACCTGATTAATCCAGAGGTAGAGGCGGGCGATTCAGAAGATTTTTCAGTGCGCCTCATGGTTGGGTGGAATAAAGCGTCGAACAGGCTCTACGTCGCCGCTCAGGTTCGCGACGATATACATCAGGTTGATCGTCCCGTTGGCAGTGCTGCGGTGCGGATCTTCCAAGATGACGCGATGGAATTGTTTATTGATGCGGATCATTCGGGTGGGCAATTTGCAAATTTCACCGACCTGAGCCCCAAAGAGCAATTGCGGCGCAACGGTGCAGAAGCCAATCATTTCGTTTTGGCCGGGCCGCCGCCCGACGAAGATATTTTCGTCAATTTTTCTGCTGCAGCTTGGTACGCATTACAAGATGGTCCTTTTACTCAAGCGGCGGTAGAATATACTGGCACCATGGGTGCGGCCGGGGTGACAAACTATGAAGTTATGCTGGTGCCCTTTGATCGCGTTGAGATGAATGCGGTCTTTCAAAGTATTGAACACGATTTGCGCGAGGAAGAAATAATTGGTTTTAACGTTGAGTTCAATGATTTTGATGCGAACCCCGAGCTCTTTGATGCTAAGTGGTCGCTTTCGGGTCAGCTCAACTCTTTTCGTTTCTCGGAGCGTTTTGCCGACTTGATCTTGATGCCGATAGAAGGTATTTTTCAAGCAACGATTGTCGAAGCCAACTCATGGGGGCGTATAAAGGCCTCTTTGGACGCAGAGCTTGATCGCTGAGGAGTTGAAGAATGGTTAAAAAGGCACAATGGTCGTTTTTGATTTTTTCTCTAGCATTAGTGATGAACGGTTGCGGCTACAACTATTACACTGGCCCATTGCAACCTAGTGAGGATCAAGCTTCCTCTATGAGCGTAGCTGATGACGGTACGGTGACTTTTGCCCAGGACCGTTTCGAAGTGCGGCTCAAGCCGATGACCGCCGAAGAGCTGAATCGTCAGTTTTTTAATAACTCTCAGGCTCGCGCTAAGTCTACAAATCCCTATACCTTTGGCAATACGGTGTTCTGGGGTACGGATCAGGAAAAACAGCGCTTTACTGTGTTTCGTGTCAGCATTAAGAATTACGCCTATCCCAAAGTCAAAATCGATCCGAGCAAAATCGTCGTCAAGGCAGCCAATAAGCGCGAATATTGGAGTCTTAACTTCGAGCAACTCGATACGTACTATCGCGCTTACGCGATCGGTTATCGAGGTAATGAATATGCCCGCTATCAGGAGCGGCGTGACCTCTTACGGCGGACGATGCTCAAAAATGAGGAGATCTTCAGCGGTCAGGAAGCAGAGGGTTTCGTCGTTTTTCCGGCGCTCCATCCGGATGTGAGCGATATTGAGGTTCAAGTTCACGATGTCGTGTTGCGCTTTGATTTTCGCAACGAGCCGGTGGAGACGACGAATATTTCCTATAATTTCATCAGAGAAATCGGTAAAATCTACAAAGATGGCACAGTCAAACTCAATGAAATAAAAGTCAGCAACGCAAATTAGCTTTAAGTGGGACCACCAAGGAGGAGCTGGAATATGAAAACTTCGAGGACGATCAGCATATTGGCAGGCTTATTGTTGGTTGCTGGTTCGAGTGAAGCAGTGGTTAATATCCAGAATGTGGGTGCTGGGGCTCGCTCCC